>PNKK01000194.1 GCA_013822395.1 Anaerolinea sp. | reverse complement strand
GCCGTGCCGCGCCGGTGCGCAACGAGCGCCAGGAACGGCGCCGCGTCAAACCCGGCTTTCGCCGCCACGTCGCGCGCCACCACGTCCGAATCGAGATACGGCGCGGTCAGCCCCTCCGTCAGCCGCAGCGCCGCCCGGAACAGCGCGAAGATCGTGCCGTGCGCCGCCTCGAGCAGCGCGCGCTGCGCCGCGCCATCGCCGTGGCGCGCCTGCATCTCGCGCCGCAGCTGGATGAGCTTCCCCATCACCTCGCGTTCCAGCTCCAATCGCAGGTCGCGGCGCGACACGGCCAGGCCGTCCGTCGGCAGCGCGCCGTACAGCACGCGATGCACCGACAGGATGTCGGCGTACTCGATGGCGAAGATGTCGGCGCTCGTCCTCCACTCCGACGAGGTCAGCGTCAGCGGCGCGGGGTGTCCCGCCTTCATCCAGGCGCGCGTTGCCGTGCCGGCCGCGCCCAGGGCAGCGTCGGCCAGTGTGCGCACCACCACGAGCACGTCAATGGTGCCCGTCGGCGGGCCCTGATGCCGCGCAGCGGAGCCGTAGAGCACGATCGTCTCCAGCGCATCGCCGTGCGCCGCGCTCAGCGCCTTCACCAGTTCGTCCAGCGTCATCTTGCCCATGGTCACCAACTCCCGCTCGAGCCGCCACCAGAGAACCCGCCGCCGCCACCGAACCCGCCAAACCCGCCACCGCCAAACCCGCCGCCGCCGAACCCGCCGCCGTGATGCCGGCCACCGCTCATCGCTTGCCCCAGCAGGAACCAGAGGAGGCCATTGCCGCGTCGCCGTCGTCCGCCGCCCATCAGGAGCATCAGGATGATGAACCCAACCAGGAAGAGCCCGGGCGGGATTCCCTTTTGCTGGCGCTGCGCCGGTGCGCGCGGCGCGGCATACCCGCCATCCAGCGCGAACCCGAACTCCTTGGCATACGTCTCCGCCACGCGGAGCGACATGAGTTCGAGAGCCGAACCGTAGTCCGCCCGCTGGAGGAACGGCAT
>PNKK01000193.1 GCA_013822395.1 Anaerolinea sp. | reverse complement strand
GCGTAATCCCGACATCTGATTACGTGGCGATTACGTGGACGAGCGCCAGATCATGCCCAATCAGTCAATCACATTGCGAACCATTCAATCCGTTACACCGGACCCGCACCGCGACATTTACGTGTGGGACCCCCGGCTGAAGGGCTTCGGACTTCGCATTACGCCAAGAGGAGCACAGTCCTTTGTGTTCCAGTATCGGGTCGACGGCGGGCCTGCGCGCCGCAAGACAATTGGGCCTGTCGGCAGTCCCTGGACGCCGGCCACGGCGCGCAAGGAAGCCGAGCGGCTGCTGGTCTTGGTCTATCAGGGGATCGACCCGGTTGAAGCCAAGCGTGAAGCGAAGCGGAAAAAGGAGACGCTGAACTTTCGGACCTACAGCGAGAGGTTCGTCGAGCTCTATCTCAAGCCGAACTGGCGGGGGACGTGGGGCTCGGCGAATTGCACGATCCACAACGTTTTTATTCCTCGCTGGGGCAACCGCCCCGTCCATGAGATCACCCGCGCTGACATCGTGAAGGTGCTGGATGAGTATTCCGATCGCCCGGCGCGGCGCAAGGAGATCCACTCGCTCCTGCGCAAGTTCTTCAATTGGGCGACCGACCGGCAGGATATCGATGTCTCGCCGCTGGCCGGGATGAAGGCTCCGAAGGCCGTTCCATCGCGACGCAGGGTGCTCAGTGACGAGGAGATTGTCGCCTTGTGGAGGGCGACCGAGAATTCCGGATGGCCGTGGGGGCCCTTTGTCCGGATGCTGATCCTGACGATGCAGCGTCGTCAGGAAGTTGCTGAGATGGACTGGTCCGAAATCGACCTCAATGCGCGTCGATGGACCCTGCCGGCTGATCGGGCAAAAAATGATCAGGAGCACGTCATACCGTTGACGAAACTTGCGCTGGCAGAACTTCAGCTTCTGGGCCCGAAGCGCAAGGGCCTCGTGTTCACCACCACGGGCACAACCCCGGTATCGGGCTTCTTCAAGGGTCGCTTGGTGCTTCATAAGGACAT
>PNKK01000192.1 GCA_013822395.1 Anaerolinea sp. | reverse complement strand
ATAGCGCACGGTGCCGGTGGTGGCGGGGCGAAAGCCGGTCAGCGCGCCCAGCAGGGTGGATTTGCCGGCCCCGGAGGGCCCGACGACGGCTAGCAGGCTGCGTTGGGGCAACACGAAGCTGACGTCATCGAGCAGGACTTTGCCGTGCCCGGTTTCGACGTGCAGGTTGGCCGCTTCATAGGAGATGTCGCCGGTGTCGACGTATTCGACGAGGCGGTCACCGGACAGGTGCAGCAGTTGGTGGCCGATGCCCACGATGTCGGCGGGGCCGATGACCGCGCGGGTGATGCGGGTGCCGTTGACGTAGGTGCCGTTGGCTGAGTGGTTGTCGATCAACTCCCAGCCCGCGCCGGTGCGCCGCAGCAGGGCGTGGCGGCGCGAGACCAGCAGGTCGTGCAACACCACCGTGTTCTCCGGAGCGCGCCCGATGCTCACGGTCTGGACGTCGATGGCATGTACCGCGGTCGGGATCCGCGCCGAGGTGGTCCCTCCCGAGGGCGCCCCCAGCCCCAGTTCGTCACTGCCCAGCGGCGGCAGCGCCAACTCGGCGGTCTCGGCGAAGGCCGCGCCGGCGGGCCCCGCCGGTACCGGTGGTAGCGGCGGTAGCGGGGCCACCGTCGTGGTGGCCTGCCCGATCGCCACCGGCGCAGACCCCCCGCGGTCTGCGGGCTCGAAGTGCACCTGCTCTCCGGAGGTCGCCGACCCCAACACCACCGTCACCGGCTGCGTGTCGATGACC
The DNA here is from genome assembly GCA_013822395.1 of Anaerolinea sp. GTDB lineage: Bacteria > Chloroflexota > Limnocylindria > Limnocylindrales > CSP1-4 > UBA5189. Next base: position 275 of record PNKK01000192.1, on the reverse strand, counting down.
ACCCGCTCCACCCGCGCACCCGCCACATACATGCCGTTGCTGCTGCGATTGGACAACACCCACCCCGCCCCGGTGGACTCCAACACCGCATGCACCCGCGAAATCCGCGGATTGTCCAACTGAATATCGGACTCACCCGAGCGCCCCAACGTCCACACCCGCCCCGGAACCACCACCCACCCACGCCCACCCCCACGCACCTGCAACCCCACCGGCTCCGGCGCCCCCACCACCTCATCCATCTACGCCTCCGCTACACCGACCACGCCGCCCCG
>PNKK01000191.1 GCA_013822395.1 Anaerolinea sp. | reverse complement strand
CCGTCGGCGGACAGGAGGCGGACGACGACGCGGTCGCCTCGCTCCAGGGGGTAAGGTCCCGAGCTGATCGGGTAGATCGCGAGACGATCGGTGGCCTCGTAGATGGATCGCAGTCTGCCGTCCCGGCCCCAGAGCACCGGTGTGCGACCGACCTCCGCTGCGGGTCCCTTGGTCTCGTTGATCACCTCCAGCGTTCCCGCCCCCCGGGGGCAGCCGCGCTCGAAGGTGATCGCGATGCCGACGTCGGGTGGCACCTCGGCCCGGGCGGCCGGTGGCGCGCTGAGACTCAGCACCCCGGCAGCCATCGCCGCCCCAACGATGGCCCGACGGAGCCGCGACCTCACGGCGCACTCCAGGCCACCCACGCCCAGCCGATCTTCTCCTGGGCGAGACTGCAGTCCCAAACGCCGGTCTGTCATGTCGTTCGGTGGCTGCGTCTCGACAGGTATCGCCAGGCGCCGGCGAACGCGAGCCCGAACGTCGTGACCAGGATCAGCGGGGCCAGTGGGCTCTCCGGGGGCGCGGGAGCCGTCGAGGTGGCCGGCAGGGCGGATGGCCACTCGAATGGCCAGGCCAGTTGGGCGGCGACGCTGTATGGGATCTGGGAACAGTCGAGCCGCACGGCGAGCCAGTATTCGGGGGCGCTCCACAGTTCGTCACCGCGAGGCTTCCTCAGCGGTTCGGGGTAGTAGGGGACCTCGGCGGAGAAGAGCAGGCGCCCGTCGGCGGACAGGAGGCGGACGACGACGCGGTCGCCTCGTTCCGTGCGGTCATCAGTCCCGCCTATCGGATAGAACGCCAATCCGCTATCGAGATCGACCGATCGCAGTTTGCCCTCCCGGCCCCAGAGCACCGGTATACGCCTGACCGCGGCGGCAGGTCCCGTGTTCTCGTTGATCGACTCCAGCGTTCCCTCACCCCGGGGGCAGCCCCGCTCGAAGGTGATCGCGATGCCGACGGAGGGTGGCACCTCGGCCAGGGCGGCCTGGGGCGTGACGAGACTCACGACCCCGGCCGCCG
>PNKK01000190.1 GCA_013822395.1 Anaerolinea sp. | reverse complement strand
TGTCGGGCGGTCCGCGTTCGCCCACAAGGGCGGCGTCCACGGCGCGGCAGTCGCGAAGGTCGAGCGGAGCTATCAGCACGTGGAGCCCGCCGCGGTCGGGAACGAGGGGCGGCTCGTCGTCTCCGAGCTGGGCGGCCGGGCGAACACGGCGATCCGCGCCGAGCAGCTTGGCCACCGCCTCGAGGGCGTGGATCCGAAGGTGCTCTCGACGCTGATCAAGCGCCTCGAGCATGAGGGGTTGTCGTTCGAAGGGGCCGAGGCCAGCTTCGAGCTCCTTATCCGCCGCCACCAGGCGGGCTACGTGCCACCGTTCAAGATCCTCGACTACACGTGCCTGGTGGAGCAGCGCGGCGGTCGAGAGCTCCTTGCCGAGGCGACGGTCAAGGTCGAGGTCGACGGCGAGGTGCTCCACACGGCCGCCGACGGCAACGGTCCCGTCAACGCCCTGGACGCCGCGCTGCGCAAGGCGCTCGGCGCGTTCTATCCGGTCCTCGACGCCGTGCACCTCTACGACTACAAGGTCCGGATCCTCGATTCTGATGCCGCGACGGGTGCGCGCACGCGGGTGACCATCGAATCCGCCGACGGTTCGCGAGAATGGTCCACCATGGGCTCGGACACGAACATCATCGCGGCCTCGGCGATCGCCCTCGCCGACAGCCTCGAATACGCGATCTGGAAGTCCGGCGCCGAGCTCCGGCGCCGCGACGAGCGCCACTTCACGACGACCGTCCCCGGGAGGTAGCCCGATGTCTCACGACGCGCTCCATCTCACGCGCTGGACGGTGACGTCCGGCAGCAACGTCCAGAGCCGCGGCGCCGTGGTCATCGAGGCCGGCGATCACCATTGGCAGGCTTCTTCCCAGGGCAACGGGGCTGTGGACGCGCTGTTCGGCGCCGTGGACAAGGCGCTCGCCGACGTCCTCAACGGACACCCTCGCCTCGTCGGCTACGAGGTCCGGGCGATGGCCGAGGGACCCGACGCGGAGGGTTTGGTCTCGGTCCGGATCCGACCGCCGACC
>PNKK01000189.1 GCA_013822395.1 Anaerolinea sp. | reverse complement strand
TGTTGTTGGTGAGGAGGTTGTTCACAGGAGCGTAGCGGATGCAAGCTGGGGTTGCTGAGACACTCAACCGGCACCCCGCCAGAGGCTCCTGTGAACATCCACAAGAATGCACGTCTGACCGTCGCGGGGCGACTCGCCGTCGCGACCGCCGTTCTGGGCGGGCAGGATCCCGCCGCCGTCGCCCGGGGCGCGGCCTGTTCCGTCCGCACCGTCTGGAAGTGGGTCGCCCGCTTCCGCACCGGCGGCGCGGCGGCGCTCGCGGACCGCTCGTCGCGCCCGCATCGCCTCACCCAGCTCCCGCGGCCGCAGCGCCGCGCGATCCTGCGGGGCCGCACCCGGCGGCGCTGGAGCTCGACGCGCATCGCCCAGGAGACGGGCATCCCGCTCTCAACGGTGATCCACTTCCTGCGCCGCCACGGCCTGCAGCGGCTCCCTCGGCTCGAGCCGCCGCGCGCGGTGCGCCGCTACGAGATGCGGGCACCGGGCGCGCTGCTGCACGTCGACACGAAGAAGCTCGGGCGCATCGGCCGCGTGGGGCACCGCATCCACGGCGACCGCCGGACCCGCGTGCGCGGGATCGGCTGGGAGGCGGTGCACGTCGCGGTGGACGCCTACTCGCGCGTGGCCTACGCCGAGGTCCTGCCCGATGAGCGCGCGGCGACCACGGCGGCCTTCCTCGCACGGGCGATCGCGTGGTACGCGGCGCTCGGCGTGCGGGTGCGCGCCGTGCTCACCGACAACGGGAGCTGCTATCGCAGCCACGCGGTGCGCACGCTCCTCCGCTGCGACGGCATCACGCACAAGCGCACCATGCCCTACACGCCGCGCACGAACGGCAAGGTCGAGCGGCTGATCCAGACGCTCCTGCGGGAATGGGCGTACGCGCGCCCCTACCCCTCCTCGCGGGTGCGCACGGAGTGGCTCGCGCGCTACCTGCGGACGTACAATGAGGCGCGCGGACACTCAGCCCTCAACTACCTCCCCCCCATGCTGCATCTCGCTGCGGCCCTGTGAACAACGTCCTCACCAACAACA
>PNKK01000188.1 GCA_013822395.1 Anaerolinea sp. | reverse complement strand
GGTCAGGGCGCCGGCAGGTAGCGGTCGATCTCGCCGATCATGATCGTCTCGGTTGGCCACGCGGTTCGAACCCGGCCAACGTCGTCGACCGGGAAGAGGACGTTGACGTTGACCCACAGGACGCCGTCGGTCGCCTCGTCGAGGTTCACCGCGGGGATCATATCGGCCACCGCGAGCGATCCGGCGCGCAGCTCGGGCAGACCGGCCTCTGCGGCGTAGTCCGGCGTCCGGTCGTTCCCGATCTGGCCGCCGGACCGCCAGTAGAGCGCGGTGGCCCCGGCGGCGGGCCAGGCGCCCCGGAGCATCCGGACGAGCTCGACGGTCACCAGCCGCCCGAGATAGATGCTGGCTCCGGTCTGGTCCGCCCGGACGATGTCGGCCGGGCTCGGCTTCTCGCCCGTGGCGGTCGACCAGCGGACACCCGAGACCTCGACGATCCGGACAAGGGCGATCCCGCGACTCATGCGCGCCGCGTCGCGGACCCACTCGGCGAAGGAGCCGTACGGGTACGAGACGGCGGCACCGGCTCCCCAGATGCGGACCGCCGGGCTGGGTGCGGCCGGAACGGCGGTGGCGGCCGGTGCTGGCGCGGCCGGGGTGGCCGAGGCCCCTCGGTCGACCGTCGAGCCACAGCCGGCGAGGGCGAGGGCGAGGCCGCCGGCAAGGGCGAGACGCGGGCGGCTCATGAGCCGGCTCCCAGCGGACACGGCGGGGTGGTGCAGGGGTCCGACCCATAGAGGAGGCTGAGGCCCCCGCCGTCGGCCCAGCGGAAGGTGCGCATCTGCCAGTTCGTGTTCGGGTAGGGCACTGGGTCTGCCTGGACGACGGCATCGGCGTAGGCGGGGTTGACGTGATGGGCGAGGACGTTCACGTGGCCCATCTCGTTGAGGGTGACGGTCTGGAGGTCGAACGCCCCGGTGTCGGAGGCGCAGGTGCGTCCGCCGGCCCCGTTCGTCCAGCAGCGGTTGCTCGCCAGCCACACCCGCCAGGTCGTGAAGGGTGCGTACAGAGTCGTCGTCTTGGCGCAGCCGACCCAG
>PNKK01000187.1 GCA_013822395.1 Anaerolinea sp. | reverse complement strand
ACAAGCCGACCGTGCAGCGGTTGGCTGATCGGCTCAAGCGAGCCGAGAGTCATTCGGAGTACCAGCGAATCCAGTGCGTGCTGATACGCGCCACTTTGGGCAGTTCGGCCGCGCAGATTGCGCAGTTGCTGGGCTGGTCTGTGGCCACCGTGCACGTGATGCACTCGCGGTGGGCCAAGGAAGGTGAAGCGATCTTCCAGGTACGTGGTCGCGGCGGCCGGCATCACCAGCACCTCACGCCGGAACAAGAGCAGGAGGTGCTGGCACCATTCGTGCAACGCGCCCAAGCCGGGGGCATGCTGACGGTGGCGGAGATCCAGCAGGCGTACGTTCGGCGCGCCGGCAGGGACGTGGCGCGCTCGACGGTCTACCGGTTGCTTCAGCGCCACGGTTGGCGCAAGGTCGTCCCGCGACCTCGGCACCCGAAGGCCGACGTTGCAGCGCAATCGGCGCTAAAAAAACTTCGCCGATCGGTACGCCAAGAGGTCTTGCACCAGGCTGAGCAGGGCCGCCGGGTGCGGCTCATGTTCCAGGACGAAGGCCGTTTCGGCTTGTTGGGCACGCCACGGCGCTGCTGGGCACCGAGAGGCTCGCGTCCGGTGGTGGGCGCGAGGCTGGAGCGCAAGTACCTCTATGCGTTCAGTGCCGTCAGCCCGCACGACGGCGTGCTGGACAGCCTGGTCCTGCCCTGGGTCAACGCCGAAACGATGTCGTTGTTCCTGGCCGAAGTCGGCCAACGTCATGCCGACGAGTTCGTGCTCATGGTCATGGACCAGGCGGGCTGGCACCTCGCCGCCGACTTGATCGTGCCGACCAACATGCGGCTGATGTTCCTGCCGCCGTACAGCCCCGAGCTGAACCCCGCCGAGCACCTGTGGGAAGCCCTGCGCGAGCGGTGCTTCGCCAATCACGTCTTCCGCGATCTTCACGCAGTCGAACGGACCCTCACCGCAGGGCTGCGAGCGATGGAGCTGGACCCCAAGCGAGTCCAGTCAATGACTGGATTCAAGTGGATCACTTCTATATGTTTGAACGCAACTTAGTAT
>PNKK01000186.1 GCA_013822395.1 Anaerolinea sp. | reverse complement strand
ACGTTCTTCGGCTGGCTGACGATCGGCGGCTCGACGTTCATCTTCGCCATGACCCTCGCGATCACCGTGGTGATCATCGCCTGCCCGGACGCGCTGGGGCTCGCCACGCCGACCGCGATCATGGTCGGGACCGGGCTCGGCGCCCTCAACGGGATCCTGTTCAAGAACGCGACCGCCCTCGAGCAGGCCTCGAAGATCGGCGCGGTCATCTTCGACAAGACCGGCACGCTGACCGTCGGCCAGCCGCGCGTCGTCGAGCTGATCGGCGCGGGCAATCCCGTGAGCGAGAACGAAGTCCTGCGGCTTGCGGCCTCGGCCGAGGGCTCGAGCGAGCATCCCCTCGCCCAGGCGGTCGTCGATGCGGCGAAGGAGCGCAAGCTCACCCTCGTCGACGCCACCGGCTTCAACGCCGTCCCGGGTCACGGCCTCGAGGCGACGGTCGACGGCCGGACGGTCCTGGTCGGCAACGCCAAGCTCATGCGCGACCGGGGCATCGACTTCGACGGCCTGACGGCGCGCGCGGACGAGCTCGAGGGCGCCGGTCGAACGGTCGTCCGGGTGGCCGTCGACGGGGCGGCCGGCGGCCTGATCGCCATCGCCGACGCGGTCCGCCCGAGCGCGAAGGAGACGATCGAGCGCCTCCACAACCTCGGCATCCAGGTGGCAATGCTCACCGGCGACAACCGGGCGACCGCCGAGCGGATCGCCGCCGAGCTCGGGCTCGACACGGTCTTCGCCGAGGTCCTGCCCGGCCAGAAGGCCGACAAGGTCAAGGAGCTCCAGGCGAGCGGCAAGCTCGTGGCGATGGTCGGCGACGGGATCAACGACGCCCCGGCGCTGGCCCAGGCCGACGTCGGGATCGCGATCGGGGCGGGCACGGACGTGGCCGTCGAGACGGCCGACGTCGTCCTCATGAAGAGCGACCCGGTCGACGTCCTGGGCGCGATCGCCCTGTCCCGGGCGACCGTCCGCAAGATGAAGCAGAACCTGTTCTGGGCGGTCGGCTACAACACCGTCGCCTTCCCGATCGCGATGGGCCTCTTCTACCCC
>PNKK01000185.1 GCA_013822395.1 Anaerolinea sp. | reverse complement strand
GCCCCGGGCCGCAGGACCCGGTGGACCTCGCGAAGAAGACGGTCCTGCAGGTTCACCGAGGGGACGTGGTGCAGCATCGTGAAGCACGCCGCCCCGCTGAACCGCTCGGCCTCGTACGGCAGATCCGTCGCGTCGGCGGTCTCCACCGCCACATTTCCGGCGTCCGCGAACCGAGCCCGCACTCCAGCGGCCAGCTCAGGGTCGATCTCCACGGCGGTGAGTCGGTCCACGCGCTGTCGCAACAGCTCCGTCGTGTGACCTCGACCCGGCCCGATCTCGAGCACGTTGGAGCCGAGGTCGACGCCCTGGAGCGCCCAGGACGCGACCCGGGTGATCTCCCGAGTCCAGAGCCAGCTGCCGCAGTACCAGCGATGGAAGCGATTCACGTGCGCACTCCTGGGGTCAATGCCGTTGAGGGATCGGGCTCGGTCCGCCCGGGCGGCGCTACCCGTCCTCCGACCCCGCCGACGATGCAGGGTTCGGCGTGGCCCCGGGGCCGGGCTTGCGATGGCCCACCCGCGACAGGCCGGGGACGCGCTCCCAGACCAGGATGAGCAGGACGAAGCCCGTGAGCGTGATGCCGATGATCAGGTCACCGGAGCCGACGACCATCCCGACCGCCGCCGTGGCCCACATGGCCGCCGCCGAGGTGAGGCCCCGGACCGTCGCTCCGTCGTGCATGATCATCCCCGCCCCGAGGAACCCGACGCCGGTCACGATGCCCCCGAGCAGCTGCGGCGCGGCCGCCTGAAACCGATCGATCGCCACGGCCGTGAATGCCGCAGCGCCGAGGGCGACCAGGGCGTAGGTGCGATCTCCCGCGGCCGAGCCCTGGCGCTCGCGCTCCCAGCCGATGACGAAGCCGAGGGCGGCTGCGACGGCGGCACGCAGGGCGAGCGCCAGATCGACCCGATCGAGCCCTTCGAACATGCAATCCCTCCAAGGCGCGAGGCACGGTGCAGGACATCGGCCGCCGATCAGGACTGCGGGCGTTGCACGAGCCGGAAGCCGGCCGCCTCCCAGGCAATCATCCCACCGTCCAACTCCCAGACGTTCGTGTACCCGAGCCCCACGAGCGCTCTGGCGGCGATCGTGCTCATCC
>PNKK01000184.1 GCA_013822395.1 Anaerolinea sp. | reverse complement strand
AGGAAGTCCCAGTCCGCGCGGCCGTCTCCGTGGAAGCGAGGCTTCGAAGCGGTCACGTCGAGGAACCGGCCGGCGGCCAGCTGCTCGCGCAGGATCGGCCAATGGTTGCGGTCGAAGAGCCCGACGAACTCGTCGTGGGCCCCCCACTTCGTCCGGTAGAAGTAGGCGATCGTCACCGGCCCGCCGTCATTGCTCATCGCGATCTCCTCGTCACTCGCCCGCGCCCTCGCGCTCGATGAACCGACCATACCCGCGATCGCCGACGAACGTCCCGTGGCGGATGACGGCCCGGCCGCGCACGAAGACCGAGCGCACGGCGCCGGGGACCTCGAGGCCCTCGTACGGCGTGTAGTCGCTCGTGTGGTGGAGGTCCTCGGCGCGGATCGACCGCCGGGCAGCCGGGTCGAACAGCACCAGGTCGGCGTCCTTCGCGACCTCGATCGACCCCTTCCGGCGCAGCCCGAACCGGCGGGCCGGCGTCGTCGCGAGGAGGTCGACGAGGCGCTCCACCGTGATGCGGCCGCGGCCGACGCCCTCCGAGTAGGCGATCGCGAGGAGCGTCTCGATGCCCGGGGCACCATTGCTGATCCGGTCGAACGGCACGCCGCGCAGCGCGTCGCCCTTCTCGACCGCGACTCGGTCCGGGACATGATCCGTGGCGACGAGGTCGAGGTCGCCCGACACCAGTCCCGCCCACAGTGCGTCGCGATCGGCCGCGGTTCGGAGCGGCGGTGAGATGACGACCTTCGCGACCTCGAGGTCGTCCGACGCGAGGTACCGCTCGTCGGTGAGGGCCAGGTAGTGGGGGCAGGTCTCGGCCGACACGCGGAGCCCCAGGGCCTTCGCCTCGCGGACGTGGCGGAGGGCGTCGGCCGACGAGAGGTGGACGACGTGCACGGGGGCATCAGCCGCGCGCGCGAATGCCATCGCCCGGGCGGTGGCGATGCCCTCCGCGTAGGCCGGGCGCGTGGTGGCGTGGTAGCGCGCTGCCGTGTTACCACGCTGCAACGCTGAAGCGACGGCGGCGTCGATGATCACCGGATCCTCGCAGTGGACCTGGAGCATCCCGCCTCGGCGCCCCAGCACGCCCATCGCCTCGAACAGCC
>PNKK01000183.1 GCA_013822395.1 Anaerolinea sp. | reverse complement strand
CTGTCGGCGCGCCTCCTCTCGCCATATGCTCCCGAAGCCCTTCCGCCTCCAGCCCGCGTGGCGCATCATCCCCGGGAACATTCGCGTAGGCGGGCAGCAGGGGGAAGCCTCGGGTGACCACGGCACTTGTACTTGGTGGCGGGATGGCCGGGCTCGCCGCAGCGGATGCGCTGCACGCGGCGGGTCTGGCAACGACCCTCATCGAGGCCGCCCCGGACGTCGGCGGCCTGGCCCGCGCGATCCGCGTCAACGGCGAGCCGATCGAGGCGTTCTACCACCACATCTTCCCGCAGGACCACGAGACGATCGCCCTCGCCTCGCGGCTCGGGATGGCGGACCGGATCGAGTGGCTGCACGGGTCGATGGCCGTCCTCCATCAAGGCCGGGTCTTCCCGTTCGACTCGCCCCTCGACCTGCTCCGCTTCACCCCCCTCAGCCTGCCGGCGCGGCTCCACCTCGGGATCGGCACCGTCTCTGCGATCGTGGCACGCGACCTCCGGTCCATGGATGATCAGGCGAGCGGTACCTACGGGCCCCGCCGGTTCGGCCGCGCCGGCTACGACCTCCTCTGGCGACCGATGCTCGAGGCCAAGTTCGGGCAGGAAGGAGCAAGGCACGTTCCCCTGGCCTGGCTTGCATCGCGGATCCGCCAACGCGCGGCGGCCAGGCGCGTCACCGGGGACCGGCTCGGCTACTTCCGGGGGAGCCTCGGGACTCTCTCGACGGCCTACGCAGAAGACCTTCGACGGCAGGGCGTCCGCATCGAGACCGGGACCAGGGTCGGCCGCCTGCACCGGGACGGCCATCGGTGGGTGGCGGATGTCGAGGGGCCCGGTGGACCAAGCCGGCACGAGGGCGACGTGGTGGTCGCCGCGCTGAGCGGTCAGATCCTCGCCCGGATCACCGAGCTGCCCCGTGACTATCTCGAGACGGTCTCGGCCATCGACTATCGAGGAGTCGTCTGCGTGCTCCTCGAGCTCACCCGGCCGCTGTCGAAGCACTACTGGGTCAACGTCACGGACCGACTCGGGCTCGGGTGTGTGGGCGTGATCGAGCATACGAACCTCGTGCCGCCAGATCGCTACGGCGGGCGACACCTCGTTTACCTTGCCCACTA
>PNKK01000182.1 GCA_013822395.1 Anaerolinea sp. | reverse complement strand
GAGGAGATCGACATCGGCGGGCCATCGATGGTCCGGGCTGCGGCCAAGAACCACGCGAGCGTCGCGATCGTGACATCGCCCGAGCGCTACGGGGACGTCCTCGAGGCGCTTCGGGCCGCCGGGGGCGCGCCGATTCCGCTCGGGCTACGCGCCGCCCTCGCGGTCGAGGCGTTCCGGCACACGGCCGCCTACGACGCCCGGATCGCCGCCGAGCTGCCGGTCCGGATGGCCGCGGCCAGAGTGGACCTGCCCGACTGGCCCGGCCTGCCGGGGGCGTCGGACCCGTTCCCGCAGACGCTGACCGTTGGCCTCGAGAAGGTCGAGACGCTTCGGTATGGTGAGAACCCCCACCAACCGGCCGCGCGCTACCGCCGACCCGGCCCGGACGCCGAAGGCGGCCCATTCGCGGCCGGCGAGCCGCCGCTCCAGGGCAAGCCGCTGTCGCACAACAACGTCCTCGACGCCGCCGCCGCGGCGGCCGTCGCGCGTCAGCTTTGGGGACCTGCGTGCGTCATCGTCAAGCACACGAACGCGTGCGGCGCCGCGGAGCGCCCGACGCTCCTCGCGGCCTGGGAGGCCGCCCTCGCCGGCGACCCGGTCTCCGCATTCGGCGGGGTCGTGGCGCTGACCCGCGAGGTCGATCGAGCGGTAGCCGAGCGCCTCGCCTCGATCTTCCTCGAGGTCGTCGTGGCCCCCGCGTTCGACGAGGGGGCTCGCGAGGTCCTTGCCGGGAAGCCCAACCTCCGACTGCTCGTCGACCCAGAGCTCACCGGCGCCGCTCCGCTGGCCGCACCGTCGCCGCGCGCGAGCCTCCGCACGGCCGGGGGCGCCGTCCTCCTCACTTCGCCAGATGTCGTTCCGGACGACCCGTCGGGCTGGACTGTTGCCACCCGACGAGCCCCCACCGACCGCGAGCGCGCCGATCTCGACCTCGCCTGGCGCCTGGCCCGCGGGATCTCATCCAATGCCATCGCCCTCGTGAAGGATGGCGCGCTCATCGGGATGGGCTCGGGCCAGGTGTCCCGTGTCGACGCCGCCCGCCAGGCCGTCGAGAAGGCCCGCCGCTTCGCCGGCGACGAGGCGGTCCGGGGCGCCGCCTGCGGCTCGGACGCCTTCTTCCCGTTCCCGG
>PNKK01000181.1 GCA_013822395.1 Anaerolinea sp. | reverse complement strand
AGCTCAGTCGCGCGCGTGACGAGCGCGATCGTACGGCCGCCGTCGGTCAGCGCGACGGCGAAGGGCTGGCCATCGAACGGGAGCTTCGACCAGCTGGCCCCACCGTCGTCCGAGCGGGCGAGACCGCCCGGGCCTCCGGCGACGAGCACGGATCCGTCCGCCGTCGCCGCCAGGCTGACGATCGGGTAGAGCTCGGGGCTGGCCGCGGCCCGCCAGGTCCGACCGCCGTCATCCGAGGTCGCAAGACCGTCGGCCGTGACCCCGACCAGCCGGGTCCCCGACGGGGCCGCGACGGCGACCGGAGACAGGATGTTCTGCTGCTGGACCCGCTCCCAGGCCAGGCCGTCGTCGCGGCTCTCCCAGAGGCCGCCCGTGGCCAGGTAGGCCCACATCCGGGCCGGGTCGGCCGGGTCCAGCGTGAACCCGTGGATGTCCAGGCTCGGGAGGGTTGCCGAGATGTCCTGCCAGGTCCGCCCGCCGTCCCGACTCTCGGCGAGCACGTTGTGCCCGGCGATCACGATCGATCCATCGTCGGCCACGCCCATGCTCATCGCGTCGGACCGCGTGCCGAGCGGTTGCCAGGTCCGGCCGCCGTCGCCTGACGCGAGGACGCCACCATGGTGGCCGAACAGCAGCCGGTCCGGATCGTCGCCGATGAAGGCGAGCGAATGCACGTCCTCGGTCCCGAGGGCGCTCCAGGCCACGGCGGGGCCGGCACCCGGGCGAAGCAGGAGGAAGATCCCGGCGCCGATGACGAGGAAGCCGGCCAGCGCGGCGCCCGCCAGCACTTGGATTCCCCGTGAACCACGGGTGGGACGGTCGGCAACGGTCGGCCGTGCCGGTGGAGCGTGCGTCGGTCGCGGGTTCGGCGCGAGCCTCGATTCCCTGGCGATGTTGGACCTCCATCTCGTGACGCACCGAATCCGGTACGGGCGCGCATCGTACGTCCAGTCGGCGGGTGGCCACCTGTCCGACGATCTCTCCGGCGAACGCCGCGGAGGCACGCCCTCCGCCGAGGTCGTCGACCCCGTTCGGGCGGGTGAGCCCGGTCAGTCGATCGGCCGCGTCGTAGGCGAGCCCGAACGCCCCGGCCGCGGTGTCGCTGATCGACGCGAGCCGGCCCTGGCCGTCGTAGCCGAACGTCGTCGTCCCGCCGTCGTCCTCGATCGTGCGGG
>PNKK01000180.1 GCA_013822395.1 Anaerolinea sp. | reverse complement strand
CCTCATTTGCCTGCCGGTTTTCCGTTTCGGTCGCCCCTGGATGATGCTCAGGACCTTGTGTCGGACGGTCTGGAAGTAACTCAGACTGGTCCGCAGTGAGGTCTTCAGGTCGGCCAGCGTGTCGAACAGCCGGTTGTGGGTAGCCCGGCGTCGCAACTTCTTCCAGAACCGCTCGACCGGGTCGAGTTGCGGGCTGTAGCTGGGGAGACGCTTGAACTCCGGGTGCGGGTTGTCCGCCAGCGCCTCGTCGATCGGCTGGCCCCGGTGCCGCGGGGCGTTGTCGATCACCAGCACCACCCGCTTGTACTCCTCGGCTGGGTACACCCGCCCGACGTGCCGCAGGTGGGCGGCGAATGCCTCCTGCATCCGGCGGGTCTTGCTCCGGCCGGTCTTCTTCTTGGCGTCCTTGGGGCTCTCCAGGGTGTCGGCGCGAACCGCCGCGGTGACCAGGTTCACGACCGCGAGTACGTACAGCAGGTCCTTGCGATCGCGAGTTCCCACGGTCGGCCGGTGCCCTTTGACCCCCAGCGTCGCGGCAAGGGTCGGGACCATCGGGAACCGGGCCTCGTCCTGGCTCAACAGGACGATCTCACCGGCCGCCGCTCGTTCCCCAGTTCGGCCAGGTCCTCCCGGGCCTTCGCCTGCTTGACCGGGTCACCCCGGTCGTGGCGGTACGTGGGCCGGTACAGGCGGATGCCGATCCCGGAGCAGAACCGCTGAACGGCACTGCGGGACGTGCGGATGCCATGGGTCTTGAGCGGCTGGTCGGCCAACTCCTCGCGTGTCCAGTTGGCCCGGTCGAGTCCCTGCTCGGCTGGCCCCTCGATCACCCACCTCTTGATCTCGTCGGCCAACGTCTTGGGGATGTGGCCCGGCGTGCCCTTGGCCTTCTTGGGTCGCAAGGCGTCGAGTCCGCCGTCGCAGTAGGCGTTGAGCCAGCGGGTGACGGTCTTGCGGTGGATGCCCAGGTCGGCGGCGATGTCCTGGCGTGGCCGCCCGCGGTGAGCCATCAGCACGATCCGGAGGCGGTGCCGCAGTTTCGGGTCGTCGGTCGAGCGGAACAGGGTATCGAGACGCTCGGCCGTGGTCGGGGGCAACCGGATGTGGATCACAGCGGTGTCCTCAAACGGAGAGGGGCACCGCGTTAGAGGATGGGACATCGTCGGCGGGTTCATGTATCAGG
>PNKK01000179.1 GCA_013822395.1 Anaerolinea sp. | reverse complement strand
GAAGTGGAGAAGGAAACATTTCCGATGGAGGTGTTGTGATGGCGCAGGCGCAGTACGCCGCCAAGGCGTTCCTCGATCTGCGGCGGGCAGTCGCCGCAAACGACATCGTGCGCGCCCTCGAGGCCGTCGGCTTCACGCAGAAGCAGATCGCGGCCGCCACCGGTGCAACGGACCGCAGCGTTCGCAACTGGTCCGCCACCGGTGCCATCCGCGCGGCCTATGACGAGCGGATCCGCGAGCTCTCCGAGATCTCGATGCTGCTGTCGGAGACCATGACTGCCCGCGGGATCACGCAATGGTTCTCCGCGCGCAACCGGCTCCTCGGCGGCCAGCGGCCGATCGACCTGATCGCTCGCGACGACGCCGAGGCGGTGCGGCGAGCCGCGGCATCCTTCGTGGAAGGCGCGTACGTCTGACATCCCAGCCGCCCTGATCGCGCACTGGGCGGCGGTGATCGCGCAAGAGCGAGGGCGCGCGACGCCGCGGACGTTCCGGGTCTGGCATCAAGGCTGGCCTGGCAAGCCGTTGTTGTGGGCCAAGGATCCGCCTGGCGGCCCAGGACGCTACCATCGGGCCGGCGGACGCCCGACCTGGTACGGCAGTACGACGGCGCGCGGGGCCTGGGCGGAGTTCTTCCGCCACTTCGAGGACGAGATCGTCTCGCCGTTCGAGCTCTTCCGGCGGCTCGGCCGCGCCGACTACACCGTACTCGCGCTCGACCTCTCGTCAACGCGTGTCCGAGCCGCGCTCGGCGTTACGGCGGACGAGCTCACCGCCGACGACCTCGCGGTCTGCCAGATGCTCGCGGACCTCGCCGCGGACGCGGGATTCGAGGCCGTGCGCGGTCCGTCGGGCGCACTCGCCGGTGAGCGGACACTCGCGGTCTTCGGCCCCGCGATCCTGGCCAATGCAGCGAACGTGACCGACAAGGGCAGCCAGACGGCACCGCGGCGCCTGGTCGGCATCCTGCGCCAGGTTCGCCTGCCAGCGTCGACGGCGGCCTGGCTTGGCGCCCGGTATGACACGCTCGCGGTGTGGATGGAGCGGACGCTCGCACGATCACGGTCACGCCGGCGGCGTTGACGCCCGGTCCCCTGTGTTTCGAGCGCCTCTGGGAGCTTCTGTGCTGAATGACAGGGAGGGCTGACGTGCAGAGTCGGTGTGGCGAGGTTCTCGCCGAGGTCGGGCGATCGATCGACGGGCTGATCGCGA
>PNKK01000178.1 GCA_013822395.1 Anaerolinea sp. | reverse complement strand
CCAACGACCGGTCCTTCGCCAGATTGCGGCGCTCGGGTCAGGCCGGGTAGCGTTCGCTGATCAGTTCAAAGAAACGCTTCAGAGCTGGATTATCGTTATCCTCGCGCCAGTAGAACGCATAGTCGAGCCGCGCAGGGCCGCCCTGGTCCATGATTTCGAGAAACGTCAATTCCGGCCATTACACCCCGATCGAGGCTTCGGTGGCAAGCGTAATGTACCGGCCGAACGGGACCGTGCTCAGAACGCTTCCGAGGCTGGTGTCCTGCATGATCAGGTGGGCTCGATAGCCCTGATCTGACAATCGACGCTTCAGATTGCGGGCCATTGCGGGGCCTACGCCTTGGCTGGGCAGCACGAAAACCAGTCGGCGCAAATCACTCCAGTGAAGCCCATCCGACTTGGCGAGTTGATGGTCTTTCGGCAAAGCGACAAGCAATCGCTCCGACCAGGCGGAGCGCCGCGAGATGCCAGCGTCGTGTGCGTCTGACGGCATCAGAGCCACGTCAATGATCCGTGCCTTCAGGTCGCTGAGCATCCGCTCGGGATCGGCCTCGATCCCGTCAAACTGAATGTCGGGATGACGCCGCATGTACTCGCCAATGGTCGCACGCATGTTGCCGGCCATCAATGACGCAGAAAAGCCGACCGCGATCCGACCTTCCTCACCATAGCTGACCGCGCGGGCTGTCGTCTGAAGATTGTCGATATCGGTGAGAATGCGCCGGGCAACACTGAGGAACGCCTTGCCTTGTTCGGTCGGTATCGCGCCGCGCGTGCTTCGTTCGAAGAGCTTGATCCCGAGGCGCGCTTCCAGGGCGGCTATTCGTCTGCTCAAGGTCGATTGCTTGATGCGCATTGCTTCGGCGGCGCGTGAGAAATTCTGGGCATCGGCGGTGGCTACCGCAAATCTGAGCTGACGCACTTCGATCATAAGGCTTTGCGACCCTTATCTTTATCCCCGTGCTTCGCGCTATCACCAAAAGCCCGAAGCCCCTAGGTTCCTTTATCCAAGCTACATCGAGCGACGAACAACCGCTGCGCGATGCTATGGCGCGGCCCGATTGAATTATGGGAGCACAACGCAACCGCTTATGTTACATCAGGCCATTACTTCACAATTTCATACGGATCTTCATTTGTTGAGACGAGCGACTAGGCGAACACCTATGTTCGCGTTTCGCCACAATTTTTTTTCAACATTTACATTATATGCCTCCGCCAAAATGAATAAAAC
>PNKK01000177.1 GCA_013822395.1 Anaerolinea sp. | reverse complement strand
TCGCGCGCAGAGCCGTGGAAGGCGCCGGTCGAGGAGTGGGTCCGGGCTTGGTACTCCAAGAGAAGATCGGGCTGACCGCCGTTGGATGACTGGGACGATGACCTCGACCTGGATCGCCGCGATCCGGCGGGCGACTTCGTCGAGCTTTGGAGCGCGGAGAGCCCAGAGGCGCTGTGGAAGGTGTTGACCCTGCGCGATGGCCTCACCGGCGCGCATCCGTTCGAGGCCCTGGGGCTGTTCCGCAAGCATCACGATCACCGCGAGCCCGGAGCCGTCACCACGGCACTTCTCCTGTGCACCGCTTCTCGCTGGGGTCGCGACACGGCAAGGCTCATCGCGGGGCTCGTCGACACCGCCGTCCTCGTCGACGAGGATCTCGACAAGCTCGCCTCGACGTTCCTGTGGTCCGATCGGTTCCGCTTCGAGTATCCGGCCAGGTGGATCGGCCTAGAGTCGATCTCCATCGATCTGGAGGGTCCCGAAGGGCCGATCAGCATCCCGCTCGGGCGTGTGGATCCCGAAAGCACCGTGCCGGCCGAGCGCCACATCGCGCCACCGTTGCGGCGGTGGGCGGCGGCCAGGGTGCTGCGCACTGACCCGCGGACGCTGAACAAGCTGGGTGCTCGAGCGGCTGAGCTCGGGCCGATCGACGGAGGGGCCATCGCTTCGGGCGTGCTCGATGCGGTCGACGTCCTCGATGCCAGCGGGGCTCGTCTGGCGATCGGGCTCGGGCTCGGCTGGCCGCGCGGCTCGGTCAGGCTGCTCGCCCTTGACGTTCTGGCCGCAATCGATCCCGAGGCCGCATCACGCCGAGCCGCCGCCGATCCGGACAGGAAGGTACGGGCCTGGAGCCCCGCACGCCTCGGCCGAAGGTCGGGACCCGGCCCGGACAGCGGAGGGGCCGCGCCACACGACGCGCTCGACGTGCAGGCCGAGCTCTTTCCCGATTAGGGCGATGCCAAAGCTCGAGCCAACCGAAGTCCGAGCGCGTCGGGAGTCGAACGGAAGGTCTCAAGCCTCGGAGGAACGAACAATGAGCCTCGTGGGCCGATGGAGGATCGCGGAGATGGACCTCTGGGACCTGGAGGACATCGACCTCAGCGAGCCAGCTTTCATCGAGTTCGGCCGGGACCGGACCGGCCACTTCCAATTCATCGCCGTCCAGGGATCCATGGATTGTCGACCCGGGCCGACGCGGGAGCGCCCGCGCGTCGAGTTCACCTGGGAGGGCGATGA
>PNKK01000176.1 GCA_013822395.1 Anaerolinea sp. | reverse complement strand
CCTGGTTGCCGGCCGTCCAGCTTCGCCGGACCGAGACCTCCGGGAGCCCGACCGCCGCGAGCACCTCCTCGCTGAGCCGGCTCGCGTCGTCCCACGTCCGGCGCAGCTCGCTGCCGGCGGTCGCGGCGCGGACGAGCCGGCCGAGCGGATCGTAGGCGTAGGCCAGGCTTGTGCCGTCGGTGGCGGTGATCGAGGTGACCCCGCCGTCGGGGCCGTAGGTGTAGCTACGGACGACGCCGTTGCGGTCGGTCTGCGAGGCGAGCCGGCCGGCGTCGTCGTACGCGTACGTCGTGGAGCCCCCGAGCGGATCGCGGGCGGTCTCGAGCCGACCGAACGCGTCGTAGGCGTACGTGCGTGTCTGCTCGTTCTGGTCCGTGATCGAGACCAGATTGCCGGCCGGGTCATAGCCGTACCGGAGTGTCCCGTCGAGCGGGTCCGTGATCGACGTCAACCGGCCGAGGGCGTCGTGGCCGAGGATCGTCGTGCCCTGGGGCTCGATGACGGTCTCGGGGTTGCCCGAGGCGTCGTAGGTGATCGGCCCCAGGAAACCGAGGCCGAGGGTGAGCGCGAGCCCGAGCGCGGGGAGCGTGGCCGGGCACGCCCAACGCTTCACCCGGACCAGTGGCCGGAGGCTCCCTCTCACAGCCGGTCGTGATCGGCGAAGCGCCAGCCGCGCGCCTCCAGGCTGCGGCACTCGTGCTCGTCGACGGCCAGCACGCCTACCGCGCCTGCCCGGGGGTCGACTCCTCGACCTCGTAGGCGTGGCCCCACTCGTCGTAGACCGACCGGATCCGCTCGATGATCCGGGCCCGATCGGCGTCCGTCATCGGCTCGTCGGTCCGGTCCCCCGTCCAGTGCAGGGTCCCGGGGTGGAGCACCGTGCGCCGGATCTTCACGGGGACATCGTGAAACCGCTCGTGGCGGACCTCGTCGACGATCTTGAACGTCCGGGTCAGCTCGGCCGAGCCCTCCGGACCGGCGTACGCGATCGTCGGCGGATAGACCTCGGGGTCGGGGAACTCCGGTGAGAGGTAGAAGTCCGTGAGGCTCCAGCCGTCCGAATGGGAGGCGTGCGGCAGCGCGCTAGCGAAGCCTGGGTAACGACGCCCCGTCTCATCCTCGATCTCGCCCGAGAGGTGCCTGAGTGCATATGGCCTTCCTCGGCTTCGGTAGTACGCGCGGAGTGCGTCGGCCATGCGCGCGCGGTCCTCGTCCGTGACGGGCTGGCCGGCGCGTTCGCCAGCCCAGCGGAAGGTGACGAGAGCA
>PNKK01000175.1 GCA_013822395.1 Anaerolinea sp. | reverse complement strand
CTTTTACAACCTCCACTCATGAGATTGCCTCGGATGCCTCGCGCTCGTTATCTTGGAGTGAAGCGGCCCGAGGCACAAGTGTCGCCCTTGGACGGCCCGGCGGGACCCGGGCAAGGATTTGCGGTGCATGGTCGCACCGAAACGCCATCACAACGGGCCGGCCAGCGTGAAACCTTTTGGCGCCGGGTATCCTCATCCACAGTGTGGGGTCAGGGGATCACCCCTGCGTCCAACCCACGTTGAACTGTCGGAGGTACCTGATGAAGCGATTCCTGATCCTCGCCGCGGTCGCGGTCCTCACGGTCGGAGCGCTCGGCACCGTATCCGCGAGCGAAGGCGAGTCGCAGCGCAAGGACGTCAAGGCGACGCTCAGCGGTTTCGCCGAGGTCCCCTCGATCTCGACGGCCGGGACCGGCAAGCTGCGCCTGCGGATCGACCCGACCAACACGACGATCTCCTATGAGCTGACCTACTCGGGTCTCGAGGGCGGGGCCGTGACGGGGGCGCACCTCCACCTTGGTCAGGCAGGCGTCGACGGGGGCGCGATTGCCTTCCTCTGCAATGGTGGTGGCACGAATCCTGCCTGCGCACCCGCGGCGGGCGGCACCATGAGTGGCGCGATCGTTGCGGCCAACATCCTTCCACTGCCGGCCCAGGGGATTGCCGGACCCACACCCGCAGAGTTCGCCGAAGTGCTCAAGGCGATTCGCGCCGGAGTGGTCTACGCGAATGTCCACACGGCCAGCTTCCCGGATGGCGAGATCCGGGGCCAGCTGAAGCCGGGCAAGAGCTAACCCGCCCCGCGTCAACACGAGCGGACCGCGGTCCGCCGAAGAGCGAAGAATCGAGCCCCGGGTTCGGCGTTACCCGACGCCAGCCCGGGGCTCGTCGCCTCCTCCCGCTGTTGTCTGCCCTCCTCCCGGACGCCGGGCGGACCCACGACATGGCACCCGGGGACGCTGAGTCGACGGCTACCAGAGGCGCGGCCCGGAGCGGCCGAGATCTTCACCGGTCGACTCGCCGATCGCGCTCGACTTCCTGGATCGGTATCCCAGCTCGCGGATGGCAAGCGGTCTGGCGAGGTTGAGCTTCGTTCCTCGTCCGCCATCACTACTTGGGCCGCCGGAGCGCCACCGAGCTCCTCACCCGACTGCGCGCGGCGCCGAACGTGACTGACCCCCGGATGTTGAGAGGGTGCATGGGTCAGGGCCGTACAGCGCTATGGTCCTACTGCAGGTACGAGGCGATCGTGTCGAGCGTGATGGTCTCGCGCGGATC
>PNKK01000174.1 GCA_013822395.1 Anaerolinea sp. | reverse complement strand
TGAGGTTCCCCCCGAAAAGTGGACGGGGGTTATGCGGCTTGCGTGTCCGCGTTGAGTGATTGTTCGTAGGCGTTGGGACTGATCATCCCGAGTGCCGAATGACGCCGTTGATTGTTGTAGAAGTCCATCCATTTGTCAACGGCTGCAACGAGTTCCGACTTTGTCGCGAAGACGTGGCGATAGTAGAACTCGTGTTTGAACGTCGACCACAGCGATTCCACGCCGCTGTTATCCCAGCAGATCCCGGTAGCGCCCATCGATCGACGCAGGCCGGCATCAGCGCAGGCCTGGACCATCGCCTTTGCGGTGTACTGGACCCCGCGGTCGGAATGCATGATGGTGCCGCTGAGGTGGCCACCGCGCACCGCAACCGCCTGAGCCAGGGCGTCGGTGACCAGCGCGGTGAGCATGTGATCGGCCACCGTCCAGCCCAGCACCCGTTTGGAGTGCTCATCTCGGATTGCGCAGAGGTACATGTCGCCCTCACCGCAGGTCAGGTAGGTGATGTCCGAACTCCACACCGCATCGCACCGGCCCTGATCGAAGCAACGCTCGACCAGATCAGCTGGGAAGGAGGCGGTGGGGTCGACGATCGTGGTGCGGACCTTGAACGTGCGCGGGCTGATCCCGGCCAGTCCGATCTCGGCCATGATCTTGGCGACCGTCTTTTCTGACACTTTCTCCCCGGCGGCACGTAGATCGGCAGTGATTCTAGGCGAGCCGTAGGTGCCCCCAGAGTCGCGGTGATGCTCGACAATCTTCACGCTCAGGTCGGCCTTTCGTTGCTCTCGATCGGTCAATTCCGTTGTCGTCGAACGGTTCACATGCTTGTAGAAACCGGAGGTGGACACGCCCAGCAGGCGGGCCATCCGGGTGATCGCGGTGGTCGCGCACTCTGCGGCCATCAGCTCGAAGCGGTCTACCTCGGCTGGCTGGCGGCAAAGTACGCCGAGGCTTTTTTCAGGAACGCTATATCTTTCTCCTGCTCGGCGACCTGCTTGCGCAGCCGCACCAACTCGGTGCGCTCCGCGGGAGTCAACGGCTCCTCATTGCGCGTCGCAGCCGCCTCGACCCTGCGACGCTCATCGGCGACCCAGCGCCCAAGTAGGCCCTCGTTGAGCCCGAGTTCACGAGCGACCTCGGCGATCGTGCGTCCAGAATCGATCACCCGATGGGCGGCTTCGACCTTGTATTCGGTCGTGAAAGACCGGCGGGTTCGGGACATGGTGACATCCTTCCAGCGGGAGCATTTGTCCCGCTATCTCGATGTCCACCGTCCGGGGGGAGCCTCA
>PNKK01000173.1 GCA_013822395.1 Anaerolinea sp. | reverse complement strand
GCCGAGGCGGCCGAGCTCGTCGATCGCGTGGAGCGGCTCGCCGCTCAGTTCGACCTGCCGGTCCCGCGGGTGGCGATCATCGACTCGGACGCCCCGAACGCCCTCGCGACCGGTCGCAATCCCTCCCACTCGGTCGTCGCCGTCACGACCGGCCTCCTGTCCCGCCTGGACGGACCGGAGCTCGACGCCGTCCTCGCCCACGAGCTGTCGCACATCCGCCACCGTGACGCGGCCGTTCTGACCGCCGCCGGAATCTTTGCGACCGTCGCCTCCTTCATCGTCCAGATGGGGTTCTGGTTCGGACTCGGCGGAAGCGGCGGCGATGGCGACGGCGATGGCGACGGCGACCGAGGCGGTCCCAGCATCCTCGTCGTCTACCTCGTCTCGGCCGCCGTCTGGGCGATCAGCTTCCTGCTGATCCGACTCCTGTCCCGCTACCGCGAGCTCGCCGCCGACCGGGGCTCGGCGATCATGACCGGCGCTCCCTCGCAGCTCGCCTCGGCGCTCCTGAAGATCAGCGGCGCGATGGACCGGATCCCCGACGCGGACCTGCGGAAGGTGGAGCCGGCGAGCGCGCTCATGCTGGTGCCGGCATTCAGCCGGGGGTCGTTCAGCGTCCTTCTGGCAACCCACCCGCCGATCGAGGTGCGACTCGAGCAGCTCCGCCGGCTCGAGGCGGCGGGTCTCGGCGGATGAACCTGGCCGAGGTCCTGTTCGGGCGCACCCGGCCCACGCCATCCCGTGATGAGCAGCTCATCGCGCTCTCGAGTGCGGCCATCTCGCTCGACGCGAAGCTCGGTCTCCGGCCGACGGGATCGGCCGGGATCGTGATCCGGCCGATCGCCTCGGCGGCGTTCGAGCGGGCCGAGGCCCAGCTCGCCGGCCTCCTCGAGATCGCCGGCCGCGAGACGGGATCGCGGATCACGACGAGGGCCGACGGGTACGGGTATCGCTGGATCGTCATCGCCGACGATGAGCTCGCCGATCTCGTCGCGACGGCCTACACGGTGAGCCTCGACCTGCGCGACGCCGGGTTCGGCGACCAGGTCCTGGCGGCCGCCTTCGCCTTCCGCGCACCCGACGGAACCCGGCTCCACTGGCTCTACAACTTCAAGCGCGCGGCGTTCTACCCGTTCGCCCCCGAAGAGGACGGCGAGCGGCGTGACAACGCCCGCGAGCTCCAGGCGTCGGCGGCGATGACCGGCGAGTTGCCGATCGAGTCGGACGTGACACGCTGGTACCCGATGTGGGGGATGCCGCTCGACGGCTGACCCAGGTCACCCCGCGCCGGCGACCAGTCCGGCGACATCCGAAAC
>PNKK01000172.1 GCA_013822395.1 Anaerolinea sp. | reverse complement strand
GGGTGGTGCATGCAGTTGGTGCGGGGTCGTCCGTGGTCGAGGTGGGCGGGTGGGTGCCATTCGGTGTGGCCGTGGGCGTTTCTGCGGGTGATGTATTTGCGCAGTTCGACCATTCTGTTGTCGGGTGCGCAGGCCAGGGTGAGTTCGTCGATGTGGGTGCGGCGTTTGGCGATCCAGCCTTCGAGGTGGTGGACCTGGGTCCAGTAGCCGGGCACGGTGCAGCCGGGTCGGGTGCAGCCGCGGTCTTTGGCTAGGACCAGGCGTTGTTCGGGGGAGGCCAGGCGTTTGCCGTGGTAGAGGGCCAGGGTTTTGTCTTTGTCGAAGATGGCCAGGTAGTGATGCGCCGGGGTGGCCAGGCGGAGGACGTCGCGCATGGGCAGCAGGGTGCCTCCGGCGGTCAGGGCTCGGCCGGCGCCGACTTCGAGTTCGGCCAGGGTGGTGGTGAGGATGATGGAGGTGGGCAATCCGTGGTGGTGGCCCAGTTTTCCGGATTTCAGCAGCGTCCGTAGGGCGGTGTTGAGGGCGTCGTGGTTGCGCTGGGCCGCGGTGCGGGTGTCGCGGTCGACCGCGGCGGCGGGGGCGCGTCCGTCGATGACGGGGGTGTCGTCGTCGGGGTTGCACATGCCCGGGGCGCCGAGTTTGGCGATCACGGGTTCGAGGGTGGCGCGGAATTCGGGGGTGATGTGTCCGCGGATCTCTGACATGCCGTCGGGTTGTTGTTTGCCGAGGGTGATGCCGCGTTTGCGGGTCTGTTCAGGCTGGTCGGGTTGGAAGTCGCCGTCGGGTTTGAGGCAGTCTTTGAGGACCTGGGCGTATTCGGTGAGTTCGTCGGGGCGAAACCCGGTCGCGGCCAGGGCCAGTTGCGCTTCGGCGTATTCGCGGGTGGCGGCATCGACGGTGTCGGGCAGTGTGGCGAAGAACTTGCGGATCACCGCCACATTGCCGTCGCTGATGTGTCCGCGGCGTTGTGCGGCGGCGGTCGCGGTCAACACCGGGGCCAGCGGTTCGCTGGTCAGGGCGCGGCGTGGTCCCAGATCGGCGGCTTCGCCGATCAGCCGGTCGGCGTCGGATTTGGTGATCCGCAGTCGGTCGGCCAATGCCTGGCCCAGCGTGCCGCCCAACTCTTCGTTGGTGGCCTGGGTGCGGAGTTGATTGATCAGGGCGTGCCCGGGCACCCGCAGCTTGCGCACCACCCGGTACATGCATTCCATGCTCCCCAACAACTCTGGGGTGCCGGGCTTCTCAAACGTCAACGCGCACAGGCGATCCGCGTACGCTTCGAGTCCGCGGAGGACCTCGGCGATCTCCTCGCACGTGCTCGCTGACATA
>PNKK01000171.1 GCA_013822395.1 Anaerolinea sp. | reverse complement strand
ACCTCCGGGCGGACCTGGGTGTCTATGTCCTGGTCGGGGACCGTGTCGTGACCGCCGAGGCCGGTGAGGCCCCGGTGGACGTTCGCTCGATCGAGATCGGCCGCGACATAAAGGCGGGCGCCTCGATCGGCGGCAGCCTGACCGCGGGCGACGGATCGCGCGTCCTCTACTCCGCGACCGTCGTCCGGCGAGAGGGGGCCCTCGTCGGACCGCTTGCGCTGGTCCTCACGACGCCCGATCGCTCGGGGGCGCTCGCCGTTCGTGACCTGCTTCGGGTCATGCCTGCCGTCGCACTCGTGACCGCGCTCATCACCATCCCGATCGCGTGGCTCCTCTCCCGCTCCATCACGCGCCCGCTACGCCGTCTGGCCGAGGCAACCGCGATCGTGCCGTCCGCCGGCACCCCGACGCCTCCGCTCGAGCCCGAAGGCCCCCGCGAGGTCCGTGAGCTCACCCACCGGTTCAACGTGATGACGGCCGAGCTCGACCGGATCCGGGCGGAGGAGCGCGAGCTGCTGGCGAACATCCGTCACGACCTGAAGACACCACTGACCGTCGTCGCCGGGTTCGCCGAGGCGCTCCGTGACGGGACGGCCACCGGCGACGGGGTTGTCAGAGCCGGCGACGGGGTCGCGCGCGCCGGAGACGCGATTGCCCAGGAGGCCGAGCGGATGGGCCGGCTCGTCGAGGACCTGCGCTCGATCGACGAGCTCTGGGCGGGCGGCGTCGGGCTGCGACCCGAGTCGCTCGATCCGGCGGCAATGGCGGCCGACGCGGCGGCCCGATTCGCCCCACGGGCTGCTGTGGCCGGGGTCGATCTCCGGGCCGACGCCGACGCCGGCCTCGCGCTGGCCGCCGATCGCGCGGCGGTGGAGCGGATCCTGGGCAATCTCATCGACAACGCCCTGGCGGTCTCGCGCCGTGGCGGGCGGGTGCTCGTGGAGGCGCGAACCTCGGGCACGGGCGCCGTCGCCTTCCGCGTGAGCGACGACGGACCCGGCTTCCCGGCGGGCTCGCTCGACCGGGCCTTCGATCGCTTCTACCGTGCCGATCCCGCCCGAACCGGGCCGGGCACGGGCCTGGGGCTCTCGATCGTCCGGGCCCTCGCCCGCGCCCACGGGGGCGACGCCGTCGCCGAGAACCTCGCGCCGACCGGCGCCCGCGTCACCGTCACGCTGCCGGGCGTGCCGGCCGGCTGATCGGCGCGTGGCGCCGTGGCCGGGGGCCGCTCATGCCTCTGGGACACGGATTCCGTCGTCATGGGTCGGGTCCATTCCTGTCAGGCACGTCCACGACGCGCGGAGCCGCCCGGGAGCCCGAAACATGTCAGCCGCATGCCTGG
>PNKK01000170.1 GCA_013822395.1 Anaerolinea sp. | reverse complement strand
GATCGAGCCGCCGCGAGGGCTACCGCTTCGCCGGCAGCGACCTCGTGAAGTCGATCGATCTTGCCAGCCACGCGGCGAGGTCGGCGTCTCGCACGGTGATGTCGGGCGGAAGAACGACGTAGCGGCCCATCGCGCGGCCGGGCATCGGCTCGAACGGGTGGGCGCCGGGCAAGGCGAGGAGCGCGTCTCGATCGGCCTCGCTCACGCGGACCCACCACTGCTCGGCGAACAGGCCGGTCAGCATGTTGCCGCCGATCCAGGCGCACGGGTAGCCGAACATCTGACGCTGCGTGACGTCCGGCGCCGCGGTCCGCCCCAGCGCGGCGACGAATCGGGCGATGAGCTCCGGGGGAGACTTCGCGAACTTCGGCATCGTCCGTGTCAGCGTACCCGAGCGACGGGGCCGCGCGAGGCCGCCCGTTTGACGGAATCGGCCGAAGGCCCGATCGTGGGGAGCGTAGTCGCCATCGCCGGGCTTTCATTCGCCGGTCCGAAGCGCGCGACGGATCGGATTCCCCACCATGGCTCGAACGCCCTTCTCATCGCCTGACGCCCACATCGTCGTGAGCACGGACGGCTACTTCGACGTCTATCCCGCGACCGGGCGGTCGGACGGGGACAGGCCCGCCTATCGCGGGGAGCTCGCGGAGCTGGGCACGGGGATCCGTGGCCTGAACGACCGGCTCGCGGTCCGTCCCGGATCCGTGGCACTCGCCGGTGCCGTGACAGCCTGGGCCGCGGTCCACGGCGCCGCCGCCGTCCGGGGCGAGCTCGGCAAGGGTCGGGACGGCAAGGCGGCGGCGTAGCACCTGGATCGCGGCAGGGCTCCCGCGAACGCACCTTCCGCGAGTCCGGCATGACGAGGCGCCGCTAGCCTCGAATCCGCCAGCGCACTCCGAGGGCGTCGATCTCTCGGGGCGCGCTACCAGACGCGTCCGGGGCGCGGTCGACGACGATCTCGACGACCGCCG
Source organism: Anaerolinea sp. (assembly GCA_013822395.1). Taxonomy (GTDB): domain Bacteria; phylum Chloroflexota; class Limnocylindria; order Limnocylindrales; family CSP1-4; genus UBA5189. The sequence goes on along the minus strand of PNKK01000170.1, from coordinate 403 downwards.
GATTCCACCACGGGGCGTCGTGATGCAGGCGCACGACCTGCGGGCCGACGGCGGCATGGGCATTTCGTGGGTCGATATCCGAGAACGCGATGCCAACCGTCCGGGCGTAGGCGCTCGTCGCCTTTGCGATGTCCGGGACCGGCAGCTCGAGGGCGGTGACATGCGCCGGCCCGCCGATCGGGTGCACGAACCCGGCGCGCGCCGCCCTCGCCCCCTCGCCCCACTCGGCGCCGACGAGCTCGTGCTCGACGATGAACGGGGGCTCCGCGGGGCCGAGCGACGGCGGGAAGGCAGCTCGCCATCGAACCTCCTCGCCGTCCGGGCGGGTCCGGGAGCGGGCCTCGACATCGCCCAGGTCCGACCCGGCGGCCCGAAGGGTCTCGAGGTCCGCATCCACGCTGTC
>PNKK01000169.1 GCA_013822395.1 Anaerolinea sp. | reverse complement strand
TGGTATTCTTTCCGGTCGGCGAGGCCTTGTCAAGCTCGTGACGTCGAGGAGGCGGCGCGTGACGGCCGCTCGTGGCATCGCCGTCGCGATGAGTCCGTCGATCGATCGCCCGACCTCGGCGAGGACCTCGCCGCACCGACTCTGCACGTCAGCCCTCCCTGTCATTCAAACCCAGCAACTCGTGGAATCGCCCCCTGAAGACGCGTCGCGAGAAGCGCTCGGCGTGTGCCCGGATGACCTCTCGATCGCGTGCCAGTCCGTCGACTCGGTCGATGGCCTTCACGACGGAATCGATCTCCGGGCGGTCGAAGAAGACGCCGGTGACACCATCGACCACGGTCTCGAGGGCGCCGCCCGCCGCGAAGGCGACGACGGGCGTTCCGGCCGCCATGGCCTCGACGGGTGCCATCCCGAAGTCCTCCTCCCCGGGGACGAGGTAGGCATGCGCTCGCCCCATCAGGTCGTACAGCGCGCCGCGCGAGACTCGGCCGACGAACTGCACCGTGGGTCCGGCCAGGGCCTGCAGCCGCTTCAGCTCAGGTCCAACTCCGACGATCACGAGGTCCCGACCGAGCCGGTTCGCCGCGGAGACGGCGAGGTCCAAGCGACGATAGGCGAGGAGACGGGCCGCCACCAGAAGGAACCCGCCGTCCGATGTCCCGAGCGGGACACCCTCGACGTCCACCGGCGGGTGGATCACCCTCGAGTCGCGGCCCCAGAAGCGGCGGATCCGGTCCGCCACCGCGGCCGAGTTCGCGATGAGCTCATCCGGTCTGCGGGACGTCGCCACGTCCCACCTCCGGAGCAGGGGACGGAGCGTCCGTGCGGCCATCCGGGACGGGAGCGAAAGGCTGGATCCCGCCAGGTAGCCCTCGAGGTCCCAGGCATAGCGCATCGGCGCGTGGATGTACGCGATGTGGCGCGCGTCCGGCCGGGTCCGCACGGCTTTGGCGAAGGCCGACGAGCTGCTGACGACGAGGTCATACGCGCGGAGGTCGAGGGATTGAAACCAGAACGGGTAGATCGGGAGGAGGCTTCGATAGCGCCTCGTGGGACCCAGGAGCCGCTGGATCGGCCAGGGGTGGACGCGATGGCCGGCGAGGCGCGGCTGGAACTCGGGCTCCATGAACGTCGTGTAGACGTCGGCGCCGGGCAGGAGCCCCGCGAGCTCGATCGCGACCTCCTCGCTGCCACCCGGCGCGAAGAACCAGTCCTGGACCAGGGCAGAGCGATTCACCGACGGCCGCGGATCAGCCGCGGGATCCCGGCCGTCCGGCCAATCAAGTACGCGTTGAGGAGTGGCACGTCGGCCAGGCAGGCCAGCAGGAACCGCCCGGCTGGATGGAGGCGGAACCGGGACGTCGCATGCATGATTCCGGC
>PNKK01000168.1 GCA_013822395.1 Anaerolinea sp. | reverse complement strand
GCCAAGCTCTCCGAAAAGCAAGCCCGCGAACTGATTCGGGAAGCCGAGGCCGCCGCATCGAATGCCACGCTGCCGGCCGCGGACGACGCGGCGGTACCGACGGTCGCCGACCGGGTGGTCGGTGCTGACGAGGCCAGCGAGGGGCTGGCGGTGACGACCGGAGACGCGATCCAAAGCGGTGCCGCTGTAAAGCCGCTGGCGCCGTCATCGGCGTTGGCCTAAGGCGGCGGGGTCGGTGGGCGCGGCGATGTTTTGACGGCTCGCGTTCTGCTGTGAGGCAAGTTGACTCGCCGCTCATCGAGCAGGGCTAGAGAGTCGGCGGCGGTCTCCGGATAAACCTGACGGGTGTCTCCGTGTAGTGTGGCCGCACTCGCAGCGGCAGCCGCATCGATGCGGTCATCCTTGCGACGACCCCCCCGGGAGAGCCTCCCCACCCGGGCGGTGGCGGCCGTCAGAATGTCCATAACAACCTCACCGCGGGTCGCGTCCTAAAGCCGGTGTAAAAGGGGCCGGGCGTAGGTTCTGCTTCGAGACCGCCAAGTCATCGAAGGAAAGGACCTACGCCCGTGCCTGCACGAGTATCGCCGACCGATCGTGTTCGCGCCAAGATCGACGAGTTGTTCGCCTCGGATCGTGAGTTGCCCGAGATCCTGGAGGAGGTGGCACGGCTGGGTGCGCAGTTGCTGATGCAGGCCGCGTTGGAGGCCGAGATTACCGAGTTCTTGGGCCGTGAGCGCTACCAACGCAGCGCCACCGCAGCAGACGCGCAGCCCGGTGCGCGTAACGGTTATCGGGCTGCGACGGTCAAGACCACTGCCGGTCCGATCACCCTGGAGCGGCCCAAGCTGCGCGGCACGACCGCCGCGTTCGCCTCACGGCTGTTCGGCAAGCACGTCACCAAGACCAACGCGCTGGAATCGCTGGTGATCGCTTCGTTCGTGCGCGGGCTGTCGGTGCGCGATGTCGAAGCCACCCTCGCCGATGCGCTGGGTGATCAGGCCGCGATCTCGAAATCGACTGTCTCCCAGATATGTCAAGCCATCAAGACCGAGTACGACACCTGGGCGCGGCGCCCGCTCGGCGATGTGGTGCTCGATTACCTGTTCCTGGATGCCTCCTTCTTCCGGATGCATCCCGGCTCACCAGCCGAGCCGATCCTGGCCGCGTGGGGCATCACCACCGCCGGCAAGCCCATCTTCGTGGGCCTGGCCCCCGGAGTGGTGGAGTCCACCGACGCCTGGGCGGGTTTCCTGACCGATCTCACCGAGCGGGGGCTGGGGTGTCCGCTGCTGGTCGTCTCCGACGGCGCGGCCGGCCTGATCGCGGCGATCGAGCAGATCTTCCCGACCGCGCTGCGTCAACGCTGCCTGATTCACCGAGTCCGC
>PNKK01000167.1 GCA_013822395.1 Anaerolinea sp. | reverse complement strand
CGACGAGGGCGACGAGCCCCCACGCGAAGACCGAGCTCGCGGTTCGCTCATCCCACGTCCGGCGCCGCGCGGCGATCCAGCGGACGAGGATCAGGACGCCCTCGACGGACAGGATCGCCGCGTGCGGGGCGAGGCCGATCGCCGAATGGATGAACGCGCCGCCGGGCACGTGGAGCGGGTAGATGAGCGTGGCGGTCAGGAAGACGACGCCGGTGTAGACGAACCAGGGGGTGAAGTCCCGCGAGCGCCACCGTCCGATGGCCCCGATGAGGATGAACGGGATCATCACGACGGACCCGATGACGACCACGTAGTTCCAGATGGCCGACGTGAGCCCGCCCAGGCGGCTGGCGACGATGGGCCCGATCCCCTGGGCGAGGAAGCGATCGAGCGAGGGGTTGGCCGTGATCGAGTTCCACTCGGCGATGGTGCGGATCCATAGGGCGGCGCCGCTCGAGCTCGTCGGGGAGATCGAGCCGAAGACGGCAAGCTGGCGTGCCCACCACGGCGCCATCACCAGGAGGAACAGCACGAGGCTGCCCACGGCCGCGGCGAGCGAGATCGGCCGGCGGTCCTCGACGTGGACCCAGCTTCCCGCGCCGTGGCGCCGGCGCCACCAGCGGATCCGGTCACCGAGCCAGACCAGGCCGAGGGCGCCGCCGAGAAAGATCCCGTCGTTTCGGCCGAGGGCCACCAGCCCCGCCAGGAGACCGGCGAACGCGAAGGCTCGCCCGTCCCCCTTGAGGCCGCGGGCTGTGCACCAGATCGCCGCCGCGACCAGTGGCTGCATGATCGCGAAGTTCTCGGGCTGCCCCATGAAGACCGTGGCCGCAGCGGGAACCGCCGAGAGCACGCCGGCGGCGGTCGCGACCAGGGGCTCGGTGCGGGCGTCGCGGGCGATCGCCCAGGTCAGCGGCGCAGCGAACGATCCGATGATCGCCAGGGGCAGGGCGGACGCGATCGCAGTGGGCCCCATGAGCGCGATGAACGGCACCTGGACGAAGCTCGCGAGCGGCAGCCAGTGCGCGTTCGACGGGACGGGGAGCGTCGGCGCGTCGGGGATCCGGTTGCCGACCTCGGCGAAGATCCAGATGAAGTCGATGTTGAGCCCATTGCCGGAGGCGATCGCCCGGGCGACGTCGACGTAGTAGTAGCTGTCCGGGTAGGCGGCGTCCGGATAGATCGCGATCAGGGCGAGGCGGACGAGCAGCGCGAGCACGAACAGGGCGATGGGAGTCCGCACGGTTGGGCAGCGTAGCATCTGGCCCTCCCCGGCCGGGGGTCGTCGGGTTCCGGCGCTGCGGCGACGTTCGACATAGCCGCCGCCGTCCAGATGCAAGTCCGCGAGTTTGACTGCCGTCGAAAGGCACTTCCATTTCTGATG
>PNKK01000166.1 GCA_013822395.1 Anaerolinea sp. | reverse complement strand
GGTCAAGTCCCAGCACGTGGTGTAACAGCGCGTCGTCCTCGCGCCCGATCGATCAGCTCGCGATGAGCATCGCCGGCACCTCCTGAAGGTCTGGCTCGGCGTCGATGAGGGCGAGGGTCTCCGGCCGGAAGTAGCGCCGGCCGTCCTGCCACTCGTCGTCCTGCTCGGCGAGGATCATCCCGACGAGGCGGATCACGCTCGCCCGGGTCGGGAAGATCCCGACGACCGCGGTCCGGCGCTTGATCTCCTTGTTGAGCCGCTCGAGGGGGTTCGTGCTGCGGATCTGGCGGCGGTGCGGCTCGGGGAAGTCGAAGTGGGCGAGCAACCCCGCCTCGGCCCTCGTCAGCAGGTCGGCGACGGCCGGGAAGCGGGGCCGGAGGCCGTCGATCACCCGGTCGAGTTGCTCCCGGGCACTCATCCCGTCGGGCTGCTCGATGACCATCCGGATCGCGCTGGCGACCATGCTCCGGGCGCTCCGGGGCACGAGGTCCTGGGCGTTGCGGGTGAGGTGGACCCGGCAGCGCTGCCAGGCGGCGCCCAGGAACTGCTCGTCGACCGCCTTCACCAGGCCGGCGTGGTCGTCGCTGATGACGAGGCGGACGCCGTGGAGGCCGCGCTCGACGAGCGAGCGGACGAACCTCGGCCAGGCACTGCCCTCGTCGTGCCCGGCGGAGAGCTCCAGCCCGAGCACCCGGCGCTCGCCGGTGAGCGCGACGCCGGTCGCGACGAGCACGGCCATCGACACGACCCGCCCGCCCTCGCGGACCTTGAGGTACGTGGCATCGAGCCAGAGGTACGGACAGGCGATCTCGGCGAGCGAGCGCGTCCGGAAGGCCTCGACCTCGGCGTCGAGCGCGGCACAGATCCGGCTCACCTCGCTCTTGCTGATCCCCTCGATCCCGAGGGCTCGGACGAGGTCATCGACCCGGCGCGTGGAGACCCCGGCGACGTACGCCTCCTGGACGACCGCGAGCAGGGCCCGCTCGGCGCGGCGGCGCGGCTCGAGCAGGGACGGGAAGTAGTTGCCGTCGCGGACCCGCGGGATGGCGAGCTCGATCGTCCCGACGCGGGTGTCCCAACGCCGGTCCCGGTACCCGTTGCGGTGCGTGCGGCGGCGCTCCGGATCGCGCTCGCCGCGGGGGACGCCGGTGACCTCGGTCACCTCGGCCTCCATGATCGCCTGGGCCAGGATCCGGACGCCCTCGCGCAGGACGTCGACGTCGCCCCCGGCGCTCGCCGTGCGGAACATCTCGAGCAGGGTCATGCTGTCGTCGGCCACCGTGGTGTTCCTCCTGTCGTCGGTTTCTCAGTTCCAGCGACGCGAGGATGACGCGGTGGCCGTTCCGTTTCTCGGCCTGTCCGCTGTTACACCAACTGTAGGGACACGA
>PNKK01000165.1 GCA_013822395.1 Anaerolinea sp. | reverse complement strand
GCCCGGCGCCGTCGACGATCGCGAGACGGGCGCCCCGCACCCCGGCGGCGACCGCTTCCGCGCGGGCGCGGCCGACCGTATCGAGCCCCCCGGCGATGACAAGCGTGGGGGCACGGACCGAGCGGAGTCGGTCGTGGAGCGGCGCCATCGCGCCCTGCCCGGCCGCGCGGAGACTCGTCGCGAGGCCGGCGGCACGGTTGCCGAGCCGGATTCGCCGGATCCGGGCGGCTCGGCGGGTCGACAGCGCCGCGTGACCGGCGAAGATCGGCTGGCGCTCCCAGGCATCGACGAACGCCTCGATCCCGTCACGTTCCAGGGCGTCCGCCAGGGCCGCATCGGCGCGGCGCCGCGACAAGCGCTCGGCGGCCGAGGCCAGGCCGGCGGAGGGGCTCTCGAGGACGAGCCGGGCGACGACGTCCGGGTGTGCGACGGCGAGGCGGAGCGCGACCCGAGCCCCGAGCGAGTAGCCGAGAACCCGGGCTGGAACCGCCTCGAGACGGGTGAGGATCGCGGCCAGGTCGTCCGCGGTGCGCTCGACGCCGATCCGGGCGAGGTCGTTGTGGATCTCGGTCCGCCCGTGTCCCGGCAGGTCGACGACGATCGTTCGGAAGGATCGGGCGAAGGCCGCGGCGTGAGACCCCCAGGCCGTCCCGCGACCGGTGAAGCCGTGGAGCAGGAGCAGCGGGTCCCCCGAGCCGCGGGCTCGGACCTCCCAGCGGAGGCCGTCGATCACGATGCCGCTCATGCCGCACCGGCCTCGGCGCGGGCGCGCGCGAGGGCGCGTGCGACGACACCGGCCACCTCGCGATGCAGCTCGACGTTGCGCGCGCGGTCCGTCCGCAGCTCCAGGACCCGGACACCCGACCGCCCGATCGAGTCCGCAATGGCGTCGCGCAGATCGATCGGAGCGAGGAGACGGTGCTCCCCACCGAGGGCGGTCACGATCGGCCCCACGTCGATGCCGTGCGGCGTCCCGAACAGCTCCTCGTAATGCTCCGGAAGACCGGTCCCGGGCACGGCGGCCGCGGGCTGGGCCTGCGGTAGGAACGAGAAGATCCCCCCACCGTCGTTGTTGACGAGGACGATCGTCGCCGACAGGCCGTGCAGGCGAGCCGCCACGAGCGCGTTGAGGTCGTGCAGGAACGACACGTCGCCGACCACGAGCGCGACCGGACCCGCGGCCACCGCCGCCGACCCGAGGGCCGTGGACACGACCCCGTCGATTCCGTTCGCGCCGCGATTCGAGCGGATCGTGATCGACCGGTCGACCGACCCGAACCAGCCGTCGAGATCGCGAACGGGCATCGAGTTGCCGGCCCACAGCACGGCGCCGTCCGGGAGAAGACCGGCCAGGATCTGAAACGGCGATCCCTCGAACGGCTCGGCCAGCCCGG
>PNKK01000164.1 GCA_013822395.1 Anaerolinea sp. | reverse complement strand
CGAGCCAGGCGAGCAGCTCCGACTCGTCCGCGTGGGCGGAGAAGCCGCTGATGGACCGGACCTGGCAACGAACCTGCCGGACCTGACCGTCCAGCTTGACCGTCCGGGCTCCGGCCTGGATGTGCCTGCCGAGCGTGCCCTGGCCCTGGTAGCCGACGAACAGGAGGGTTGCCTTCGGATCGCCGACGAGCTCGCGGAGGTGGCCGACGACACGGCCGCCGGTCAGCATCCCGTTCGACGCCACGATCATGTACGGCCGCGGCGAGCGGGCGATCGACTGCGAGTCGCGAACGTTGTTGGTGATCCGCTGGTCCGGGTAGTCGAGCGGCGTGTCGCCCGACGCGAGGAGCTTCGCGGTCTCCTCGTCGTACATCTCCGGGTGGCGGCGGTAGACGTCAGACGCCTTCGACGCCATCGGGGAGTCAAGGTAGAGGGGCAGGAGCGGGATCTCGCCCTGCTCGATGAGCCGGTCCAGCTCCCAGACGATCTCCTGGGTCCGACCGATCGCGAATGACGGGACGAGGAGGACGCCCCCCACCCGATCAACCTCGCGGACGGTCTCGGCGAGGATCCGGGTGGCCTCCGTCGACGGCTCGTGTTCGCGGCCGCCATACGTGGACTCGACGACGACGTAGTCGGCATCGGTCACGACCGACGGATCTCGGAGGATTGGCGTGCCGGGTCGGCCGAGGTCGCCCGAGAAGACGAGGATCCGCTCCGTGCCGTTCTCCTGCTCGCTGACGCGGAGCCGGATGATCGCCGACCCGAGGATGTGGCCCGCGTCGAGGAACGTCGCGTGGACCCCGGGCGCCACCTCGACTTCGCGGTCGTAGCGGACGATCTTGAACAGGGGCGGCACCGCTGCCGCCTCGTTCTCTGTATAGAGCGGGGCATCGAGATCGATCAGGAGCTCGGGGCGCTGGGATCGGAGCTCGGCCTCGGGGTCGTGGGCCGGGTGGACCTCCCAGCCGCCATCGGGCTCGATCGCCGTCGCGACATGCTCGCCGCTCGCGACCGAGCCGACCGCGAAGACCAGGCCCGCGGTACCGGCCGCTCCCGAAGCGCCGTCGACGCGCCCTGCGTCTTCGAGCGCCTCGACGTAGTCGGCGGCCTGTCTGTGATCCTCGACGATCGCCTTCTCGGGGTTGCGTGCCTCCCAGCGCGACCCCCGCTTGGCGAACTCCTCGTGGAGCCGGCCGCTGTCGAGCAGGACGAGCGTGGCGAGCTCGGCGGTCGCCGACGTGACGTGGATCGCCCCGCGGTAGCCCTCACGGACCGCAATCGGCAGGAGGCCGCAATGGTCGAGGTGGGCGTGGGTCACCAGGATCGCATCGAGGGCGGTGGGGTCGAAGCCGAGCGGAATCCGATTCCGGATCGACTCGTTCGGGCTCCCCTGGAACATGCCGCAGTCGATGAGGAC
>PNKK01000163.1 GCA_013822395.1 Anaerolinea sp. | reverse complement strand
TGGAGGGGATCGACGTGGCCGACCAGCGGCCCGCATGCCGACGATCATGTTCGCGTCGCGGCCGGCACGGCCTTGGTTGCGGCCGGCACGGCCTTGGTTCCTGCGCAAGACCGGCTGGGATCTATGTTCGAGTGCGGGTTGCTGGCCTCAGCACGGCGCGCTCTTCCACGTGATGTTGAACAACGCATACCCTTGGGCCAGGCTCGCGTTGACACCCGTCTCGCCAAGGTAATACGCCCGGAAGTTGTATGTGATGGGCGTGGTAGCCGACGTAGTGAATGCCCGGCTCCAGTTGCTGCCTGGCGAGGCGTTCGACGCGGTCGTCGACGCAACATTCGGCGTCCAGGTTGAGCTCGTCGACGGCTTACGATCGAACCAAAGCGTCCGATTTGAGAGCGGGTTGTTGGACAGTTCCTGGTAGTTCGTTGTGGTGAGGATCGCAAGACGACCCGTGGCTGTGGCCGTGGTGCCGAGGCACACCGTGTAGGCGCTCGCCGCGACTGTCGCCTTGCTATATAGCCCATTCGGTGAAGCTCCTCCGGCGATGTGGTCGAAGCATCCCGCGTACGGCCCGGCCGTGTTTCGTACGTCGTAGAGGAGCTGAGCACGGGCCTCATCGCATTCCCGTAAGGTTTCGGTGTTCCAACCCGATAGGTTGTACCTCGGCTGCGCAGCCCGCATCACGGTGTCGGTTTCCAGCTCGGAGGTGTGGGCCGCGGTCGGGGCCAGGTGGACTGCGACGTGCCCGACCTCGTGAATCAGGCCACGTCTGGCGTAATAGCAGGCATTGTTCTTGGTGCTGTCGTAGACCGGGCAGGAGCCCGCGGTGTCGTACCACCTCCAGCCGGTGGTGGGATCCGGCTGGACCAGGAAATTCCTGATGTAAATCTTGAAACTGGTCGTGCCCCAGCCTGAGGAACACTGGATCCAGTTCATAAGGCCACTACAGGGCGAGGTGTTCTGGGGCGTGTACTCAACGGTCCCGGCGCCTGTCGCGGTGCTGCTGAAGATTGCCGTACGGCTGTTGTTGTCAGCTGCCGAGGGCCAGTTGGCCGTGAGCGCTCCGTTGGTCGCGGAATACACCCAGGCCGGGTAGGGAGTCGTGGCGCCTGCCGGCACGAGGAACTTGTAGGGGAGCGGCTGGTTATCGTTGGTGAAGCGCCGTTCGCCAACCACGGGGGAATGGCCTTGAGCGACCGTGACCCCGATCAACAACGCCAAGGCGGCCGCAGCGGTCGCCCCGATGAGCTTCATGCGATGAGCCCTCACCACGTGCCTCCGGGTCATTTGGGGCGATTGATTGCGAGGCGGCCCCGGATCAGTTCGCCGGTTTCGAGGTCGAGCAGATCCGTGACGGCAACCGCGGCGCTGCGGGGCGAGCCCAAGCCACCCTCGCCAAAGAAACTGCCCATACGACCATCTCGGCCCAGCACGGC
>PNKK01000162.1 GCA_013822395.1 Anaerolinea sp. | reverse complement strand
TCGCTTCACGCCCAACACTCGCGACACAACGCGGAAGGGCGAACGTCTCCCTGCCGGACGAGCTCAACCGCGAACCGCCAACCAGGTGACGACTCCAAGAACGGCCCCGCCGATCAGCACCGCGCACACCGCGGCAACGACGGCCGAGCGACGTCGATCGGCGGCGGCGATGTCAAACGGCACTGACACTGTCTCTCTCAGGGCGAAAGCGTCGGCCACCCCGGCCCAGTTAGCGCTGTAGAGCGCATATCGATCTGGTCGTAAGTCCACGACGGCCTGTGCGAGCGTGCGGGCGGACCGCCAGCCTGGACGAGGACGCACGAGACTCTCGGGAACGCTCGCGAGCGTCGTGCCATCCGTACCGACCAGCTCCGCCGGATGTCGCCACCGCTGACCGGGTTGAAGACTCGCGACGATGTCCCAATCAAATCTACGGGCGCCTTCACCCGCGAGCACGAGCTCGATCCCGTCGCGGTCGATGCGGGCTGCGGGCTGGGGCCACTCAAGGAGCCACCGGAAGGACGGGATGCGGCCTAGCCACGCATGCCCTATCCACACGGCCGCGGGAGCGATGGCGATCGCGACCAACAAGAACCGCACCCACAAGGGCCGGTCAGGCCCGGCTGCAACGCCGAGCGACGGCAAGACGGCTTCGCCGCCGAGCAGTAATCCGAAGGCCCACGGAACCGCCAAAAGCTGCAGCCGACGACCGGCGGTCGACAACGCGGCGCGCGCCGGCCTGACTATCACGGTGTCCACTCTCACCTCATGTTCCGAACGACCATAGCCGCGGAGGATCTCCAAGGCCATTAGCGATCGAGATCAAGGCGAGGCCACGGTTCATCCTTCGCACTCAATTGATCCTACCGACCTCGCGAGCCCGTCAATGCCCTCGACTTCGATACCAGGGCGAACGGGCCCACGTTCAATCCCTCGGAAGTCAGAATGCCCTGCGCTGCGTTCGCAACGGAGCTACTGACCAGTCCGCGCAAGAACCCGGTTGCTCCTGAGCCACCAGGGAGTAGCGGTCCGAGTGCCCCAAAGGCTGTACCCGCGATCAGTTCTGATGGATCTCTCCGCCCGCCCGCGATCATCGATGCCGCCGTCGCGTCGAAGCCCACGACGGCATTCATGACCACTAGCCCCCCGAGTCCGACACCCGTCGTGGCTAGTACTCCGCTCGTGGCCCCGGCAACAGCGGAAATCCCAGCGTCGACGAGGTTCCAGCCGTCCCCGATGGGCCTTCCTTGGGCGACGTTGGCGATACCGACGCCAGCCGTGTAGGCGACACCGCCCGCGGCCGCACCCACCAGGGCCGCCGCACCGATGATCAGCAGAGGCACGAAGTTCCCAGATGGATCGGCATAGGTCGTCGGGTTGTTCTCGACATAGACGTAGCGGTCGAGGCTCTGCGGAGCGGCCAGGCTGCCCGGCCAGGTGTCG
>PNKK01000161.1 GCA_013822395.1 Anaerolinea sp. | reverse complement strand
GGTTCTTCGCGGATTTTAGTGGGTGAGGAAGGCGGGTAGATCGGGGGCGAGATCGAGTTTGCCGCAGAAGAAGAGGATTCTCGTGCGGTAGTTCGCGAAGCGGCGGAAGCCGCGGGCGTCGGCCTTGATCGCCTGGATCTTGGAGTTGAAGCCTTCGGTGAGGGCGTTGGTGATCGGATGCACGAAGTAGTTGAGCAAGCCTGTCAGATGCTCCTTGAGCGTGAGGGCGACTTTCTTGAGCGGATCGAGCTTGGAGCGTCGAGCCGCGCGGAACCACTCGGCGAAGAACGCTTGGCCGGCAGCCATGTCCGGTTGCGCCCAAAACTCCACGAACGTCTCCTTGTGCGCCCAGGCCCGTGCGGTCTTCAGGTTGCGCTCGCAGAGTGCGCTGAAGGCCAGCGCCGGTTCGCCCTCCAGCGCCGCGCCTTGCAACCAGTGATACTTCGTGCCGGTCAGGCTCTCGTCACCCTTTTGCAGCAACCGGCGGTGCTCTTCGCGCCGAACCTTGTCCACCGCTTCGCCCAGCAGCTTCGAGACATGGAAGCGGTCGTGCACGATGTCGGCCAAGGGCGCGGCTTGCCGGGTAGCCGCCGCGAAGTTCGCCCCCATGTCCATCGTCGCCGCCTCGACCCTGGCCCGCTGCGAGTCCGGCAGGCTCTCCCACAGCTTCACCGCACTGGGCAGATCCCGGCCGGGCACGACCTCCAGCACCCGCCGCCCATCGTGATCGGTCAGCAGCGAGACGTAATCCTGCCCCCGGCCGAAGCTCTTCTCGTCGAGCCCGACCCGACGGACCTCCTCGGTCGAACGCCGCAACAGTCCCCGCTCCACCGCCCGCGCCATGATCTCCTGCACCGCATGCCAGTCCAACCGGAGCAAGTCGCAGGCCTGGGTCAGCGAACGGCTGGCCCGGATCACCTCCACGGCGAAGGCCTCGAAGAACAAAGTGAAGCGGCCGTGCGGCTCTGCCCACGGCACCGCGATCGTCCCGACTCCGTGCTCCGGACAGTGGCAGCGCGGCGTCCGTGCCCGGATGATGGTCGTGAACTGCATCACGTCGAGATGGCGCCACTGCCGCTCCGGGGCATGGTCGTGTCGCGCACACACCCGCTGGCAGTGGGGACAGCGCACGGGCAAGGCGCTGTCATGCGCGAGTGCCAGCTCCACCTTCTTCTCGTCGAGTTGCAGCTGCACCCGCTTCACTTCCCACGGAGACTGGATTCCCAGCAGCATCCCGTAGTGTGCCGCCACTGCTGCTTGCGCCGCCCGGTCTTGGTTCTGTGCCATGCCCCATGTCGTTGCCACCCGAGCAGCGTCGGCTCAATCCCCGAACCGCGCCCCTTCTTGGCAACCTCAGCAACCGCGCTCACCTCGCCACGCGATCGCCGCGAGTCCGGAGGCGAGCGGCGCATCGGAGCCCGTCACTCTGCCACCCACTAAAATCCGCGAATAACC
>PNKK01000160.1 GCA_013822395.1 Anaerolinea sp. | reverse complement strand
AAGGACGATGGTCCTGGGACCACTGGTGCACGAGCGCACCGAAAGATCGGGCGGTCAGGTGCGGTCAGGTGCGCTTGGAACTCGGAAAGAGGGGTCCAGAGGTACTGGACGGCGCCGAACCTTTCCATCATCCTAACAAGCACGCACTCGGCCCCGACGAGAGTCTGGGGCCGGCGGGATCTGTTTCGGGAAGACCGGTCTGAATCTGTCTCGGGGAGGGGACCAATCGATGAATCGCACACTCACTACCAAGCGCGTCTCGACCGTCCGCAGGATCGGATGGCTGAGTATCGCTTCGATGCTCGCCCTGGCGCTGCTCGCGCCGGGCGCCTCGCCCACGCTTGCCAGCCACGAGGTGACCATGGTCACCTCCCAAGCTGATCGGAGGCTTGCCGGGAACCCAAGTTGCAGCGACACTCCGGGTCAGGGAACCGAGGGGCTGGAGGACTGGTACGGCAATGGCCAGGACTGGGTCGACGCCAAACTGAACGCCACGCCTTCAGCTGGGGCGACGGTCACGGTCTCCGGCCAGGGGACGATCACGATCGACACCTGGAACGCAACGACGGGGACCTTCACTTGGTCTTCGAACTTCGGCATTGATGCCATGTTCATCAAGACCGGCCAGGGTAACGACGGGTTCAATGTCTTGTACGTCTATGCGCCGACGACCGATCATGCCGAGGCCTTCTCGGGGACCGGTCTGTACACCGGGCCCACCGGTATCAGCCATGTCACGTGGTGCTACGACGTATCGAACCCGACGCCGACGGCCTCGCCGAGCCAGAGCGTCCCGCCGCCGAGCCAGAGCGTCCCGCCGCCGAGCCAGAGCGTCCCGCCGCCGAGCCAGAGCGTCCCGCCGCCGAGCGAGAGCGTCCCGCCGCCGAGCCAGAGCGTCCCGCCGCCGAGCGAGAGCGTCCCGCCGCCGAGCCAGAGCGTCCCGCCGCCGAGCCAGAGCGTCCCGCCGCCGAGCCAGAGCGTCCCGCCGCCGAGCCAGAGCGTCCCGCCGCCGAGCCAGCCGACCGCGGCTCCGAGCTTCACCCAGGCCGTCCTGGCTGAGACCGGCGCGCCGAGTGTCACGCTCCCGCCGACCGACTCCCTGACCGGCACGGCCGCGCCGTCGGGTGGTAGCTGGCGGATGCTCCTCATCGCCATGGCAGCACTGCTCGCGAGCGTCCTGGTGATGACCCCGGCGAAGGCACACAGGCGCCGCCAGTAACCCCGAGGCATCCTGACCTCGAGTTAGGCGAGGGCCGGACCGACAGCCGTTCCGGCCCTCATGACTTCGGCTTCCGGCTCGGCCGGTGCCGACTTCCACTTGATGGCTCCTTGGTCCGCGGCGCGGACCACCCCGGCCACGGGCCGGCTCACGATAGGGTCCCCGAGACCCGGACGGGGCGCACAGCCTGAGTGCGCCCCGTCCGCCCCGTTTCCGGGTGCCCTTCCTCCGCTGGCCGTCTC
>PNKK01000159.1 GCA_013822395.1 Anaerolinea sp. | reverse complement strand
TCGCTCGCAGCTCACCATGACGGTTCCGTTCATGCGCGCCTACACCGAGCTGCTGGTGGCCACCTGCCACCGCCGCGGCGCCCACGCGATCGGCGGGATGGCCGCGTTCATCCCGTCTCGCCGGGACGCCGCCGTGAACGCGACCGCGATGGCCCGTGTCCGCGAGGACAAGGAGCGCGAGTCGCGGGATGGCTTCGACGGCACGTGGGTCGCGCACCCGGACCTCGTCCCGCTGGCCACCGAGGTCTTCGACGGGGTCCTGGGCGCGGCGCCGCACCAGAAGGGCCGCCTCCGAGACGACGTCGCGGTGACCGCCGCGCAGCTCGCGGACATCGGGGTCCAGGGCGGAGCGATCACCGAGGCCGGCGTTCGGCTCAACGTGTCGGTCGCGCTCCAGTACCTCGACGCGTGGCTGTCCGGCAACGGCGCGGCGGCGATCAACAACCTCATGGAGGACGCGGCCACGGCCGAGATCTCCCGCTCGCAGCTCTGGCAGTGGCGAGTCACCGGCGCCCCGCTCGACGACGGCCGGCCGCTGACCGCCGATCGCTACCTGGCGATCCGCCGCGAAGAGCTCGCTGCGCTCGGCGGTCCCACGGCCGGGCGACTCGGGGCCGCGGCCGAAGTCCTCGATGCCCTCGTCCTCGCCGACACGTTCGCCGAGTTCCTGACCCGGCGCGCCTACCCGCTGCTGGCCTGAGGGACAGGCCACCACGGATGGATCATCCTCACCCGACGCTCGATGCAGGCGAGCTGCGCCTCCGACCGTCGACCCACCGGGACCTCGATCTGCTCGCGGAATGGTTTGCCGCGCCGGAGATGTGTCGCTGGTGGGGTGGGAAGCCCCTGGCCAGAGACGAGGTTGCTGCCAAGTACACCGGTCGTCGCTGTCCGCGGGTCGAGTCGTTCATCGTCGAGCTCCGGGACGAGCCGATCGGGTACATTCAGTACCATCTGGAAGGCCCCGGTGATGCAGGCTTGGACATGATGCTCGTGCCGTCAGCGCGGAACCAGGGCCTCGGGCCGCTGGCGGCGCGGATGCTGATCGATCATCTCGTGCGCGACCGGGGATGGCGTCACATCACCGTGGACCCGGCGCAGGACAACGGTCGAGCGATTCGTGCGTGGGAGAAAGCCGGGTTCCGAGTCGAACGTCAGTGGAACGACCACTCCGACGGCCCGGCGCTCCTGATGCGGCTGGCCGACCCCACCACGTGACCCCGTCGCACCGGGCAGACCAACGATCCACCCTCCGTCGACGTCGCTCGAACGGTCGCTGCCGGGTCGTCAGGGTTCCGGCAGGTCGTGACCCTCCAGCACGACGTCCCAGTGCGCCTCGAGGAGCGAGAAGCGGCGCTCTTCCTCGGCCTTGAACGTCGCCTGGTCCGGGTAGAGGCGGCGCGCGATCTCGGCATCGGCGTGCGCCTCGACGGCTGCCCAGTCGCGGTAGGTGATCGTGACC
>PNKK01000158.1 GCA_013822395.1 Anaerolinea sp. | reverse complement strand
TGAAGGAGACCGAGCGAGCGGTCGTGGCTGGGCGACCCTGGAGCCGGATGGCTCGCTCCGTGGGCACATCTATTTCCACCTTGGCGACGACTCGGCCTTTCGGGCGGTGCGCGCCGCGAAGAAGGGAGAGTCGAAGGCGCCAGGCTGAGACAGCGGATCAGTTCCCAGGCGGCCCGGCAGCAACAGTTGGCCGGCTGGTCCTCGCGCCCGAGGCGGCCTTGGCCGAGCCCGAAAAGGCTCGGCCTCGTTCCTCGTGGTCGCTTGCTGTTCCTGGTCGCTGAGCGCGCGCCGATCGTTGCGTTGGCCAACCGCACCCCCAGCCCGTCGTCCAAGAGATCGGCGACCTTTCGACCATCTGCCCGAACGCCGTGCTCAGTTAGTCGCTACCAAATTGACGGCCGCTCCCGACTTTCACCAGCTCTGTGCGGCCCGCCGGCCACGGCGACTGAGGGGCGATGTGGAGCGGGAGACGGGATTCGAACCCGCGACATTCTGCTTGGGAAGCAGACACTCTGCCAACTGAGTTACTCCCGCCAGGTTCACGCTCGATGGAGCGTATGCCTTGCTGCCGGCGACGCCATTCTAGCGCACAGCATCTGCCGCAACGCTCCGCCAGCGGATACCTCCCTACCGCGTCTGCTCGAGGCCCGGGTCAGCCCCGGGCCGGCCGACCCGCGCGGGACTTCTGCTGCTGGCGGGCCCGGGCTCGCTGCTGCGCGTTCGCATTCGAGAGGGTGAGGAACCGCCGGTACCAGGCGGCCGCCGCCGCGAAGAAGACGCCCGACAGCGGGCCCACGGAGATCGCCGAGAAGACAAGCTGTTGCTGCTGGACCGGATCGATCGGCTCGGTCGTGAGGCCAGGCCCCACGGCGTAGACGAAGACCGCGTAGGCGGCGACGTCGATGAGGGCGATGATCAGGCCCAGGAGGTAGCTCGCCCGACGGGCGAAGAACCCGACGATGAAGATCGGCGCCATCGCCGGCGGCACGACCATCGCCTGGAAGAGGAGGTTCGTGACCGTGTTGCCCGGCGCGACGACCACCGCGACAGTGCCGCCGACGACGAGCGCCAGCGAGACGAGGAACCCGCGGGTCAGGAGGAGCCATGGGAGCGCCGCGATATCCTCACGGATCCGGGCAGGGCGGTAGGCGTTGCGGAACGCGCCGGTGATGCTCGGCCGCTCGGATGGCGCGGACGCTTGCCTGGGCGCCGGTTCGGATGCCGGGGCGACGGCCTCCGACTCCTCGAGTTCGCCGGCATGGGCCTGGCGCCATCGGCGGCGGGCATCGGAGCGGTCGGTGCGCTTCGCACGGGCCACGGGTCACTCCTCGGTCTGGTCTGGGACTGCAGGCGCCGCAATGGGTCGGGCGGCGCGGAGGTGGGCATCGTACGCGGATCGCGCGCCGGGCGGCGGCGCTCTTGCGATGACGGTGGGAGAGCGCCAGGTTGGCGACGGGCGATCCGGCGATGATCGCGGATTGATCGAC
>PNKK01000157.1 GCA_013822395.1 Anaerolinea sp. | reverse complement strand
TTGGGATCGGATCAGGGTAGGCAGCGGCGGGGGGAGGAGAGGAAGATTTTCGCGGCGGCGGAGACGGACGCCGGGCGGAGAGGAGCCGGTCCGCGTCGGCGCGGGGCCGGCGGACGGGGCGCGGGCGCGCGGGGGCCGGTGGGGCCGTCGCGCCAGCGGCGGTAGATCACCTGCAGGTTCCACGTGGTGCAGAGCAGAGCCCATTGGACGCGGGCTTTTTCGAGGCCGCGCACGGTCCAGCGCCGGAAGCCCATTTGTTGTTTCACTTGGGCGAAGACCGGTTCGACGAGGGCGGCGCGCAGTGCGTAATACTCCGCGGTGCCGGGTTTTTTCCAGCGGGCGCGGAGGGCTGCGAGGTGGGCGTGGCCGGGGCCGAGGTCGATGCTGCGGCCGTGGCGGTCGGTGGTGCAGCGGGAGCGCACGGGGCAGTCTTTGCAGACTTGGGCGCTGCGATAGACTTCGATTTTGTGGCCGCGGCGTTCGCGTTCGTGGTGGAAGGGCAGCGCGCGGCCTTGGGGGCAGACGACGACGCGGCGCTGCAGGATCGTGGCGGAAGTGGGCGGCGTGGTAGGGATCGGAGTCGTCTTGGCTGGAGCTGGGCAAGGGCGTGAGCACGTCGTGGCCGGCCTCGATCGCGGCGGCGAGTTGGGCGCCGCTGGCGTAGCCGCCGTCGGCGAGCGTGGCGGGGGGCGCGTCGGGCGCGCCGATCTCGGCGCGCACGGTGGCGGCATGCGCGAGCATCGGGGCGAGTTGCGCGGTGTCGTTGGGGGCGTTGGTGAGCTCGGCGGCGACGATGACTTGGGCCTTCGCGTCCACGAGCGCCTGGGCGTTGTAGCCAAAACGATTGCGCCCGTCGCAGTCCATGCGCGCGGCGTCGGGCTCGAGGGGGTGGGCGTGCCGGGTCTCGCCGGAGCGCACGCGCTCAAGGGCTCCGCGGACTTGCTCGCGCAGGGTGTGCGCGCGGTGCAGCTCGGCGGGCAGGCCGGCGGCGGCCGCCGCGGCGCCGGCGCGGGCGATCTCGGCTTCGCGCTCGGTGAGTTCGGTGTCGAGTTGGGCGAGGAGTTTTTCCAGGTGTTTTTGATCGAAGCCGCCGCGACCGCTGCAGGCGGCCATGATCTTGGTGCCGTCGAGGGCTTGGGCGGCCAGGCCGAGCAGATCGAGCCGGAAGGCGACCTTCACGCTCTGGCGGAAGAGCGCGCGCAGGCCCTCGCGGTGCGCGTCCCAGAACCGCCACAGCGCGTTGTGGTCCGGGCGGTGGTTGCCGCTGAGCCACACGAAGCCCATCTCTTCGCGGCACGCTCGCTCGACGGCGCGCGTGCTGCGCACCCGCCGCAGGTAGCCGTAGAGCCACACGCTCAACAGCAGCGCGGGCTCGTAGGTGACGCCGCCTTCGTCGCGCTTGAGCGTGTCCAAGCCCAGCGCCTTCAAGTCCAGCGCGCCGACAAACTCGCGCACGAAGCGCGCCGGGTGCTCCGGTCCCACCCAGTCCTCCACGCTCGGCGGCAACAGGTGAATCTGATCGTAGTCGGCGGCGAGAAT
>PNKK01000156.1 GCA_013822395.1 Anaerolinea sp. | reverse complement strand
GGAACTTGTCAAGGCGGATGAGTCCATCGGGTGTTAAGCGGCGGTCGTGTCGGCCTCCTGGGCTGGTGGGTTGATCCAGACGGTGTCGGGCAGGTCGAGGATCTTCGGCGCACGGTGGGTGCTGAAGCGGTGCGGGTGTCGGGCACGGGCGTCGGTCAGGACGGCACGTCGCTCGGCGGCTTTGTCGGTGGCGAGCCCGAAGTGCACGTTGGCGGGGGTGTGCAATCCGATCCCGGTATGACGATGCTCGTGGTTGTACCAGTGGGCGAAGTCATCCATGAATTGCCTTGCCTCAGACAGGGAGCCGAAGCGCTCGGGAAACTCCGGCCCGTACTTCAGCGTCTTGAACAGCGACTCCGAGAACGGGTTGTCGTTGGATACCCGAGGCCTCGAATGTGATCGGGTGACCTCGAGATCGGCGAGCAGTGTCGCGACGGTCTTGCTGGTCATCGACGTGCCCCGATCGGCGTGCACGACGTGGGGAACGCCGTGCACCTTGAACACCTGCTCGATGAGTTCCTTGGCCAGAACACCGGATTCATGAGCATGGACGTGGACACCGACAATGTAGCGGGAGTAGATGTCGATCATCACGTACGCGTCGAAATAGACACCCTTGACCGGCCCGGGCACCTTGGTGATGTCCCAGGAATACACCTGCCGCGGCGCGGTCGCGACCAACTCCGGACACACCTTGGCGGGATGGCGGGCCAGCCGGCGCCGCTCCTTGACCTGCCTGTTCTCGCGCAGCACCCGGTACATCGTGGACACCGAACACAGATAAACGCCCTCATCGAGCAGTTGGGCATAGATCTGCAACGGTGCCAGATCGACGAACCGGGCGCTGGTGAGCGTCGCCACAACCAACTGCCGCTCCAACTCGGTCAGCTTGTTGACCGGCTCGACCACCGGTTGCGGCGACACCGCCGGCGTAGGTGCCGTGGCGGTGTTGCGCCGCCGGATCGCCGTTGAGCGCACCACGCCAGTCAACGCCGCTGCGTGCCTGGTCGACACGCCGACCGCGAGCAGCGACCCGTAGGCCTCGGTCAGCGCTTCTTCGGTTGCTCGTCGGAATCCGCTCTCTCGGAAAGACTTTCCAAGAGAGCGTGTGCTTTTCCCATGATGTCCAGCGCGGCCTCGGTGGTGGCCAGGCGCTTGCTCATCTGCGCGTTCTCCCGCTTGAGACGGGCGATTTCAGCCTGCTCAGCGGTCAGCTTGCCGATCTTCTCGCCGGGCTGTTTGCCCGCCAGCACACCCGCATCGCGCTGCCTGCGCCATTCGCTGATCGACGACGAATACAAGCCCTCCCGCCTCAGATAGGCACCGCCCTCACCGTGCTCGCAGGCCTGCTCGTAGGCATCCAGGTGGGCCAACTTCTCGGCCGCCGAGAACGCACGCCGGCGGCGCGGCCCGTCGGCGCGCGGGTGGGCTTCATCCATCCGTTCATTGTCATGCACCGACGTCATCATCGAACTGCTCATGGCGTGTTGATCCGTATCTCGCCCTGCATCAGGCCGGTTTGCTATGAACCACTGGACTCAACTCACCCTGGCACGCA
>PNKK01000155.1 GCA_013822395.1 Anaerolinea sp. | reverse complement strand
GGCGGCGCCAGCGTATCAATCGCGCACGTTGCCGGCAGGTTGGGTCACGCATCGAGTACCAATGACGATGACCTCCTGGCTCCCGCCGACGATCAGAGCGCGGTGCTCGTGACCGGCGACGGCCACCTGCTCGCGCTCGCGGGCGAGCTGCCCGTTCATGCGCCCGCCAGCTTCCTGTCGCTCCTTGCCGACGCGGGACCCGGGCGTCGATCCGGTTTGTTTTCGTCCGGATCGCCGCGGCGGCCTTGACTGCCCTCGCGTTGCTGGACGGAGGGGATGGCTCGCCTCGCCGTGTGGAGTGTGAGTCGTCTGATCGTGACCATTGGCCCTGTACTTCTGGCCCAACTTCCCGATGCTCAGCGTGTCACCCTGTGTCCGGGCTCCCGCAATGGCCGCAGACTTCCGGAGATCGAGCCCGGCAAGCCGACGCGGAGGACCCGATGGACGCCAGCGAGGAAGGCATCCACATCGACGGGAACCTGCACGGGGGGCGCCATCGTCGGCGCATGATCCGCACGACCCGGCGGCTGATTGTCTCTGGCCTCCTGCTTGCCGTCGCGAGCGCGGCGTGCGGCGGAGGGGGCACCGCGACGGACGAGCGTGGTGCCTCGCCGTCCTCCCCGCCCTCGGCGACCGGGTCGGCCACCTCGGCCGCGGCCTCGGGCGACGCAGCGGGCAGCGGCAAGGACGCCTGCGCGGCACTGCCTCGGTCAACGATCCGCCAGGTCGTGGGGTCGGACCCGGGCGAAGGTGAGCTCGAGACCGTCAGCGGGATCGTGGGAGAGGCGACCATCTGCCGCTACTACGGCGATGCGCAGGTCACGGTCGAGATCGACGCGGGCTCTGGCGTCGCCGATGCTCGGGCCTCGATCGAGGCCTACGGCGACACCTGCGAGTCGATTGGCGACATCGGCGACGAGGCATTGTTCTGCACCGGCGGCTTCAAGGCTCAGGGGTTCACCGGCCAGATCGTGTGGACCGACGGGCAACGCACCTACTTCGTTGTCTACAACTTCGGCGACGCCACGCCGTCGAAGGACGTCACGCTCGACCTCGCCCGGCGTCTGGAGCCCTGACGCGGGACCGATGGGATGCTGCGCCGGGACCTCAGCCTGCTAAGGATTCTCAGGCGCCCCTGGTCTCCGCAAGGCTGTGACATTCGGCCCATGACAGTCGGGTAATTTGGGTCTTATTGTCCCTTGCGCTGAGGCCACGAGAGCGGCTTCCAACGGTAGCGTTCCAACGGTGGTGGAGGGCCGCCATGGAACCGAGCGTTCGAGCAACGCCCACCGCAAGGCGGCGACCGCCGACCCTGATCGTCGCCCTGCTCGTCCTGGTCGTGGTCGCCCTGGGTGGGACCGCGCTGCAACTCGCGCTTCGCCCCAGCGCATCCCCCGGTCCAACAGCGGCTCCCAGCAGTGGGTCGGCCGCCTTCCCGCCGACCGCGCCGCGCCAGGCATTGATCGTCAGCGCCGCGTACGTCCGCGACAACGGGGGCGGCGGCGCCGTGATCGCCGGCCAGCCGGCAATCGTCAGCGCCCACGCACTGGGTGAAACGGGCGTCGCAGCGCTCGA
>PNKK01000154.1 GCA_013822395.1 Anaerolinea sp. | reverse complement strand
GGAAGATCTCATGAAGGCCTTCGCGCTCGGCCTCACGCTTCACCTCGTCGGAGCCCGGGACGATCATCATCCGGACGTTCGGGGCCACCCGCCGACCCTCCATCGCCGCTGCGGCGAGCCGGAGGTCGCTGATCCGCCCGTTCGTGCAGCTGCCGATGAAGACGACATCCACGGATTGACCCAGGATCGCCTGGCCGGGCGTGAGGTCCATGTATTCGAGGGCACGCTCGAGGGCGCGGCGGCCGGCGGGGTCAGGAGCCGCCGCGGGATCCGGGACGCGGCCGCTGATCGGGATCCCCATCCCGGGGTTCGTGCCGTAGGTGACCATCGGCTCGAGGGTCGAGGCGTCGATGACGATCGAGCGGTCGAACGTCGCCCCGTCGTCCGTCGGAAGGGTCCGCCAGACCTCGACCGCCCGGTCCCAGGCGGGGCCGTGGGGAGCATGCGGCCGGCCGTTCAGGTACTCGAACGTCGCCTCATCCGGGGCGATGAGCCCGGCACGGGCGCCGCCCTCGATGCTCATGTTGCAGATCGTCATCCGCTGGTCCATCGTCAGGGAGCGGATGGCCTCCCCGCGGTACTCGAAGACATGGCCGGTCCCACCGCCGACGCCGATCCGGGCGATGAGGGCGAGGATGATGTCCTTCGCGCTGACGCCGGCCTCGAGCCGCCCGTCCACTCGGACCTCGTAGGTCTTCGGCTTGCGCTGGAGGAGCGTCTGGGTCGCTAGGACCATCTCCACCTCGGACGTCCCGATCCCGAACGCCAGCGCCCCGAACGCGCCGTGGGTGCTCGTGTGCGAGTCTCCGCAGACGATCGTCATCCCCGGCTGGGTCAGGCCGAGCTGCGGCCCGATGACATGGACGATGCCCTGGCTCGGGTCGCCCAGGCCGTGGAGCGGGATTTCGAACTCGCGGCAGTTCGCCTCGAGTTGCTGGACCTGGGCCGCTGCCATGGGATCCAGGAACGGGAGCCCGCGCGGCGTCGTGGGGACGGAATGGTCCGCGGTCGCGACCGTTCGCTCGGGGTGGCGGACACGGAGGCCGCGCTGCCGGAGACCCGTGAAGGCCTGCGGGCTCGTCACCTCGTGGACCAGATGGAGGTCCACGGCGAGGATGCTGGGCGCCCCGGGATCCTCCGCGACGACATGGTCGTCCCAGATCTTCTCGACGAGAGTTCGCGGCCGGCCTGGGCGTTGGACTGGGCGCTGGCCGCTCGGGTTCTCCATGGGCCGAAAAGGCTAGCACGAGATCCGCAGAGGGCCCTCCCCACCTCCTCACGGGCGGGCGACGAGACGGACGCCGTCGGCCGCTGCCCGGCCGGGAATGGCCCACAGAATCGAGGCGCCCGGCCACGGCGACTGGCCGGTGAGCGCAGCGAGGGCGTCATCCGGGTGCGCGGGGTACGCGGCGCGGAGGACGCGTCCGAACTCGCGAGCGACCACCCGCGTCGTCCTCGTGTCCCGCACGACGAGCAGCAGCGAGACCTCCGGCTCCTCACCGAGCGCTGCCCATCCGTCCCATGAGGGCAGCGAGGCCGCCTTCTCGGATGCCCATCGGATCAGCTGCTCGAGCCGGCGGAGCTCGGACTGGA
>PNKK01000153.1 GCA_013822395.1 Anaerolinea sp. | reverse complement strand
CCCGCTACCCCGATGAAACAGGCTTCGTGGAGCGAGACGGTGTTCACATCGCCTGGGAGCGCTATGGCGACGGCGAGCCGACCATCCTCCTGCTCCCGACGTGGTCGATCGTCCATTCCCGGCTCTGGAAGATGCAGATCCCGTACCTGGCGCGCCATTACCGGGTGGTCACCTTCGATGGCCGCGGCAACGGCCGGTCGGACCGGCCCGAGGACGTCGCCGCCTACGCGGATACCGAGTTCGTGGCCGACGCGCTCGCGGTCCTCGACGCGACGGCGACGGCGCGGGCGATCGTGGTCGGCGTGTCGATGGGCGGGGGGTACGCGCTGCGCCTCGCGGCGGAGCACCCGGATCGGGTGGAGGCCGCCGTGTTCGAAGGCCCCTACGTGCCGCTCGCCGATCCCGATCCGGAGCGGCAGACTGAGACCGTTCCGTTCGACGAACCACTGGAGCGGTACGAGGGCTGGGCCAAGTACAACCTCCACTACTGGCGCCAGGACTACCGCGACTTCCTCGAGTTCTTCTTCGGTCAGGTCTACAGCGAGCCGCACTCGACCAAGCCGATCGAGGATTGCGTGGGCTGGGGTCTCGAGACCGACGCGGAGACGCTCATTCGAATCGAGCGTGCTCCGTACGTCGACCGGGCAGCCGCGCGCGACTTCGCCGCGCGGGTGACCTGCCCATGCCTGGTGATCCACGGCGGCGACGACGGGATCATCCCCGCGCGGCTGGGCCGCGCGCTGGCCGAGGCGCTGGGTGCCGAATTCCTCGAACTCGCCGGCTCGGGGCACAACCCCAACGCCCGGGATCCCGTCCGGTTCGATCTCGCCCTGCGTGACTTCATCGATCGCGTCCACCCGCCGGCGCTTGCCACGTCAACCGAGGCGCCAACTCCCGCCGGGGACGCGACCGTTGGTCGGCCCGCCGCAGGCGTCGCCGGCACCGTCCGCAGCCGGAGCTGGACCCGAGCCTGCGGCCGGCGCCGCCGAGCGCTCTACATCTCGTCGCCGATCGGCCTGGGCCACGCCCAGCGCGACCTCGCCATCGCCCGCGAGCTGCGGCGGATCCATCCCGACCTGGAGATCGACTGGCTGGCCCAGCACCCGGTGACCCAGTTCCTGGAGGCGAGCGGCGAGCGGATCCATCCCGCGAGTACCGCCCTGGCCAGCGAGTCGGGCCACATCGAGTCCGAGTCAGGCGAGCACGACCTGCACTGCTTCGGGGCGTGGCGCCGGATGGACGAGATCCTGCTGGCGAACTTCATGGTCTTCCACGACCTCGTCCGCGACGACCCCTACGACCTGTGGATCGGCGACGAAGCCTGGGAGCTGGACTACTACCTCCACGAGAACCCCGAGCTCAAGACCGCGGCCTACGTCTGGTTGACCGACTTCGTGGGCTGGCTGCCGATGCCCGACGGCGGCGAGCGGGAGGCGTACCTGACCGCCGACTACAACGCCGAGATGATCGAGCACATCGCCCGCTTCCCGCGGATCCGCGACCGGGCGATCTTCGTCGGCAACCCGGACGACATCGTGCCCGACAGCTTTGGGCCCGGGCTACCGAAGATCCGGGGCTGGACCGAGGCGCATTACGACTTTGCCGGCTACGTCACCGGCTTCGAT
>PNKK01000152.1 GCA_013822395.1 Anaerolinea sp. | reverse complement strand
GTCACCGGTCGACCAGTCCCCGCGGAGCTCGCGGATCCGGGCCCGGACCGCCGCGACCATCACGGCGGCGAGGGCGTAGTTGGCGAGGTAGCCCGGACCGTCGATGAGCTGCCCGCGCTGGGCCCACCACGACCATTCCGGGTGCCCGACGAGCCCGAGATCGCGCTCCGCGATCTCGGCCCACGCGTCGTTCGGGGGGCGGTCCGGGTGCCGGTGAATCTCCAGCTCGAAGAGCGTCCAGCAGGCATCGAGCATGACGCTCCCGTACCGGGCCACGACGGCCTCCCGCGCTGAGACCTCCGCGCCGGACTGCTCGGCGAGGAATGCCGGTTCGTGGGCCGTCCAGCCGACGATGTCGGCGATCGCCTCGACGAACGCGGCCTGATCCGGTGGCCACGCGAAGAGCGCCGGCCGCGCCCGGAGCGCCGCGTAGTGGAGCGCGTGGCCGCTTTCGTGGAGGAGCTCCTCCAGGTTGCCGAGACCACCCTGGGAATACGTCGCGAAGACCCACGGCGTCGCGGCTCGCCATCCGTCCTGGGTGCGGCGCGCGATGTCTAGGCTGATCGTGAACGCGGTGGGAATCACCGGCCGGCCTGGGCGGGGGAAGATGTCGTACTGGATCTGGAGCGCCGCCGGGTCCGCGCCGATCGAGGCGAGGTGCCCGTCGTTGATCGGCCGGAGGCGCTCGAGCGGGATCGCGGCGTCGAGGCGCCGGGCGAGGCTGCCAACGACGTACCGGTAGTCCCACGGCTCCACGAGGCCGTTCGGCAGCGCGATCTGCCGGAACGTCGCGAGGAGGCGGCGGAGCGTCGGCTCCACCGCGGCCGGGTCAATTCCGAGCGCTGCCGCATTCGCGGCGATCGGCGAGCCGTGGCGGCTCCAGCGCTCCGCCGACGCCCGGAGGAGGCGCCGGTACGGGCCATCTGGATCACCCGGCCCGCCCTCACCGTCGAGGACCCGCCACCCGGGTGCCATCGCGAGGAAGAGGCGGCGGCGCGTCTCGGGGTCGTCCTCGCGGCCCAGGCGCGCGGCGACGGTGAGCCGGTCCAGGCGCTCTCCCCGGACATGGAGGTCGCCCATCGCGGCGCCCCAGGCCGCGAAGGTGGCGCGGCGGAGAGTCGCGATGTCGGCGGCCTCGGGCGCTGCGCCGGCGCCGTACGACTCCCTGGTGGCCTCGGCCGGGGCGTCCGCGAGAGCCACACCGTCAAGCGGCTCCGCCCATGCGTCGAGCTCGGGCAGGCATGCGCGGATGTTCGCGAGCGCGGCCGCGTCGTCCGGGTCCAGGGACGCGGAGTCCAGGCGCGCGAGCTCTCCCCCGAGCGCCCTCCGCGTCGCGACGAGCGTCGCGACGAGCGTCGCGACGCCGTCGTCCGCCGGATCCAAGGGTGCACCGCGATGGTGGCCCACCATCCAGCCGCCCCACGCCTCGTGGTAGGCGGCAAAGGCGCCCTCGACCGCCGCGAACGCCGGATCGTCCGTCCAGCGGCCGGGGTCGCGGGGTTGGGTCTCGCGATGGGCCCGCATGCCGGCATCGTAGGCGGCGAGCCTACTCCCCGAGCGAGCCGGGACTCTGTTCGAGGAGGCGGACCTCGCGCCGGCGGGCGACGCGGCCCGCGCGGTCGAAGATTCCGAGCATCACCTGGATCACCGG
>PNKK01000151.1 GCA_013822395.1 Anaerolinea sp. | reverse complement strand
GCCCTCAACTTCACGATGGCTGCCCTCGCTTCCTTGCCGACCAACCTGAAGGAGCCGCTGATTTTGAGCGCGTTCGATGGTTGGCCGCAGGCGGCGATCGGCGATTTCCTCGGGATCAGCGAAAAAGCGGTCGAGACACGGATCAGCCGAGCGCGGCAACGGCTGCGAGCACTGCTGCCAGCGCCGAACGGATAACGAGGCGATCGCGACTTTCCACACTCGAGTCCGTTCTCCCTGGAAAATGATACAGACCCAGACCCTAAACGATCACAGTTCAAAAGGAGCGACTTCATGCGGGGGCATCGATTGGCCCTAACCAAGCCCGCCACATAATACTAGTGGAGCGTCAGTCTTGAGCCATGCGCGGAAAAACCCGCATCAGCTCTTCGAGCTTGACCGCCCTTGCTTCAGCATCGCCACTGGCGGCAGCTTCGTCGAGACAATGGCTGACGTGACCGCGCAAGAGTTCGGCCTCGACTTTCGATAATGCGGCCCGTGCCGCCTGCACCTGTGTCACGACGTCGATACAGTAACGGTCGTTGCCGATCATCGCGGCAATCCCCCTGACTTGCCCCTCGATGCGCGCCAGCCGCTTTTCCAAAGCATCCTTGTTACCGCTGTATCCTCGCATGTGTTCCTCTTATCCAAGTCCGGGTTGCATATACCCCTTAGGGGTACTATATAATGTTGGCGGCGGCGACCGCAACCCTCGGCTTGGTGCATTGGCGAGCACATTGGAATCGCCAATGTCGATTTGGGCCGAAATGCAACGATCAAGGAAACAAGCGATGCCTCGGATGACCTCGATATCGATCTTACCGGCCATGTTGTTAGCCGGTTGTGCCACCACCGGCGACCGCACCGCGACAAGCGCAGAGCGTTCAGCTTGCGAAAAAATGGAAAAGAACATGGGGCTCGGCAGTCCTCACGATCATGGCGAAATGAAGGGCAGAGGACTGAACTCGATGAACCTGAGCCACGACCGATGTGTCAAAATCCTCGCCCAACCAAACTGATACTGATGTCTGGCGGGCGTTACGGCCCGCCGGACATCATTACCCATGATGGGAATTTCAGATGACCGAAACAGCCATCCCGACCGATGCCGTGAAGGACTGCTGTTCGGGCTCTCCCCAAGAAGATACGGGCGTCCTCATAAAAGACCCTGTCTGCGGGATGATCGTCACACCTTCAGCGTCGACGCTGACGACGACGCATGATGGCCATCCTTATTATTTCTGTTCGGCAGGATGCCTTTCAAAGTTTTCTGCCGATCCCGCCAGATACCTTGATGATCGTCCACGTATCGAGCCGGTCGCCGTCGCGGGTGCAATCTGGACCTGTCCGATGCACCCCGAGATTCGTCGCGATGGTCCCGGTTCCTGTCCGATCTGCGGGATGGCGCTCGAGCCCGAAGCGCCTTCGCTAGACGATGCGCCGAACCCCGAGCTGGTCGATTTTACCCGGCGTTGGTGGGTTTCGGCGGCGCTGTCGGTGCCATTGCTGGTGCTCACGATGGGAACCGATTTGCTCGGGCTTCATCTCGTCAGCGCGGCGATTTCGCCGTGGCTCCAACTTGCCTTGGCCGCGCCGATCGTCCTGTGGGCAGGCGCTCCGTTTTTCGTTCGTGGCTGGAATTCGCTCAAGACGCGCCACCTCAACATGTTCACGCTGAT
>PNKK01000150.1 GCA_013822395.1 Anaerolinea sp. | reverse complement strand
ACGGGGCGCCGACTCCGGGCGAGACCGGCGATACGCCGTCGAGCGGCGAGCTGCTGCCGCTGATCCGGGACGAGCTCGAAGCGTGGCGGGGCGACGCCGCTTTCAGCCCTCCGGCATGAGGTCGAGGATCGGGACGCGCCGGACGAGGTCGATGAAGCGATCGAACGGCATGCCCTCGAGGCGTCCGACTTTCGGGTCGTCGGGCAGGGCGAGTGGCACGACCGTGCCGCCGACATCGCGGAACGTCCCCTTGCCGAGTCCGACTTCGTAGTAGACGTCCTGGATTCCTGCGCGCCGAAGGTACTTGCTCCCGATGAACAGGACGACCCGCTCGGCGGTCGGGACGACTTCGGCAAGAGCCTCCTGCCGACTGGGATGGACCAGGTACTCGAGGTTGACGGTCTCGCGGTATTGTTCGGGCAGGCTGCCGGCGAGTACCTCGTCGATCTTGAACGGCAGGTTCGCCAAGAAGACGCTCGCCTCCTCGCGCGGCATGCCGTTGGCCTCCGCCCCCTCGTCGCGCATCTCCCGACCGGGCTCCACCGCGCCGGTGAACGAGCCCACGACGACAGCCTCGCTCCGCATGCCGAGATCGGTGAGCGACCGGTAGGCGGGGCCAGTGGCCTCGAAGGCGTAAAGCTCCCCCCAGAAGTCGAACCGCGGCGGCGGCGTCGGCGCTCCGGCCGCGACCTTCTGCGAGTTCGCCGCTTCATGTTTCGCGAGCGCACACGCCTCCGCCGCCATCGCACTCGCCTCCGCTTCGGTCCGGGTCGAAGGCGGCGACACCTCGGGGAATGAACACGCCGTCGGAGGCGGCGACACCTCGGGCAGAGGCGGCGACACCTCGGGCGCCGTTCCGACGGCGACTGGACCCGGGGCGCCGGACGGCGGCTGCAGGACCAGTGCCGCGCCCACGATCAGGACCACGGCCGCGAGGGCCAGGATAGCCAGCCGAGCCGGTTGCGGGCGGCGGATCGGCCGCCTGAGCGCCCGGCCAAAGTGCCGAAACCGTGCAGTCATGGGCTGTACCCCCACCTCAATAATGGGCGTTGAGCTCTATCGTGTCGTCGGTTGCCAGGAGGCCGGCCTGCGTGGTCCGGAACGTATACATGCACGAGGAGGTGCTCGATGAGTGGCGCAGGCCGAGGGTATGGCCCATCTCCTGGCAGGCGATCGAGTTGCGCTCGCCGAGGGTGTCGTAGGCTGATGTATCTGCTAGGTCATAGCGGAGCCACTGTGGCCGGCAATATGCGTGTGGATCGGTGCCGCCCGTGGCGGCCCCAACCTTGCATTGGGTCCAGGCGACGATGTTGGGCAGGTTGTTGAATTCGTCCATGACGATCACGTCAACACCCGTCGAGCTCGACCACTCAGAGGCGAGAACATCGGCCACCGCGTTGTAGGTGGCCGAGGCGTTGCGTGTCGCCGCGAGCAGGTTGGCGGTGAGATCCTGCGGATACCACAGGTGCACGCCGTTGTTCGCGATGCACTGGCTCCAGGCGTCCGTATCACAGCGGTGGGCGGGCGTACCGCCTGACGCCGTGTTCGAGCCGAAGTTCGTCGCGATGGCCGGGAAGGCCGTGACGAGCGCGAGCACGATCGCAACCGCCCCTGCGATCGTTCGCCGCTCCCGTCCAGTCGTCGATGTCATCACGCGCCCACCGCCTCCCCAAAAGACTATAGAGATGTAG
>PNKK01000149.1 GCA_013822395.1 Anaerolinea sp. | reverse complement strand
GTGAACGGCCAGCGATAGGAGATGCGACACGCACACAGCGACGGGGCCGGCGAACGACTCCGTGCACCGGCCGCATCCGGGGCGCCGACGATGGTTCCGGATCTCATCGGGCGCTCAGGCGGCTCTCAGGCAGGCCGGACACGATGGGCGCGCAACCCCGAGCATGATCCGGGGTGCCGGGCGGAACACGCCCGGCGGACAAACACGCCCGGCGGGTCTTTACGACCGACGTGTCCGGATGGACACTGTCCGTCCACCAATGAATGGAGCACGCCGTGACGAACGGCATCTTTGAAGCAGGAGGCCTGCTTCGCGCCAGCAGCGCGGCCGGCCTGGACGCCTACCTGCGGCGGCAGGACGGCATCCTCGATTCGGAGGCCAATCCGGTCTCCCAGACGGTCACCGTCACCTGGGACGAGACGGCCCTCACCACGGACGCCGTCCGGGCGCTGATCGAGCGCTTCGGCTGCAGTTGTGGCGGGGAGGTTGTCCCGTGCCACCTCTGCAAGGACGAGCAGTCAGCCGTCATCGGCAGCACGGTCTCGCACGGTGCGGCGCACATGCCGGCGGGCGAGCACGCCGGCCACGCGATGGCCGCCCCGGCAGCCGCGCTGGCGCCGGCGGAGGCGCCGGCGGCCGCCCATGACGAGCACGCCGGTCACGCGATGGCCACCCCGGCGACAACGGCGCCGACGATGGCTCCGCCCATGCCCGGTGGCGAGCACGCCGGCCACGCGACGGCCGCGCCAACCGCCGCAGCAGCGTCAGCCGAGCACGCCGGCCACGCGATGGCGATGCCCGCCGCCCCGGCCGCGGGCGCCCCCGTCCAGGGCGAGATGGCCCAGATGGCCCACGCGATGGGTCACGGCGGCGGCATGACGATGGACCAGATGGTCCTCGACATGCGGAAGCGCTTCATCGTCGCGTTCATCCTGGCGATCCCGATCTTCCTCTATTCGCCGCTGGCGACCGAGGTCTTCAACATCCGCCTCGCGACCCCGTTCGGGATCGACGCCAACATCCTGGCCTTCCTCCTCGCGACCCCGGCGGTCGCCTGGAGCGGGAAGATGTTCTTCGTCGGCGCGTACCGGGCGCTTCGCAACCGGACGCTGGACATGTCCGTCCTGGTCGCGCTGTCGGTCGGCAGCGGTTACCTGTTCAGTGTCGCCGCGACCTTCCTGTTCAAGGGTGAGGTCTTCTACGAGGCGGCGGTCGTCCTGCTCACGTTCGTGCTGTTCGGGCACTGGCTGGAGATGCGCGCCCGGGCGGGCGCGTCGGATGCGATCAAGGCGCTCCTCAACCTGACCCCGCCGAAGGCCACGGTCATCCGGAATGGCGAGCCGGTCGAGATCCCGACCGCCGAGGTCGTGATCGACGACATCGTCCTGATCCGGCCCGGTGACAAGATCCCGGTCGACGGCGTGATCGTGGACGGCGCGTCAAGCGTCGACGAATCGATGATCACCGGCGAGAGCGTCCCGGTCGACAAGGCGGTCGGCTCCAACGTCATCGGCGCATCGATCAACAAGACCGGCACGTTCCGGTTCAAGGCGACCAAGGTCGGCGCCGATACGGCGCTGGCGCAGATCGTCAAGCTCGTCCAGCTCGCCCAGAACTCGAAGGCGCCGGCCCAGCGTCTCGCCGACCGGGCCGCCCAGTGGCTCGTCGCGGCGGCCGTCATCCTCGGTCTGCTG
>PNKK01000148.1 GCA_013822395.1 Anaerolinea sp. | reverse complement strand
GGGGGTTGGCGGCGTCCCAGGCGATTCGCGCGGCCTCGATGAGGTTCTTCGAGGGCAGGCAGCCCCGGTTGGCGCACGTGCCGCCCAGGGTCCGGCGCTCGACCATCCCGACACGGGCGCCGAGCTCGTTGGCCTTGATCGCCGCGGCGAACGCGGTCGATCCCGAGCCGAGGATGAAGAAGTCGAAGCGGTCGGTCACGGTGATGCTCCTCCCGGGCATGGCGGTCCTCGGCGAGGCCGGTCAGCAGACGATAACATACGCCGATGCGTATGAATGGCGACCCCACGACGCGTCGCTTGCGTTGGGATACGGCGTGGCGCATGGTTCCCCCACCTCGGCGGACCGACCGCCGTCGCCAGCAGCAGGGTGCTCGATGACCAGCAATCTTCCGACCGCCGCAACGCGTGCCGACCAGCTCACGCGCGATGAGGTCCTCGCGACGTTCTTCCAGGGTCTGGCCGACCCGACCCGAGTGCGGATCCTCGAGCTGCTGGCGGTGCGACCGCGAACAGTGACCGAGCTCCAGGCCGAGCTCGGCGTCGCGCAGGGTCGGATCTCGAGCCATCTCGCCTGCCTCCGCTGGTGCGGCTACGTCCTCGCCGTGGCCGACGGCCGTTACAACCGCTACCAGCTCGTCGACCGGCGCGTTCGCGAGATCCTCGCCGCCGCGGAGTCGATCGTCCGCGAGAATGCCGACCGTCTGACATCGTGCCTCGTCCTCGCGACCGAGGCCGCCGGCGAGTCCCCCGAGTCGCGCTGAAGAGCGCCGGGCCCGAAGGGTGAGGGCTGGCGCCCTCGCAAGGTTCGGCAGAGCGTGTGGACTCAGCTCGGCGCGTTGACGCCAGGGTACAGGCTGGCAGCAAGCCTCGCCCCGAGCTCGAACGCGTCGGCCACGGGAAGGACGATGGCGCCCGGGTGGCGGCTCAGCCATGGGGCGGCCGCGTCAGCCGAGCGGAAGAAGTGCACATCGTTGCAGAAGCTCGCCCGGATCGGCAGGCCGGGGCGCGGCCGGACGATCGAGACGACGGCCTCCGCTGGCTCGACGCGCTCGACGCCGGCGGCGGTGACCTCGACCCGGATCGGGGTGCCCGTCGCCCGGCACGGCGACTCGACCTGCGCGCGCCCCAGGACGGCCGGGTAGATCAGGGTATCGAGGGCGCACCACGTGTAGAGCGATCGTCCGCCGACCGTGAACCGGTGCGGGGTCTCCCGGATCGTCAGGCCGAGGCCGACGAGGCGGCCCTGCTCGTCCATCTCGGCACCACCCGCGCCCAGCACGCGCTCGACCTCGGACGCGGCCTGACCGGTGGCCGAGGCGATCGTCTCCACGGGCACCGGGCTGCCCTCCGCCAGGAGGCGGAGGATCGTCTCCTGGAACCGAGCCCCGTCCGTCTCCTCGCCGAACGGCTCCGGAAAGCTCTCGGCGAGCGTCTGCGAGAGGGCGTCGAGGTCGTGGGTCAGCATGTCATCTCCTCTGTCCATGTCATGTGCCGCGAGCGTTGCCGGCCTGGTCGGGGACGGCGGTCCCTGGACGACTCGGTCCCGTGCGCCGCCCGCGATCAGGCCGAGCGGCGCCGTCGCTCGAAGGCGTTGTAGCCGGCGGCCCGGACCGCGGCGGTGAGCGCCTCGGAGGCGACCTCCGGCGCGGCCTCGACGACGGCGCTTCGGTGCTCCAGATCGACCTCCGCGCGGCGGACGCC
>PNKK01000147.1 GCA_013822395.1 Anaerolinea sp. | reverse complement strand
TGCCTCTTGGCGCACCAGTTCCGGTGTCTTGCTTCGCAGGACGATCCGCGCGCCCCGCAGAGGCGTCTTCAGTTCATCAAACGCGGTTTCGATCTCCCAGCGCTCGTGGTAGAGCGCAGCCAGGTCGGCGGCCGGGGCCGTGGCGGGATCGAGCAGCGTCGTCACCACCCGATACGAGGGCTCCGCGTCCGGGATGCCGGGCAAGCGGTACTCGATCACGCGCACCGGGATCGGCGTGTGGTCCTTCGCCCGGCAGTGTTTGTTTGCGCGGAGTGCACTCCGATAGGATCCATCGGCGTAGCGTTCCTCGACGGGAAAGCGCTGGTTGGCCTTGGCCCGCCAGACCAGCGCAGCCCCCGTCGCGGCCGCCTGCTGCCAGAGATCGAATCCCAGGAAGTAGCGATCGGCGAGGCAGAGCATGCCGGGCCGGAGCGCGGGGAGTACCGCGCGGGCGAGGGTGGCCTCGCTCTCAGCGTACGCCCCCAGCACGGCGCCAAAGACCACATGCGTGCCGTTTTCGACCAAGGCCACGAGGCGGAGTTGCGGGAAGGCCCCGGTCGCATTCGCGCCGCGCGAACTCGAGGGCCGGCCAAACGCCGCCGCATTGGCCTGGGAGTCGGCGACATCCAGCGTGGTTCCATCCAGGCTCACGATCCGGTGCGCGCGGTACCACGCGCCCGGCGTGGCCGCCGTGGCGATCGGCGCCACGACCTCCTCATAGAGCCGCCGCACCGGAGCGACGCCGAGCCGCGTCCGCGCCTGCGAGATGCCCGAGGGACCGGCGGGGTGAACGGTCGCGTCGGGGCCGGTCAGCCAGCGCAACCCCTCCAGCAGGGCCCGGAGCACCTCCCGATACGAGACCTGCATGTAGAGCGCCAACGCAATCACGTAGTAGACCATCACGTGCGCCGGCAACTCGCGCTCGCGTTGGCTCGTGCGCTCCGTTTCGGCAAGCAGTTGCGTGATCAACGGGAGCGGGAAGGTCTTCGTGACCACGCCAAGCCCGAGGTAATCACCCACGCGCGTCCCTTCCGGCAAGCCAGCCATGGTGCGGGCCATGCGACACCTCCCCTGGGTGGAGTTGCCGGAAGATACTACCGAAATACATCTAAGTGAAGAGTATTGCCCGTAGGCCTAGATCTCGCGCCGTTTCATCTCGATTCTGTACGCGGCGTCTAGGATAACCGTATCCGGGTGCTGCTCGTGCCATTTCACTAGAGTGGAAAGCACGTCATTCGCAAACATCACGTCATCATCGCCGGTCACCATCGTCGCGTCCGGAAACCCGCGCATCGCGTAATACTACTTCTTGTGCAAGAGAAGGTCGCCTTCAACGAATCGGATCTCAAGTCCACGAGACACGACGCTCGCCGGAACGGATCCCGGGCCAGTGAACTGATCGCATGAAAGCGGGATGGGAATTTCGATCGGGTCGGTGGAATAGCCGTCGAGTATACGGCGCAATCGCCGATCACGCGAGCGTCAAGGGACGAGTAATGCCGTGTCCTCCGCCGTCGGGCGTGCCTCGAGGGCGGCCCGACCGTGGTCCCTGACGGGGGCGCGGTGACCGAGGGGACTGCTCGGAGGCTCCGGCAGCACCGACGCTCACGCCGAACTTCCCCGCGCGTGGTCGGGGCGTCGGCGTAGGCTCATGGGGCGTAGCTACCGGTTGAATACTCCTCACTTCGTACGGTCGAAAATGTCCCAAGTTTGATCC
>PNKK01000146.1 GCA_013822395.1 Anaerolinea sp. | reverse complement strand
CGAACGCGCTCGGCCTGCTCGGGATCTCCGCCCCCGACTCGATGTAGGGCCCGGCGGCCAGCGCCCGGCGGCCCGGGTAACGCTTCCATCTCACGCACGGCAAAAGGCGAGACCCTGATCAAGGCTTGGAGCGGGGCACGTGGGGCTTCAGGGCGACGATCCGAGGTCGCACTTCGTTCCATGACAACTTCTCGCGCATCAGAACGAGACCGCCTCTCATGCCCCAGACGGGACCGATCTCGTCCAAGCGTTGGTCGAAGAGAGCGTGGAGATCGCAGCCGGCGGGAAGGTCATGGTCGATCCGCATCTTCTCGTGAACCAGGCCGGACAAGGCCGCCCATTCGTCGGGTCTGAGGCCCACTTGCATGTAGTGGGCGAGATCGAAGGCGTCTCGATCCTCACCACGATCAAGGAACGCCCGGATCTTTTCAGCCAATCGCTCGCGACGAGCCATGATCCTGAGCGAGACCGTGCGCTTGCCGATCTGGAATGTCCCGGACTCGGGATCACACAGAAGCGGGCTGCTCCAGTTGATGCTCAGCATCAGGTGAACCTCCCCTTGCCCCGACAGGGGGTGACATACGACGACCGGGAAACGGATCCCCTTGTTGTCGGAGGTCACGAAGCGGTCGACGCGCTTGACCACCTTGTTGTCTCCCGGCGGCGAAAGTGCCTCACGGACGGTGGCCTCAGTGATCCTGCCGCCCGAGACGAGGACGGCATCGAGGTCACGCGAGAGGCGAGGACTGCCGTCGAACAGTGTCATGACGGCACCGCCTTTGAAGGCGATCCTTCCGCCAATACGCGGATGGGCCGCGAGAAGCTCCGCCACCTGTCCGAGAACGAGAGCGCGCTCGTAGTCGTTGACCGCTACATTCGCCTCGTCCGCGGCACGTCGGACGCCGGTGCGAAAATCCGGGGCAGGTTGCCGCTGCTTCTTCTCGCTCACTTCATCGCCCGCCTGATGTGATCCCGCCCGAAGGGGAGGCCGATTCGCCACGGCGGGTCCGTGACCCGTCCATCAGAAACTCTGGAGATCGTGTCGCTGCGTCGCGCGAGTTCCAGCAACCCCTTGTGCGGTTCGCCGCGAACCAGCTCGAAGAGAAGGCCGAGCCGCCGAGTGGCGGCCAGCGAAGGTTGCTTGCGAAGCACCCGGATGACGCGCTCCTCATCGGTCCTATCCACCGCGACCGCATTGCTCAGGACCCGAGCTGTCTCCACCCAGTCGAACCCGAATGGCATGAGGCGGGCTTCGTCGACGAGCGCCTGGGTGGCGGTCGCCATCCGAACCTGTTCCCCTTCGAAACTGACCATTGCGCGCTCTCCGCCAACAGCCGCCTCCGGCGAGAACACGAAGTGCGCGCGGTACAGGCCGTAGACGATGTCCGACTGCCGTCGGCTGCCCACTGCCCACCAGCGAGACACGTCCTGGTCATTGAGCCCTTGAGCAGCCAGGGCTCCGTGACCGGTGACGTACCCGTCCTCGTCGAGCATGTTCATGGCTCGCGGAAGCGAGGGCAGTCGTCCGTCGGGCTTCGGTACGAGATAGATGCCGCGACGCAGCCTCATCACCCGGCGAGATCGCTCCAGACTCTTCATGAGCCAGTTGGGCAGCGGAGGATCCACGACCAGTGGCCCGTTCGCCACGAGCCAGGCCATAGCCTGTTCCGTCTTCGCGACGGCGATGATCTGTCGTTCATGCAGGTTATGGAGATCCATGGCCTTA
>PNKK01000145.1 GCA_013822395.1 Anaerolinea sp. | reverse complement strand
CCGCTTCACGCCCAGCACTCGCGACACAACGCGTGCGGTTGCTCGATCCATCGGCACGTCGTACTTGATGAGAGCTCGGCACACCGGCGTCATGACAACCGCCTCGTCCTGCCACCAATTCGCATGAATGAGCGCCTTCTGCCCATGTCGATCGGCAAGCGTAATTGCGTAGCTGAGGCTTGGGAACGCCATGCCGAACGTCGCTGAGGTGACGTCGCCAAACCGGACTGTCGTACTCTTGCGCCCAAAGAACCGAACTGTGACGTCGTCCGGAGCGACCCGGAGAGCGCTTCGCACCCCGAGAGCCAGCAGGATAGTTGCGAGACCTAGTGCCCCTATGGCGAGTGGGAACACGTTGTCACTCGTACCCGATCGCGACATGGCGGCGACGAGGGCAATCGTCCCAATCGCCCCCGGAAACCCGACGACGAACGCCAACGCAGCTCGGTGTAGACGAACCGAGCGTGGCCCACCCGTTACCACCACCGTCGATCGCTGCGAACGAGCGAAAGCCGAATGGATCGCCGCGCTCAGGACGGAGCCGCGTCTCATGACCGAACCGTGCATCAAACGAGCAGACTGGTCAAGTAGCCCCGGTGCCAGGCCGTCGTCCGACCGGCGAGTTGTCATGCCCATCGGCCAACGTTTCCTCGCGATGGAGCGCGCGAGGCTGGCCCGACGGGAGCTCTCCGACCGAGATGCATTCAGGGTTGGAAGAGACATCGTCGCCAGGCCGTGGTTCAACGACATCAAGGCCTATCGCGCCACCTGGTCACGAAACGCATCACGCTCAGAGTGCAGCCCCAAGCTCCAAGATAGGTGAGAATGGCAAGCCCTGAGAAGACCCGCCCGATCACAACTGGACCGACCACGAGCTGGAAGAAGCCGATCATTGCCCTGGGGGAATTCAGGGTCTCGCCTGCCTGTCGCCAGACAGGAAGTATCACCATCGACCCGACGAGAGATACGATCAGGAATGTCTGCACGTCCATTCGGCCCGCAAGCAGCGGGATGAGACCCACCATGGCACTGAGGATGACCCCTAGTCCGGATCTGAGGCGACTGTCATCGTCAGAGTCCGGTTCAATGAGGGGCCCGGAAGATCCGCTCACGTCCTCGATGCAACCTGTCTCAAGTTGCGTGGTTACCTCAGGACTTGCGACTTTCCGTTGATCACCGCGCCAACGGCTGCGTCTACGAAGGCGGATCCCCAAAGCGAGCGGCTATTCGGCCGGGCGCTAAACACACCGCGCAAGGTCCGAGGCGTAAAGAACGGAATCTGACGAGCGTACGTCACGCCCTTCAATGGGAAGAGGACGCTCGACACTCCTCCGGTGAGAACGCCCGTCAGCCCCCCCAAGACGTAGTCCCTGGCGGATGGTGGGCCGCCCGTAGAGACATAGCTATTAGCAACGGTCCCCAGGGCACCCGCTCCGAAGTTGAGGCCGGCGGCCAGGGTAGCCTCAAGGACTGCTCCCCCGACCCCGCCAATGCCGGCTTGGGCGACCGCGGACGCGGCCAGTGGTCCCGCAACGCCGGCGATCGCGCCGGCGACAGCGCCCCCGGCGGCGGCACCAGCCGCGCCGGCGAATGTCGGGTTTTCGGTCGTTGCCAAGTACACACCGGTGCTCACCGCGGCACCGACGGCGGCCGTCAGGAGGCACCACAGGCATCGCCCTGACGGGTCGGTGTCCGTCGCCGGGTTGTTCCCGACATAGGCGTAGCGGTTGAGGCTCTGCGGAGCGGCCAGGCTGCCCGGCCAGGTGTCG
>PNKK01000144.1 GCA_013822395.1 Anaerolinea sp. | reverse complement strand
AGGCATGTTCGATATCTAGGAGGTGAAAGTCCGCTGCACAACCTGATGACGGTGAAGTGCTAGCAACGCGCAAGGGCAAAGTCGCGAGGCGATGTCTGAAGGAAGCGTGGTGCAAACTCACGACTCGACGCACAGGAATCGGATACAGAGGCATACCCAATCGCGCGAGCAAGCAAATGATTGCGAAGCGCATAGTCATCAAGGGTTGGGGTTGTAGATCCGGCGAGGATGTGAAGAAAGAGATCGAACTTACCCTGGGAGATCTGCATTGTGTCCTAGAAAGGACTGAGAAATCGTGAGAAATCTGACCGCAATGCAGAAGTCAGCAGAGGACGTAGTAGGTGAAAACCGAAGGTCCGAACGGTGCCCGAAAGGGCTTGAAGGAAGGGAGAGTAGGGCTCAAGTCCATGAACAGAAAACGGCAGAAAATCTTGAAAGAGACCTTTGCAGGAAAGTCAGAGGGTGAAGCCCCGAGGCAGAAAGCGAGAGGGTCGGAACTGGAACATGCGACGAAGGAAACCGAAATCCCAGGCACGTTGACGATGATGGAGGAAATAGTAAGCCAAGAGAATGCGAAGAAGGCACTGAAGAAAGTGCTTCAGAACAAGGGAGCGCCGGGAGTAGACGGGATGCCTGTCGAGAAACTGCCGGAACATCTCAAGAAAAACTGGTCAACGATACGTCACCAGCTTCTGACAGGAACGTACACACCGAAAGCGGTGAGACGGGTAGAGATACCAAAACCGGGAGGAGGAAAGCGGCAATTGGGCATTCCGACATCCCTGGATCGTTTCATTCAACAAGCGATGTTACAGGTACTACAGAAGTACTGGGACGCAACGTTCTCAGAATCGAGTTTCGGTTTTCGTCCGAAACGTTCAGCACATCAGGCAGTCGAGCAAGCGCAGAAATATGTAGGCAGTGGATTGCAATACGTAGTGGACATGGACCTGGAGAAATTCTTCGATAGGGTCAATCACGATGTATTGATGGGATTGCTGGCAAAAAGGACGAAGGATAAGCGAGTATTGAAAACAATTCGAGCGTATCTGAATGCCGGAATAATGGCTGACGGACTGGTTAAAGCAAGAGATGAAGGGACGCCCCAGGGTGGTCCGCTTTCGCCATTACTCAGTAATGTAATGCTGGATGTGCTCGATAAAGAGCTGGAGAAACGTGGGCATCGATTTGTGAGATACGCAGATGACAGTAATATCTACGTAGCGAGCGAACGAGCCGGAAAGCGTGTGATGGAGAGCATCACATCATATCTAAAGCGAAAACTCAAACTGAAAGTAAATGCAGAAAAGAGTGCGGTTGACAGACCACAAAAGCGGAAATTTCTAGGATTCAGCTTCACGTACGGAGAAAGACCAAAGCGCCGAATCGCGCCGCAAGCTTTGAGCCGAATGAAGAAGAAAGTCCGAGAGATAACCCGCAAGAGAAAGGGGCGCAGCCTGGAACAGATAGCCAAAGAACTCAAGCAGTACCTAACGGGATGGCGTGGGTATTTTGGATTCTGCGAAACTCCTTCAATACTGACGAAATTGGATGGATGGATACGAAGAAGACTGAGGCGCTACGTCTGGCAACACTGGAAACGAGGACGGAAGCGATTTGCCGAACTAACCAAGAGAGGAGTGGGAAAAGACTTGGCAGCCCAAACTGCCGGGAGCCCATGCCAAGCTTGGCATCTAAGCAATAGCCCAGCTCTAACGATTGCGTTACCAAATTCGTTCTTTGTCTCGCTTGGTATACCGATTCTCGCACGCTAACGTACTTC
This sequence comes from Anaerolinea sp., assembly GCA_013822395.1. Taxonomy (GTDB): domain Bacteria; phylum Chloroflexota; class Limnocylindria; order Limnocylindrales; family CSP1-4; genus UBA5189. The sequence continues at coordinate 78 of PNKK01000144.1, read as the reverse complement.
CGCCGAACCGCCGTGTACGGACCCGTACGCACGGTGGTGTGGCAGGGAAAGACCGTGAGGTCCTACCTATGCTCAATT
>PNKK01000143.1 GCA_013822395.1 Anaerolinea sp. | reverse complement strand
CCGGCAGTTCAAGCTGGCCGACGGTGGCCAGGGCGAACGGGCCGGAGGCAGCCGAGCCGAACGGCCCGACAACGTCGTGAAGCGCCGGCGATCAACGGATTGGAAGGCGGCCTGACCCGGCCGGTACCTGTCCAACGCGGACGGCGGCGCGGCTCCAGCCCGCCGCCGTCCACCTCCCCTCCCCCGTCTCGTGACCCGACAAGTCCCAGCGCCAATCCCTCCGGGCGAACGGCCGGACCCCCCCTCGGCCGTTCGCCCGCTCTCACCACCTTCAGCGCAAAAGGAGCCAGCAACCATGAGCGCCACCGCGACGGCCGTCGCGCCGACAGGCGTATCGGCCTTCACCTCGGGATCCGGGAGCTCCGGAGAGATCCAGATCGTCGTCTTCGAGCTCGGCGAGGAGCGCTACGGGCTCGACATCGCCACCGTCTACGAGATCATCCGCCACCAGCCGATCACGGCCGTTCCCCAGGCCCCGGCGTTCGTCGAGGGCGTCATCAACCTGCGCGGCCGGATCATCCCGGTCGTCGACCTGCGCGACCGCTTCGGGATGCGCGAGGGCGATCTCACCAAGGCCAGCCGGATCGTGGTGGCCGACGCCGGCGGGACCCGGGTCGGGCTCGTCGTCGACGGCGTGTCGGAGGTCCTCATGGTCCCCACCGAGTCCATCGAACCGACGCCCGAGGTCGCCGCCAACGCCGACCACGAGTACCTGCGTGGGATCGCCAAGCTCGGCGAGCGGCTGATCATCCTGCTCAGCCTGGACGGCCTGTTCGGCGCGGCCGAGCAGTCGGCCCTGGCGGACGCCGCGGCGTAACGCTGCCGCAGAGCCGAGCGCCCACCACTGATCGATCGCTCAGCAGATCGCAAGGGAACGGATCCGGCGAGATGAAGCTCACCATTCAGACAAAGCTCCTCGGCAGCGCCGGGGTGTTGGTTGCATTCGTCGTGGGGATGGGCGCCGTCTCCATCGTCAGCCTCGGCAGCGTCAACACCCTCGGCGCGTCGATGTACGAGGAGGGCGTCATCTCGGTCCACGCGCTGGGCACGGTGGGCCAGGCACTCACCGACATCCGTCGGCTCAGCCTGCGCGGCATCCTCGACGGGGCGGACCCGGAGAAGCAGGCCGCCACTGACGCGGAGATCGCAGCCGACCAGACGACGATCGAGGCGGAACTTGCCGAACTCAGGGAGATTGACCTGGACGAGGAGGACCGCGCGTTCCTCGACGCGTTCGACGCCGCGTACCCCGAATACCTGGCCCGGCTCGAGCCCGTCCGGACCGCGGCTCGAGCCGGCGACGTGGCCGGAGCCGAGGCCGCCCAGAACGAGGCCCGCGATGCGTTCAAGGCGGCCGCAGCCGCCATCGATTCGCTCAAGGAGGCCCGCGCGACCGACGCGCAGACCCTGGACGATGAGATCACCGCCACGTACGAATCGAGCCGGTTCTTGATGGTCGTGCTGATCGTCATCGCCGCGCTCGCCGGATTCGCGCTCGCCTTCTTCGTCGCCCGCGGGATCAGCCGGGGCGTGCGGGCGGCGGGCAGGGCGGCGGCGGCCGTGGCCGTCGGCGAGCTCGACCAGACGATCGACATCCGAAGCCGCGACGAGGTCGGCGATCTCGGGCGCTCGGTGACCACGATGATCGACTACCTGCGCGCGACGGCCGAGGTCGTCGACGCCGTGGCCGCCAGTGACCTGAGCGTCTCGCCGACCCCGCACTCGGACCGTGACGTCCTCGGCACCGCGCTCGCGAAGATGGTCGCAAACCTCAGGACCACCATCACCGAGGTCAAGGAGGCGGCCGAGTCGGTCGCCCAGACGAGCGTCCAGCTCAACGAGGCGGCGACCCAGACCGGCGCCGCCACCCAGCAGGTGGCCACC
>PNKK01000142.1 GCA_013822395.1 Anaerolinea sp. | reverse complement strand
GTGAAAGTGTCACCCGCTAAGCGGCCAGTGAATTTGTCACCCTCGATTGCATGGAAACGAGGGAGACGATCACCTTGGACGCCCGCGCGCAGCACCGCCTGTACGTCCTCAACCATGTCCTGACCGGGGGACTGACGGCCGAGGAGGCGGCTCGGGTCCTGCACCTGTCGATCCGGCAGGTCCGCCGGTTGCTCCGCCGCTATCGCGCCGACGGCTCGGCCGGCCTGGTCCACGGCAACCGTGACCGGACCCCGGCTCACCGCATCCCGGAGCCGATCCGCGACCGGGTCGTCGAGCTCGCCACGACGACCTATGCCGGGGTCAACCACACCCATCTGGCCGAGCTGCTCGCCGAGTGGGAGGGGCTCGAGCTCGCCGAGCGGACCCTGCGGCGGATCCTGGCCGAGGCCTCGGTCCGCCCGACCCGGACCCGCCGCCCGCCGCGTCACCGGAGCCGCCGCGAGCGGATGGCGCGCGAGGGCCAGCTCCTCCAGGTCGACGGCAGCCGGCATCGCTGGTTCGGGCCCGACCTCGGGTACGCGACGCTGGTGGCCGGCATCGACGACGCGACCGGACGGGTGCCCGGCGGCACGTTCCGCGCCCAGGAGGACGCGGTCGGCTACTTCACCACGTTCGCCCAGACGGCCGACCGCCATGGTCTGCCGGGCGCCGTCTATTCGGACCGCCACGGGATCTTCATCGTCGAGCAGAACCGGGCGCCGACCCTCGCCGAGCAGCTCGCCGGCAAGCGCAGCCTGACCCAGGTCGGGCGGGCGCTCGATGACGCCGGGGTCGCCTGGATCGGGGCCCACTCGGCCGAGGCCAAGGGCCGGGTCGAGCGGCTGTGGGGGACGCTCCAGGACCGGCTCGTCGCCGAGCTGCGGCTGGCCGGGATCGCCACGATCGAGGCGGCCAACGCCTTCCTGCCGGGCTTCCTCGAGCGCCACAACATGCGGTTCGCGGTGCCGGCCGCCGATCCCGAGCCAGCCTGGCGGCCATGGCCCGCCGGCCTCTCCTCCGACGCCGTCTTCTGCTTCCACTATCCACGCCGGGTCGGTCGCGACAACACGGTCAGCTGGCCGGGCGGCGACCTCGCCCTGCCGCGCCGGAGCGATGGGCGCAGCTGGGCCGGGCGCTCGGTCGTCGTCCAGGAGCGCCTCGACGGCAGCCTGTGGGTCAGCCACGACGGCCTGTGCGTCCCGGTCCGACCGGCGCCGGCGGACGCCGGACAGCTCCGGGCCCGGCGGCTGTCCGGCCCGTCGGAGGATCGACCCGAACTCGACCTCGGCCTGCTCGCTCCGGCTCGACCGCCGGCTCCACCGGCCGAGCGGAGGGCCTCCCGGCCGGCCGCCGATCACCCCTGGCGGAGGCGCTACTCTGAGCGTGGCCGGTGACAGATTCACTGGCCGCTTGCGCGGACAGATTCACTGGCCGGCGACACCGCTTCCCGCTCATCTGTCGATTCCCGCTCATCAAGCCGCCCGTGATGGGTGTCTCACGTGTAGACGCTCACGCTGTCGCCCGCGCTGCTCACCGCCCACGCTGCTCGCAGCTCACGTGCTCACCGGCGAGGGCCCTCGTGCCGCCAGGCATCATCGCGCAGCCCCAATCGTCGGCCAGTGGAGCAGGGAACCCCCCGCGATCGTGCTCGGACGGGCGCTCGGCCGGCGCTCGGATCAGCATGCCGGCCGCCGGTCCGGGCCCTGGACCAGACAATCCCGCGAGAAGCCCGGCTTTGATGCTGGAGCATCGCGGGACGGGTCGAGGCCCGGTGGTGTCGCAGAGCCTGCGTATCCAGCGTCGGCTCAGTCGGCCGGCACCGAATGAGCGCCGCGTGAGCGAGCCAGCGGGCCGGCACGGCGAATGGGACACGGCGAATGGGATGT
>PNKK01000141.1 GCA_013822395.1 Anaerolinea sp. | reverse complement strand
GGGGCTCGGCGCCGCGGTCGGCGAGCCACCTGGCGCCACCGCCGGCGAGGGGCTCGACGTCAGGACCGGCACAGGCGATGGCGTCGGGATCGGCGCCAGGAAGCCGCCCTTCCCGAGGACCAGCCCGTTCAGAAGGATCAACCCGAACGCGAGGACTGTGACCAGCACGAACAGGGCCGACGCTCGATCGGTGATCCGGAGCGACGGGTCGACCGGGATCTGCGACCGCTCGGCGGCGCGCGCCGCCCGCCGCTCGCTGGGTCGCATGCCGCGAGCCCGCTCGACGTCGGCCTCGGCGGCCAGGGCTGCGGCCTCATCCCTCGCCGCCTCGGCCTCAGGCTTGGAGGCCCCACCTTCGTCGAGGTCCTCGTCCGTCCCGTCGGGTTGAGGGGCGTCCTCGCCCTGGAGGGAGTCCGCCTCGTTGTCGATCGGGGCCTCGGCCCCCGCGCCCTCGATCGGCTCGCCGGGGGCGTCGTTCGGTCGCTCGCTCATTGCGGGTGGTGGGTCTCCAAGTCGGGTCGGCCCGGGCGTCGATGACTCGGCCGTGGCGCGCCAGTGTACGCGAACGCTCCCTCGGGACGCCCGCCGCGGTCTGATGCTCCGCCGCGGTCCCCGGCGCGCGCACGAGCCCGCCTACGCGTCACGGACCGCCGGGAAGAGCAGGCCGGCGAGTCCCGCGGCCACCGTCACCAGGCCGAACACGCCGAGGATCGGCGCCGCCCCGAACGCCTCGCCCAGCACTCCACCGACGCCCATCGCGACCGTCATGGAGCCGTAGACGAGCGAGAAGCGGAGACCAAGAAGCCGGCCCATGAGCGCCGGCGGTGTCCGGCGCTGGACGAGCGTCTGGCTCGGGATGACGAAGGCGAGGTTGCCCACGCCCGCCCCGAACGAGAGACCGATCGCGATCGCGAGGTTCCCGGTCAGGGCGAGCGCCGCGACGCTCGCCCCCGTCCACACATACCCGACGATGATCATCCGCCCGAGCGCGATCCTGGAGCCGACCAGGCCGATCGCGAAGCCGCCGATGAGGTTGCCCGCCCCGATCGCGCCCTCGATGAACGAGTACGCGGCGCCGGCATCGAGCCCGCCGGTGTCGATCACCTCCTTGGCGTAGACCGGGGTGAGCGCCAGCAGAATCCCGAGCATGAACTGCCCGACCGTCGCCTGGAGGGTGTTCGCGAGGAGCACGGCCTCGCCCCGGAGGAATTGCCAGCCCTCCCGGAGCTCGGTCAAGAAGCTCGCCCCGCGCTCCGCGACCTCGTGCGCGACCCGCTCGACCGGCGTCACCGAGATCGAGGCGATGAGGATCGCCGACGCGACGTAGGTGACCGCATCCGCCCAGAAGGCGAGGGGCAGCTGATCGCCGAGGAGCGCCACGAACAGCCCGGCGAGGACGTAGCCCCCGATGTCCGCGAACGTCTCCGCCACCCACATCGCCGAGTTGCCCGCGACGAGGTCGTCGCCGGAGATCAGGCGCGGGAGGATCGCCCCCTTCGCGGGACGGAAGAAGATCGAGATCGTGGTCACGAGGAAGACGAGCGGATAGACGAGGGCCAGGTTCGTCATGACGGCGATCGGGATCAGAAGGACGACGCCGGCCCGGAGGAGGTCGGAGACGATCATTACCTCGCGGTGATCCCAGCGGTCCACGAGTGTCCCGGCGATCGGTCCGAACAGGAGGTTCGGGAGCGTCGCGACGAGGAAGACCGCCCCGACCGCCATCGGCGAGCCGGTCGCGTTCAGGACGACGAACGCGAGCGCGACCTGGTGGATCCGGTCGCCGAGGAGGCTGATCAGCTGGCCAGTCCAGAGGGCGGAGAAGGAACCGTCCAGTGCGAGGCGGATGTACGGGTGCCGTCTGACTCGCTCGATGAGCGGCGGGATGGCCGGG
>PNKK01000140.1 GCA_013822395.1 Anaerolinea sp. | reverse complement strand
CCTAGGTGGGCGGTGTCAAACGGGTCGTCCGAGGCGGGCCATGCGCTCGTCCGGTCGCCTCCCACTCGAGATCAGCTGATTGTCGGCAGCGCAGCTCGGCCGAGGCGTCGGGGGAGCCTCGAGCAGGGGTCCGGTGGGCCTGGGGGACCATCATCGGGTCCGCCTCCCCGCGTCAGGTGGACCGGATCGCCCATGTTGGGCCGGCGCGGACCAGGCCGAGGACCGCGAGCCGGGCGAGGTTGACCGCGGCGGCGAGGAGGGCGAAGTCGGCGCCCACCTTGGGCCGGCCCCGAACCCGGGCCCGTCGACCGCCGTGGCGACGGCGCATGAGATGACCGATCTTGCGTTCGACCTTGGGGCGGGTGGCCCGGTAGTCGGCCCGCCAGGCCGGATCGCGCTGGGCCGCCCGGGCCCGGGCGAGCTGCGCCTCGTGCGCTCCGACCGAGATCGTCCGGCCCTCCGTCGAGCTCGTGCAGCGCTCGGCCAGCGGACAGCCGGCGCAGGCCGCCCCGAAGCTCGCGATCGCGACCGGGCCCGCCCCCCGGAGCGGGGCGACCCGACCGGCCGGGCAGGTCACGGTCCGCGCGGCGAGATCGATCGTGAAGGCATCCTTGCTGAAGTGGCCGCCGCGAGCGACCGGCGCCTGGACCTTGCACATCGCCGTCGCCCCCGCGGCGTCGAGCGTCTCGAGCAGCTCGCCGGTGCCGTAGGCGGCGTCGCCGTAGACGGTCAGCGGTGCCGGCGAGGCGGCCGGCTCAGCGGCCGCCTCGGGCGGCGGTTCGACGGTGGTCGCCGTGGCGGCCAGTTCGGCAGCGAGCAGCTCGCTGGCTGCCGCGGCGTCACCGCGGTTGCCGGCGCTGACGGCGGTCGCGGTGATCAGCTCGGCGTCGGGATCGAGCGCGAGGTGGCCCTTGTAGCCGTCGAAGCCATGCGCCGCGGTCTTGTGGCCGTGGCGGGCCTCGGGGTCGACGGTGCTGATGATCCGGTCGGGTGCCACCCGCCGGGCGATCCGGAGCGTGCCGTCGGGACCGTCCTCGAGGTCCTGGCCCAAGACCGTGGCGAGGAGGGTCGCGGCCTCGGCGAGGGGTCCGGCCAAGCGCTCGCCGTCGAGCGCGGCGAGCAGCGCGTAGCCGTCGCGGGCGAGCGCGTCGACGAGCGCGGCGCGGGCGGCCCGATCGTCGTAGTCGCAGGCCGGTTTGCCGGCCGAGGCGTAGTCGTCGTCGCGCCGGAGCACGGCGCGCAGCCCCGGCTCGCGCTCGTCGGCGGCGGCGAGCAGGCCGCGGATCGCGCTGCGCACCAGGGTGACGGTGTCCATCGTGGCGACCGCGTCGTACAGCGGGGTCGAGTCGAGCACCCGGCGGACGCCCACCAGTCCGGCCGCCCGGGCCACCTCGAGCGTCACCTCGAAGATCCGCTCCGGGCGCGCCGAGCGGGCCAGGCGGGCGCGCATGTCGACGAGCACGGTGTGGGCGAAGCCCGGATGGTCGAACGACAGGCCACCCGCGGCGTACTTGTAGCGGGCGTCGTAGGTGAAGCGCTCGACCGCCTCGCGATCGGACAGGCCTTCGAGGCGCTGGAGGACCATGACCACGGCCACGATGAGCGGCGGCACGCTCCGCCGGCCGACGTCGGCAAAGAGGTCGGCGAACAGCTCGTCGGGGAAGAGGTTGAAGCACTCGCGGTGGAGCAGGGCATAGATCGAGTCCGCTCGCACGCGGGGTGCGCAGAACTCGGTCGTGCTGCGGAAGGCGTCGGCCTGGCGGGGCGTGGACCCGAGCGTCATGGCAGCTCCTGCGATCCTGCCGGCGGTGCCCATCCGTTCGATGCGGGGCGCCTGCTCACAGAATCGTAGCTGCGAGCGCGCCGCCCTGCCGGGCCTTCCCGCTCTCGATCAGGTGGCCGTCGGCCGAGGTCTGGGCCTATCCGCTACTCGGCGCCACGCGCCACGAAAGACACCACCCGCCTAGCC
>PNKK01000139.1 GCA_013822395.1 Anaerolinea sp. | reverse complement strand
GCGCCTCACGAGGAGGTCCCCGACAGGTGGGCTCCGCCCGGCCAACCCCCCGCCTTCGCAGTGCGCCTCGACTGGCCGACGGATCGACCAAGCGACGAACGTGGCGCCGGTGAGCACACATTCGTCCGTCGAATGGCGCATTCGTCGACCGATCGGCGGGGGATGGGCCGAATCCGGTGTCAATCCGGCCCGGCTGGGCCGGCCGCTTCGTCGGATGGTCGATGCGTGGACCAGCTGCCCGGCGAGACGGAGCCATGGTCAACGTCAGTCGAATCGCCGAACCACCATCACCCCCGGGACGCCTGAAGCGGCTTCCGCCATACGGTCCAGCGGCGGTGGACCTCGAAGCCGCACCGCTCGTACAGGCCGACGGCGCCGGTCGGGTTCTCGCCGTGGACGCCGAGCACAGCCTCCTCGAACCCGGCATCGGCGAGCATCCGCAGGGTGTCCGAGATGAGCGCTCTCGCCAGCCCGCGGCCGCGCCATGGCCGTCGGACCGAGATGTGCTCGAGCCAGGCGCGGCGGACCCCGAGGCGCTCGTTCTCGTCGGCCCAGACGAAGGTCATCACGCTACCCGCGACGTCGTCCCCCGCCCAGGCCACCCGCCACAGCGACGTGTCGATCGCCGGCTGCCCGAACCAGCGGACGAAGTCCTCCTCGTCCCGGACGGCCGGCTCCGCGTGGTCCAGGAATGCCTCCGTGTCCGCATCCCAGATGGCGCGGTGGTCCTCCGGTCTGACGGGTCGGACGTCCACCCCGGGCGGCAGCGAAGCGGGTTCGATTGGCGTCGCCAGCGGCCGGCGCATGAGGAACCCGTAGGTGTGGCGTGCGTATCCGGCTGACGTCGCAAGGTCCGCTGCCGCCAGGACCTGATCCTCGGCGAAGACCGTGAGGTGATGCGGCCGGTGGGCCAGGCCGGGGTCGACTCGCTCGGCCTCCCGGGCAGCCGCGCGTGCGCGGTCTTCGATCCTCGTCAGGAGCAGCCGTCCAAGCCCCCGGCCTCGGAGCTCCGGGTGGACGAGTGGCTTGACCTCGTGCGTGACCCCGTCGCCGCGGATGCGCCAAGCCGTGTCCGCGACGCCGACGGCCCGACGGCCCACCTCGGCGACGATCACGTCGGTCGATGGCTCGAACCGCGCCGTCGGCTGCCACTCGTCCCGGAGAACCTCCTCCGACGGCAGCCACTCGGTCCCGTCGTGCAGGTTCGTGACGCGCAGCAGTTCAGCGATCCGGCCGTAGTCGCGACCGGGATCGAACGGCCGCACGCTCAGCCCCGGGATCGATGTTGCGGGTTCGACGGTCATCGTTCGGCTCCGTATTTCCGGTCCATGTGACGTTCCACGCTTCGGGAGATCGCCGTCCACTTCCGCCGCTCGGCCCGGCGGGCCAGGACATCGTTCGCCAGCTCGGATCTGCGGGCCTCGCGCTCCAACTTCTGGGACGCCTCGAAGCGCGCCCGGTCGAGCCCTCCGTCGGCGAGTGCCGCCCGGACCGCGCAACCGAGCTCCGTGCCGTGCCGGCAATCGCGGAAGCGGCAGCCGTCGGCGGTCCGCTCCACGTCATCGAAGGCACTGGCCAGGCCGTCGCCGTCGAGCAGCGCCATCTCCCGCAGTCCCGGCGTGTCGATGACCAGGCCATCGGCGAGCCGGACGAGCTGCCGGCGGCTGGTCGTGTGCCGGCCCCGGGCGTCATCCTCCCGGATCCCTGCGGTCGCGAGCAGCTCGCGGCCTGCCAGTGCATTGACGAGCGTCGACTTTCCGACGCCGGACGACCCGATGAAGGCAACGGTCCGGCCGGGAGCCAGGTGCGACCGGACGGCCCCGATGCCGTCGCCGGTCACGGCCGAGGCGGTGATGACCTCGACCCCCGGGGCGACGGACGCGGCCGCGAGATGGTGGCCGTCGATATCGTCGTCGAGATCGGCCTTCGAGAGGATCACGACCGGCAGCGCACCGGATTCCCAGGCCACGCT
>PNKK01000138.1 GCA_013822395.1 Anaerolinea sp. | reverse complement strand
TGAGGGCGTGTAGCGGCATTCGCTCCCGCTCGACGCGCGGAGGCGGTCTCAGGTCGAGGTCGACCGCAGGTTGGGGGTGCCGCGCTGGCGGCGGGCCTCGAAGGCGAGGATCGCCGCGGTCGCCGAGACGTTGAGGCTGTCGGCGACGCCAAGCATCGGCAGGCGGACGCCCTCGACGTCGGGCCCGCGCCAGGCATTGGACAGGCCGGCGGCCTCGCTTCCGAGGACGAGCGCCAGCGGGCCCCGCAGGTCCGCGTCCGTGTAGGCGCACTCGGCGCCCACCCGAGCGGCGACGATCCGGGTGTCGTGCTGCCGGAGCCAACTGATTGCCTCGTCCGCCGCGGCGGCGGCGAGCGGCATCGAGAAGACCATCCCGGTGCTCGCCCGGATGACGTTCGGATTGAACAGGTCCGTCCCGTCGATCGCGATGACGGCGTCGCAGCCGGCCGCGTCCGCAGTCCGGATGATGGCGCCCAGGTTGCCGGGCTTCTCGACGTCCTCGGTGACCAGGAGGAGGGGAGCGGCGCCGACCCGGAGGTCGTCCAGCCTCGTCGACGGAACCCGGACGACGAGCACCATTCCCTCCGCCCGGTCGCCGAAGGCGAGCTTCGCGAACGCTCGCTCGGAGACCTCCACGGGCTCGATGGACCGCGCGTGCAGTGCCGACATCGCCCGGAGCGCCTCGGGTGAGTGGAGGATGGAGGTGCACGTGAAAGCCGTCTCGACCACAGTCCCGGCATCGATCGCCCGGCGGCACTCCCGAGCGCCATCCACGAGCGTCAACCCCGATTCGACCCGATTCCGCCGTTCGCGAAGTGCGATGGCAGCCCGGATCGCCGGGTTGTGCGGGCTCTCGATCGCGACCATCGCGCGCATCATCGCCGGTTCGCCCGGAGCGGGTCGAACCGGGCGGCGGCACCCAGGCGCAGGACGGCGCCTGACTCGGCCACGAGCTGGAGCGGAACGCCTTCAACCGTATGCGCCGGGGCGCCGCCGGCCATCTGGATGGTGGCCGCCCGGAGGGTGGCGGCCAGCCTGGCCGGATCCCAGCCCGGCGTATGTGCGGTAAGGAGCCAGAACGCGTCCGGCTCGGCAATGTCGGCACAGGCATCGAGGAGCTCATCAATCCGATCGTCGAAGCGCCAGGCGGTGCGGCCGCCGCGGCCGCCGTGTCCGTACGAAGGCGGGTCGAGAATGAGACCCGCATACCGCCGGCCGCGCCGTGCCTCGCGCCGGACGAAGGCCAGGGCGTCATCGACGATCCAGCGGATCGGCCGGTCCATCAGGCTGGACAGCTCGGCGTTGCGGCGCGCCCACTGGACGGCTGGGCGCGACGCGTCGACGTGGACGACTCTGGCGCCTGTGCCGACTGCGATCAGGCTCGCGAGACCCGTGTACGCGAAGAGGTTGAGCACGCTGGCCGCCTCGGCCGTGGGGTCCGATCGAGGCGAACGCCTACCCATGGCAGCCGAGAGCCAGGCCGCGTTGGATGCGTGCTCCGGAAAGAGACCGACGCCCCCGCTCGCCGTGGGGCGGACCTCGACCGTCAGGCCGGCGATTCTCACCGGATGCGCCTCGTCGGTCATCGGTGTGCCGTCGGCGTGCCACCAGCCACTCCCCGGGCGGTAGACCGCGGCACCGGCCCAGCGGTCCGGGGCGCAACGCGGCTCGGCGGCCCCGGGCGCTGGGCGGTCCAGAAGGAGCGGACCAAACGCCTCGAGCCGGCGGCCGTCCCCGCAGTCGAGCAGTGCGTAGTGGTCGGCGGACACCATGACGCCGTCATCATCGCCGGGCTGCGCAACGAACGCGGGGCGACCTCGTCATGGGGGCCTGTCGACGGCCGAGCCAATCGAGGGTCTCGCGTTCCTCCATGGACGGGCGCCATCGCCGCGGGTGTGAACCCGGGCTGCTGCTTCGCGTCCTTGGCTCCATCGGGCGGTTGGCAACCGATGGTGGCTCGTCGTGGAGTAGTCGACGGGCGGC
>PNKK01000137.1 GCA_013822395.1 Anaerolinea sp. | reverse complement strand
GTGCCGGTGGCCCTCTCGCCGGTGCGGCACATCGTGACGATGCCGGAACCGGTGGACGAGCCGCCGACTGGCCAGCGCCCGACCGAGGGCCCGACCCATGACCCGGCCGGGGTGTCGGCCGGGGTGTCGGCCGGGGTGTCGGCCGGGGTGTCGGCCGGGGTGTCGGCCGGGGTGTCGACCGAGGTGTCGGCCGGGGTGTCGGCCGGGGTGTCGGCCGGGGTGTCGGCCGGGGTGTCGGCCGAGGGCCCGAGCCTTCAGTCGTAGACCAGGCAGCCCCGCCGTCTCCTTCGTGGCACGCCCCCGCATCCGCCCTGGGGTCGGCCCCCGGCCCGGGCGCCCAGTGGCGCTGTCCCCTCTCTGGCCGCCTTCCCACGCGCCCGACAGGCCTTGCATTCGACGCAAACAACTTCGAGGTGGGTCGGTCGCCGACTGGGAAGCTCGTCGTCCCCTTGCATCCCACGCCATGGTTCCGACGAATCGAGAGGCTGGCTGGCCACTCGGGACCGTCGGGAGTCCGTTTGTGCCGTCACGTGCAACGGAATCGTCCGACCGGGCCTGGGATCTGATGTTGTTTGCATCTGGCGCAACGCCGGACGCGATGTTTGCGCCCAGCGCAACGAGCGGCTGGATGGCACGGGGCGGGGGCACGGGGCACGAGGCACGGGGCGGGGGCACGGGGCACGAGCGGCTGGATGGCACGGGGCGGGGGCACGGGGCACGAGGCACGCGGCGGGGGCACGGGGCACGAGGCACGCGGCGGGGGCACGGGGCGGAGGCACGAGGTCAAGCATCATCCGGTGTCAGGAGCCTCGTCCAGCATCGGGACCCGGACGCCGCGCTCACGGGCGATCTCGATCGCGTGCTCGTAGCCCGCGTCGGCGTGACGAAGCACGCCCATCGCCGGGTCCGTCGTCAGGACCCGCTCCAGCTTCCGCGCGGCAAGGTGCGTCCCGTCCGCGACGGCGACCATCCCGGCGTGCTGGCTGTACCCGATCCCGACGCCGCCGCCGTGGTGGATGCTCACCCAGGTCGCCCCGGCGGCCGTGTTCACGAGCGCGTTGAGGAGCGGCCAGTCCGCGACCGCGTCCGAACCGTCGAGCATCGCCTCCGTCTCGCGATTCGGTGAGGCAACCGACCCGGAATCCAGGTGGTCCCGCCCGATCACGATCGGGGCCCCGACCTCGCCGGACGCCACGAGCTCGTTGAAGGCGAGGCCCGCCTTCGCCCGCTCGCCGTACCCGAGCCAGCAGATCCGGGCCGGGAGCCCCTGGAACGGGACGCGGGCCTCGGCCATCTCGATCCACCGCCGCAGCCCGGCGTCGTCCGGGAAGAGCTCCAGGATCGCCCGGTCCGTCCGGATGATGTCGGCCGGGTCGCCCGAGAGTGCCGCCCAGCGGAACGGCCCGCGGCCCTCGCAGAACTGCGGCCGGATGAAGGCCGGCACGAAACCCGGATAGTCGAAGGCGTCCTCGACCCCGGCTTCCTTCGCCATCGCCCGGAGGTTGTTGCCGTAATCGAAGACGATGGCGCCGGCACGGAGGAAGGCGAGCATCGCCCGGACGTGGTCGCCCATCGATCGCATCGAGCGGCGGACGTACTCGTCCGGCTGGGTCCGCCGCAGGATCAGCGCGTCCCCGAGCGAGATCTCGGCCGGGACGTAGCCCTCGAGGGGATCGTGGGCCGAGGTTTGATCCGTGACGACGTCGAAGCGCTCGCCGGCCTTCGCCCAGGCGGGCTCGATCTCGGCGGCGTTGCCGAGGAGCGCGATGGAGCGGGCCTCTCCGGCGGCCGCCCAGGCGCGTGCGGTCGCGAGCGCTTCCCCGGGGTCGCGCGTGAGCGCGTCCACGTAGCCGATCTCCAGGCGCCGCCGGGCGCGCCCCTCGTCGACTTCGATCGCGAGGCAGACCCCCTCGTTCATCGTCACCGCGAGCGGTTGGGCGCCGCCCATCCCGCCGAGACCCGCTGTCAGGACCACGCGGCCCCGGAGCGTCCCGCCGAAGCGTTGCCGCGCCAGCTCCGCGAAGGTCTCGTA
>PNKK01000136.1 GCA_013822395.1 Anaerolinea sp. | reverse complement strand
GGCGTCCGGCGTGAAGGCGGTGACCGGCCACACCTTGCACTTCGGCGACGGACTCGCGAAGTTCGGCTTGTCGGCCTTGAAGTATTTGAACAGCCGCACCATCTCGGGCAGGTCGTTCGGGCTCTCGAAGCGGTTGGCGTCCAGGGTCTCGCCCGTTTGCGTGACGACGTAGGTGAGCACCCCGTCGGTCTGCACGTCGCCGGCGTCGCGCTTCCTGGTCAGCGCTAGGACGTAGGTCTTCTTGTCGGTGGTGTAGAAGGCGTTCTGGGGCAGGGAGACGACCCCGTCGATGAAGCACTCCGTCCGGATGAAACTCCGCAGCTTCGCGTCCGTGCCGCGGTTGGTGATCCCGTCCGGCACGATCACGAACGCTTTGCCGCCCTTCTTGAGGCCGCGGATGATCTTCTCGACGAACAGCGACTCGACCCCGGTCCCCCGCACCTTGTAGTACGCGCTCAGCGACCCGCTCTGCTTGATGAACTTCTTGAACTCGCTCGTCCCGGTAACCACGAACGGCGGGTTCGTGAGGACGAGGTCAAACTCCTCCCTCTCCGTCTGAGACAGCGAACCGAGGACCGAGGTGTGCGTGGAGCGGAACGTGGCGTTGAAGACCCTCGCGAACTCGCCCGGCGGGGCTCCGGTCAGCCCCATCAATTCGTTGAGGTGGATCAGCATGTTCGCCTTGGCCAGGATGACGGTCTTCTGGTCCCGGTCCGAGCCGGTGTAGGCGAGGGCGCAGTCGAGCCGCCCCTTCCGGATCGAGTAGTCCCGCGGCCGCTTGTGGATCATCGGTTCCAGGACGAACCCGCCAACCCCGCACGCCGGGTCGTGAACCCTTGCCCCGTCGGGCAGCAGTTCCATCTGACTCATCTCGACCATCGCCTTGACGATGTTCCGGGGGGTGAAGAATTGGCCCCAGTTCTTCTGGCTGATGCTCCGCTTCAGGAAGTGTTCGTATAGCCGGGACTTGAAATCCGGGTCGATGCGGTTGAGCGGGCCGAACGCCTGGAACTCCTTCATGATCCTGTGGAACAGGAAGTTGTGCTCCTCGACGGCCGGGTCCAGCACGGTCCCGTTGATGATCGAGGTGTCGTCGGTCGGGTTAGGCGGGAATAGCTTGCGGATGTAGGGCCGCACGGTCCTGAAGTAGAAGACGAGGCACTTGTCGGTGTCCTTCGCCAGCGCGTCCGCGAACGAGACGCCGACGCCGGCCTCGTCCTGCCTGAGAACCCCCAGGTCGCTCAGGTACTTAAACAGGAAGGTCTCGACGAACGTCGCGAGGCAGGCGTCCGGGTTCTCCCCGCTCGCGAGCCAGATGGTCTGCCACACCCGGTCGGCCAGTTGCGACGGGTTCTGGGTCTTCTCCTTGACGAGTTGGGAATTGGCCGGGGTGACATCCTGGAGGAGTTTGCCGAGCAGTCGGAGGGTCTGTTCGATCCCCTCCTCATCCTCCCACAGGAACGGCGTCTGGAGGGGGTAACCGTCCTCCCGCAGGATGACCGCGTGGGCCTCATCCCCCGGTAGTTGCGGGTTGACCCAGATGTAGTCCTGCGTGTCGGTGACGAGTGCGAGCTTCGCCCCCAGCGGCTTGCAGGAGTCCTCCACGCACTGCTTGATGGCCGCCTGCTTCTTCGCCGGCGTGTCGAATTCCTCCGGCGGCTTGATCTCGGCCACCATGATCACGGAGATGTTCTTCTTGTCTCGCCGATCGACGAGTACGCCGTCCGGTCTGTTCACCCCCGCCGTCCCGTAGTCCCGGTTGGCGACGATCTTGAACTTCTTCAGGGCGCCGATGGTGGTCGCGCCGATGTTGTAATACTCATACGGGCCGACCGGGGCGCCGTGCTCGGTCAGGCCCCGCTGGTGGAGTTCTTCGCTCATCAGTCGCTCCCGACGGCGCAAGCCCCACGGAACGGGGGCGGGCGTATAGCAGCCCCGGAATCGGGGTCAACGCGAGCCGGACATGTCTTTAGGATAACCGCTAGAAGTTACGCACGCAAGATACCCCGACCGGTGCCGGGGTGGTAGGGTAGGCAAAGCGTATCGGACGGCCGCAAAGCGTATCA
>PNKK01000135.1 GCA_013822395.1 Anaerolinea sp. | reverse complement strand
CTCGGCAGCGGTCCGGAACTCGGCCGCGTCCGCCGCGGTATCCCACTCGGTCACGATGACGACGCCGTCACCGGCCCCGCCCGGGGCCGCGAGGAGTGCGACCCGGTCGCCGCCCCATCCCTCGACGGCCGTCCGGGCAACATCCCCTGCGAGTCCGCCTTCACGAAGCCAGACCCGGAGCTGGAGCTCGCCGAGGGTGTCCTGGGCATCCACGGTCCAGCCCTCGCCGAACCGTCGAGCGAGGTCCGTCGGCAGCCCCACGTCGATCGGCGCTTCGCCGGCGAGGTACTTCTCCGGGTGGATCACCTGCTCGGTGGAGGCCGGCGGGTTGCCGTACGCGGCGTCTACGGCCGCGTACCCGCCCCGGGCGAGCAGCGTCGCGATGAAGGTGGCGCCGGCCTGGTAGGGGAAGAGCGAGGTCTCGAGGAGGATCGCCGGGGTCCGGGCGAGGACCGCCAGCATCTCCGGGTCGCCGGCCTCGGCGGCGACCTGAGCGAGCTCGGCGGGCGACAGGTTCGCCGTCATCCACGCCCCCTGGACGGTCACCGCGTCGCCCTCCACGAGCCCGAGGACCGCGAGGCCCCGGTCGCCCTCGTCGGTGACACCCTCCAGCCCGAGGGACTCGAGGTCGAAGCGCCGGTCCTGGAGCTCGTGGGTGAACTCGTGGGCATACGTCAGCCGCTCGGTCGGGCCGAGCGAGCCGGACCGGCTCACGATGAACAGCTCGTCCGCACTGGGGTCGTAGTAGCCGATGACCTGGCTGCCCTGGAGCTCGAGGTAGATGTCGCGGAGCGAGGCGCCCTCCGGGAGCAGGCCGAGCGCCTTGTAGACCCGCTCAGCGATCTGGATCTGCGCCTCCGGGTTCGACTCGTCGAACTCGGCCTCGAGGTTCTTCCGCAGCGTCTCGGCGTCGATGACCTGCGGATCGGTCCGCTCCGGGGCGGCGAGGCCCCGGATCTCGACGACGTCGGCGGCGATGGCCCGGTAGACCTCGAGCGGGTCCGGCGGAACCGTCGGGCTGGAAGCCGGCGCGGCAGCCGTGGGGCTGGGAGCCGGGCTGAGCTCCGGCGCGCCGGAGCTCGACCCGGCAGCCGTCGCCGAAGGGGTCGCGTCGCCGCCGGTGCAGGCGCCCAGGAGGGCGGCGGCGGCGATGATGACGGCGAGACGGGGCGTGGATCCGGTCGGCACTCAGATGCTCCCATGTCAAGCCGCAACACAGGGCGGCGAGGCGATCCTACAGGCCGGGCGGCGTTGGGGCTCTCGGCCAGTTTGGGGCTTGCTCCCGGCCAGTCTGGCGCGCAGGCCCTCTGGCGCGCAGGCCCCCCTGTCTCTCGGCTCGCCGGTGCGGCGCGGGATGGTTGCCACTCCCAGGGCTCGCGAGGATGTGCGTTTCTTAACCGACTGCTGTCCCGCGTCTGAACACTGGGTTCGTACTGTTCTCCTCGGACCGAACCCTCAAGGTTCCATCCTCCCTCCCTCCGACCGGAGGCGCCGATTGGGCAGGCGTCTCCGGTCTTTCTCTTTCCGGGCAGGTTCTCCTGGCAGATCCGAAATGCGTTGGCCTCTACTCACCGGTGTAGAGGCGCGCCAGATCAATGAGCTCGACGTCCCGGCGGGCACGTGCCTCTGACACGAGGTCGGGCTCAAAGCCGGCTCGCGAGAAGAGGAGCAGACGGGTCCCGAAGGCTTCGGCCCTCTCAGCGACGAGAGCCCGGCCGCGCTCGAGGCGGCGCAGATCGGCGATGCCGCGTTTCGTGGATCCACCTTTCGCTTCGCCGATCGCCAGAACGGTCGGTCGATCAGCGGTCGAATTGCCCGATACGGCAACGACGTCGAGCTCCATGCGACTCCGGTTGGCGGCGTCGTTGATCTGGGTGAAGCCCACCCGGCTCGGCCGTCCACCAAGCGTGCGTCGCGAGGCGAAGCGGCCGGTCCAGACCCGGGCGAGGTCCTCGAAATGGGGGCTCAGGACGTTGGACTCGAAGCGAGGGCGTGCTTCGACCCAGGCTTCCGTGAGCTCGCGAGACTCGAACCTTGCGAGGTCGGGCCGCACGACCGCATGGTGGAACCGCAGGT
>PNKK01000134.1 GCA_013822395.1 Anaerolinea sp. | reverse complement strand
GCGGCCGCCTTCTACTACCTGCGGGTCGTCGTCTACATGTTCATGCGCGAGCCGCAGTCGGAGCAGCCGGCGCTCAGTCACGGCCGGCTCCTGTGGGGCGGGCTCATCGTCGCGACGATCCTGACGGTCGCCCTTGGCCTCATCCCCGGGCCGCTCCTCGACATCGTCCGCGACGCGGCCGGCGCGATCGGCTGACGCGGCCGTGCGCGACGCGGCCGTGCGCGGCCGTGCGCCGGCCCTACCAGGCCTTCGTGAGGTCGATGTCGTACTTGATCTTGCCGGAGCCGTAGACCATGCCGCGGACGCTGGCATGGGCGTAGCTGAACGTGCCGGTCACCCCGACGTAGTGCCAGTTGCTGTCGGAGAACGTCCAGGTCGTGCCGGTGAACGTCTCCTGCGTGCCGCCGAGGCCGATCATCCTCGGGAGCACCGTGCACGGGATCGGGCTCACGCAGCGGAACCAGAAGCTGAAGCGGAAGGTCGTGCCGGCCGTCTGCTCCTCGGGCGAGTCCTGGCAGCCCGAGCCTGGAGGATTCGGCGCGCCCGAGGAGTCCTTGTTAACGCGGATGATATCGATCGTGTTCGGAGGTTCGTACGCGTTCGTCCAACTTGACTTGGCAGTCACCGGGCTGACGCCGACGGCGAGGAAGAAACCTGCAAACAGGGCGACGTTCCATGCCTGGCGGCTCACGGGAGCACCTCGTTGGTGGCGGCGGAGACGATGAACGTCCGTGCCTCAACTGGCCCGGAGAGGGCGAGCCAGGCGAGCCGATGGGTCCCCGGAATGAAGCGCGGGCCAACGGCGCCGGCGTACAGGTCGACGGCGGCGCCGTCCGCGAGGCGGACGACCCGGATGCCATAGCCGGTGACAGCGTAGGTACTCTGGTCACAGACCGTGTAGGCGGCGTACGCCACATCGTCCGACAGGACTGGGGACTCGCACAGGTCCCCGTCATCTCCGAGGGTCATCGACACGCCAGACGCATCGACAACCACCGCTCGACCGCGCTTCATCAGCTCCGGGATGACGATGACACCGCCCGCGCTCTGGGCGACGAGGTTCCAGATCGGCGTCCTCGGGTCCTCGGCCGACGCAATCGTTCGCGACGCCGTCCCGTCGGTCCAGACGAGATCGCCCGTGTCCGTGTAGCCGACGAGGACCTGCCCGTCGCGGAGCCAGACGATCGGCGTGAGACCGGCCGGCGCCGGGAGCGGTTGCATGGCCGAGCCGATCACGGCCGGTCCGGCGGGCCCCTGAGCAAGGAAGCCGCCGTCCGAGAGGACGATGATCGCCCGATCGGGCTGCGCGGCGAACGTGGTCCGGGTCCCGTCGGCGAGGGACACGATCGTGCCCGTCGGTCCGGCCTCGAAGGCGACCCGCAGGCCGTCGGACGACCAAACGGGTTCCACGAGTCGCACCTGCGCATCGTTGGGCCCGCGCCGTTCGTACCGGGCTGTTCCAAGAGCGATCGCGGGTCCGCCGCCGAGGGGCGCGGCAAAGAGCTCGACGGGTTCCGGGTTCACCACCTCAGCAGCGAAGATCTTGACGAGAGCGAAGCGCCCGTCGGGCGAGACCGAACCAAGCCCGACACGTCCTTTGAACGACGCGGCCTGTACGCCCCCGAGCTCCTCGATCGACCCGACACGTCCGACGCTGGCGACGACCGTACGGGGCGTTGACTCCACGCCTGTGGGGGCCGACGCGGTGGATGGCGCGGGAGATTTGGGTGCAGCCGTTGCGACCGCACCGGGCGGGCCCGGGGTCGCGGCCGACGGCGTCTCGGCGGGAGACGTGACCGCTCGAATCGACAGCAGCGCGGCGACCGCAATGACCGCGGCGGCGAGCGTCGGGGCGGCGCCGCCGACGGTCGACTGCACCCTGCCGCGACGTACTGACCTCTGGCCTGGAGCCTCGCGCATCGTCATGGCGTCCTCCCCTGCGCTGGATGTCCGACGGATCGGCCGCTGCCACAACGATTGTCCCCCCCCCCAAGCATGCGAGGTCAATACGCATGGTTACCTACCTAGCGCGATCGCCGACGCTCGTCGACCAAGTCTCGCCCCGTCGGCCCATCCCCGCAAGGATGCCTGGGCTCAACCGAGC
>PNKK01000133.1 GCA_013822395.1 Anaerolinea sp. | reverse complement strand
TGGATCCAGGTGGCATCCGCAGCGTCCTTGAGCTGCCGGAGGAGCCACGCGATGCGAGTCTTCGGCCTACCTTCGCGAGGCGCGGCGACCTCGATCGCTGTCTCAAAGAGCCGGCCGCGAAGGTCGGCTTGCAGGTCGATCGGCGCGATCGCACCCGGAACCCGGAGCGTGGCGGTCAGCTTGCCGTCGTCCACGAGTCCGTGGACACCGATCTCGAGACGCCGCGCCGCATCGACCTTCTTCGGCCAGATAGGTTCGACGTCCCGGCCGAGGTCCTGGGTCAGACCAAGAGCGAGGTACTGGATGAACTGCTCCCATCGCTTCGCAACATCCTGCACGCCTGGGTCGGCGGCGCGTAGGGTGCGCGTCCGCGCGCCCTCGCGGACCGTGACCCACCTCTCGCCGAGGTCGTCGAAGCCTGTCGCACCGGCGCGCTCGTGATCGAGATACGCAATGAGTTCCCCGAGAATCCACGCCTGATCGGGATCGGAGATCCCCCGATGCTTGTGCTCGACGCGCGCTTCTGTCATGACCTGCCACCAGGACAGGTGGCGCAGCGCGACCTTCTTGAGTCGTCGAGCGTCCACGGCAACGGGCACCTCGTCGGGCGACGCGGTGATCTGGTTCGAGATCGTCAAGACGGCGTCGAATCCGTTCGTTCGGGCAAGGTCGACGTATCGAGCAACCTGCTCAGCACTGAGTTCCGCGCCACTCGTCTTGACCTCGACGAGGCAGACCCATCGCTTCTTGCCCCACTCGATGACCACCGCACCGTCGGGGATGGAGAGCTTCTCGTTCTGGTCGAGGAAGCGGATCTCGGTGAAGGTCGAGATCCGACCGACGGGAGCACCAATGTGCGCCAGGACCGCCCGACCGAACTGGGGTACTGCTCGCATGACGGCGAGCAGCGAAGACGTCGCTCGCTCTTCCTGCTCATCCTGTCCGCCGATCCCGGTCGTCGGGATCAGCCGCGCAGTTCTCCATCCGTCCTCGGGCTTCGGCACAACCTTCGGTACAGGCTTGGCGTTGGGCTTCGCGACGACCATCTCCGTTCTCCCCTATGACCACAGGCGTCGCCGCATCATATGCGCGTCAGGAGGCTGATCTCGGCCGGCGTCGAAGGGTTGCGGCAACCATGATCCGGCAGCGACATCTCACCTTCGCGGTCCTACAGTAGCCAGGTGGACAACCCGGCCGAAGTCTTGGACGCAGCGAGGGCCTGTCCGCGGTGCGGGTCGCCGATGGTTCGCGCGACGGCCAAGTCGGGCCGTTGGGCTGGGCAGCCGCTTTGGCGGTGCTCGGACTTCGACTGCCCGACGCTGATCAACATCGACGAGACGGATCAGGCGCCTGTCGCGCCGATCGCCGGGGAGTCGGCCCAGGCGAGGTTCGAGCGGGATCGAGCCGAGCAACGAGAGCGGCTCAGGAGGGCGGCGCCACTCCTGATCGCAATCGGCGTGCTGCTGTCGGCGCTCGGGTTCTATGCAGCCTCGTTCCTCGACCTGAGGCTGGCGGCGCTCGTCGGCGTGCTCATCGCGACGGGCACCGCCTGGTGGGTCCTGAAGGTTCCGCCCGAGGTTCTGGACTGGCATCGGGGCGCCGAGGCGGAGCGCAAGGTCGGGGCGAACCTCGACACGCTGGAGCCACTCGGCTTCGTCACCCTGTACGACCGTCGCCTGCAGGCACGGGGCGGGAACATCGACGCGGTCACCATCGGACCGCCAGGCGTCTTTGTCGTGGAGACGAAGTGGCGCAGCCGAGGCGTCGATGTCATCAACGGGCAGCTCGAAGTCGGCGGTCGGTACCAACCGGAAGCCGTTCGACAAGTGACCGAGCTCGCGATGCTGATCCAGGTCTCGATCGCCGAGACGATGAACCGTCATCGCCTCACCGTCGTGCCGGTCATCTGCATTGGCAACCAGAAGGTGGAGCCAGATTGCAGAGCCGGTGGCGTCACAGTCGTGGACGCGACTTCGATCGCGAAGTACCTTCGGTCGATGCCTGAGGTTCTGAGCACCGAGCAGGTTCAGGAGATCGCGCGCACCCTCGACAACGCTCTGCCGCCGTACCAACGTCGGAGCTGACCGAGCCGAGGCGGCCTAATCCGAACCGGACGCCTCTCGATCCGCACGG
>PNKK01000132.1 GCA_013822395.1 Anaerolinea sp. | reverse complement strand
CTCCCGTAGTGGAGGCGCTGCCATGACCGAAGCATCGCCAGCCCGTTTGGACTCGCACGACGGGCCCGCCAGTCCAACGGCTCGATGCCGAGACGAGAGGGACGTCGTGAACCCACGGTCGTGAAAGGATTGGCGTCATGACGGTTCGAATGGTCGTCGAGCAACAACGCGAAGAGATCCTGCGCATCGCGGCCGGACACTGGGCGCGCAACGTTCGGGTCTTCGGCTCGGTCGCCCGCGGAGAGGCAGACGAGGCGAGCGATGTCGACTTCCTCGTGGAGCTGGAGCCCGGCAGGTCCCTCCTCGACCTCGGCGGTCTTCAGGTCGAGCTCGAAGCACTTCTCGGGCGCCCTGTCGACGTCGTCACGGAAGCCGGCCTGTACTGGCTGCTACGGCGCCGGATCCTGAAGGAGGCGCGCGCGCTGTGACCAAGGACCCGCGCGTCTACCTCGCTCACATCCTCGAGTGCGCCCAGAAGATCGAGCGGTTCACCGCGGACGGGAAAGGCCGCTTCCTGCGTGATGCCATGGTGCAGGACGCGGTGCTGCGGAACTTCGAGATCATCGGCGAAGCGGCCAAGCGCCTTGATGACAGCTACCGAACCGCACACCCGGAGATCCCCTGGCGCGCCCTGGCCGGACCCTGCGACGTCCTCATCCACCAGTACGAGGGCGTCGACCCCGAGCGTGTCTGGCCCATCGTGGAACGGGAGTTGCCGAACCTCCGAGAAGCGATCGGCGCTCTCCTGCCGCCTCTCGATCAGTTGGAACGTGAGCTCGCCGGCGAAGAGCCCGCATCGGAGCAGACGTGATGAGAACGGCCGAGGTGTGGCGTTCGGATGACGCCATCGCCGCCAACCTGCGGGAGCTCGGGTATGGCGAGTAGGCCGGAAGGAGGAGCGCGCAGCGCGGTCGATGGGCCCGATGGTCCCGATTGACCGCCGCGGGAGTACGGACTATCGTATGGGCATCTACTCCCCGTCGGATCAGCCGGTTTCGGCCTCCGCCGGGGTTTTCTTCGTTGGGGGGCGATCGTGATCGAGCCCGTGGTCAAACGGGTGCTCGGGTTCGTGGATGGCCAGAACCTGTTCTACGCCGCGAAACAGGCCTTTGGCTACGTCAGCCGGGAAAAAGGCATCGACGTGCGGATCGCCCTGGACATCGTTCGCCTCGCCCGGTCGCGTGAATACGACGTCGCCCTTGTCTTCAGCCAGGACCCGGATCTCTCGGAAGTCGCGGATGAGATTCGCGCGATCGCCCGCGAGCAGGGGCGGTGGATCAAGATCGCGAGTGCGTACCCGAGCGGTCCGACTTCCAGCAACCGTCGTGGCATCAACAGGACGGATTGGATCCGGCGGGATCGCGCGACGTACGACCTTGCGCTGGACCCCCGGGACTATCGACCGAAGACCGCCCTCATCGCGCCGACGCCATGACGAACGGCGACTCTTTGCCATCCGCGCCCCCGATCCGCAGCCAGAATGGGCACGACAACTGTTGCGAACGGGCCGAGGAGGCCACCCGCCTGGACGCTGCCGTCGCCGCGAACCTGCAGGGGCTCGGGTATGGCGAGTGACGTCGATGAAGCATCTGCGATAGATGTTCCGTTCCGGCCGCCTCATGACTGGAGCACGCCGCTCCTGAGAGACTGCTGCGAGTTTGTCCGGGATGGAGACTGGATCGAGACGAAGGACCAAGGAGGCGACGACTACCGGCTCATTCAGATCTCGAACATCGGGCTCGGCCATTTCGTCGAGACCGGAAACTTCCGCTGGATTACGCAGGAGACGTTTGAACGTCTGCGGTGTACCCGCATCGAGCCGGGCGACATACTAGTCGCGCGAATGCCGGAGCCCACAGGGCGATGCTGGTTTGTCCGTGACCTTCCATGGCAGTCCGTAACGGCTGTAGATGTGGCGATCATCCGTACGGATCGACAGATCCTTGATCCACGATTCCTCTCGTACTTCCTGAATTCTGAGCTGTGCCTGGGGCTGGTGCGGAGCCTGACGACGGGGACCACGCGCCTGCGTATTCGCCGCGCGGACATCGAGCGGCTCCGCGTCCCACTCCCGGCTCTCCCCGAGCAGGGCGCTATCGCCCACATCCTCGGTACCCTGGACGACAAGATCGAGC
>PNKK01000131.1 GCA_013822395.1 Anaerolinea sp. | reverse complement strand
CCTCCGTTCCCCGAGTTGGAGCGACGATGCGATCGTCCTTCCCCGAACTTCCGTGGGGGTCCCCCGAATGATGTACTCGGCCCCCGATTGCCTCTGTCGCGCCCCGTAGGTACTAGGGCGCTCATCAGTGCGTCCGCATTGTAGATCCCTGCGGACCGCCGATGGTACTAGGCCGTTCTGGCAATATCCAGTGCCAACTGCACCGGAATCACCACGACGGCACACACCAGCCATGCCGATTCCGGTGCGCCCGGGCACCGAAGTACCAGTACGAACGGGTGATCGCCAAGCGCCGGCGAAGGGCGGTCTGCTCCGGCCCGCCGCGCACCGGGGGTGCCAGGGTCTCGGCACGTGGTCGTGCGCGGGTACCATGACGCCTCCATCCCTCGATCTCGGAGCTCGACGCCCGTGGGATCCGCCGCCGCCGCCGACCCGTCACCCGCCCACCCAGCACCCGCCGATCCGTCACCCGCCAACTCCCCGCGCGCCCGTCCCACCCTGCGAGACCACGCGCGGGCGGCGGTTGCGGCCGCTTGGCGGCGCGCGACCGAGGCCGGCGCCCTGCCGGCCTTGCCCGAAGGCGCGACCGCCGTCACCGTCGAGATCGAGCGGCCGGCGAACCCCGAGCACGGCGACCTCGCCACGAACCTGGCGTTGCGCCTGGCGCGGCCGCTCCGAATGGCCCCGGCGGCCATCGCCGCCGTCCTCGCGGACACCGTCGAGACAGGCCCGGGCACGCCGATCGCGGCCGCCTCGGTCGCCGGCCCGGGCTTCCTGAACCTCCGCCTCGCCGACTCGGCGCTCGAGGACCTCCTCGTCGCCGTCCGTGCCGACCCCGCCGGCTGGGGCCGGACGGCCGCCCCGGACTCCGGTCGCCGGGTCAACGTGGAGTTCGTCTCGGCCAACCCGACGGGGCCGCTCACGGTCGGCAACGCCCGTGGGGCGTTCGTCGGCGACCTGCTGTGTCGCGTTCTCGAAGCCGGCGGCCAGCGCGTCACGCGGGAGTACTACTTCAACGATTCCGGGACGCAGGTGGATCACCTCGGGGCGAGCGTCATCGCCGTTCGCGACGGAGCGCCGGTCCCGGAGGATGGGTACCACGGGGACTATGTCGCGGACCTCGCGCGGGCACTCCCCGGGGAGCTGCTCCGGGACGCCGCCGCGCGGGGCGAGGGCCTGGGCGAGGGCCTGGGCGAGGGTCCGGCCGCCGCCGCGGGACGCTGGGCGTCGGAGCGGATTCGGGCCGGGATCGAGGCGTCGCTCGAGGCGCTCGGCGTCCACTTCGATGTCTGGAAGACCGAGGCCAGCCTCCACGCGGAGGGCTGGGTGGACCGCGCCGTCGAGCGGCTCCGGGCCGCCGGGCACCTGTATGAGCTGGACGGCGCCCTCTGGTTCCGCTCCACGACCTTCGGGGATGACAAGGACCGCGTCGTCCTTCGCTCCAACGGGGAGCCGACCTACTTCGCCTCCGACATCGGCTACGTGACCGAGAAGTTCAGCCGCGGCTTCGACCACCTCATCTACATCTGGGGCGCGGACCACCACGGGACGGTGGCGCGGGTCCGGAACGCCGCCGAGGCGATGGGCTACGACAAGACGGCCGTCGAGATGATCCTCACCGGCTGGGTTCGGTTCGTCCGCGACGGCGTCGAGGTCTCGATGTCAAAGCGGGCCGGCACGTTCGTCTCGCTCGACGAGCTCCTCGCCGAGATCGGCCCGGACGCGGCTCGCTGGTTCTTCGCCCGCCGCGGCGCAAACGTCAACATCGATTTCGACATCGAGCTCGCGAAGAAGCAGTCGACCGAGAATCCGGTCTACTACGTCCAGTACGCCCACGCGCGGATCGCCTCGATCCTCCGCAAAGCGGCCGACGCCGGGCTGGCGGCCGCGCCGACACTGGCGGGCGCCGTTGCAGGGGCGCCTGAGGCGGCCCTCGCCCGGATCGTCGCCCGCTACCCCGAGGTCGTCGAGGATGCGGCCGCGGCCCAGGAGACGCAGGGGATCACGGCCTACGCGACCGATCTCGCGACGGCGTTCCACGCCTTCTACCGCGACGCGAAGGTCGTGGACACCGCGGATCCGGATCGCTCGGCGGCCCGCCTCGCGCTCGTGGACGCAACGCGGATCACCCTCG
>PNKK01000130.1 GCA_013822395.1 Anaerolinea sp. | reverse complement strand
GTTCTCCACGGCAGAACGGGCGACGGCCCGGACCCACCACGGCGGCCGGCACGCGGTCCGGTGGCCTCAGATCTCGGCTTCGAAGCCCGGCGCCACCAGTTCCACCGGCCCGGCGTAGCGGTCCTGAACGGAACGGATCGCCAAGGCCGGGTCGCTGCCCATGAGTAGGTGCGTCAGAAGGACGCGGCCGGCTCCCGTCTCGGCCGCGAACGCCCCCACGGCCGGGCCGTCCAGGTGCGAGGCGTCTGCCGGGACCGGTCCGGCGCCGAACGACACTTCGATGAGGAGCGTATCGCCGGCCCGGACGAGCGGATGGAGATCGCCGGCCAGGCCGATGTCGCCCGAGTAGACGAGGCCCGGTCCCCCCGTTCCGTCCGAGACCCGAAACGCGAAGCTGTCGGCGGTGTGCGTGACCCGGGCGGCTTCGAGCTCGAACGGCCCGAGCGCCCGGACGCCGGACTCCAGTGGCACGATGTCCAGGGCGGCGGCCGTGAAGCCGGGCTCCGCGTTGAGGTCGTCCAGCCGTGAGGCGAGATCGGCGGGCGCGTCGATGCGGACCCTGCCAGGGGGCACGAGGTGGTAGCGGAGGTAATGACGGAGCGGCACGAGGTCCACGAAGTGGTCCGGGTGGAGGTGGCTGATCGCGACCGTCTCGAGACGCTCCGGTGGGATCCGCGCGGCGAGACCAGCGAACGCCCCGTGACCGAGATCGAGGGCGATCGCGCCGCCACCGGACCGGACGAGGTAGCAGGCGCCGACGGCACCGGGATCGTCGGAGTAGGCGGGGCCGGCGCCGACCACGGTCAGGCGCACGCGGTGAGCTCACGAACGTTCTTCACGGCGACAGGGTACGCACCGGCGCGGCGTTGTACCGAGGAGGGCGCTGCTCGGGGGCGGCTGTTTGCCGGTGGAGAACCGATCGCGCGAATCGAGTCCCGGGTCCGGCTCTCGAGACCGATCGACCGGGCTCAGAGGGGCCGGATGGGGATCATGCTCGGCCGGGCACGCTCGGCGTCCTCGGGCTCGGCCCTTCCCGGGGGCGTCCGGCCGTCGGCGGACGGTCATGCCTCGAGGGATTCGGCCGATTGGTTCGGCTGCGGAGAACATCGGGCACGGGAGCGCCAGAGCCGGTCCGCGGGCCACGGGAGCGGGAGCCTGATCCGGCGCGGCCAGCACGGACGTTTGGATGTGTGCTTGCGTACCAGGCCGTCAGGGGTTCGACGATGGTACGGGTACGCGCCGGCGGGGCGCCCGACCGTCGCGTCGGGCTTGGCGAAGTTCGCCCGGACTGACCGGCGTGGTCTGGGCTGGCGTCGCACGGCGCCCGACCGTCGCGTCGGGCTTGGCGCAGTTCGCCCGGACTGACCGGCGTGGTCTGGGCTGGCGTCGCACGGCGCCCGACCGTCGCGTCGGGCTTGGCGAAGTTCGCCCCGCCTACGGGCTTGCCGGGCTCCTACGGCTTGCCGGGCTCCTCTGGTTTGCCGGGCTGGTCCGGCTTGCCGGTCCGCCCCGGCTTCTGGGTGGGCTCGGTCGCCGGCTCGGTCGCCGGCTCGGTCGCGGGCTCGGTCGCCGGCTCGGTGGCGGGCTCGGTGGCGGGCTCGGTCGCCGCCGGTCCCGGCCCCGGCCCCGTGGACGGCTTCGTCTTCTTGATCTTGGCCACGGCCTTCTGGCTCGTCTCGATCGCGCGGCCGATCCCCGGCGCGGCGGCCGCGGGCACCTTGCCGGCGAGCGTCTCGAGCACCGTGACGTGGAGTCCCAGCGCCCCTTCCAGGCGGGCGAGCCGATCGGCATCCGTGCCGACCTCGGCGACGGCCGTGTCGACGGCATCGCGGTAGGCCGCAACGGCAGCCGCAACGGCGGTCTCGTTCCCGGAGGCGGCGGCCTGCTCGGCATCCACCAGGCGCTCCTCGATCTGGCGGACCCGCTCCAGAGCCCGGGCGTCGGCACTCGCGGGCAGCGTCACGGTCTCCAGCCAGATCCGGGCCCCGTAGAGCGGGCCGCCCGGCGAGGACGTCGCGGAGACGGCAACCGCCGCCACCAGCGTCAGCGTCGCCGCGAGGAGGAGCGCCGTCACCCGCCGCGGACCCGACCGGTGGCGATGCGGGGAGCGGCCGAGCGCCGCCTCGAGGGCGCGCATCCGCGCCTCCTCGATGA
>PNKK01000129.1 GCA_013822395.1 Anaerolinea sp. | reverse complement strand
CTCATGAACCGCCCGCGTCTCGCCCTTGCCGGCGGCCTCGCGCTCGCGCTCGGGCTCACCGCCTGCTCCTCGCCGGCGGCCGACCGCGGGGTGGCAGAGACCACCGCCACTCCGGCCGCGCCAGCACCGGCCGCCACGGCCGTTCCGGCCGCACCCAGCCCGCAGGTCCGTGTCTGGGGCGGCTTCGCCGTGTCATTTCCGTACGGCTCCTTCGCCGAATGGGTCCGCGACGCGGCGCGCGGCACCGGCGGGGTTGCCCTCGTCCGGATTGTTGCGGTCTCGCCGGTTCAATGGAGCACCGCAACCGGGGAGGGCCCGGGTCCTGCCGATGTCGCCCGGGCGAGCCAGGGAGAGGCGGAGTTCGCGATCGGCCGGCTGGTGACCGTCGAGCTCGTCCGGATGCTCCGGGGCACCTGGCCGGCGGCCGGGGACACCGCGCTCTACTGGCTGCCCGGGGGCCGGATCGGGAACGACCGGACGCCGGAGGTGTACGACCTCCCCGAGCCTCGCGTCGGTTCTGTCGCCGTGGCCTCCACGTGGTCCGGGGCCGATCTCGACCCCACCGACGGCGTCGTATGGCTCAGCGTCGACAGGCTCTTCCCCGCCGATTCGTCCGGGCGTGTCCGGACCTTCAAGCCGGACGAGACGATCATGATCGGCGAGATCGACCGCTACCTGCCGGCGCCCTGACGCCCTGATACCCGACTGCTCGACTGCTCGACACGCGGCGAAGGCCGACGAGGTCGACCCGGTCACCGACGCGGTTCACTCGCACCGGTCGCTCACAGGCGCGTCAAGCCGAAGTCTGCGCCCACGATCGGGCCGCCGACTCGTTCGCGCCAAGGATCAGGGCGACGAGGGAGCCGACAATCCCGGCCAGCACGATGGATCCCGCGGCCAGCGCTGCGGGCCAGACGATGCGATCGGTCGCGAACAGCGTGGCGAAGTAGAGCAGGTACAAGGTCGCCGGGAGCGCGAAGGCGAACAGCATGAACCCCCGACGGTCGCTCGACACTCGGAGACGCTGTGCCAGGAGATCCGCGGCCACGCCGGCGACGAGCGCCGCCGGGATCAGCCGCTGCTGGTCATTGAGGAAGCTCAGGAGCACCACGTTGAGTCCCACGACGGCGGTCACGCTGCCGAACGGCAGTGCCCACCGCCGCATGACCGCCAGGAGCGCGCCCATCAGCACGCCGGCCTGGAGCAGGATCGCCGTCACGCCGATGAGGGGGGTGATCTCGCCCGTCAGCGTCTCTGGCAGCGCCACGAGGAATGGCGCGTGGTCGCGCAGGTTCGACTCCGCCGACCACGCCTCGACGAACGGGTGCGCGAACTGCGTGAAGAACGTCAGCAGCGAGAGGAGGAGCGCCAGCGACAGCGTGGCCGCAACCAGGCCGATGCCCTCTGGCGCCTCGGTTCCTCGCCATGCCGCGCGGAGTGGCCCGCTCACGATCAGTCCGAGACCGAGCGCGAGCAGGAGGTGCGGCGGGCTCACCAGGGCGTCGACGCTCACCTCGATCCCGAGCAGGGTGTGCCAGATCGAGTCCGCGACGCCGCCGACCGCGAACAGCGCGACGCCGGCCATCGACGGCCGGTAGCCGTCGGGGATCGCCCCGGACCAGTCTCGGCCCGCCTTCTGTCGCCGGATGGTCGCCCCGATCAGGAGCGCCGCCGTCGCCCCGAATCCTGCGTAGAACACGCCGTGCCACGGCGTGACGAAGCTCTCAAGCGTCTCGGCCAGATTGTTGTGCGCCCAGCCGTCCAGGTAGAGCCCCCCGAGCAGCCACGCGGCCAAGAGGGCGAACAGGAAGTCGAAGCGCGTCCCGTCAAGGAGCGTGGCGGCCCAGGTGGGCCGGGTGAGGGTTCTCGCGGGCGAGCGAAGGATGTCGGACATGGGACGCGTACCTCGTGGTGGGTGATGGGATGAACCTGGTGGGTGATGGATGGACGGGACGGGCGCACCGCGGTTGTCGGCGGCTCCGGTCACAGGTCTGCGAAGCGGACCAGATGGACCTCATCCCGGGCGGCGAGCGCCCGTCGGACGTGATGGCAGTGCCGCGCGTTGACGACGACCAGGACCCGTCGACCCGGGTCGCGCGCGGCGACGTCGGCGACATGCTCCACGAGCCGCGTGGTGTGATCGCCCCAGGCCGCTCGGACGTT
>PNKK01000128.1 GCA_013822395.1 Anaerolinea sp. | reverse complement strand
AATCGGCGAGGTCAGCCCATCGACACGGCGAGTTCAGGCCGTCCACACACGGCGAGTTCAGCCCGTTGACGGCGCAACCGTGCGGCCCGTACCATCCGACTCACAACTGAAGAGCCTATCGAGAGTGGTGGAGGGACCGGCCCTGTGAAGCCACGACAACCTGCCAGGCGGCGACGCCGGCAAGGTGCCAAGTCCGGGCAGGACAACCACCTGCGAGATAGGGATCCACCCGAGCCCTTCCTCTTGCAGGAAGGGTTTTCTGGTTCTCGGCCACGATCGGCAGGCATCCCCCGATCCCGCGTCCCGCGCGACGCGTCCCACCGACCAGGAGCCAGTCATGACGACCGAGACCAGCACCACCGACTCCCGCCATCGCGCGTGGTCGCTGATGGCCGCGCCGGTGGCGTCCAGCGGAAAGACCCAGATCACCGCGGTCGCGACCGCGGTCGTCACCGACGCCGACGCTGCCGGCGATGAGATCCATGCGTCGCTTCGGTCCCGGATCCAGGGACTCCGCTGTCGCAACTGCCATCGTCCCGAGGCGATCGGGCCCAGCTTCGTCTGTCCCGCCTGCTTCGGGCCGCTCGAGGTCGTCCACGATCGCGAGGCCATCCGAGCCCAGGTGAGCCGAGCGAAGATCGAGGCCCGTGCCCCAGGCATCTGGCGCTACCTCGAGCTCCTGCCGGTCGACGAGACGCCGGCGCGCAGCCTGGCGGTCGGGTCAACGCCGCTCCTGCGGGCGGACCGCCTGGCCCACGAGCTCGGAATCGCCCCGGGAAGGCTCCACCTCAAGGACGACACCCGCAACCCGACGCTCTCGTTCAAGGATCGCGTCGTTGCCGTGGCCGCGGCGCGGGCCGTCGCCTTCGGGTTCGATACCCTCGCCTGTGCCTCCACGGGGAACCTCGCGGGCGCCACTGCCGCTGCTGCCGCCGCCCTCGGCCTGCGCGCCGTCGTGTTCGTGCCCGCGGACCTGGAGCCCGCCAAGATCGACCATGCGCTGAGCTACGGCGCGACAGTCGTCCCCGTACGCGGCACGTACGACGACATCAACCGCCTCAGTCTCGAGATCGCGGACGAGGAGGGCTGGGCGTTCGTCAACGTGAACCTTCGCCCGTTCTACTCGGAGGGCAGCAAAACCCTCGCCTTCGAAGTCGCCGAGCAGCTCGGCTGGCGACTCCCGGACGTCCTTGTCGCGCCGATCGCCTCCGGGTCCCTCTTCACGAAGGTCGCCCAGGGGTTCGAGGACCTGGTCGCGGTCGGACTCGTCGCGGACAAGCCGGTTCGCTTCATCGGCTCACAGGCGGCTGGTTGCTCCCCGGTCGCCCAGGCGTTCGCCGAGGGTGGCGACGAGATCCGACCCGTCCGCGCACCGGACACGATCGTCCGATCGCTTGCGATCGGCTCACCGGCCGACGGCCGCTACGCGCTCGCGCTCGCGCGCCGCACCGGCGGGTCCGTCGAGGCCGTGCCGGACGAGGTCACGGCCTCGGCAATTCGCCAGCTCGGCCGCACGGAGGGTGTCTTCGCGGAGACGGCGGGTGGCGTCACGGTCGCCGGCCTGGAGCAGGCCGTCCAGCGTGGGTTGATCGGGCCGGATGACGAAGTCGTCGCGCTGATCACCGGTAACGGCGTCAAGACGCCGGACGCGAAGTGGTTCGGCGTCGAGACCGGTGCGGATGCCCGGGGCGGCGAGGCAACCGGGAGCGGCGGGCTCGCGTCGACGATCGAGCCCTCATATGCGGCGTTCACCCGGGCCGGGCTGGCGGCATGAGCACGATCAAGCGGGAGTCTCCACCAGATCACGTTTCGTCCGGTATGCACCTCGGCGGAATGACGACCGTGCTTCGCTGGGAGGTGGCGACGGCATGATCGCTGGATCGGTGTATCCTCCGCTGCGATGACGCGTCCCACGGGTATCCCGGGCCGCTGCTCCTGTCGCCGGCGGGCCTGAGCCCGGCGGCCGATCTCGGCCGTCCTTCGGTCCGCACCGCAGCATCCACCTCGGCGCCGCCCCGGGCCTCTGTGTCCCGCGCGTGCCGCTGAACCCGGTCCTTTGCCCTGAGGTCCTGCTCGTGTCATCCGTCATCCGCGTACGCACCATCGATCCGCGCGGCCAGCGCTTCGGTGCCGGCCTGTCCGCCATCACGATCCTGGCCGCAATCG
>PNKK01000127.1 GCA_013822395.1 Anaerolinea sp. | reverse complement strand
CGTGACGACGAGTTGCGGCTTGTTGTCGCCTCACGGCGTGTCATTGCGTAAGCAGCGACGCATCTACCCAGACGTCCTCATAGTCTGGGGCCAGGAGGAAACGGTACCCGGCGGGCAGAGCCAGGTACGGCAGGACTTGTGGGCAGCGCTCCACGAGGTGCCGAATGTGAAGAGGCGCAAAGAAGTCGGGGTCGTCTGCCCACTCGCCGACCCAGATGTACCACCCGCTCGTATCACCCGAAGGAGGATGTCGAAGACCGTTCAGCGGATACACGCCAGGCCTGACACTGTGCGAAACGCCGGCAATCATGTCCAGCGGCGTGGATTGGGGCCGAATTCCAAGCCGCCGGCAAGCGTCACGAGGATCTGAAGATTCAATGGTCATTTCTCGCGCATCGTTCGTGAGCAGCGGCTCAGTTGGGCCCCTTGTCGTGCCGAGCAGGTTCGGCACTGGGGCTGAACCGAACGAACGTCTCGCATCCTCGTGAGGTCGACCTTGCCGGTCCTGTAATACTCACGCACCGGCGGCGTCTTGTGATCTGCGACCTGGACCTTGTCAATGCGGCCGCAATCGACGCATGGCCGGCCTTGCAAGGATGCACTGAACCACGACTCGTGTCAGGTTTTGCAGCCAGCATGCGGAGCCGATCGATGGTGGCGACAGCCCACCCTCGCCTGCGAAAAGGCGAGTGCCTGGAGAGCGAGACAGTCAGACCGGAGATCACACAGCTGCTCAAGTGATCGATCAACTGCATCAATCCAGTTACTCGGGGGAGAGGCGTCGACCGGGCTTCGCCGTGAACAACATGCCGGCTCGCGCGGAGGCGGCGGCGCGCTCTGTCATTCTCTGGAGTGCAGTCTCCTCAAACGTTGTTCCGTCCCGGAACTCGAGTAGGACCGCGTGAGTCAACTGCGGCGTGATGGCCTTTACGAGCGACTTGAAGATCTTGATAGACGCCCGATGGGTGATGACGACGCCTGTTCGAACGTTTCGAACCCGATCCACAAGGCTAATAACAGTTGGCCTACGAGCACCTCTTGAATCCAAGCTTCCGTGTTGTAGTCCAATCAAGCCACTAAGAGAGCACGAGGCATTGATCCTGGTGCCTCTTGCCAGAGCAAGGCCAGGTAACAATGCTACCGGGTGGATGAAGAAGTTCCAGCGCAGTCCGACCGGCCCGCTTCGACAGCCTCGGAACGCGGATAGCTCACACGTGAAGGGAAGCTCCTCAAACCCGGCCTCTACTCTCACGAAGTCCGAGCCGACCAGCCTATACGGAGCGAATTCGGGGGGAAGCCCGCCAAGTAGCATGCCCTCAACCTCTTCATCCAGGGCGTAGAACTCAATCGATAGTCCCCGGCCCACACGGACCCACTCGTTCGGATCGGCGAATATCGGATCGAACTGACCAGTGGCGGTCATCGATATCGGACAAAGAGGACGCGATCGAAGGCCTTCGTTGCGCGAAGAGCCACGAGCGCTGTCCGTTCGCGTGCCACCGGCACTCCGGTGCGAGTCGTGCGGCCGACCTGGATGGCCACGGCTTTTGTGCCCTTCCGAACAACCAAGTCAGGATACCGAACACCTCCCCCGGGGGCTCTTACGGCGGCTTCCGGTCTTGATCCTCCACTCACCGTTTGCCAACCTTTACCTTCCAGTCGCGCCTCCACCTCGGCGATCTTCGCCTGGTGCATGGGACTGCCTCGTCGCCCCCAAGGATTCGGGATTGCACGAGCGGTCCCAGCGTCCGCGGCCGATATCGCCGACTTGGCGGCCGGCGCCGTAGCCCGCTCAGCTGTCGTCGTCGCAGAAACTGAGCGCGAGACCGCCTGACCTCCCCGCCCCGCCACCGCCCGTGCCGCCGTCGGCAGCGCCCGGACGGCGCCGGCCACCGAGACCACGGTGGCGACGGTGGCGGCGGCGTCGAACGAGAGACGCCCCAAGCGCCGGAAGTTGCCCGTGCTCCAGGCGGAGCCGACGTCGGTGAGCGCGCCGCCGACGGTGGAGGTGACGCCGCCGACGACCGTGCCGGCCGCCCGGCCGGCGCTCCCGAGCGGGTCGGCGGCGATCGCCGCGGCGGTCCGGGAGGCGGACGCGAGCGCCGCGTCGCGGCAGGCGCCGTTGAGGGCGCACGAGCCGGCGCCGACGGTCGCGCCGGCGAGGGCGACCGTGCCCTCCACCGTGCCCACGCCGAAGTCCCAGACACCCTCGGCGACGCCCTGCCCGAAGGCGACCGTGTT
>PNKK01000126.1 GCA_013822395.1 Anaerolinea sp. | reverse complement strand
GGCCAAGCGGAAGATCATCGGCGACGAGTTCATCCGGGTCTTCGAGGAGGAGGCCACGAAGCTCGGCCGGATCGACTTCCTCACCCAGGGGACCCTCTACCCGGACGTCATCGAAAGCGCGACGTCTGAGACGAAGGCCGCCCAGAAGATCAAGACCCACCACAACGTGGGCGGCCTGCCGGCGGACCTCCGGTTCAAGCTGATCGAGCCGCTGCGGTACCTGTTCAAGGACGAGGTGCGGCTCGTCGGGGCGGAGCTCGGACTGCCCGATGCCATGGTCCAGCGCCAGCCGTTCCCGGGCCCGGGGCTCGCGATCCGGATCATCGGCGAGGTCACCGCCGATCGGCTGGACACGTTACGCGACGCCGATTGGATCGTCATCGACGAGATCAAGGCGGCCGGCCTCTATCGGAGCGTCTGGCAGAGCTTTGCGATCCTGACCCCGGTCCGGAGCGTCGGGGTCATGGGCGACGGGCGGACGTACGCGAACGTCGTCGCGGTCCGGGCGGTGACCTCCGAGGACGGGATGACCGCCGACTGGGCGAAGCTCCCGTACGACGTTCTCGCGAGGATCTCGTCGCGAATCGTGAACGAGGTCCCCGGCGTCAACCGCGTCGTCTACGACATCAGCTCCAAGCCGCCGGCCACGATCGAGTGGGAATAGGCCGCCCGGAAGGCAGTCCGGCGCCCCCCCGACCTGCGCCGGCCTGTCAGCGCTCCTCCGCGGTGAGACGAGCGACGAGGCGTTCGGCGCCCGGCAGCTGGCCCGCCGTGACGAACCGGCGGAGGTGCTCGCCGGCCCGCGGTTCAATCTCCAGCGCGGACCGATAGAGACGCCGGCCTCGCGCCTCGTCGCCGGAGTCGAACACCGTGAGCGCCTGCCAGAGCCGGATCTGATCGTCGTCCGGCGCGAGCGCGGCCGCCTGTTCGGCGAACGCCATCGCCGCGGTCAACTCCCCGACGGCGAGGGACTCCAGGGCGTCGTCGAGCGCCTCATAGGCGCGGTTGAGGCTCAAGAGCCGTTCCAGTTCGTCGAGCGGCGCCCGGAGGTCGTCGACTCGAACGTCAAACCGCACCTCCCACGGGTGGGCGCCGGGCGTGCCGGGAACGACGACGAGGGCCGCTGACTGCCGGCCGCGAACGTCGCCGCCCTCCGCTTCCGCGGCCCGGAGCGCCGTGACGAGGCGGTCGGCGAGGTCGCCGCTCGCCGACTCGTAGGCCGCCAGCATCGCCGGCCAGACCGTCGCCCGCTCCATCATGTTCGCCTGCACGGTCACGCCGGCACCCGCCAGGTGTCCCGCCGCGGCGACGCAGTCCGCGCCCGTGTGCGCAACGGCCCGCCCCGCAGCATCCACGATCCCCACCTGGCGAACTCCCGGATCGGGGTCCGCCGCGAGGAGCTCGGCCAGTGCCGCCTCGGGCGTCCGGCCCGCCGCGAGGAGCTCGAGGCCGACGTACCCATAGCGGGCGTCGACGAACGACTGCGTGGCGATCGCTCCGACGCCGGGCCGGGCCCATGGCACGACGGAGCCCACGGCAAGCCAGCGGGTCTGCACCGCGACCCCGAGCTCGCCCGTCCGTTCATCCAGCGCCACGATCGAGTATGTCATCGGTCAAAGGACAGCGTGCCGGATCGGGTCACGAATGGCAAGGACGACCACGGTCGACGTACCAGCCCGCCGCCGCCGCGCCGTCGCCGCCCGTCGCCGGGCCAGTTTCGAATGCGCCCACGGGCGACCGGGACCATCTCGGGCGTGACCTTGGGGCTATTCCCGGACTGTCACCAGACGCTAGAGTTTCCGGCATGTCCGAGCAGCCGCTGTCCGGGGGCGGACCGGTTCCAGATTCCGCCCCGATCTGTCCATGGTGTTCGGCGGTCCTCCCCTCCCCGGCAGAGGAGCGCTGCCCGTCGTGCGGCGCCGCGCTCCGCGAAGCCAACGCAACCGAGGTCCCCGGCGTCACCCGGGTCGACCACGAGGCCCTGCTCAGAGGGAGGATGCCGGCCCAGCGCTCTCGTGGCTTGATCGGCTGGATCTCCGGTGAGTACGAGGTGGAGGCGCCGACCCCACCGCCCGGGACGCTGGAGCCTCCGGCCAACGAGGTCCGCCGCGAGATGCTCCGCCTGGAGCTCGCCGCCCTGGAGGCAGAGGTTCAGGCGCGCCAGACGGCGGCCGACGCGCTCGCGGCGGCTGCCCGCGAGGCTGCCTCCGTCCCGGCCGCATCCGAGCTCGACGTCACGCGGGACGCGGCGGCCGATGTCGCCACGGCGGATGTCACCACGCGGGACGCGG
>PNKK01000125.1 GCA_013822395.1 Anaerolinea sp. | reverse complement strand
CGCGGGGACCGTGCAGCACGGCGCCTCGACGCTTCCCGACGAGATGTTCCACACGTTCCGCGAGGTCGAGACCGCCGAGATCCACCTCGCGACGGGTTTCCAGAACGCGCTCTACGAGCACCCGGCATTCCCGGCCGAGCTCCAGGCGAGGATCGAGGCCTGGTGCTT
This sequence comes from Anaerolinea sp., assembly GCA_013822395.1. Taxonomy (GTDB): domain Bacteria; phylum Chloroflexota; class Limnocylindria; order Limnocylindrales; family CSP1-4; genus UBA5189. Next base: position 2,162 of record PNKK01000125.1, on the reverse strand, counting down.
CGAGAACGCGCTCGACGAGCGCAAGCCGGACCAGACGGATCAGCAGTTCGTGTACACCTCTCGCAAGAAGGCGATCGGGCCGTTCAAGCGTGAGCTGTGGGATCTCGCGACGAAGGACGAGATCCTCGCCGCGCAGGTGGCCAAGATCGGGTTCCTCTACCACGAGCTCGGCGTCGTGGGGTCGCGCTCGATGGTGGACCGGTACGTCCGCCCCGTTGAGCTGCGCCGGCCGGTGCCGCCGGCGGTGGCCGAGGCGGCCGTCGAGGCAGCCGCAGCCGCCACACGCTGACTCGATCGGTCGCCTGAGCTTGTGATCAAACCCGTGGGCCCATCTTCTTGATCGCCGACTAGCGCGTTCGAGGCGGCCGGCGGGTGTCCTTAGGACGACCCGGGCCGGGTATCGAGGGTTTCGGTGGACCGGCCGGAGTGCCAAGGATGGCACGCAGTCGGCGAAGCCCCGGCGCTCACGCCCCCGCTCACGCCCCGCTCGCGTGCCGAGTGGGCTTCCCCCGGCTCGATTCCAATCCCGGGTTGAGTCGCATCCGAGTGCATTTCGTTCGTGACCACGCTCGCCATGCTGCTCACGGGGTCAGATCGTGCGGCGTGCCACGCTCGGTCGAGCGGTAGATGAGTCGTCTGAGGGCCAGATGCCACCACGTCCCGGTCTGAGGACTCAGGCCCGGCCCCGACCACCACAGCCAGAGGGTCGTCTTCGCTCGATCGATGATGCGCGGCTGTAGCGGCCGCTCATCGCCAGCAGCCGGCGGAGTGGCTCAGGCTGAGGCTGAGGTCGTCTGAGGTCGCTGGAGGGCGTCACCAGGTCGCGGCGGCACGTCGACAACGGGCGTACTCCATGGAGTATCCTGTCGCGATCGACGAACGGACAGGGACCACCGCGGGACCGTTCGCGACGGGGGGGTCGACCATCACCCACCCAGCACATCAGGGTGTCCCCTGCCGGGAGGTCGGCGCGTCGACCTCCCGGCATTACCTCACCTGATCTCGCCGGCCTGCACAGCGGCGCGCTGGAGCTACCGCGCCATGCCCATTGCGGCATCATGCGTGGCGCGAGGACAACGTCCTCGAAGGACGCCCCGGAGAGATTTGCGGCCCGATCGAGGAGGACGGCCCGATGACCACGCCGGCAACGGACGAGGGACTCCGCGGTGAGCTGCGGGACGAGCTCATCCGGGCGATGCAGCGCGTCCCGGATCTGGCCGGCCGGGACCTCTCGCTGTCGCCGCTGTCGGGCGGGATCACGAACCGGAACTTCCTGGTCAGCGCATCCGGCGCACGCGACCGCTACGTCCTCCGCCTCGCCGGCAACGACACGCATCTCCTGGGGATCAGCCGCGAGGTGGAGCACGCGGCGACGGTCGCAGCCGCCGGGGTCGGCGTGGGCCCGGAGGTCGTGGCGTTCGTCCGGCCGGAAGGCTACCTCGTCACCCGATTCATCGAGGGATCGCCCGTGTCCGAGGCGGCCGTCCATCAGCCGGACACGATTCGCCGGGTCGCGGATTCGATCCGTCGGATCCACGACCTCCCGGCGATACCGGGCCTGTTCATGCCGTTTCGGATCGTCGAGGCGTATCGCGCGCTCGCGATGGCCCGCGGCGTTCCCATCCCCGCCGAGTACGAGCTCGCGATGTCGATCTCGCGGCGGATCGAGCTTGCCCTCCTCGCCGCGCCGGTGGAGCTGCGGCCCTGCCACAACGACCTCCTGAACGCGAACTTCATCGACGACGGAGAGCGAATCCGGATCGTCGACTGGGAATATGCGGGCCTGGGGGACCCGTTCTTCGACCTGGGCAACTTCTCGGTGAACCACGACCTGACGCCGGACGAGGACGCCGTCCTTCTCGCGGCATACGAGGGCGAGGTTCGCCGGCCCCGGGTGGCCCGGCTGCTGCTCATGCGGATCGCGTCCGATTTCCGCGAGGCGATGTGGGCCGTCCTCCAGCAGGGGATCAGCATCCTCGACGTCGACTTCGTCGCCTATGCGGCGGAGCACTTCGACCGGTTGCTGTCGAACGCCTCGACGCCTGCCTTCGAGCGTGCCCTGCGCGACGCGTCGGAAGGGTAGGCCCGCCGTCCCGCGCGGCAGCGGCCCCTTCCATCCCGCGGCAGCCGCCCCTTCCATCCCGCACCGCCAGCACCGCGCC
>PNKK01000124.1 GCA_013822395.1 Anaerolinea sp. | reverse complement strand
ACCGCGCAGGATCCCGCCCCTGCCGTAGAATCGAGGGACCATGCTTCGCATCCGATCCGTTGAGCCCTTGGATGAGTACTGGATCCGGCTGCGCCTGACGAACGGTGAGGTCGTCGAACGTAATGTCCGCGACCTGCTGTACGGTCCCGTGTTCGAACCGCTCCTGACCGACTACCGAGCGTTTCGGCGCGCACGCGTCCGCTGGGGCACGGTCGTCTGGCCAGGCAGGCTCGACCTCGACCCGGATGTCCTCATCTGGAATGGGGCAGCGCCAGCCGATCCGACGGTACAGCCCCAGCTCCGCCTGGCCCTGCATCGACCACTTGCGGCCGCCGAGGTCGGGTGAGCCGCGCGCGAGGACGTCGTCGAGAAGGGAGCCGCTGGCTCCGTGCCGCAGGCGACCCAGACCCCTCGGATCGCTACGACCTCACGGGCTCGGTCCCGAGCCCCTTCGCGACTCGGTATGCGGACTGGGTCCGCGCGGGCCGCGGTGCTCTCACCCCCAGAAGCTCGCTCCCAAGAACCCGAGGCGGACATCCGGCACTCCTGCACTTCCTCCTGATTCACGACCGCCGAAGCGGTCGACTCGACATCATCGAGTTTGATGACGCCCGTCCCGCCGTCGCCGCCTACGGTGATCTTGGGCTCGAGCATCTCGACGACCGTGAACTGGAAATCGTCCTCGTGGGCGCTGACTCGCTCGACACGGTCCGGCGGACCCACGAGCACTGCTTCTCGACCGGTCAGCCGCGGCTTCCGGATCTCGCGGGGACGTAGCCGGCACGCTGCTACCCTCTGATCCGAGGACAGGGAGGCGGATCGGATGACGGCACGGCACTCGCCGCTCGTCGTATTGGCACTTGGCTTCGTCCTCGCTGGGTGTGCGAGCGCGCCGCCCGCGGGCGCGAGCATCGCCGGCGCACCCACGAGTACCGCGTCGCCCGTCTCGCTGCCATCCGCGATATCGACCGCCGCAGCCACCAACGAGCCAGACCCGACGCCCGAATTCGGGACCGCCCCGATCGGCCCGACCGAGCTTGCGACCGTCCTCTCGATCACCGACGGCGACACCATCCGCGTCGATCGTGGCTTCGGCTCCGAGCCCGTGCGCTACGTCGGGATCAACACGCCCGAGGTGGGCGACCCCGGCGGCTCGGAGGCCACCGCCGAGAACGCACGACTCGTCGCCGGGCTCCAGGTCGTGCTCGAGCGGGACGTCTCCGAGACCGACCAGTTCGACCGGCTGCTCCGCTACGTCTGGATCGACACCGGGAGTGGTTGGACGTCCGTCAATCTCGAGTTCGTCCGTCGAGGCTTTGCGCAGGCCGCGACCTATCCACCCGACGTCCGATTCTCCGAGCTCTTCCTAGCGGCCGAGCGGGTCGCCCGAACGGCCGAGGTGGGCCTCTGGGCGGCGACTCCCGAGCCGACGCCGGCCCCGACCCCGCCGCCTACGCCGCGGCCGATCTCGGCACCTCCCGCGCCGACATCGGCACCCGTCGCGAACTGCCACCCGTCGTACGATCCGTGCCTGCCCATCGTCGCCGACCTCAACTGCCCCGACGTCCGGGCGTTGGGCGCCGCCCCGGTCAGGGTCATCGGCCCGGACGAGTACGGTCTCGACCGGGACAAGGATGGAATCGGGTGCGGGTAAGGAGGTGGCAACCCGTGCGTGACCGCTACTTGGCCTTTGTGGCTCGCCATGAGGCGGCGTGGGAGCTCGCCTTCGCCGCGCTCGCCGTGCTCTTCGTCGTGGTCGGCTTTGCCGAGGACTCGAACCTGGCCACCGCGGTGGACTACGGCCTGACCGCGATCTTCGTGACGGAGTTCGGGTCTCGTCTCGCGGCCTCGCGCGACCGCGCAGCGTACCTGCGCGGTCACTGGATCGACGCCCTCGCGCTGATCCCGACGGTTCGAGGCGTTCGTGTCCTTCGTCTTCTCCGTCTCCTCCGTCTCGTTCGCGCCTTCGCGGGCGTTGCGCGCGCATTGACGACGCTCGAGCGGATGGCCCGCCATCGAGGCCTCGTCTGGCTTTTCGTGGCTTGGGCGGCGGTGATGGTCCTGTGCTCCCTCGGTCTCTACGCCGCCGAGAAAGGCGTGAACGCCGCCGTTTCGTCGCCGCTCGACGCCCTCTGGTGGGGGATCACCACGATGACCACGGTGGGCTACGGCGACGTGACACCGGTGACCCCCGAGGGTCGCATTGCCGCGACGGTCCTGATGGTCCTTGGCATCGGGCTCTTCTCGGCGGTCACCGCGACGGTGACGAGCTTCCTGCTCGAGTCGGACCGCGATCCGCTGGACGAGCTCGCCAAGCTGGGCGACCTGCGCGATCGCGGGCTCGTGAATGCCGAAGAGTTCGCCCACACGAGGGAGGAGCTTGGCAGGAGCCTGCGAAG
>PNKK01000123.1 GCA_013822395.1 Anaerolinea sp. | reverse complement strand
GCGGTCCGGACGATCGCCGGGACGATGTCCATGCACGAGGCGCTGGAGGCTGAGCTCGCCGCGTTCAAGGGCACGGAGGCGGTCCTGACCTTCCAGAGCGGCTTCACGGCGAACACCGGGGTCATCCCGACGATCACCGGCGAGGCCGACCTCATCGTCTCGGACGCCCTCAACCACGCCTCGATCATCGACGGGATGCGCCTGTCGAAGGCGCCCCGCAAGGTCTACCCGCACGCCGATCTCGCCGGCCTGGAGGCGATCCTCGCCGATGCCGCGGCGCGCGGACGCCCGGACGGCTCCGGGCCGTATCGCCTCATCCTCGTCGTCACGGACGGTGTCTTCTCGATGGACGGGGACATCGCGCCCCTGCCCGGGATCGTGGCGGTCGCCGAACGCCACGGCGCCGCGGTCTTCGTGGACGACGCCCACGCGTCCGGCGTCCTGGGCCGGAACGGGCGCGGAAGCGTTGATCACTTCGGGCTGCACGGCCGGGTCGCGATCCAGGTCGGCACGCTCTCGAAGGCGGTCGGCGTGCTGGGCGGCTACGTGGCCGGCTCGCAGGCCCTCCGCGACCTCTTGGTCCAGCGTGCCCGCCCGTTCCTCTTCTCGACCTCGCATCCGCCGGCCGTCGTGGCCGCCTGTCGCGAGGCGATCCGGGTCATGGAGGAGGAGACCTGGCGGATCGAGCGGCTGTGGGCGAGCACGCGCCGGTTCAAGGCCGAGCTGGCGCGCCTGGGCTTCGACATCGGGCGCTCGGAGACTCCGATCACCCCGGTCATCGTGGGCGATTCGGAGGCCGCGATCCGATTCTCGGGGCGCCTGTTCGAGGAGGGTGTCTTCGCGACGTCGGTCGTGTTCCCGACGGTCGCCCTCGACCAGGCCCGGCTCCGCACGATCGTCACGGCGGCGTTGACCGACGAGCATCTCGACCGTGCGCTCACCGCGTTTGCGAAGGTGGGTCGCGAGCTGGGCATCGTGGCGGGGTGAGCACGGGACTGCCTCCCGCCGCGTCGGAGCCCGGGCGAGACCTCCCGCTCGATTCGCACCTCCACACGGACCTCTCGCCGGACGCCGACGTCCCGGTCGACGTCTATGCCGCGCTGGCCCTCGACCAGGGGATCGGCGAGCTCGCGATCACCGATCACGTCGACTTCGACGCTCGCGACCCGGCCTACGACTACGCATCCTTCGAGCAGCGGGAGCGGACGGTCCGCGACGCCGCCGAGCGGTGGGCGCCACGTGGCGTCCTTATCCGATTCGGGGCGGAGCTCACCTACAATCGCGCCTGGGAGGCGGACCTTCGGGCACACCTGGTCCGCCACGCCTACGACTTCACGATCGGGTCCGTCCACGACTGGCCGGACTCGCCGTACGTCCCGTCCCGGGTGCGCACGTGGACCGCCGGCCGCTCGCTGGACGAGGCCCTCGCCCCGTACCTCGCCGAGATCACGGCGGCCGCCGGGTCCGGATTGTTCGACACCATCGGCCACCTGGACGTGTCCGGCGGTACCTCCACGCGCAGTTCACGGCGCCCGAGATCTTCGGTGCGGTGGAGCTGTTCGAGCCCGCCCTCCGGGCGCTCGTCGACTCCGGAACCGCTCTGGAGGTCAACTCGAGCGGCTACCGGCACCCCGCCGGCGAGGCGTACCCGGGGCCGCCGCTCGTGGCCCGCTACCGGGAACTCGGGGGCCGGCATGTCACCGCGGGCTCGGACGCTCATCGGGCAAGGCATTTCGCGTGGGGCCTGGAGGCGGGGTATCGTGTCCTCACGAGGGCCGGCTTCGAGGCGCTCGCGTTCCGGCGGGGCGGCGATCGAGTGGCGATCAGCATTCCCGTCCGGCTGCGCGTCCGGGGCACCGGCGACGGTCTCGCCTAACACCTGGCGGGTTGGTTCGTTGTGAGAATGGACGACGAGGCGCTCGAGCGGCTCGTTCTGGAGGCGAAAGGGGGAGACCCCTGGGCCTTCGGGCGAATCTTCGACGAGTTTCACGAGCCGCTGCATCGCTTCATCGCCAGCCGCGTCAACCGCCCGAGCGACGCGGAGGACCTGACGCAGCTCGTCTTCGTCAAGGCCCTGGAGGCGCTCCCGCGCTACGAGCAGCGGGGCGTTCCCTTCGGGGGCTGGCTCTTCCGGCTGGCCAGGAACACGATCATCGACCACGCCAGGACGCGCCACGACCACGCCGAGCTGGATGCCGCGGCGGATCGGGCAACTGACGCGGCGGGACCGGACGAGGTGACCCTGCTCCGCTCGGACCTCGATGCGGTGGCCAGGGCGCTCGCAGCGCTGACGGACGAGCAGCGCGAGGTCATCGAGCTCCGGTTTTTCGCCGGGCTCTCCGCTCGCGAGGCGGCCGAGGCGATGGGCAAACAGGAAGGAACGGTCCGGGGCCTCCAGTTCCGGGCGATCGCTGCCCTGCGGCGATCCCTGGGCCTGGACCTGGACA
>PNKK01000122.1 GCA_013822395.1 Anaerolinea sp. | reverse complement strand
GCCCGGCGCGGTTCCGTCGGAGCGGGCCACTGCAGATCCGGCGCTACCCTCCGTGGCGCCGCCGGCGGCGACCTCCGTGGCTCCCTCCGTCCCGGTGGCCCCCTCCGTCCCGGTGGTCCCCCTGCGGCCGGCCGCCTCGCCGCTGGGGTACGGCCTGGACGGCAGCGGCTGGTTCCAGCTCGACTCGACCGGAACGGACAGCGTCACCGGCTATCGCCTCACCGCCGGCCGGCTGGGATGGGTCGGCTCGTACACGGTCGACCTGCCCAACCCGGCGTTCGCCGCCGGTCCATTCGGGGATGAGATCCTCTATGGCGGCGACGACGGGACCCGCTCCGAGATCGCGGTTCTGTCGGTGGTCGACGGGAGCCGGCGCGTCCTCCTCGCGAGCGACCAACCGGTCTGGCGAGCGACGCTGGACCGCGACGCAGCCAACCTCTACTACGTCCTGCTGGATCGGGTCACGCGTGAAGATCTCGGGATCTGGCGGCTCCGTCTGGATGGCTCGACCAAGGCCGAGCTTGTCATGGCGCCGCCCGCATGGGTAGCGGAGCTGCAACCGGCCACGACGACCGAGTTCGTGTGGGGTCCGGCCGGCGATGTCCTGGCTGTCTACTCGTGTGGGCTTGGGGTTGGATGCCGGACGCGCGTGCTCGACGTCGCGACCGGGAAGGTCAGGAGCTACGACGAAGTCCCACTGCACGGCGGTGTCATCGGCCTGACTGCCGACTCGTACATCGCCTCCGAGAACTGCGGCGGCGGGCTTCCATGTCCGATCTTCCGGGTCGACCTGGCCACGGGAAAGGTCGAGACGCTCCTCGACTGGAGTGCCGCGGCCGGCTTTGCCGTCATGGTGCAGGCAGCGGCTGGACCACTGCTCGTCTACGAGGTCCTGGTGGACCCCGACTACCAGCTCATGGCACTGGACCTGACCACCGGCGTGACGCGGCAGGTCTACACGGGCCCCAAGGACGGTCCCACCCTGGTGTCATTCCTCGGATACAGGAGTGTCAGCCTGCAGCCGGACTGGCTGCTGCTCGGGCCGAGGGGGGAGTTGCTGCCCCAGCCAGGAGCGCCCGGAGCGCCACTGGCTCTCCGACTTGACGACAATGCACGGGTCCCACTCACGGGGGTGTCACGATGACGCGCATCCATCTCACGCGCCGCCGCACGGCGCGGATCGGACTCGTTCTGGCGGTCGTCACTACCGCCGTGTGGGCGAGCCCGGCGAGCGCCAACTCGCCCGACCCGATTTTCGGTGGCTCGCTCTTCGACCGGGACCAGCCGCTCATCTACTCGTGGCAGACTGGGAAGGTGCCGCCCACCTGGATGCAGAACGGGATCAATGCAGGAGCGGAGAATTCGAGAAAGCTCACACTGGCCACCAACGCCCAGGGGACGAGAATCCCCACGTTCACGTATGGCAGCGGCGGGACCAGCAAAATCTCGATGGAGCAGACGCCCTGCAATCCCAGCAACCTTCTGGCCATTGCATGCATGACACGAAGCGCGCCGAACAGCTTCACGGTCAAGCTGAACAAGCACGATATGCAATTGCAGGGATTCACCCTCAAGTGGTGCAGTGGGTATGCCTTCGAGACCCCGCCCGCGTCGGAACCGGCGTCGGGCTGCTACGACGTCGCGAACATCACCCTCGACGAGCTCGGTCACGTGGCCATCCTCGACCATCACGACAACTCGGTCGCCGGCTCCACGTACACCGATGCCGTCGTTCAGGCGTTTGCGCGTACGAAGGATCTTGTCGGGTGGAATGCCGATGTCTACGGGCGATGCGATGTCGCGAGCCTGCGGGCCCAGTACGGCATGACGACGTCATCGAAGCTGTATTCGACCTGTCTCACCCCGCGCGTTGCGCCGAGCCTCGCGTTCAGCGCCAGTCCCGCGTTGACGCCGCAGTTCGGCAACGTCACCTTCAGCGCCACCCTGACGACCGGCAACTGGCCCAGCGACTACGGCGACCGGATCTCGCTGAAACCGGCGCACGCTCGGACCGTCATTCTCCAACGGGCGCCGATCGGGTCAACGTCATTCACCAACTACCTGACGATGTCTCCCGGGACCACGGCCGGGACCTATACGGCGACGGTCGCGATCGGCGGTACCTACCAGTGGAGAGCGAACTTCCCGCAGCCGACGAACGAGGGCTTTCTCGCTGCCCGTGCGTCCGTGGCGCAGACGGTCACCTGTCAGAACTGCTGATCGCCACGGAGCGTGACCTACTTGGCCCGGCAGGGACCTGAGCGCAGGCGGCGGGACCGTTGGCGGACGTCTTCTTGCGTCACGTGCAATCCGGCCGTGCGACGTTGCGCCAAGTGCAAACAACTCGCCCTTCGGCCGCGCACATCGAGATTCCTTTGCGTCACGTGCAAGGTTCGGCATCGCGCGTGGCTGGCGACCGTGGCCGGGTACGTTGAGGGCCAGTTCGTATCGTCAGGCGC
>PNKK01000121.1 GCA_013822395.1 Anaerolinea sp. | reverse complement strand
GTAAAGCTCCGCGCCCGAGCCGGTATCGGGCGAGTAGTTCCGCCCGACGCCGACCATGCCGTAGCAGTGGAGTGGCCAGAAATCGCTCTGCGTGTTTTCCTTGTAGAACCCCTTCTCGATCCACTCCGCGCGCGGCAGCAGCGGGTCGGCGACCTTGTTCCCCTCGGCATCGAACCACTGTCCGATCTCGCGGTTGCCCAGCGGCCAGCCGCGCCAGAATTCGGTCCATTCGGCATAGCTGTCGCGCTGGTGCCAGCCTTCGGGAGCGGTCGGCGTGCGGGTCGCGGTAATCGAGATCATGGCGATCCGGTCGGCTTCCGACGATTGCGCGGTCAAGGCCTCCAGCAGGTTCTCGAGCGACACGCCGCCGCCCTCCGGCTCGCCGCCGATAGCCGCCAGCCGTTCGTCTGCGCCGTTGAGAATGGTGAGCAACTGGCCTGCGCCCTCGTCCTGCTCTTCGCCCATTTCCTCGCCGCCTTCCGGTGTGGAATCGGCTTCCGACAGCATGTCGACGTCGACGGTGTACTCCTCCTCCCCCATCACCTTCAGCCCTGCGGGCAGCGGCTTCGGCTTTCCCGTCGCCTCAGGGTTGTCGTAATTCGGATCGCCCCATTGGGTGACGTAATTGTCCTGCACCCGGTTGACCGAGATGCCGTCATACCACTTCGCGCGCGCAAACAGGCGGATGTTGTGCACCCAGCCTTGCGAGAACGGCGCTGGCATCAGCTGGATCACCACCTGCCGCGGCTTGCCCTCGGCGTCGGGCGCGAGGGTCATCACCAGCAGGTCGTCCGCCGGGATCGTCACCCAGTCCGCCTTGGGCGCGGCGGCGACGATCTCGGACGGGGCGGGATGAGTCGGCGTTTTGGTTTGCCCTACCGCTGCGCTGCTTGAGGGCGCAGCCTCCTGCGCGGCAAGCGGCAGGGGCAGGGCGAGCGCAGCGGCGGCGGCGAGGAATGCGGTTCTCATGAGCGCGGGTTGTTGCACAGACCCCGCCCAATCAAAAACCCCTTTTCCGCACGCAAAGGGGAGCGCGAAAAAGGGGCTCTTGTGGCCGCGTTCGCAGGGAATGCCGGATCCGCGCAGCGCTGGCCTCGGCGACTCCCTTACCACGATTTTGCCCCCAGGCCAAACCGCACCGCCTTGCGAAGCCCGTCTTTCGCCGCTAGGGGCGCGTGCTCGCCCTGAAGGGTGCTCCCGCCTTCACGCTCAAGTAGCGAAGCGGCAGCGCGACAATGGCGCGACGGAGCAGTGGCCGAGTGGTCGAAGGCGCACGCCTGGAAAGTGTGTATACGTCAAAAGCGTATCGAGGGTTCGAATCCCTCCTGCTCCGCCACCCCCCTTTCCGAGATGCTCCAAAAAAGCCCTGTTTTCCTTGATTTTTAGCCATTTCCTGCTAGAAATCGTTCTGCATTTGTTTCGATATTTCCGTATGCATCCACAATGATTGGGGGCATTTCTGGGGGCATCGAAACGCAGTTTTGGGGGCACCGATGCTCAGCGAATTGGCAGTCCGGCAGGCGAAGGCAAAGGACAAGGATTACAAGCTCTCCGATTCTGAAGGGCTCTATCTGTTCGTCGCCAAATCTGGCCGGCGAAGCTGGCGTCTAAAGTACCGCTTTGCGGGGAAGGAGCGACGGCTGATCCTGGGTGCCTATCCCGAGTTGTCGCTGAAGGAAGCGCGTGACAGGAAGTGTGATGCTCGAAAGCTGCTTGCGGAAGGGAGGGACCCCGGTCTCGAAGCAAAGAAAGCAGCCATTGCGCGAGCCATGTCAGCGTCGAACACCTTCGAGGTTGTGGCGCGCAACTGGTTCGCACTGCAGGAAGATCGGTGGACGCCTGTCCATGCAAGGGACGTAATCTCCAGCTTGGAAAAGGAGGTATTTCCATGGATCGGCGGCTTGCCGATCGCCGAGCTTGATGAGCCGATCGTGCTTTCCGTGCTCAGGAAGATTGAAAAGCGAGGGGCCATCGAGACGGCTCATCGCGTACGCCAACGCATGTCAGCCGTTTTCGTGCAGGCGATTGCTGAAGGGCTCGCGGCGAGGGATCCAGCCGCTGTGGTGGGCAAAGCCCTCAAGCCAGTACCACGCGGACGCAAGCGGCCTGCAATTGTGAGCATTGAAGCGCTTCACGTCATGATCCGCAAGACGGAAGCGGAACCGGCCTCGCCGCTCACAAAGCTCGCATCGCGTTTCGCGGCACTCACGGCTCAGAGGCTTGGGGCCATCAGATGCATGGCATGGGGCGAGTTCGAAAACATCGACTGGGACGGTGACGGGTTGTGCCCGGAAGCCCTATGGCATGTTCCTGCAAACCACATGAAGCTGGCAAATGACTTGAAGCAGGACGAGAAGTTCGATCATCTGGTGCCGCTTGCGCCAGAGGCCGTTGCTGTCTTGCGGACGACCAAGCAGCTCACCGGTCGCGGACCCATCGTGTTTCCGAGCAATCGCAGCGCTCGAGTACCC
>PNKK01000120.1 GCA_013822395.1 Anaerolinea sp. | reverse complement strand
AGCTGAGCGTGGCCATGCACCGATTCCGACGAATCCGAGGGCCGGCCGAGCGTGACTGCCTCGGATCTGATGAATGTGCTCGATCACGGCCGGGAAGCGGGGGGCCTGCCGGAGAGCAGCAGGCGGCAGGTCGGGGACAGGCTCGCCGGGCGGCGGCGAGCCGAGGGAGCCGTGCTCAGGGGCCTTGCGGGTCTGGTTGATTCCGGGCCCATCGTGACGTAGCGTCGTGGGTGATGATCGCTGCCATCGGCGAGCCGACGGATGATGAGCGGCCCGACACGGCCGCAGGCACAGGCGAGATAGAGGTCCAACCGGTGAGACAACCGCGGCCCGAGATGGGGGCAGAGCAGATGCGCCACTACCTGACCGAGGTCGGTGCGCATCTCGCGGCCGGCGGCATGACCGGCGAGATCGTTCTTGCTGGCGGGCCGTCATGGTCATGGCGCTGAACGCACGCGGCGGCTCAGCTGACATCGATGCTGTCTTCCTGAGGGAGGCCGACGCCATCCGTCAGGCGGCACGCGAAGTGGCGGAGGCTCACGGCCTGCCGGCGATGTGGCTCAACGACCATGTCCGACACTTCGTCGCACCGGACGCTCCCACGGTTGCGTTCTTCGAGGTCCCGGGGTTGCGTGTCCGCATGGTTCGGCTGGACTATCTCTTCTACATGAAGGCGTGGGCAGGTGATCCGATCGACCAGCGAGACCTGCGTGCCATCGCCAGGGCGCTGGACCTGAAGGACGAGCAGCATGCGTACGACATCGTCCGCGGCTTCTCGCGGGGGGAGCTGTCACGCGAGGTCCAGATCCTGCTCGAGAGCCTGTTCGAATGACGATCACCTATCGTCCCCAGACGACCGTCGAGACCATGGCCCGGATCGCGGCCGGTGTCGATCCCTGGATCGCCTACCGGGACTTCCTCGAGGACTGGACCTACCTGCCGGAGTCACGAGCGGAGCTCATGGCGATGAAGCCAGGATTCACCGGCGAGGCGCAGCGTCGCTGGGCGGCCCTGCTTGCCGCGTCAGTCGAGGCACTGTGCGCTCGCGACGGTCTCGTCGTACCCGCCTGGACGCGGCGTCGAGAATATCGGCTCGCCGAGCCCTGGTATCTCTACGAGGGGACTGGCCGCATCCGCGACTGGCTGAGGGAATCGACACCGGAGCCCTTCGCATCGCGCAACATCTGGAGCGGCGACCGGCTCCTTCGTCGGACCTGACGACCCGCCCGCCTCATGACGTGCGCGGCGCCAGCCGCCGCAGGCGCGAGGTACAGCTTGTGTAGTGCGGTCCCGCCGCGGATGGCCAGTCGTTCGCGAAGAAACGGGTCGTCGAAGAGCCCGAGCAAGACCCGGGTGATGATCAGGTCCTGCTCGACGTCGGCCTCGTCGGCCCACGGGGCCTGGTCCCGCCAGGCCTGAATCTCGAAGCGCGGGAGCATCAGTCGGTCTCGACCGGTGCATTGACGAGCACCTTCCAGCGAGGATCAAAGACTCCGGTCCGATCGCCGCCGGGGACAAGCACAGTGGGCTCCACGACGTGGCCGTGCAGCCAGGTCGCGAGAACGTCCGTGTGTCCGGCGCCGATTCGATGCAGCAAATGTCCGAGCCGCTGGACCTCAGATACGCGTGGCGCCACGCGAAGAGCGTCCTTCCAGCCCCTGCGGCTCGTGAGCGGAACGAGGTCAGGCAGGATCGACGCGATGTTGCCCCACCCGGCGGCGTGTCGCGGATAGGCGACCAGGTCGAGCATCGTCATCTCGGGTGTCGAAACGCGCACGCTTCCGGTCGGCGTGGTGACCTCGATCACGGGTGCCTGCGCGGCCCGCATCCGCCTGATGAAGATGATCCGCTGGCGTCCGGCGACCTTGGGCCGAACCTGTCGGTCCACGACCACCTGGATCTCCTGCGCGACCTGTGGGCTCGCTCCGTGCTGGGCGGCCGCAGTCAGCAGGCCGACGTAGTACGGGGCGCCGAGGTGGCGAAACATCGGGGAGAGAAACCAGCGCCACGGCGGTGCGCCGTCCCGGCGGTACTCCGGGGGAACAATCACGTAGAACCCGCGCGTGGGCGAGAACAGCAAGGCATCCCGCTGCGCCCGGGACAGCACGGAGAGCGTGGAGGCAAGGCTGGCGTCTCGTAGCCGGCGAGCGTCGTCCAAGGTGAACGTCACGTGTCCGCGCGCATACATCGAGTCGAGCCAGGGTCGAACGGATTCCATACGACGAATATCGCGCCAGATGCCAGTTTCGTCAACTGTGTTCAGCCCAGCCTGACCGGCGTGGCGTGGCGTCGTCGTTCATGCCCTGCTGTCCCCGAGTCCCGGGGTGACCACCCGCGCGTCGCCCGGCCCGACTTTCCTGGCCAACGCTCCCGGGGGGAACACTCGCCAGGTGGCGACGACATCGGCGCAGCCTCGGAGTGCAGATTCGGCCTGGAATCATGGCCAGCGACCCGGCGGGGAGCAATCGCCACGATATCGAGCGTCGCGGCCGGCCGATCGGGGAAGCTGAGTCAGCCAA
>PNKK01000119.1 GCA_013822395.1 Anaerolinea sp. | reverse complement strand
TCGTTGGCTGCTCCTGGCTCCTCGTGCCGACCGACGGGTTAGGAAACGCGGGACTTGGCGACGAGCTCCTGGGCGAGATTGCCCGGGACCTCGGCGTAATGGGACAGCTCCATCGAGTAGCTCGCCCGGCCCTGGGTCATCGACCGCAGGTCCGTGGCGTAGCCGAACATCTCGGCGAGCGGCACGGCGGACCGCACGACAACGGTCGTGCCGCGAACTTCCGTCCCCTCGACGAGCCCTCGCCGGCTGTTGAGGTCGCCGATGACGTCGCCCATGAACTGCTCGGGCAGTGTCACCTCGACGCGCATCATCGGCTCGAGGATCGTGGGATCTGCCTTCTCGACCGCGTCCTTCACGGCCATGGAGGCGGCGATCTTGAACGCCATCTCGGACGAGTCGACCTCATGGTACGACCCGTCATGGACGATGGCCCGCACGTCGACCATCGGGTAGCCGGCGTAGACGCCGGTCTCGACGGTCTCACGGATGCCGTGCTCCACGGCCCGCATGTACTCGCGCGGGATCGCGCCCCCGACGATCTTGTCGACGAACTCGAAGCCGGCGGCCTTCTCGTTCGGCTCGAGCGTCAGGACGACGTGGCCATACTGGCCCTTGCCGCCGGTCTGGCGGACGAAGCGGCCGTTGCCCTCCGCTCTCCGGCGAATGGTCTCGCGGTAGGAGACCTGCGGCCGGCCGACGTTGGCCGCCACCTTGAACTCGCGAACCATCCGGTCCACGATGACGTCGAGGTGCAGCTCGCCCATGCCCGCGATGAGCGTCTCGCCGCTCTCCGGATCCGTCTTGACCCGGAAGGTGGGGTCTTCCTCGGCCAGGCGCTGGAGGGCGATTCCCATCTTGTCCTGGTCAGCCTTCGTCTTCGGCTCGATCTTGACCTCGATGACGGGCTCGGGGAACGAGATGGTCTCGAGGAGGATCGGGTGGTCGGGATCGGACAGCGTGTCGCCCGTGAACGTGTCCTTCAGGCCCACGATCGCCGCGATGTCGCCCGCGTGGACCTCGTCGATCTCCTCGCGGTGATTGGCGTGCATCTGGAGGATCCGACCGACGCGCTCCTTCTTGCCCTTCGCCGTGTTGAGCACGTATGAGCCGGCCTTGAGCGTGCCGGAGTAGACCCGGAAGAAGGCCAGCTTGCCGACGAACGGGTCGGCGGCGATCTTGAACGCGAGGGCCGAGAACGGCTCCTTGTCGTCCACGGTCCGGACGATCTCCTCATCCGTGCCGGGCCGGAGCCCGATCGTCGGCGGGACGTCGAGCGGCGAGGGCAGGTAGTAGGTGACCGCGTCGAGCATCGGCTGAACGCCCTTGTTCTTCAGGGCGGATCCGGTGAGGACGGGCACGAACTTCGACTGGAGCGTTCCGAGGCGGAGGCCGTGGCGGATCTCGTCCGGCGTGAGGGCCTCGCCCTCGAGGTACTTGTGGGTGAGCGTGTCGTCCACCTCGGCCGCGGCTGAGATCATCTGCTCGCGGTGCTTTGCCGCCTCCGCCCGCAGGGCCTCCGGGATCTCGACGACGTCGATCTGGCTGCCGAGGTCGTCGCGGTAGAGGATCGCCTTCATCTCGATGAGGTCGACGACACCCTCGAACGCGTCCTCTGATCCGATCGGGATCTGGATGGGCACCGGGCGCGCGCCCAGACGGTCGACGATCATGTCAACGCAGCGCCAGAAATCGGCACCCGTGCGGTCGAGCTTGTTGATGAAGCAGATCCTCGGGACCGAGTAGCGATCGGCCTGGCGCCAGACCGTCTCGGACTGCGGCTCCACGCCCGCGACGCCGTCGAACACCACGACCGCCCCGTCCAGGACGCGGAGGCTCCGCTCCACTTCCACTGTGAAGTCCACGTGCCCGGGCGTATCGATAATGTTGATACGGAAGTCGTTCCAATAGCAGGTCGTTGCCGCGGCGGTGATCGTGATGCCGCGCTCCTGCTCCTGGGGCATCCAGTCCATGGTGGCCGCGCCCTCATGGACCTCGCCGAGCTTGTAGATCTTCTTCGTATAGAAAAGGATCCGCTCGGTGACGGTGGTCTTTCCGGCGTCGATATGGGCGATGATGCCGATGTTCCGCGTGCGTGCGAGCGGAACCTGCCGTGTCACGATCCGTACCTTCCCGGGGTTACCACTTGAAGTGGCTGAAGGCCCTGTTGGCCTCGGCCATCTTGTGCGTGTCCTCGCGCCGCTTGACGGCGGCACCGAGGCCGTTCATCGCGTCCACGAACTCGGCCGCGAGCTTCTCGCTCATGCTCTTCCCGCTCCGCTTGCGGGCGGACTGGACGAGCCAGCGAACACCGAGCGAGAGACGGCGATCGCCGCGGATCTCGACCGGCACCTGGTAGGTTGCCCCGCCGACCCGGCGCGGCTTGACCTCGATGATCGGTGTGGCGTTGCGCAGGGCCGACTCGAGGACCTCGATGCCCGGGCGCTTGGCCTGGAACTCGGCGCGGGCAAGGGCCTGGCGGAGGATCCGCTCGGCCAGGTTGCGCTTGCCCTCCTTCATGAG
>PNKK01000118.1 GCA_013822395.1 Anaerolinea sp. | reverse complement strand
AACCTGGGCCTCGACATCCGCCTCGCCGGTGAGGAGTGTCGGCACGACGACGAGGGTCCGCAGCCGCGACGGCACACCGGCCTCAAGATCGAGCCGGGGCAGCGGTCTCGGGCCAAGCACGCCGGTGACGGCCCGGTTGACGAGGGCGATCGCAACGTCGGAGGCCGGGCCGAGCGCGAGGATCGCGAGGAGGATGATTCCGGGGCCCGCGGCGCCGGCCGCTCCGGACAGCAGGAGCGGCACGGCGAGGATGAGCCCTGTAGCCAGGGCAAGCGTCCCGAGGTAGCGGATCGTCGCGGCCCGGACATACTCGCGCCGCAGCCGGCCTGCCCAGGACACCCGAACGTGGAGGGCGCGCTCGAGCGCGGTTCGACCGTCCGAGATCAGGTAATAGCCGGGATCGCGGATGCGAGCCGCCGGGGATAGGTCCGCGTCGCCGGCCGATGAGGCGGTTCCCGGCGGCGTGGCTCCCGGCGGCGTGGCTCCCGGCGGCGTGGCTCCCGGCGGCGTGGCTCCCGGCGGCGTGGCTCCCTCCCCCGTCGCAGCGGCGTCGGCCATCGCCACGGCCTTCCGGGCGACCTCCACCTCGGTCAGACCGGAGCCCCGTGCCAGCTCCTCCACGGCGTGCCGGTAGCGATCTCGAGTCGCGAACTCCATCTCCCGGAACGAGCTTCGAGACCCGAGGACCTCATCGACCAGGCTGACGCCTTCCACGAACCGGGCCCAGTCGAACCACGAGATGAGGCGCATGCTCGTGATCACGTTCCGGACGGTCACATTCATCGTCGCCTGGCGCTGGTGCTCGAGGCGGACCATCTCCTCGGCGGTGGTCCCCTGGGCCGCGAGGGCCTCATCCAGCCAGCGAAGGGCCGGCGTGACCGCCGGGTCCTGATCGCGCAGGCGCTGGAAGAGCTGGACGCGGGCCGCCGCCGTGAGCGTCTCGCGCGATAGCCGGCGCAGCGACGCCGCCGCGATATCCGGGCCCCCCGCGCCCAGGCCCAGCAGGCCGTCGGCCAGCTCGTCTGCCTGTTGCCGCGCCGCCCGACTGCGCACGATCTGTTCGGCCAGGCGGCGCAGGTTCTCAACGAGGAGGATCCGGAGGCTGATCGCGATCGCCCAGAGCTCGCCGATCGTGAGCGGCTCCACCGTCTGATAGGCGCGAACCATGCGCCGCAGGCTCTCCGGGTCGAAGCGGCTGTCCGTGTGGGCGATGTAGGCCCAGGCGAGGCCAAGGACCCTCGGATAACCGGCGAGGTGGCCCTCGGCCAGCTTCGGAAGCTCGCGGTAGTAGTCCGGCGGCAGGTCGTCCCGGATCTCGCGGAGCTGCTCGTCGACAATATGGAAGTTGTCGACGAGCCACTCGGCGGCCGGCGTGATCGAGCGCTCGTCCTTGATCGCCTGGGCCAGGACGCGGTACGACTCCGACAGGACGCGTCCGTTCTCGGCGATGCGGGGCCAGACGGCGTGTCCCCGACGCGGTGCGTCCGTGACCGTCTGGGCCGCGGCAAGCGTATGGGCGTGCTGCTCGAGCCGCTCCACGCTGAAGAGCTCGGCGAGGATCGGCTCTTCGAGCTCGCTCTGCGGGCGAACCCGCCGGCGAACGCGACCCGGCGGGGCTCGGAGGGGCTGGTTCATCTCACCTTCCGCTCTTGGCGCATGGCCCGACCCGACCTGGCCTCGCCTTCACCGGGATGTCGATGATACCGACAGTCTTCGCCCAGGGGCGATGTACAGACTCTGGCATCTCGGCAGCACGCTGGAGAGGTCGGGATCGACGGGCGGCCCACCCGGTCGTCGAGGCCGGAGGGTAAGCTGTCGAGGCCATGAACGAGCCGACCGTCCGCCGGGCGAGCGCCGTCCGGGAATGGGGGCCATGAACACCGAACGCGAGGTCCTCGATCGGCTCGATCGTCTGGCCGTCCGTCACTACGTGACCGGATCATGGGCGCTCTCCGTCCACGCGGAACCGCGTATGACCCGCGACCTCGACCTCGTCCTCGATCTGGATCCCGCTGACTACGAGCGTCGCATCCGGCCGGCCTTCGACGACGTGTATCTCGTGAACGATCTCATCGATGTCGGCGGGCGGGCAATCGGGGGGCTCGTCCACCGGACCGAGATCGCTCGCGTGGACCTCATTCTCGGACGTCGCGATGCCTGGTCGAGGCAGGCGTTCGAGCGGTGTCGAGTCGTGGATCACCCCGGCCTCGGACGGGCCGCGGTGACCTCGGCCGAGGATCTCATTCTGGCGAAGCTCGAGTGGTCGGACGGGGGCCGCTCCGAGCTCCAGCTGCGCGACTGTCGATCGGTGATCCGGATCGCACCGGAACTCGATTGGGACTACCTCCGGCGCCATGCCGCGGTCCTTGGCGTGGGACCCTTGTTGGAGTCGGTCCGTGGCGGTTGACCCGGCACAGCGACAGATCGATGAGCGCGTTCGAGCGACGCCGCCGGCCGAACGGATGCGGCTGCACCTCGAGATGTACCGGCTGGCATTCGCCCAGGTCTGGGCCGCCGCCGACCGCGCCGGGCCCATGTCCGACCTCGAGCGCGCCCGCTTCCT
>PNKK01000117.1 GCA_013822395.1 Anaerolinea sp. | reverse complement strand
CCCGGCGAGGGCGCGTCGCCGGACCACGAAGCGGAACCTTGCGGAGGTGGTTGTCGTGGGAAGCATGCCCAGCCCGGGACGTGGCCGCGTCGTTGGGCTCGTCGCCCTCCTGGCGTTTGCCTTGGCTGCCGGCTCCGTCGGCGGCGTGGGGTCGGTCTCGCAGGCAGCCGAGCCTGGCTCTCCAGCTGCTGCATCGTCCCCCGCCGTCGAGCCACCCGCTGCTCCTGCGGCCGGGCCGATCGACGAGGCGGAGGCGCGCGCACGGGTGGTCAGCCTCGGGGCGGCCGCGCTCGGCCTCCCCGTCGACCAGGTCGACCTGTTCGTCCTCGAGTTTGGCCTGATCCCGGGTGATCCGGGCCGGTGGGCCGGCGGCAAGGTCGTCCGCATCGGAGGGACGGAGGCCGTGGTCGCCTGGGCGAACCTCGACACCGGGGAGGTGATCGACGGGGCGACATTCGAGACACGCAGTCGCGCCGGCGGCGTCAACGAGGGTAAGATCGATCCGACGCTGGCCCGCCTGCTCGACGCCGCCGCGCCGACCGACGGGCTGACGGTCGCCGTCCTGGTCAGGGGCGGCCCGCGCGAGGCGATCAGTGCCGGGGTGAAGGCCCGCTATCCGAACGTGAACTTCATCGCCGACGTGCCCGACACGGCCGATGACGCGCTCAACCTCGAGATCCGGGGCGCGAGGCGGACCGCCTACCGCGAGGCGGCCCAGCGAGCGCTCACGCCCGTGATCGCCCGAGCGACGGCCCTCGGGATGACCGTCGAGTACGCCGCCAGGTTCGCCCCGCTCGTCTACGTCACGGGCGCGCCGGACGCGATCCGACAGCTCGCGACCGGGTCGCCCGTCATCAGGATCATGGCGTCCACGGGAACTCGAGAGACGATGGCCTCCGCGGGCCCCACGGACCAGGCGACCTGGTCGGACAGCAGCGGTTTTCGTGGGGCCGGGTCGCGGATCGCGGTCGTCGAGTACCAGAACGTCAGATGGTCCGCCACGGGTCTGAGCACGATCCCCAGCACCCGGCGGGTGTCCTACAGCACCACCGGATCGATCGACCCCGGGGACCACCCGACCCGCGTCATGGGCACGATCGCCAACCAGACCAGCGGCAGCCGGGGGATCGCGCCCGATGCCTTCTACATCAGCTCCTCCACCGGCGGTGGGTTATCCGGCGAGACGCGCGACTTCCGGATCCTCCAGGCGATCGACACCGCCGTCGATCCGGCGCTCGGGAACGCGGACGTCGTCAACCTGAGCATCGTCCAGGACACGCCGGCCGGTGCGTCCGCGCTCACGGCCTACGTCGATGAGCTGGCCCGCAGCGGCCTCGGTGTCCACTTCACGACCGCCGGCGGCAATAGATCCCAGTGCGATACGACGTCCGGGATGGAGGTCCTGAACCGGATCCGGCCGCCCGGGGACGCCTGGAACTCGATCACCGTCGGCGGCATCGACGACAAAAACACGGCGTCGTGGTCCGGCGATACGGTCTGGGACCACTGCTACCTCGACCCGCCCGGACGGACGTTCAAGCCGGAGATGAGCGCGCCGGCGGTCTCGATCAGCGTGGCCGGGCTCCCGGCGCAGAGCGGTGTCAGCTTCGCCAACCCGCAGGTCGCGGGCGCCTTTGGCCAGCTCATCGGCCAGAAGCCGACCGAGCTCCGCGACTGGCCGGTCAAAAGACGAAGGCGATCCTCCTGGCGGCGAGCCAGGTCCACCGGACGGCGTACCCCGGCCAGGTGGATGCCCCCCTCGACGACCGCGAGGGCCTCGGCTCGCTGACGACGAAGTGGGCGAACCTGATCGCCGACCGGCGCCTGAGCGGTGGCTTCCCGCTCGGCGACTTCGGCGCCTGGGTCGCCAACGCCACCTTCAGCCCGCCCTGCTTTGTGAAGCCCGGGCCCACGACGGTGTCCGTCACGACCGGCGGAGGCCGCAAGGTCCGCTTCGTCATCACCTGGCAGAGCCGCGGCTTCTACGCCGAGGGCGCCAACGGCTTCGGGACCGACGACTCGTACGCCGACGCCCGGCTGTCGGACATCGATCTCCGCGTTCTCGACAAGAACGGGGTCCAGGTCGACGCGTCCGGCTCGGTGGACTGGACGACCGAGTGGGTCGAGTGGACGTACGACGCGACCCGCGGGCCATACTCGGTCAGCATCTCGCCCTACAGCTGGGACTGCGGTCTCGCCCAGGAGAAGATCGGCTGGGCGTGGGTGGCCTGGAGCGCGCCGTGAGGTCGCGGCTCCGCGGGATCGCCCTGGCGCTGGCGACGGCGGCCGGGGTCGTGAGTCTCAGCGCGCCACCGGCCGCCCGGGCCGAGGTGCCACCCGACGTCGGCATCGCGATCACCTTCGAGCGCGGCTGCCCCCGGGGTGAGGGGACGCTGGAGGTGATCAACGAGACCAAGGGACCCGCAGCCGAGGTCTATCGTTTGCCGGTGCTCTGGGGCCGGGACGGCAGACTGCGATGGGTCGACCAGGACTCCGGCGAGGCGCGGTACCCGATGTTCCCGGGAGTTGGCTACCAGACGGACCGAGGCGACCGCGTCGTCGTCCGCCTCCTGTCCGCCGAGGG
>PNKK01000116.1 GCA_013822395.1 Anaerolinea sp. | reverse complement strand
CCTGGGGCGAGGCTTGGCGAGGCGGCTCGCGCCGAGGGTTCGCATCGACGACCTCGGACGCGTCCAGCTCCAAATCGGCGGGCGGGCTGTCGACGGTGGATCGATGCGCCGCAAGGTCCTGGCGCTCCTCTGCTTTCTGGTGACTCGCTCAGGCCAGAGCGCGACGCGAGAGGAGGTGCTGGAGGCCCTCTGGCCCGACCTAACGCCGTCGACGGCCCTGAACTCGCTCAACCAGACTGTCTACTTCCTCCGACGTGTGTTCGAGCCCGCCTTCTCGGAGGACATCACCGCCGGGTACGTGGGGCAGGACGGGGAGACAGTCTGGCTTGACCGCGAGCTCATCACGACGCGGAGTCAGGCATGTCGAGACATGATCCGGAAGATGCCGAGCGTGCCGAGTCCCGATGAGGTCGTCCTCCTGGCGCGCGAATACTCCGGGCGGTTTGCACTCGACTTCATGTACGAGGACTGGGCGAGCGCCTACCGAGACTCCCTCCATGCCGCGTACCTGAGGGTGGTCGAGGCGGCGCTGCGTCTGGACACGGATACTGGGCACTACGCCCGGGGCATCGAGATCGCCGAGCTGGCGACCGATGTCGAGCCCGACTCCGAGGATCTTCAGGTGGCGCTCCTTCGCCTCTATCGGCTGGCGGGATCCCATGCCGCGGCGGCGGAGCAGTACGGGCACTACTCCCAAACGCTGCGCGAGCTTGGAGTGGAGCCTCAGCCCTTCGGCGCGCTCTAGGGACTTCCGCCGCCGATAGGTACACATACGTATTGACCGGAGCGGTCCAGACTACCTATAGTCCGCCCACTTCGTAGTACTTCGGTACTAGGAAGGCGAGTCAAGAACGCTCGGACGCGCTGAAGCCTCACCTGAAATGGGCACTTAGGGTGAGGACGAGCGAGTAGTGCAACCGACCGACCATGTGTCTGGTCGGTTTTCGTGTCCCATGGGACGCGGAGGCCGCAAGGAGGAACGAGCGTGCAGCCGGATCAGAGCCTCAAGGGCTTCTAGGAGTCGACCGATGAAGGTCCGACTCTTCCGTCTTGCAGTGACCCTTAGCACGGTCGCTGCGATGGCCATCGCGGGAGGCGCTTCACTCAAGGGCTTCTAGGTACGTTAGGGTTATTCTCTGCCGGGGATTGTCAGGTCTAGAGTCCCCGCAGCGGCTAACGTACGAGGCAATGGTGCCGAAGTCCCTGAAGCTCTTCATCACATTGCTCGTGGTGGGGAGTGCCTTGGCACTCCTGACCACGAGCTTTGTGTTTCCGCTCGATGCTCGCCCTCGCTTGGCCCTAGAAATCGACGACCCGGGGACTACCTCCAGCCTCGAGCAGACTCTTGGTCTCAGCTTCTGGATCCTCGCCACCCTTTTGGCATCGGCGCTCCCAGTTCAGATGCCTGGCGGGATCCTCGTCACGGTCTCCATCGCGCCAGTCATCGCCGCAACCAGCCTTGGGGGCCCCTTCGCAGGCGCACTGGTTACGCTGCTTGGATCGACCGAGCTCCGTGAGCTACGAGGCAAGGTGCCTTGGTACGGCTCGCTCGCCAATCACGCAGGCTTGGTGCTGCCCGCCGTGGCCGGCGGTCTTGTGATCGAACTCGTACGCTCGACCTCTCCTGCCGGTCTCATTCCGGACTTCGTGGCCACGGTCGTGGGTGCCGTTGCCTATTTCGCCTTGAACCTCGTCATCGTTTCGATCGTGGTCGGGCTGAAGGTGGGCAAGCCCATCCGACAGTTGCTAATCGAAGACTCGCGCGGCTTTGCGACAAGCCTTCTCGCCCTCGCCCCGCTCGGCTGGCTCATGGCGCGGATGTACGAGCAGCCCGGGGCGGGGTGGTGGACGACCCTGCTGTTCGCGCTGCCGCTGTACACGACAAGGGTGGCGTACCACCGGTTCGTCGAGATGCGGGACATGTTCACCCAGACGATCGGGGCGCTCGCCGAGGCGGTGGACAAGCGTGATCCGTTCACGAGCAAGCACAGCCAGAACGTCAGGATGATCAGCGTGGACATCGGACGGGAGATGCGGGTGTCGGCGGCGGAGCTCGAAGCCCTCGAATGGGGCGGCCTGCTCCATGACGTCGGCAAGATCGGCGTGCCGGACAACGTCCTGCTCAAGCAAGAGCGCCTGACGCGCGAGGAGCGGATGGTGATGAACGCCCACCCGGTCCTGGGCGCCGAGATCATCGCCCCGGTCCACCGCCTGGCGGCCGAGCTGCCGATCATCCGCCACCATCACGAGTGGTACAACGGCTCTGGCTACCCGGACCGCCTCATGGGTGACGAGATCCCCAAGCTCGCCCGGCTCCTTCATGTCGCGGACGCCTTCGAGGCCATGACGGCGGCCCGCCCGTACCGGATGACGCCCCTGACGAGCGAGCAGGCGCTCGGTGAGCTCAGGAAGTTCGCGGGGATCCAGTTCGACCCGGAGGTCGTGGACGCCTTCGTCCGAACCAGGTGGGCGGAGGACGTCCGCGACCCGGGCCGGGGTGTCGAGCCTCGACCGATCCCACTCCTCGGGCAGCACGCGGCGCGGGCGACCCAGCCGGCCTACGACGGCCCGGCACCGGGATCGCCCGCGT
>PNKK01000115.1 GCA_013822395.1 Anaerolinea sp. | reverse complement strand
CGAGGACCCGGACCGTCGCCGGCTCGCCGTCGAGCAGGCGTCGATCGAGCAGTCGGTAGCGAACCTCCGGACCTTCCCGTGGATCCGATCGCGGGAGGCGTCAGGGGCGTTGCGGCTCCACGGAGCCTGGTTCGACATCGGCCGGGGCGAGCTGCACGTCCTGACGCGGGCCGGCTGGAAACCCGTCGCGGACGACTGACGGCCGAGGCCCGTGGCCCGGGCCGCCGGTCACGGGCGGAGGATGGACAACACCGCGACACCGGCGGCGATCACGACAACCCCCACGACCTGAACCCTCGCGAGCCGCTCGCCGAACAGGAAGAACGCCACCACCGCTGCGATCGCCGCGAACTGTGATGAGATGACGGCCGCCGTGGCCACGCCGTACTGCGCCGCGGTCACGAAGAGGACCGTCCCGGCAACCTCGAGCACGCCGGAGACGAGGACGAGCGGGACGGCTCGACGCTCGAGCCGGAGGCGGCCACGCAGGATGAGTGGCAGCGCGATGACGAGGACGCCCACGATCCGCGCTGCGACCACGATCCATGCGATCGGGACGGTCGCGCCGATCCGGGCGCTGATGACCAGGCCGATGGAGAACGCTGCGGCCGCCGAGATCGCGAGGAGGACGGCGCGTCGGTTCATGGCAGGGTCATGGGGCGGGGACCCGTTCGCCGTGACCGGGAGCGGATCGGCGGCCCGCTCCATCGACGCCAGCACGATCCCCGCAGCGATCACGGCCAGGACGGTCGCGGCCGGTGCCGTGATCGGAGCCCCAAGCGCGATGGAGATCACGGCGGCACCCGCACCCTCGGTCGAGGTGATCGGGGCCACCACGGACACGCGACCCACCGACAGCGCAAGGTAGGCTAGGAGCAGACCGGCCGTGTACGACAGTCCAGTGACGACGAGGCCGGCGATGAGCGGGCCGTCGAGCGGTGGAGCGGTCGGGGCGGCCATGATTGCGGGCACGATCCCGACGGCGAGGCCCACGATCATCACCCAGGCGAGCACGGAGCTGGCACCGATCATCCGGCTCGAGCGTGACGAGCACAGGGTGGCCAGGGCCCAGGAGACGGCAGCTCCCAGGCCGCCGAGGATGGCGATCATCGCCGGGCAGTCTGGCAGGACGGGGCGATCGTTGTGCGACGCGGAAATGGCTGCCAGTCAAGTTTGCAGGAGGATCCGTTCCTGAACGGCGGCGTCGCCATCCCGCCCCGCGCCCGGAACCGAGCTCTCGACAAGGGCCCGGAGCGAACACTGACAGAGTCACTGAGCAGTTCGCCCTGACAGATTCACTGAGCAGGGACAACCCGGAGCCGAACGCCTCGTCCTCTGGTACCATCCCCGTCCGCGCCCGGGCGCCTCGCGCCCGCGCATGTCGATGCTTTGAGAGACCCCGCACGTGAGGTTCGCACCTTGGCCAAGACGCCCCGGACATGGACAGGCGCTCGCACGCCGTCGGGCCTGAAGCGCGTCCGATCCGCCGAGCGTCGGCACGCGATCCTCGGCCCCCGCCGCGCCACCGCGAAGACGCTCGTCAAGACCGCCCTCACCGCCGCGACCGCTCCGACCGAAGACCTCGACCCGCAGGTGGCACTCGCCGAGGCCATCTCCGCGCTCGATCGCGCGGCCAAGGTCGGCGCCATCCACCCGAACGCAGCCGCGCGCCGCAAGTCGCGGCTCGTCCGCAAGGTCAACGCCGCCGGCGTCGGCGCCGCCGCCGCGTCGTCGCACGTGGCGAAGACGATCGGCAAGGCCGCCGCGCAGAAGGCCGCCAAGGCGCGCATCGCCGCGTCGAAGGCGGACAAGGCAAAGGGCGCCCAGACCGCGGCCGGCAAGGCTCGCGCCGCCCTGAGCAAGTCGAGCCGGGCCGAAGCCGCTGCTGCAGCAGCCGCCGCGCCGGCGAAGGCCGCCGCGGCGGCGAAGGTCCCCGCGAAGCCGAGGACGATCAAGCCGGTCGCGAAGGCTGCGGCAACAGCGAAGCCGGCCGCGAAGGCCGCGGCCAAGCCCAAGGCCACGGCCGAGAAGAAGGCCCCTGCAAAGGCTCCCGCCAAGCCCAAGGCCGCCAAGGCCTGACCCGCCCCCGGGCCCTGCGGCCCGAACCTCGCGAGATCTCTCGACGCCTCGACGCCTCGGCCATGCGCCCGGACCCACCAACGCTGCGCTCGGGCTGCGATCGATCCAGCCGATCAGCCGGACGTCGAGCGCGCTCGTCAGGCAGCCGAGATCGACGGCCCGAGCGGTCTGACGAACGTGGTCCAGCGCCAGGTGATCGCTCGGATCGATGGCGCGCGGCGTCCCCGGCCCCAGGCCTCAGGTAGCCAGTCTCATCTGAACCCGGGACTTCACTGACCGGTCTTCGGTCGCGTGATCCCGTACAAGGCACCACCGGCGAGGCCGGCGATCGTCGCCAGGCCGAGGAGCAGGCCGGCCGTCGACCATTGCTGCGCCCAGTAGTAGGCGGAGAAGGTGGCTGCGTCCGTCACGCCGGCCGACAGCAGCTCGTCCGGCTGCTCCTCGAGGTATCGGCGGTAGACGCAGTCGCCCCCGGATTGGCAGGTGATCCGGCCGCCCAGGCCGGGGTCGCGGTACCCGTCATCCGCGGCGAAGAAGAGCGCCTTCAC
>PNKK01000114.1 GCA_013822395.1 Anaerolinea sp. | reverse complement strand
GCGCCACGGCCGGTCCCGCTCAGCCCGTCGTGAACAGGCGGAAGATGAGACCGCCGAGCACGGCGAAGGCGACGACCAGCAGGCCGGCCGCGCGCCGGCCGCCCGCCCGGCCGAGGAACGATCGAGCCAGCGGGATGATGCCGACGGCGAGGGCTGCGTACAGGAGGTGCAGCCCCTCGGTCGGTCGCGCACCGAGGGCGAGCAGGCCCAGGCCACTCGCGGCGGCGATGACGAGGAGGCTCACGACGGCCGCCTGGAACCGTTCGAAGGCCGGCCCACCGGCCTGCCCGCGAGCGGCAAGGACCGCCGACCAGCCGACGCCGGCCACGACACCGGCGACCGCGGCCCAGGCGAGCAGGCGATGGATCGTGTCCATTGGGTCCTACCTTCTCATGTGGGCGGCTCTCCGTGCAGGAGGTCGTCGAGCATCTCCGGAGGCGCCGACCGGATGTGGCCCTCGAAGTCGAGGAACGCGCCCCGCGCCCGGTCGGCCGCGACGAGCGTCCCGTCCTTCCGGCGGACCTCATGGTGCCAGACGCCGGACACCCGGCGAAGCTCGACGAGGCGGCTCGTGATCTCGAGCTCGTCGGACTCGCCGGCCGGCGCACCGAGCACCAGCTGGTGACCGATCACCAGGCTGAGGAAGCTGGCCCCGGCCATCCGTGTCACCGGCCAGCCTGCACGCGCCGCCGCCCGGAAGACCGCGTGCTCGAGCCACTGGAGGATTACCTGCGGGCGTGCGGCACCGTCCGGGCCCACCTGGTAGGTGCGCACGACCTGGCCGTACCGGAAGGGACGACCGCCGATATCTCGCGCCAACGGCGGCAGGTCTTCCATCGGCAGGTCTTCCATCGGCAGCGCCACCGGTGACGACGCGACGTCGGGCGCGGGACCGGGGACCTGCCAGACGGCCTCCGCCTCGGCCGCCGGGCGGCCGTCGACCCGCAGGGTGTAGCCAATCCGCCGGCGCGCGGCGCCCGCTTCGATGACGGCCACGTCGACGTCGACCGTGACTTCCGGGCCCACGGGCTCGCGATACGCGATCGTGAGCGCGCGCAGCCGCCCGTCGGGGAGGCCGGCCCGATCGTGAGCGGCTCGGACCAGGGCGACGTAGGCCGCATTGTTCACGTGCCCGAAGTGGTCGCAGTCGTCCCATCGCGTACGGACCCGGACGGCCGTCGGGGACGACGCGTCGGAAGCCCTCGCTTCGGCAATCCTCGCCACGGGCTGCCGAGCGTCTGGCGCGACGCTCATCGCTGCCACGCGATGAGTGGCAGGGCGAGGGGGCCGTGCTCGGCCGCCTCGCGCGGCACCGCCCGCGCCGTGTGCGCGTGGAGGGACGCCGAGAGGGCGCTCAGCGGGACCGCGTACTCGGTCCAGCCCGAGCGGGCGCGCCGTGCGGGCTCCATGGGCAGGGCGACACCCTCGGTCTCTCCGGCCAGGACCGGCTCGCGGTACAGCTGGACGGCGACGTCGCCCGGCTCGAGCGTGCCCAGGCTCACCGGGACGACGACGCGGGCCGCGCGCCGCGCCCCAGGATCTCCGTCGGCCCGAACGCGATCGAGTCCCAGCCGGCCCGGATCCCCTCGCGCGAGGTGGCCAGCTCCCTCGCGACCGCGCCGTCGCGCGCGGCGAGCGCCCGGGCTCGGGAGGCCGCCGGCAGGTAGTGCTGTTCGACGTACTCGGCCACCATCCGGTTCGCGCTGAAGCGCGGGGTGAGGCGGGTCATGGACGCCCGGACGCGGGCCAGCCAGGTGCGCGGCAGGCCGCCGGAGTCGCGCTCGTAGAAGGCCGGCACGACCTCGCCCTCGAGCAGGCGGTAGAGCTGTTCGGCCTCGGCCGCGTCATCGGGGTGCTCCGTGCCGTCGTTGCCCAGCGCCCAGCCGACGGCCGGGTCGTACGCCTCGGCCCACCAGCCGTCCCGCTCGGACAGGTCCAGGCCGCCGTTGACCAGGACCTTCATGCCGCTCGTGCCGCTCGCCTCCAGGGGGTAGCGCGGGGTGTTGAGCCACAGGTCGACGCCCTGGACGAGATGAGCCGCATGCTCGAGATCGTAGTCCTCGAGGAAGACGAGACGGGCGCGGACGGCGGGATCGGTGGCGAACCGAACGACCTCGGCGATCAGGCGCTTCCCGCCATCGTCCCGCGGATGGGCCTTGCCCGCCACCAGGAGCTGGACCGGGCGCCGGGGGTCGGTCAACAGGCGGCGCAGGCGGTCGGGCTGGCGCAGCAGGAGGGTCGGGCGCTTGTACTCCGCAAAGCGCCGGGCGAAGCCGATGGTCAGCACGTCCGGATCGAGGACCGTGGCGGCCTCCGCCACCCGGTCCGCCGGCTCGCCCCGCTGGGCGAGATGCATCGCCAGGCGCTCGCGCGCCCAGGCCACGAGGCGGGCCCGCTCGCCGTTTCGGGCCGCCCAGAGGGCTTCGTCGGAGATGTCGTCGAGTCGGGCCCAGTCCGCCCTGTCGGGCTGGTCCCAGCAGGCCTCGCCGGCACACAGATGCCAGACGTCCCGCATGGCATCGGAGACCCAGCTCGCGACATGCACGCCGTTGGTCACCGCGCCGATCGGGATCTCGGCCTCCGGCCAGCGCGGGAAGAGTCCGGCGAACAGGCGCCTGCTGACCGCGCCGTGCAACCGGCTCACGCCGTTGGCCGAGCCGGCGGAGCGCAGGGCGAGGACCGCCATCTCGAGCGGCGC
>PNKK01000113.1 GCA_013822395.1 Anaerolinea sp. | reverse complement strand
GCGCCGGGCGTCCGGCGGGCGACGGACCCGGGCGCCCGGGGGCGAGTTCGCCGTGGCGGCGGCGGCGGCACGCATGGCCGTTTGAAGTTTGCGAGGGGATGAGATCTCTGGTCCACAGATCAGCATCGGTACAACGCCCTCCGGACCTACCATGCGGCGATGCCCCGTCGGACGATTTATCTCGACGCGCCGCTCGACCTGCGGCTGATCCTGGGGCCGCTGTACCGGGGCCGCGGCGATCCGACACTGCGCCTCAGCTCCGTCGCTGCGGCCCGGGCGACGCGCACGCTGGACGGACTGGCGACCCTTCTCGCCGAGCTCCGAGGGACGCGAGTAGAGGCTGAGGCCTGGGGTCCCGGCGCGGACCGGGTCCTGGACGGGCTGCCGGCGCTGCTCGGCCTTCTCGACGATCCGGCCGGGTTCGATCCGGCGCGTCATCCGGTGATCGCCGGCCTGGCTCGACGCCAACCCCGGCTCCGGCTCGGCTGGAGCAACGCCGTCTTGGAGGCCCTCCTCCCCGCGATCCTCGAGCAGAAGGTCACGGGCCGAGAGGCTTCGACCGCACTCTTCGGCCTGACCACGCGGTACGGCGAGCCGGCCCCCGGACCGGTCGCGACATCGCAGAGTCTCCGGGTCCAGCCGTCCCCCGAGATCCTCGCCGCGCTCCCCTACTACGCCTACCACCCGTTCGGCGTGGAACAGCGGCGCGCCGAGGTCGTCCGCCGGATGGCTCGCGACGCACAACGCCTGGAGGCGCTCGCCCAGGGCCCCGGCACTCGGTTCGAGGTCGGCGCCGCGGCGGCCGCGCGGCTTCGTGCCTACCCGGGCATCGGGCCGTGGACGGCGGCCGAGGTCACGCTGCGGGCACTCGGTGACCCGGACGCCGTGAGCGTCGGTGACTTCCACCTGAAGAACCTCGTCTCGTTTGCGCTCGCCGGGGAGCAGCGCGGGACCGACGAGCGGATGCTCGAGCTTCTGGAGCCGTGGCGAGGCCACCGGGCACGGGTGATCCGCCTCCTGGAGCTGAGCGGGATCGCTGCCCCGCGATACGGCCCACGCTATTCGCCGCCGGATCGGCGGGCGATGTGACCGGGGAACCGGAGCGCGTGAAGATCGTCTGAGGGCCATGCATCATCGAATACCCGTCAGCCTCGTCCTCGTTTCGGCCATCCTGCTCGGCGCCTGCGGCAGCGGCGGCGCATCCGGGCCCCCAGAGCCGTCCGACTCGGGCGTGGAGGGCCGGACCTTCCTCTCGACGGGCCTCGAGGGCCGCCCGCTCGTCGCCGGGTCCACCGTTCGACTCACCTTCCAGGCCGGTCAGATCGGAGCGAACGCCGGCTGCAACTCGATGGGCGGTCCCTACCGGATCGAGGGGGATCGCCTGATCGCCGACGAGCTGGCGACGACCGAGATGGCGTGCGAGCCGGCCCTCATGGAGCAGGACCGCTGGCTGGCCGAGCTGCTCGGCCGGGCGACGATCACGCTCGACGGCGACACGCTGACCATGGAGAACAGCACCGTCCGTCTCACCCTCGTCGACCGCGAGGTTGCCGACCCAGATCGACCGCTCCTCGGGACCCGCTGGGTCGTTGACGGCCTGATCTCCGGGGGCGCCGTGTCGAGCGTGCCTGCCGGCGTCATCGCGGCCCTCGCCTTCTCCGACGGCCGGGCGGACGTCGAGGCCGGCTGCAACAGTGGCGGCGGAACGGTCGAGGTCACGGACACGACGCTCGCCTTCGGCCCGATCGGCCTGACGAAGATGGCGTGCGCCCCCGAGGCCATGGCCGTCGAGGGGGCCGTGGTCGCCGTGCTCTCGGGCACCGTCGCGTACACGATCGACGCCGGGGCCCTGACGCTCACCGCCGGCGGCACCGGCCTGATGCTCAGGGCCGCGCCCTGACTCCCCGGGGCGCCGAACCCGATCAGCCGCGGCCGCCGGCCCCGAGCGCGGCCGCCATGGCGGCGAGGTGCGCCGGCGTCGAGCCGCAGCAGGCCCCGATGATCGTCGCGCCGGCGTCTCGAACCTCGAGCGCGTAGTCCGCCATCGCCGCGGGCTCGGCCTTGTAGACCGCCTTCATGTCCACGAGCTCGGGCATCCCCGCGTTCGACTTGCCGACGAGGAGGACATCCGGGGCCGCGGCGCGCATCTTCGCCACAACCGGGACGAGCTCGTCCGGGCCGTTTCCGCAGTTGCCGCCGATCGCGTCGGCGCCCCACTCGACAAGCGCCCGGACCGCCCGTTCGGGGGAGACGCCCATCATCGTGTGGCCGCGGGTATCGAACGTCATCGTCGTGATGAGCGGGATCTCCGGCGCGACCTGTCGCACCCCGGCGATCGCGGCGTGGATCTCGTCAAGGTCGGACATCGTCTCGATCCAGATGAGGTCGACGCCACCGGCGATGAGCGCACGGGCCTGCTCGGAGAAGACATCGACCGCTTCGTCGAAGTCGAGCGTCCCCATCGGGAACATGATCGAGCCGGTCGGCCCGATGTCGCCGGCTACGAGCGCCGTTCCGCCCGCGGCATCGACCTCGGCACGAAGGAGGACTGCGGCCATCTGATTGAGCTCGGTGACCCGAGGCTCGTTGCCGTGGAGGCTCAGCCGGAGCCGGTTGCCGCCGAACGTGTTGGTCAGGATGATCCGCGATCCGGCCTCGAGGTAGCCCCGATGGATCCGCCGGATGACGTCCGGCTGGGTGACGTTCCAGATCTCTGGCGGATCGCCGAACTGGAGCCCGGACGCGAAGAGCATCGTCCCCATCGCACCGTCGGCGAGCACCGGGGCGCCGCTCCCGACGAGCGCCGTCCAGCGCGCGCGCTGGATCTCGGGCTGCACGGGGCCAGGGGCC
>PNKK01000112.1 GCA_013822395.1 Anaerolinea sp. | reverse complement strand
ACGAAGCCAGGCGGCGATCTTCGAGACGTCGACACCGGCGCGGAACCACGCGGAGAGGGCGGCGTACCGGTCGTCGCCGAGTGGTAGCGCCGGGAGGACGCCACCTCGGCGTTCCCTGAGACGCGCGAAGAGCGCGCTCCGGATCGCGCCGTTGGCGAACAGGCCGTGGACGTACGTGCCGACGACGAGACCGTCCGCGCTCACGGCACCGTCGACCACTCGCTCCCCGGGCGGCTCGCGACGGAGCTCGGCGAACGGTCCGGCGCCTCGCCGGCGCGTCTCGCCGAGGTGGAGCTCGTAGCCACCGACGTCGGTGCCGGTCGAGCCGAGGAACGTCTCGCCCGTCAACCGGCCCGCCACCGGGACCGTTCGCTTCGCCGGCGTGAAGACCGTCTCGACGTTGAGCAGCCCGAGGCCGCGAACCGTCCGAGGCTCCCCCTCGACGCCCGCCGGATCGGCCAGCGTCAGCCCGAGCATCTGGAAGCCGCCGCAGATGCCCAGGATCGGCACTCCCGCGTCGGCGAGGGCCCGCAGGCGGGCGCCGATGCCCCGCGCCCGGAGCCACTCGAGGTCGGCGATCGTCGTCTTGCTGCCGGGCAGGACGACGAGGTCGGGCACACCGAGCTCGGCGGCCCGTCGGACGAAGCGAACGCGCGCGCCGGCCGCCGCGAGCGGCTCGAGGTCGTCGAAGTTGCTCACGTGCGGGTAGCGGACGACGGCGATGTCGGGTCCGTCCACCGAGCCAACCGGCGGGCGGTCGAGGGCGAGCGAGTCCTCGGCCGGCACAGCGAGATCCTCGGCGTAGGGGAGCACGCCGAGGACGGGCAGCCCCGAGCGCCGCTCGAGGATCGCGACGCCCGACGCGAACAGTCCCGGGTCACCGCGGAACCGGTTGACGAGGAGGCCCCGGACGAGCCGCCGCTCGGCCGGCCGGAGCAGGTCGAGGGTGCCGAGGAGCTGGGCGAAGATGCCACCCCGCTCGATGTCGCCAACGAGGATGACCGAGGCGCGCGAGTGGGCCGCGAGGCGCAGGTTCGCGACGTCGGCGTGACGGAGGTTGACCTCGGCCGCGCCGCCGGCGCCCTCGATGACGACGAGGTCGAATTCGCGCCGGAGCGTCCGGAGCGAGCGGGTGACGACCGGCCAGAGGTCCGAGCGGCGGCGCCAGTAGTCGGCCGCCGCGACAGTGCCGACCGAGCGGCCGAGGACGACGAGCTGGCTCCGGCCGTCGGTCTCGGGCTTGAGGAGGAGCGGGTTCATCTCGGCCCGGGCCGGGATGCCGGCCGCCTCGGCCTGTGCGGCCTGGGCGCGGCCGATCTCGAGCCCGTCGGGGGTGACGGCAGCGTTGAGCGACATGTTCTGGGCCTTGAACGGCGCGACCCGGAAGCCCTCCTCGGCGAGGATCCGGCAGAGCGCCGTCGCGACGACGCTCTTGCCGACGTCGGATGCCGTGCCGGCGACCATGAGGCACGGCGCGAGGCGGGTCATCGAAGCCGGCTCCGTCCGTTCACCGCGTGTATCCCTCCCGAGGTTGTGCGAGGTCTCGGGCGTCGTGTAGGATCACGGCGCCACATCGAATAGCGACAGAGGTAGCCTCGCCGCTCGCGCGGACGGGGCTCAAACGGGGAAGCCGGTGCGAAGCCGGCGCTGTCCCGCAACTGTATCCACCCAGCCCGGGTGGGAGCCAGGTCACCGGCCTCTGTCGGGTCAACGCTGGAGCCTTCGAGAGAAAGGCGCAGGCGCGTCCGTGTTCCGACCGGACCACCCTCGTCCCACTCCGACGGGCGAGGGTCTCTTCTTGCCCTCGGCCCGCCTCGGGGCTGCAGCGACATCGCTCGCCGTCACCCGAGGAGGTCGTCCGTGCCACCCGTGCTCCGCTCCGTGCTGCTCGTCCTTGCCCTCGTCCTGGGGGCCTGCTCCGGCGCCGCGCCGGCGAGCCCCCCGGCATCGAGCCCGTCTGCCGTACCGCCGAGCGCGCTTGCGACGGCGACGTCGACCGCCGCGCCGATCACGATCCTCGATGACGCTGGCCGGTCGGTCACCCTCGCCGCGCCGCCGGCGCGGATCGTGACATCGGCCCCGAGCGCGACCGAGCTTGCCTTTGCCCTCGGGCTCGGCGACGCGGTCGTGGCCGTCGACAAGTACTCGAACTATCCGCCCGAGGCAGCCTCGAAGGCATCGATCGGCAGCTACATCGAGCCCGACCTCGAGGCGATCGTCGGCGCCCGGCCCGACCTCGTCGTCGTCACCGGCGTCCACCTCGCCGAGCTCGTCCCGGCGCTCGATGCGCGCAAGATCCCGACTGTCGTCCTCGACGCCCGGAACATCGAGGGCGTCTACGCCGACCTGCTTCTGCTCGGGCGGGCGACCGGCCGCCGCGAGCAGGCCGAGGCGCTCGTCGACGAGCTCCGCGCCCGGGTCGCCGCGGTCGACCGGGCGATCGCCGGTGCCGATCCGGTCCGGACGTTCTACGAGATCGACCCAACCCTCTACACCGCCGGGCCCGGGACGTTCATCGATGACCTCATCCGCCGGGCCGGCGGGACCAACGTCGCGGCCGGCGCCGCGACCGCCTACCCGCAGCTGAGTGCCGAGGAGGTCGTCGCCGCAGATCCCGAGGTGATCATCCTCGCCGACGAGGCGGCCGGCGTGTCGCCCGAGGCCGTCGGCGCACGGTCGGGCTGGGCGCGCGTGAGTGCGGTCGCGAGCGGCCGGATCGCGGTCCTCGATCCCGACATCGGCTCGCGCCCGGGCCCGCGGATCGTCGACGCGCTCGAGGCGATCGCCCGGATCCTCCATCCCGACCGGTTCTGATCGAGCCGGTGCGCGCACATTCCGTGGCCCGGCCGGCCGCAATCCCCCGGCCGGGTCGGGCCGCCCTCGCCGTCCCCGGCCTCGGCCTCGGGCTCGCGCTCATGGCCACGGTCGTCGCCGGCGTCGCCGTCGGCCGGGTCCCGATCGGTCCGGCCGAGCAGGCGGCGATCCTGGCCGCCCGCCTCGGCCTCGGGACCGGCGCCGTCGAT
>PNKK01000111.1 GCA_013822395.1 Anaerolinea sp. | reverse complement strand
GGATAGCGCGAGACGAGGGTCGAGGCCGCCATCGCGAGGAGGATCACGACGATGGCCGGCGTGAGCGCGCTGCGCGGCCTCCAGCCCGGGTTCCGCCACGCCGCAATCGCCCAGGCGCCGAAGACCGCAACGAGGAGGATCAGGCTGACGATCCGGATCTGGCTCACGTAGATCCCGAACCAGCCCCCGCCGAAGAATACGAGGTACGGCGTCAGGAGGGCCAACGCGAACCAAACCCCGTACCGACGCATTCGCGGATGCTACCTTGGCGCCCGTGAGCCGGAACGTCTACGGGCTGCGGCTGCTGGCCGACCCTCGCCTGCAGCGGCTGATCCTGATCACGGTCGCGATGATCCTGGTGGGATTCCGGCTCCTCCAGTTCGCGGTATTCACGACGCAGATCCAGTGGGGCTACGACTTCTCGTTCTACTGGCGGGCCGGAGGCGCCCTCCTGAGCGGCGAGCCGATCTACTCGGCGGAGCAGCTCGCGGGTCCGTACGCCCCGCAGGGCCAGAACGGGTTCCTCTACCCGCCACCGTTCGCGGCGGCCGCGATCCCGTTCGCCGCACTCTTCCCGACCGATTACCGCGCGGCGGCCTGGGGCTGGACGGCCCTCGGGGCGCTCATCCTCGTCGCCACGATCCTCGCGGTCGCGCGGAGCGAGGGCCTCGCGGAGCGGGTGCGAGCCGCCACCGGACTGGGTCCGTGGATCCTGGTCGCTGCGGCGATCGGGTTCCCGCCGGTCATCGGCGAGCTCGTCATGGGCAACGTCAATCTCGTCCTCCTGGGGCTCCTGGGGGCGGCCTGGCTCGGGGTCCGTGCCGACACCACGCGCGGCGAGCGCCTCGCCGGTCTCGCGGTCGGCGTGGCCGCGGTCATCAAGGTCTTCCCCGGCCTGATCCTCCTCTGGCTTCTCCTCACCCGGCGCTGGCAGGGCGCGGCGTTCGTGCTCGTCGGCGCGGTCGGGGCGACGCTCCTCGCCCTCCCGCTGACCGGCATCGGGCCCTGGCTGGACTACCCGACCGTCCTCCTGAACCTGTCCGCTCCGGCCGACACTCGGGACACGCTCGCGCCGACAGTCTGGCTGGCCGAGGTCATCGGCTTCCTGCCGGCCCGGATCGTGGTCACGGCCACCGCGCTCGGCCTCGTCGTCTGGTCAGCTCTTCGATCCACGCCCCGGATGAGCTTCGCGGTCGCCGTCCTCGCGTCCGTGCTCGTCGCGCCGGCGCTCTACCAACACTACCTGGCGATCCTGGTCCTGCCGTTCCTCCTGCTCCTCGCCGAGGGTCGCCCGATCGCCTGGCTCGCCGCAGCCTACGTCCTGATGTCCGGCGGGGAACAGGAGGCACTCGGCGATCTCGGGTGGATCGTCAACCGCGCGATGCCGACCGCTGGTGCGCTGCTCCTCCTGGCGCTTGCCCTGCGGCTCGAGCCGCGACCGGCATTCAGGTATCGATGAGATACGCGAGCATGCCCGAGGGGACTGCCCATGCCTTCTCCGGGTCTGACGTGTCCAGCACGTTTCGGGTCCCGAGGAGCCCCCTCCAATTGGACGCGTCGGCGGTCGCAGCGTCCGACTTCCACGTGCCATCCTCGATGAACTTGCCCTCGATCGCGGCCCCGCCGAGCAGTTGGGAGACGAAGTCGATCTCCTTGCGGGCCGGAGTGCGGTGGTAGAAGAGAAACTCATCCCCAGACCACGATTGACCGAGAGCGGCGGCGGCTCGGCGCACCGCAACGCCGAGCATCATCTCGTTCAGGATCGTCGGGTCGACGTCGGCGCGCGCTGGGCGTCGAAGATGCGGAAGGCGAGCCACGAGCGGATCGATGGCGTAGATCTTCGCTTGTGACTTCGGGAGCGGAAGCCACGACCGATCGTGCTTCTGCGGGCACAACCACGTCAGGTAGGCGTTGTTGAGATGGGCGACGTGTCGCCCGACCGTCTGGTGGGACATGCCGACGGTCTCGCCGATCTCCCGGAGGTTTGCCGGACTGCCCATGCCCTGAACGACACGCGTGAAGAAATCGGTGGTCGTGGTCTCGCTGGCCTGGCTATCGTGGAACACGTCCCGGAAGATCACATTGAAGATGTCATCGATGAATCCGGCCGGAATCGGCGCGCCTCGACGGGTGGCGGCAACAGCGACCGGAAAGCCGCCGTACAAGAGATAGCGATCCCACAACCGAGTTAGGTCCGCGAGCCATGGCAGCAGTTCGTCGTAGGCGTCATGGGCAACGCGCGAATGAAGATCCGCCAGGGCGAGCCTGTCGACATGCTGCGGCGCACCGGGCACGAGGAGGTTCACGAAGGTCCGGAAGCCGATCGGCAGCATCGTCCGGTCGACGTCCGCCGCGCTGCCGCGACGGCCGGCCCACAGGCCGATCGCTTCCGTCAACCTGCTCGCACTCGACCCCGTGATGACGACGGTGGCGTCTCGGAATGGGCGATGGTTGTCCCGCAGCCACTTGATCGTCGCGGGCCAGTCGCCGGAGACGCTGGTGATCTCATCGATGAACCACCACCGCCGGGCGTCATCGCCGATCTGGGGCAACGTCACGTTCTGGATGACGGTGCGCAGATCATTGGCAGACCATCCGTCGACGGCGACTCTGACGATCGAGAGACGAGGGATCGCATCGGCCGTGAGACGAACGATGGCCTGCTTGGAGGCTACGGTCTTGCCGACGCGGCGCGGGCCACGGAGGACGTAGAGACTGCCCGGGGCAAGGTCGCGCAGGGTGTCAGCCTCGTAGACGATGCCGCTGTCCCGAGCCTGCCGCAGGTCAGGGTCGTCGTTCGCCCAGGCCGCTGACCGCCACCACGGATTCAGATCGGCGATCTCCTGGGTGAGAAGCCCGAGCTTGGTGTGGGCCATCGTGGACCTCCAGCGTCGCGTACACTACATTATGGTCTGTCAGTCGGACCATAATGTATCCCTTTTGGTCCGTATATCAACCCAAACGGTAGAGACCAACAGCCGTGGCTGGACTACCCGACCGTCCAGCCCGCCTGATTTGGTCTGGTCGATTT
>PNKK01000110.1 GCA_013822395.1 Anaerolinea sp. | reverse complement strand
TGGCGCGCGCCATCCGCGAACGCCTCGCAATCCTGCCCGGCTCTGTCACGGTCGGCGCGCCGATTGGGCACCGCATCGACCACCTGCTTTCCGGGGTGACCGCACAGATCGTCGTCAAGATCTTCGCCGAGGATCTCGATGCGCTACGCACGACCGCCGAAACGCTTCAAGGCCGGATCGCCAAGGCACCTGGGATCGTCGATCTGCGAGTCGAACGGCAGGTGCGCGTGCCGCAGCTCGATCTCAACATCGATTACGACCGCGCCGCATCCTATGGCGTCGCGCCTGCCGCGATTGCCGAGGCGGTCGAGACACTATCGAACGGCAAGATCGTCAGCACCATTGTCGACGGTCTCAAACGCTATGACGTCGTGCTGCGCCTGCCTGACCAGGAGCGTTCGACGACCGGGCTGGCCGATCTGTTGATCGAAACACCGCAGGGGCCGGTGCCGCTGCGCAACCTAGCCGACGTCAAGGAAACCGAAGGACCTAACCAGATTCTGCGCGAAGACGGCCGTCGCCGGATCGTACTATCCGCCAATGCGGCGCCGGGCGCCAATCTCGGCGACATCATCGCGGTCATCAACGGCGAGGTTGCGAAGCTCAAACTGCCCGATGGCGGGTTCGTCCGCGTCGAAGGTCAATTCCAGGCCCAGCAGGAAGCGACGCTGACGATCGGCGGCCTGTCACTGATCTCGTTCGCGATGATCTTCGCATTGCTCTTCACGCGCTACCGTTCGGTACGGCTGGCGCTGATCATCATGGCGGGCGTGCCGATGGCGCTGGTCGGGTCGGTGCTGGCGCTGTGGTTGTTCGGGTTGCCACTGTCGGTCGCCAGCCTGATCGGGTTCGTGACGCTGACCGGAATCGCCGCGCGCAACGGAATCCTCAAGGTCAGCCATTACATCAACCTTGTGCTCCATGAAGGCGAGACTTGGGGCGATGCCATGATCGTGCGCGGCACGCTCGAACGCCTGACGCCCGTGCTGATGACTGCGCTGGGCGCAGGTCTGGCACTTACGCCGTTGCTGATCGGTGCCGACGAACCCGGCAAGGAAATCCTTCACCCGGTCGCGGTCACGATCTTCGGCGGCTTGCTCTCGGCGACGCTGCTCGATGCGCTCGTCACGCCGATCCTGTTCCGGCTCTATGGCCGCAAACCCCTCGACCGTCTCGTTGCCGATGCCCGCGCAACCGGTTCGACCGAAGCCTTTTGAAATGACCAATCCCAAAGGAGCCCGCATGAAAACATCTCTTCTCCCCGCCGCCGCGCTGTCGCTGGCGCTCGTCGGGTGCGGCCCGGCGACCAAGGTCGACACCGCTAAAACCGCCACCAGCGTCGCTGATAAGCATGCAGGCATGGCGATGGGTGGCCACGACGATGAAACTCACGCGCCAACGATGAAGCTTGCGCTGTCGCCCAATGGCCCGTTGGCGCCAGGGCGTGCGCAAGGCGTAACGCTCACCTTGACCAATATCGCCAGCGGCAAGCCGCTCGGACCGAGCGACCTTGCGCTCGCGCATACCAAGCGTCTCCATTTGCTGATCGTCGATGGCAGCTTGACCGACTACCAGCATATCCATCCTGTGGTCGATCCGGCAAAATCCGGCCAGTGGCGCTTTGATTTCACGCCTCTATTAGGGCGCACTTACAAGGTCTGGGCGGACGCGACGCTCCCTGACGGCACGCAAGAATATATCGGCGCCGAGCTTGTGGCCGGTGCCGAGAAGGCGCCTCTACCGAGTACGGCGACGGTTATGACGGCTGAAAAGGACGGTCTCAAATTCTCGCTGTCCTTCTCAAAGCCGCTGAAGGTCGGGCAGGCCGCGCAGGGCAGCATTGCGATCGTCGATGCCAAGACGGGCAAGCCCTTCGCCGCACTGCAACCGATCATGGGCGCATTTGGCCATATCGTCGCGTTTGCGGGGAACTGGGACTCGATCGAGCATGTCCACCCGCTCGGAGAAGAACCGAAGTGGGAAGGCGAGCGGAGTGGCCCGGCGATCAACTTCCACATCCAGCCCGAGCAATCGGGCGTTCTTAAATTGTTTGCGCAAGTCCGAGCCAATGGACGGGAGACGATCGTCCCGTTTACGGCAAATGTTGTACCCTGACGGTCACAGTCGAACGAGGAGAATGAAGATGGACGACCTCGACATGGCACTGGCCAGGCTGGCACACGCGCCAATCCCGGCATCGCTCGATGGCCTTGAGGACCGTGTGCTGGCTCGCATTGGCGCGATCGGCAGCACGCGTGGCCCGTCGCTGATGCTGGCAGGCGGCGGCGCGGCAATATTCGCCCTTATCCTCGGCGTAACGATGGGGGCAGACCTACCTCGTCGCGAGGTAGCACGACAGGACGTGGCAGGGCTGTTCGGTGAGCCGCCCTATGCCCTGTCCACCCTGTTCGGCGCATGATCTCCTTACGGTTTCGCCAGTGGCTGGCCATCGCCGGGATTGCCCTGCTTGCCGGCATCGCTGGTGTTGTGATCGGGCGCGCACTTCTGCCAACAGCCGCTCCTGCTACCATCGATTTCCACCAATTCGTCCATGAGGGTCTTGATCTCGACGCCGATCAACGCTCGGCACTCGAACAGCTTGAACTCCGCTTTGCCGCCCGCCGACGCGCGCGCGAGCTGGAATTGCGACGTGACAATGCCCGGCTGGCCGAAGCAATCGCCGAGGAGCATGATGCCGGGCCGAAGGTCGCCGCCGCGGTGAATCAGGCGCATGTCGCGATGGGCGAACTGCAAAAAGATACACTTGCGCACGTCTTTGCCATGCGCAAAATCCTGCGACCGGCACAGGCAGTGCGCTTCGATGCGGCGGTCGTTCGGGCGCTGACCGAAGAGCGTCGGTGACGATTGATCTCGCTACCGCTTCTGATGGAGAGCTGGCGAGTCTCGCGCTGGCAGGACGTCAAGCTGCCTATGGCGAGATCATGCGGCGTCACCGTGAACCGCTG
Source organism: Anaerolinea sp. (assembly GCA_013822395.1). Lineage (GTDB taxonomy): Bacteria > Chloroflexota > Limnocylindria > Limnocylindrales > CSP1-4 > UBA5189. Next base: position 287 of record PNKK01000110.1, on the reverse strand, counting down.
CTTCGCCTGATCCGCGCGCATACCGGCGCCAATGACGAGTCCGTCGATGTCCTTCAGGACTGTTTCGTCGCGGCTTTTGCGAGCCTCGGCCAGCTCGATCTGACACGGCCGATGCGCCCCTGGCTCGCCCGGGTCGCGATCAACAAGGCACGCGATTGGCGGCGACGGCGCACGGTGCGTCAGTTCTTCTCGATGGCACTGCCATTGACACCCGACATAGCGGCTTCAATCGCGGACGACGCACCTGGGGCCGAAACACTCCTGACAGATCGAGCCGCCCTCAACTT
>PNKK01000109.1 GCA_013822395.1 Anaerolinea sp. | reverse complement strand
CGACGCGGAACGGCGTGACCACCCCGAGGGCCGCCATCCTGACCTGACGGACGCGCGCGCGGCGCCAGCCCGAGCGCACGGCCAATCCCACACCCAGAGCCGCCGCCGCGACGCCGGTGGCCGGCCCCAGGGCGAAGAGGACCGACCAGTCCTCCAGGGGCGCGATCGTTGCGACGCCCCAGGCCAGCGCCAGCGCCAGGGGGGCCGCGACCGCGATGAGCCAGCCGCGTCGAGTGCTGGGGACAAGAAAGGCCCACGTCGCGACGATGACGGGTGCGAGCCAGAGCGCGAGCGCCAGCGGCCGGGCTGCCACAGCGTACTGCCCGGATCCGGCGAGGATGGCCGACGCAACGAGTGCCACTCCACTCGCGGACGGCCAGCTCCGGAGCGCCAGGGCGGCAAGGAGGAGGCCCACTCCGGCAAGGAAGGCCGGTCCGACGGGAACGCCGAGCTGGCCTCGACTCACCGTGACGGTCGGACCGTCCGAGAGGGCGACGAGCAGGGTGTTCCAATCGGCGGCACCGGCGCCCGGGGGAGCCACGACGGTGGCGGGCTGGCCGGGACGCAACCCGAGGGACCAGGGCTGTGATCCCGGCGCGCCCGCGCCGATCACGTAGCCGCTCCCGGACGTCTGGAGCGTGACCGGGACATCGGCCGTGCCCTGGCTCGCGAGCCACGAGCCGAGCAGGACGAGGGCCGCGACCGAGAACGCGGCAGCACGCACAAGGCGACCGACCCGCGTTCGGTGATTTCCCTCTGCCAGCATAGGGATAACCCGCAATCCGCACCGTCCGTCGCGCGCTAGGCTCGCTCTCGGTGATCTTCCCCAGGCCGGAGCCGAGGTCCGATCCGATGCCGAAGTCTAGCGCTCGACCCCTTGGCCAGGTGGCGACCCTGCTGGCCGTCGTCATCGCGGTCGTGGCCCCGGCACCGTCGCGACATGACGCTCAGGGAAGGTGTCGTGGGCGCTTGGCCTGAGTTCCTCGCCGTCACCGTACGCGTCGCGGTTGGCGGCGCCCTACTGTTCGCTGGCGTTGCCAAGCTTCGCGGCGGTCGAGAGCGGTTCCTGCAGGTTGTCCTCGGCTACGAGCTGATCACGGGAGTCTGGGCCGGCCTGATTGGACGATTCCTGCCTCTCGCAGAGACGGTCGTCGGTTTCGGTGTCCTCATCGGATTCATTACTCCCATCAACGCCGTTCTCGCCTTTGGGCTCTTCCTGGCCTTCGCACTGGCAGTCACCCACAGCCTCTACCGCGGACTGTTCAACGACTGCGGGTGCTTCGGATCCAGAACCCCGGTGCAGTGGAGGCTCGTCTATCGAAACATCATCCTGATGGGGCTTTCGATCGTGTTGTTGGGTGCCGGCAGTGACGCCGCATCGACAGATGCGCTCCTCTGTGGGAGCGCCAACTGCCTACGGAGTGCGAGCCCAGCCGTAATGGGGACCTTGCTGCTTATGTGGCTCGCGACCTTCTCGGGCGTTGCTCTCCTCCGGTGGAGGTGGCCCGCGATGATGCGCGCCAAGCAGGCCGAGTAGCCAATCGCACGGGTCCATGCGCATCCGTCCCTCGACTCAACTGGGAGGTACATAGAAATGCCGGAACCCCTGTCACGGCGGTCGCTGCTGAGCAGAGGAGCAGCTCTGGGCTTCGGGTCTGTGCTGGGTGGGCTGATCAGCCTGTTTCCCGAGTCCAACGTGGCCCTCGCGAGTAGCGGTCGCAAGCTCCCCGGCTTCATAAACGCGCCAGCCGATCTGGTTCTCAGCATCGTCGACGGCCCCAGGCGTGCGACGACGATTCAAGCTGCTCTGCGGCACGCCGATGTCAAGGCGCTATTGGCCGCCGTGCCGCATCTCGCCGTCGTGCCATCCGATGCGCGGGTGACCGACGCGACATGGGCCCGCGGGACCGAAGAGGCCGTGTTGGTCGCCGTTCCCCTGGTCGGGGATGGGCCGGCGCAAGGTGCGCTGTTCTATGGGCTCCAAGGCGGCAAGCCCTCGAGCTGGATCGTCGAACTGCCAGACGCGACCGATGTCCGTGTGGCGAACGCTTACGTCATGGAGGGCGGCGTCGTTCAGACAAAGCACGCCAACTCGAACACCGTGACGTCGACGGCCAACGCTTGCACGGTGGACTGCCTCCTCAACGCCGTCCAGAGATACGGCTGCTCCGGCCTCTCCTACACATTGTGCGCCGTGTCGATCATCGGGTGTGGGGTCTTCTTCAACCCGCTCGCCTGCTTGGGCGCAGTAGCCTGCACGTTCTATTGCGGCTACGCCTTCGCTAGGGCGACCTGCTACTGTTGCGGCCTGTCCTGCTGAGACGGCTCCGCAGCTCTCGGTCGGGAAGATCACATGACGCAGGGGCAGGATTCGACGGGCTTGCACGGCTCTTGGCGCCGCACCCTGGCACCTTGGGCTGCGCGAGCATTGTGGGCGCTCTGGCTCCTGACGTTCCTCACCGACCTGCTCGCCGGCAGGGGTGTCACAGGATTTGCTGCCCTGATGTTCGTCGCGTTTTTGACGGGTCAGGTCCTGACCTGGCGCCACATCCTGCCGAACCCCCTACCCCCGAGATGGGCCGTTGCGACGCTGGTCCTCTGCGCGGCCGTTGCGCTGGTTGTCGCGATCTACGTGGCGGTGAGCCTCCGGCTGCTGTAATGCGATGAGCCAGTACCGGTTCGATGTCTCAGTTGACGAGAACATCGAGAACGCGAGCCACGACCGAGTTCGGCGCTCCGGTCGCCGGGTGGTGATCGCGGGCGCCGTGGCCACCCTGGTCGTGGTGGTCATCGCGAGCGCTGCGGTGGTGATGCCTGGGTCGAGCCAGGCGCCCTTCGCCTCCTGGCGAGCCGCTCCTATGGAGGCAGACTCGAAGCTCGCCCGCGATGCGGCCACGGCCTGCCTGGCTGGACCCGCGACCGGCGCCCGCTGGGTCGTGCAGGATCAGCGCGGCGCTGCCGCCGCCCTCCTGTTCCTCCAGGGGCCCGATCTCGTTACGTGCGTAGCCGGCCGAGGCGCCCGTGGCGGCGTCGACGCCGTCGTCTCGGCTCGTTCCCGGATCGACTGGTCGCTTGGTCGGTTGGCCGTTGTGACCGGGACCGTATCTCAAGGCTACTTCCTTGCCTGGTGGCCATCCGAGGCCAAGGCGATCGCCATCCGCGCCATCGATGCCTTTGGCAGGGGCATTGGCGAGATCAGCGACCTCGAGACCAGCCAGCCGTAGCCCCTCGGCCGACGTGACCGACCCGCGTTGGGTGATTTCCCGCTCCCCGAATAGGGATAACCCGCAATCCGCACCGTCCGTCGCGCGCTAGGCTCGGTCTCGGGGATCTCACCCCAGGACGGAGCCCGAGGTCCGATGTGATGCCGAAGTCCACCGCCCGACCCCTCGGGCCATTGTCTGCCCTGCTGGGCATCGTCATCGCCGTCGCGGCCAC
>PNKK01000108.1 GCA_013822395.1 Anaerolinea sp. | reverse complement strand
CGACGACGCCCGGGACCGCTCGCCGCCGCCTCCTGGACGTGGGATGCTGGGACGGCAGCGGGTCAACCAGGTACGCGGAGCGAGCCGGCGCCACGGCGTTCGGGATCGAGATCGACGCCACGCAGGCCGCGCTGGCGCGTGACCGCGGGATGGAGGTCGCCGAAGTCGATCTGGAGCAGGAGCGGTTCCCCTGGCCGGACGGGCACTTCGACGTCGTCGTCGCGAACCAGGTTCTCGAGCACCTCAAGAACGTCTGGCTGCCGTTGAGCGAGATGTGGCGGGTCCTTGCGCCCGACGGTCGGCTCGTGCTGTCCGTCCCGAACCTGGCCAGTCTCCACAACCGCCTGCTGCTGGGTCTCGGACGCCAGCCGACATCGATCCGGACGATCGGCCCGCACGTCCGCGGCTTCACCCAGCGCGAGTTCCGGAATCTCGTGGCCCTCGGTGACGCGCTCGAGGTGATCGCCGTGCGCGGCGTCGGCTTCTACCCGTTGCCGATCACGATCGCCCGGCTCGCTGCTCGGGTGTGGCCCGGGGCGAGCCACACGACGGTCGTCCTGGCACGGCGCGGTCAGGGCACACCGGTCTGGAGGGAACGAACCTCCGCAGCGGCCGGACAGACGCACTGGGCTGAGTAGCCTGAACCCATCGGCCGACCCGATCCACGCTCCTCGGGAGAAGGAGGCGGATGTTGTCGTACTCGGCGGTCTGCGGGTCCACGAGCGCGTTTGGCTGATCCGCAGGCGGCGGGAGGCGCGCCGACCTTGCGGACGAATTGCATATGATCTCCTTGACACGTTGCGAATGGACCCTCATGATCGTTGCATATGATCCCTCACCGAGGCGACTACCGTCCGCGCGTCGTCGATGCTGAGCTCGCCTCCCTGCTCGATGCCGGAGGAGCGGTCCTCGTCGAAGGTCCGCGCGCCTGCGGAAAGACTGCGACCGCGCGCTTCGCAGCGAGCAGCGAGGTCAACCTCGACGCTGACCTGCGGGCACGCGCGGCCGGCCTCCTGGATGCGGCGGTGCTCCTCGATGGGGACCGCCCACGGCTGATCGACGAGTGGCAGTTCGTCCCGGAGGTCTGGAACCAGGTCCGTCGGGCGGTCGACGAGAGCGGCGGACGGCCGGGAAGCTTCATCCTGACCGGGTCGGCGGTTCCCGCGGATGACGCCACCCGGCACAGCGGCGCGGGCCGGATCCTGCGGCTTCGAATGCGGCCGATGTCGCTCGCCGAGTCGGGATACAGCAGCGGCGACATCTCGCTTGCCCGTCTCTTTGCCGGCGAGCATGCTCGGGCCGCAGAGTCCAGGCTCACGGTCCGGGACATCGCGGACCTGGTGTCAGTGGGTGGCTGGCCCGGTCTGCAGAGCCGCACGGTCGGCGCTGCGCTCGCCACGCTGCGCGGCTACCTCGCTGACACGGCACGCGCGGACCTGCCGAGGGTCGATGGTGTCCGGCGCGACCCTGCACGCATCAGGCGCGTCATGCAGTCGCTGGCGAGGTACACGGCCACGCAGGTCAGCGCTCGCGCGATCGCCGCCGACGTCGGTGGTTCTGACGGGACGATCAAGTATCAGACGGTTCTCGACTACATGGACGCGCTCTCCCGGGTCTTCGTGGTCGAGGATCTGCCGGCCTGGGCGCCCGCGCTGCGCTCCAGGAGTCGGTTGCGGGAGGCTCCCAAGCGCCACTTCGTGGATCCGTCGCTGGCGGTGGCCGCGCTCGGCACCCGGCCAGAGCGACTTATGCGCGAGGTCGACACCCTTGGCCTGTTGTTCGAGTCGCTGGTGGTCCGCGATCTCCGGATCTACGCACAGGCGATGGATGCCGAGGTGTTTCACTACCACGACAACACGGGGCTCGAGGCCGACGCCGTGGTCCAGGGACTGGACGGCACATGGGGAGCGTTCGAAGTCCAGCTCGGGCTGGCGGCGATAGATGCCGCCGCCGACGCCCTCCTCCGCATGGCGGCCCGCGTCGACGTCGATCGGCACGGAGCTCCGTCCGTCCTCGCCGTCATCAGCGGCTGGGGCTACGGCTATCGGCGACCGGACGGGGTGTCGGTCATCCCGATCGGCACACTCGCGCCCTGACCCGGAAACCGGGTCTCTGACCCACCCGACAGTCCAGTCATCGTCCCGCTGGCTCCGCGCACACGAGGTTGACCTGATCGTGGAGGGTCCGAACCAGGGCGTCCTGCCGATCGAGGCGCGCGCCAGTACGGGGCGCGCCTCATCGATCTCATCCGACTCGACGGCGTCCGGCGTGATCCGGAGGGGGTCGCCCGAGTCCTCCGATCGCTCGCTCGTCATGTCGCGACCTCCGCCTCCGCGAGCTCGATTGCCGCCGATGTCGCAGGGGCTGGGCTCGAGGCTGACGCGATCGTGCAGAGGCGCGACGCTGCGTGGGCAGCCTTCGAGGTGAAGCTCGGCTCGCCCGCGATCGATGCTGCGGCGAGGAGCCTCCTGAGGCTCGCTGCCCGTGTCGATGGCGATCGGCACGGGTCCCCGGCAGCACTGGTCGTCGTGACAGGGTGGGGGTACGCGTATCGCCGTCCGGACGGCGTGTTCGTGGCGCCGGTGGGTGCGCTCGCTCCCTGATCGGTGGGCGGCGCGATGCCTGGCAGCGTAGGGACTCGATAGATGGAGGCGCAGCAACCAGCGCCCATCAGCCTGTCCGAGAGGAGCCGGTTCCATACGGTTGGGCGACCTGATGCCCACGGGCCCATCTGCGGCCGATGGTCATCACGACGGCCACGAATCCGGGGATGATCGTGAGCCAGTAATGAGGCCAGATCTCGGGACCCACCACGATCGGGACGAGACCCAGGACGAGCAACGCCCAGTGGCGCGGAAGTCTGATCGAGACGACCGCGAGAGCCGCACCGGCAACCAACAATGCCGCCTGTGGTGTGCCACCGCAGACAGCCGAGAGCACATCGTTGAAGCAGCCGGGTCGCGCGTTCCGGATCGCGACGACGAAGTCGGCCCAGGGGCCGAGGCCGGCAAAGGCTACCGAGATCGCGGCCGGAACGCCAAACCCGACCGCCGCTCCGATGAGCGCCCGCTTGACGTCGACTCGCAGGGGGATGGCCACCCAGGCGCCGGGTACAAGCTTGATCGCGGCGCCGACGCCCGCGAGCGGCAGTCCGGCATAGATCAGGCCGAGTGCCCCGGCAACCGCAGGCGTGACCCCGCCACCGATGATCCCGTCGAGCAGAAACGGTGGGGAGAGCGCGATCCAGAGACCAACCGACACAGAAAGCGGTGACAGGCCGGCACTGACCGCGACGACCGCGAGCACGCCCGCCAGGTAGACGAGCACGTTGAACGCCACCCACAGCGCCCACGGCTGGAGGAACGGCGCGAGGAGAATCGCCGCGCTCGGCGGATAGACGAACCCGTTGCCGCCGGCGACATCGCTGAGCGTGTACGGGCCGGTGAGCTGCCACGGCGCGTAGGGTGACTGTCCGGCAAGCAACCTGTTCGCTCCGTACCTGTACGTCAGCCAATCAACCGGATCGAAGTTCGCAGAGCTGACCATGGTGAGCTGAGTGCCCAGGTAGGCGAGCACGGG
>PNKK01000107.1 GCA_013822395.1 Anaerolinea sp. | reverse complement strand
GCTGACGGTGTTCGCGATCTTCGTCAGTGGCTCGCGCTCCGGCTGGTTCGCGGTCGGGGTCGCGATCATCGTGGTCGGCGCGCTCTGGCTCGGCGGGCGCGATCGGCGCCGGCAGACGAGGACCTGGCTCGCCGCGAAGCTTTCGCGCGGGCGCGGGCGCGGGCGACTGGCTGCGGGCGGCGGAATTGTGATCGCGACCGCCGTCGTCGTGGCCCTTGCACCCGTGATCCTGCGCCGGCTCGGCGAAGGCGGGGAGGATCTCCGGTTCAACTATCTCCTGGCCGCGGGACGGATGTTCGCCGAGGCTCCGATCCTCGGGACCGGACCCGGAACATGGGTCATCCAGCGCGTTCGCTACACCTACGCGCCCGAGACCGACTACTACATTCCCCACGCCCACAACCTCTATGCGCAGACGCTTTCGGAGCTCGGCCTCGTCGGGGCGCTGGCAGGGGTCCTCATCCTCATCCTCCTCGCGCGGCTGCTCGGCGGTGCGATCCGCGACCAGGATCCGGTTCGACGTCGCTGGGGTTGGGCCGCGACGTTCGCGCTCGCCTACTTCGCGGCCCACAACCTCCTCGACTTCTACGCGAACATGCCGGCCATCCTGTTCGCCGCGGTGCTCCCGGTGGCCTGGCTCGATGCGACGGCCCACACGGCATCGATGCCCGGCGCCCGGGACGCCCCGGCGCCGAGGGCGCCACCGGTGCGCGTGGGGCAGGCAATCGGCGCGATCGCGATCGCCCTGGCCCTGGTCGGGTACGGGCTGTCAGAGATGACGGCTGTCGTCCATGCCGATGCCGTCGCTGCGTACGACGAGGGCGAGTGGGCACGCGCGGACGTTCTCGCCCAGGAGGCGGTCACCGCCGACCCCGCGTGGCCCCCCTACCAGTTCACCGCGGGACTCACCGCTGCCGCGGTTGGCGACCACGAGCGCGCCGCCGACGCCTTCCGCCGATCAGCCGTGGCGGACGATCTCCCGGAAGCCTGGCTCGATCTCGCCGCCGAGGAGACGCTCCTGGGGAACGAGGACGCCGCGCGGGAGGCGCTCCAGCGAGCCACCAGGCTCGGGCTCCAACGGCCGGCGCTGGCCATGGCCATCGGCGATCTCGCCGCGCGGCTCGGGGAGGCGGACCTCTCCTCGACCGCGTTTGCGGCCGCCATCGCGAAGGCTCCCAGCCTCGCCGGCGACCCCTGGTGGCAGGCGGACCCGGACCGTGCGGCCCGGTTCAGCGCGATCGTCGACGCGGCGATCGACCTCGCCGCCCCGGACATGCGATGGCAGATTGCCCTCATGGCCGGTGATGCCGATCGGGCCCGGTCCCTCGCCGACGCGCTGGACGCCACGTCCGGGGAGGCCACGCCGGTCGATGTCATCGACGCCTGGCTCGGTGACGACGATGCGCTTGCCCGCATCGTCGCCGCCTGGGATGCCCGCCCGCTCGACGGGTTCGCCCTCGCCGCCGCCGCACGACTCGAGAGCCGGCGCGGCAACACGGCGACCGCGTGGCGGCTCCGGGAGGCGGCCTTTGTCGGCACGGGGGGGTCCGGGATGCCATTCGAGGCCACCGAAACGCGGGTCAGCGACCAGGTCCTCGTCGGCCGCACGGTCGCCGGGGGTGTCGCGGACTTCTGGGGCACCTACACCTACCGCCGGCATACGCCGTGGAACCCGCTGGTCCCCTCGCTGATCCAGCTCTCCAACGAGTAGGCCGACACACCTATTGCCAATCGGCGGATGGTGTCCGCGCCGACGCCCAGACCTCGCGGTTCGCTGGGCGAAGTCATCGTCCGACGGCTGCGAGTTCGCGGGCGCCGGTGGAGTCCTCAAAACCGAGCACGATCCGCTCGCCGAATGCCTGGCCCAGCTTCTCGAGTGTCTCGACGCTTGGGCGATGCTGGCCGCTCTCGAGGCGGCTGATCGCCGACTCGCTCGTGCCCATCCGATCAGCGAGCTGCCCCTGGGTGAGGCCGTAGCGGATCCGGCGGGCGATAACCATCCGGGCAAGCGACTCGTATGGGGCCAGGCGCTCTTGCTCGGTTCGATACTCAGCACTACGGGCTGCCCGGCGCCGCATGGCAGGGCGGCTCGTGCTCCCGATCGGACTGATCCAATCCTGGTTGGCGGTCATCGAAGATGATCTCATGCGGTGGGTGTCGGACGACAGGTTATCACTTTTGAGAGGTTCGTCAAGAAGCATCATGCCCCGCCGCTCTCGGCGGTCGCCGGGGACGTTCGTTCATCCGGAGCGCGAAATCGTCCCAGCGGGCCTTCGCGATCCCGATGTCGGCCGCCGGAATGGCCGTGGACTGCTTCGCAAGAAAGTGGAGGAGCACGAACAAGCTCTTGGAGCGTCGGTAGAGGATTCGGTAGTGGTCTCCGCCGAAATGGCATCGGAGCTCCCGCAGCTCGCCCTCGATCTGGCTCGTGTAGGGAAAGCCAAGGTCCGGGCCGAACAGCCCGAGTCGCTCGACCTGGTTGTCGATGACGACCTGCACCTTGGCTGGCAGCGCGTCGATCGCGTCATCGACCGGCTCCGATCCGTCGGCCGCCCGATAGTAGACGACGGGCCACGTCACCAGGCGAGGCCCTCGCCGATGGCGGGCGGGCGTTGAGTCGGGTTGACCGGACGCGGACGAACGCCCACCTCGCAGTGGTAACAGCGCTCGACCACGGCGGCGGCGTTGTAGGACTCGTGGTTCCCGCAGTCCATCGAGCCCTTGGGGACCGGCCAACGGTCGTAGAGCCAGCCGGGCTCATGAATCCGGAGCCGGGTTCGCAGCCGATATCGACCTTGTCGGAACGCGCCGTCGCCTGGCATCGCACTCTCCTGCCGACCGCCGGTGAGCATAGCGACACGCCGTTACTCCTCAATTCAGACTGAACGGATCGGTCTCGACGCTCCGCTAACCGTGGTCTGGCGCGGGTCGTAGCGGGCGTCGACGACATACGCCGCCAACAGGCGACCGTGACCAAGGGGGTCTGAGTACGTACCTATTCCAGTATTGACAGCACCGCACGACTTCTCCACACTTTCATCACACACCCGGCGGTTCCGCCCGTCGGGTTTTCCCTTCCCCGGAGAGGCCGTCTGAGCTGTGACCGGCATTCGGCGCGTCACGATCTCAGGCGACTCGGACTTTTGGTTGAGCCTGTCCGAGAGGCGAAACAGCGTTACGGCCCCGTGCACGTCCGCAATCCACGCAACGTGCACAGCGACCTCGCGGTTGCCGCGACTTCGTACGGTCACCTGGACCCCACGCTGCTGCCTCGATGCCAGTCGCGAGACGGTCCGTCTCGCGACTGGCCGCTCCGTGACGCGGCCCGCACGCTGGCGGTAGCGCCTTCTGAGACGCTGCCCCCGACTTCGTAGCCCACCGGTACCATTGCGCGGACGCACCACCCGCCCTAGGCTGGCCCGCGATGATCCGTCGTCACGCCATCGGCTTCCGGACGCTGCTCATGCTCGTGGATGGGAGCCTGGCTGCCGTCCTGCTCGGGGTCGTGTCCGTCACCCGCTTCGGCGCGGAGTGGTACACCCACTGGCTGCCGTTCCTGAACCAGCCCGCGGCGTTCGCCGCCGC
>PNKK01000106.1 GCA_013822395.1 Anaerolinea sp. | reverse complement strand
GACGCCTCCTGTTCGTCTCGATGGGGCGGGCGGGTCTCGACGACCGGCATCTCCCGGCCCCACCGCTCGCGGCACGGGCCGTGGCCTCAGGAGGTGGTAGAGGCGATCCTCACCGCCCGGCACGCCAGCGATGACGTGCCAGCACCGCCGCGATGAGGGCGGCCGCGCCGAGGAGGGCCTGGATGCCGCCGGAAATGAGGAGTCCGCGGTCGACGGGTGTGATGTGCGCGAGGGCGCCTGCGGTCGTCCCTTCGAGCCCAAGGTCCTCGAGATACATGAAGCGGGCGAAAGAGGAGGTCCAGAGCGTCATCACGGAAGAGACGCCGGCCGCCAGGAGCGCGACCCCGATGATGACGAGAGCCATGATGCGCGCGACGCGTTCGGGGGTGTTCTGTGCGGCACCATCCAACAGGTTCACGACCAGCCGCAGCGTGGCCAGCAATGGCACCGCCATGAGGAGCACCCAGAGCGTCACTACCACGGAAGAGACGCCGACCGCCAGGAGCGCGACCCCGATGATGACGAGAGCCATGATGCGCGCGATGCGTGCGGGGGTGTTCTGTGTGGTCATGGGGTCCTCGATGTGGTCAGGTGCACGTGCCGAGTGGGGGGCGGTCTCTGACCGCCCCCCCGCACCCCTCTAATCAACCTACGACGACCAGCCTCCCCCAGTGGGGTTGCACTGGTACTGAGCGAGTGACACTGCCCACCCGACGAAGGGCCGCCACGACTCAAGATTGTAGACCGGCAGTGAGAACGGCAGGCCGGCGATGTGGCAGTAGAACTGTTCCTGGATCGTGTTCGTCCATCGCCAGGAGCTGCTGCCGAGCTTGGAGACCACCTCGTCACGGTGCGCGAACCAGGTCAGGGGCCCTGCCCACACCTGACCCCAAGCCGTCGGAGTAACATTCACCGTGTAGCCTTGGGAGACGAAGCTGATCCATGGCTGGCCGTACAAGTCGATGCCGAGCCACGGGTCCGCAACGATCGGGTAGGAGAACCCCCGGCCGTCGTGGTCGATCACCTGCGTGAGTGTCGCCCCGGTCACCTCGTAGCGGGTGGGCACGGCCGCACCTTTGGCGTCGACAGCCCACGCCGGAGCAACACCGCCGATGAATTCGCCGTCAGCTCCCGTGATGTGTACCGCCCCGTCCTCTTCGACAGCCAGGGAGGCCCCGCCGGGGACGTCGAGTGCGTAGCTGTAGTTCTCCGGAGCGCCGGCCTCGTCGATGATGGTGAGAATCTGCACCGAGCCGTCGTCCTTCACCAGCGGCACGCTCGACGCGCCATTACCGTAGTCGAACACCCGAACGCTCTCACCGGCAACAGAGTCCTCCGAGACCGCCGCGGAGCCCGGCAGCCAGATTGACACGTCGGTGGCCTCGCCGTGCGTCCTGATGGGCTGATCGGCCGTCGCAGGAACGGTCGCAGGAGTGACCGCCTCCGCACGGCGACCGCGCGACGCCGAGGAGTCCTCCCAGAGGTTCTCGCGAACCTCCGGCGCGACACGCACCAGAAGCGCGTCGAGTGTTTCCGTGTTCTTCGGGTGCGCGGCGGCCGCTGGCGATATCGCCAACAGGCCGATCACCGCGACTGCGAGCGCCGACAATCGTCTCTGCTTCATCATTCGTCCTCCCGTGTGTGACCGCTGAGCCCTTCGCTGGGCCTCTCGGGGACGTCCAATCGCAGCAGGATATGAGGACCTGTCAAGCCCCGTGAGACACACGGGTGTGAGACGAAAACGTGGGTGGCCCCGGCGGCGAGCGTGGATCTCTGGTAGTCTGGATGCGTTAGCACGTCCAGATAGGAGGACCAGCCGATGGGACCGTCACTTCCCGACCTGGAGCAGCAGCGGGTACGGCTCTACGGGGAGCTCGCCGGCACCGGCGACTTCCGGCGCGGCAGCATCAGCGCGACCTGGCGCCGCTGCGGCAAGCCGAACTGCGCCTGCGCGGACCCCGGCCACCCCGGCCACGGGCCGCGGCACCTGTGGACGCACTCGGTGGCCGGCCGGACCGAGGGCCGTCAGCTGGCGGCGGGCCCGGAGCTCGAGAAGGTGGGCCGGGAGGTCGCGGGCTACCATCGGTTCAAGGCGATCGTCGGCGAGATCGTCGAGCTCAACGAGGCGATCTGCGAGGCGCGACCCGTGAGCCCGCTGGCAGCCGAGGGACCCTCGGCCGGGGCAGGGGCCGAAAAAGGGGGCTCTTCGAGGACCTCCGGGCGGAGTTCGCGACCGAGCTGACCCGCCTCGCCACCACCGCCGCGGGCGCGCTCGGGACGGCGGGCGGAGCGGAAGGCCTGCGCACCCTGGAGCTGGCCATCCGAACCGCCATGCTGCGCCTCGGCGGGTCGCTCCTCGAGGACCTGCTGTCGCTGGACCCCGGCCATCGCGGCCCGCGCGTCGAGTGCGGGGAGGGGCACCGGGCCGAGTTCGTGGGCTACCGGCCCAAGGGCCTCGACACGGTGCTGGGACCGGTGACGCTCCAACGCGCCTGGTACCACTGCGCCGCGTGCCGCCACGGCCTCGCACCCACCGACGCGCGGCTGGGCATCGCGGGCGGCTCGCTCTCGCCGGGGCTGCGCCGGATGGTGGCCCGCGTGGGCAGCGCGGAGCCCTTCGCGCAGGGCCGCCGGGACCTCGCCGAGCTGGCCGGGCTGGAGCTCACCGCCAAGCGCGTGGAGCGCAGCGCCGAGGCGGACGGCGAGCTGGTCGGGGTGGCCGCAGCCCAGGAGGCCGACGCGCTGCTCGCGGGTCGCGTGGTCCAGTTCCCGGGTGCGAAGCCGGTCGAGAAGCTGTACATCGCGCTGGATGGCACGGGCGTGCCGATGGTGCCCAGGGAGACCGCGGCGCGCCGCGGCAAGGGGCCCGACGGCCGCGCCCGCACCCGCGAGGTCAAGCTCGGCTGCCTCTTCACCCAGACCGCCCTGGACGCGCGCGGACGGCCCGTCCGGGATCCCGACTCGTCGAGCTGGGTGGCCACCCTGGGGACGGCCGAGCGGTTCGGCTCGCTCCTCTACGCCGAGGGCCTGCGGCGCGGAGCCGGACACGCCGGTCAGCTCGTCGTGCTCGGCGACGGGGCACCCTGGATCTGGAACCTGGCCGGCGAGCACTTCCCCGGCGCGATCGAGGTGGTCGACCTCTATCACGCCCGCGAGCACCTGCACGCGCTCGGCCGGCTGGTCCTGCCCGCCCTCGGCGCGGACGGCCCGGGCTGGCTCGCCGAGCGGCTCGCGGAGCTCGACCGCGGCGACGTCGAGGCCATGCTCGCCGCGGCTCGCCGGATGGCCCTCGAAGCGGTCATCGTGGCAGACGTCGAGACGGCGCTCGGCTACTTCGAGACCAACCGGGAGCGGATGCGCTATGGCCGCTTCCGCGAGCTCGGCCTGTTCGTCGGGTCGGGGGCGGTCGAGGCCGGCTGCCGGGCGGTCGTGGCCCAGCGCCTGAAGCTCTCGGGCATGCGCTGGACCGTGCGCGGGGCCTCGGCCATCGTCAGCCTCCGCTGCCAGGCCGCCAGCGGGCGCTGGGATGACGTCTGGACGCGGCTCCACAGTCAGACGACCGCGGCGTGACCCCGGTCACCTACAAATCTGTCTCACACCCGA
>PNKK01000105.1 GCA_013822395.1 Anaerolinea sp. | reverse complement strand
TGGCCGTCCACACCCGCCCGCCTGACCGTTGACACGAGTCGTGCGCCTCCCTATCCTCCGTCGGTCCGCGTCCCGGACGTGGTGCCAGAATTGCCCAGGTTTTTCGCCCGATCGAATGGGTCCGGCGGAGGCCCTGGCGCGGAGGGATCCCCCAACCGATGCCTCGCCCGGCCGTGCACCAGAGCGACCCACGGGAGAGCGACCCACGGGCAGCTTGGCTGTCCCTCGGTCCGGCGAGCCGGATTGTGGGCGTGGATCCGGACACCATGCGTCGCTGGGCCGATGCCGGCCGGGTGCGCGCCTTCGCCACACCGGGCGGCCACCGCCGCTTCAACCGGGCCGATCTCGACCGGTTGGTCGCCGCCCGCCGGCCGGTCTCTCGCCCCCTCGCGGCGCTGGGCGCCACCTCGGACCGCCTGGCGCGGGCCTATGCGCGCGCCTACCGCGACGATGCGCCCGTCGCGCCTGACAGGCTCCGGCCCGACGCCCGCGACGCGCTCCGCGCCGACGGCCGGCGGCTCGTCGCGGTTCTCTTGGCCTACCTCGACGCGACGCACCCCGCCGACCGGGAGCGCTGGGAGGGCGAGGCACTCTCGCTCATCGGCGTTGCGGCCCGTCGCCTCGCGGAGGCGGCCGCGGACGTGCAGGAGGTTCTCGCGATCTATCTCCGCGCCCGCCAGCCGCTGCTCGGGGAGCTGGCCGCAGTCGGGAAGCGTCGGGCGCTCGACCCGACCCAGCTGGCCGGTCTCTTCGAACAAGCGATCAGCCTGCTCGACAGGCTCCTGCTCCATCTTGTCGAGAGCCACGCGGTGGCCCGCGCGGACATGCTTCGATCGGAGGCCTGATGCCCGCCTGGCTTCTTCCCGGAATGACCGCGGTCCTTGCCCTCGTCTTCGCGGTCGCCCTCGTCGACCAGTGGCGCGAGCGACGCCAGACGTTCCAGCTCGTCTGGGCGATCGGGATGGCGTTCTTCGGGATCGGGGCCGCCAGCGAGGCGATCGCCGGCGCCGGCGGCTGGAACGAGGCGCTCTACCGGACCTGGTATCTCACCGGGGCCGTCTGGACCGCCGGCTGGCTCGGGCTGGGGACGGCCTTCCTCCTGAACCGGACGCGGTTCGGGTACGCCTTCGCGTTCACGCTGTTCCTGGGCGGCCTGTTCACGTTCCTCACCCAGCGGAAGTTCGACTACCCGGGTGCGGGCGCCGCGCCGATCCTCTACTTCATCGGGGCCGCCGTCCTCGGCCTGGCGGTCGGCGTGGAGACCTACTTCCAGAACGAGCGCTGGCCCCGGATCGCGGCGATCGGCGTGATCGGGGCGACGCTCCTGTCCGTCGTCCTGATGGCCGGCGTCTCGCTCCCGGCACCGGGTTACGCCCTGGATCCCGCCACCGGCCAGCCGATCGCCTCGCTCTTCCCCGGCTCGCTCCGGCTCCTGACGCCGTTCCTCAACGTGACCGGCGGGCTCAGCCTGTTCCTCGGGGCGCTCTTCTCCGCCTACGTCTTCATGCCGAAGCGGCGTGTCCTCGACTACTCGCTCGATGCCAACCAGTCCGGCGACCAGTTCCTGTTCAATCTCCTCATCGCGCCGGTCGCGCTCACGGTCAACTTCGCGGCGTCGCTCCCGAACGCGATCCGAGAGCTCGTCGCCGGTCGCCTCCACAGCCGCGTCCCGGCGACGATCCTCATCGCGATCGGGGCGTTCGTCGCGTCGGCGGGAGACAGCCTCAACCGGTTCGGGATCACGGCGCCCTTCGCGCTCGCGAAGCTCCTGGCGGTCATCTTCCTGCTCGCCGGGTTCCTTGTCTCGATCGAGGTCTTCCGCGAGTTCCGGATTCCGTTCACCCGGATCCGTCTCGGGGTCGCCCGGCGGGAGCGCGAGACGAGCCGAACCTGAGCCGCCCCGTACCATGACGGGGTGGATGGACGGCGGAGCCCGCTCCTCGGCAGCCTGACGGTCGCCCTCGCGGCGAGCCTCTTCGGGATGCTCGGCGTCCTGTCCCGGACCACATACGAGCTGGGTCTGACACCGATCGCGTTCGTCGCCTGGCGCGCCGGGGTCGGCGCGGTCGCGACCGGCGCCTTCGTGGCGTGGGGCCTCCGCCGGGGTGGCCGGCTGGTGGGCTGGCGTACGCTCGACCGCCGCGGACGCGCCGCGCTCGGCCTGGCGGGGCTCATGGGCGCGACGCTCAACCTGGCGATGTTCCTGGCCTTCGCGCGGGTCCCGGTGGCGATCGCGCTGCTCAGCTTCTACCTGTACCCGGCGCTCGTCGCGGGCGCCTCGGCGCTCTTCGGCTGGGAGCCGATGGACCGACCGCGGGTCATCGCGCTCGTCGTCGCCCTGGCCGGGATGGTCGCGGTCGTCGTCGGCGGGACGGACGCGGGCACGACCGGCGGCCTCGATCCGATCGGCGTCGCGCTTGCTCTATCCGCGGCGCTGAGCCAGGCGGTCTTCGTCCTCGTCAGCCGGCACGGCTATCGCGAGGTGCCGACCGACCAGGCGATGGGGGTCATCCTGGCGATCTCCGCGCTCATCGGCGTCGGCCTTGCCCTCGTCGGGGCCGGCCCGGCGTCGCTCGTCCTGCCGCTCGGGGACGTCGGGCTCCTGGCCGTGCTCCTCGTCGCCGGAATCTTCGGGGCCGCCATCCCGAGCTTCCTGTTCCTTGCCGGGATCCGCTGGATCGGTCCCGTGCGGGCCGGGATCCTGATGCTCACGGAGCCCCTCGTGGGCGTCGCGCTCGCCGCCGCGTTCCTGGCCGAGGCCATCGGGCCCGTGCAGGCTGCAGGTGGCGTCGCCATCCTCGCCGCGGCCGTGCTCCTTCAGCGGGCGAGACCCACCGAGCCAACGCTCATGCCAGCGGCCGAGCCGGAGCGGGAGACCGACTTCGGAGCCGAGGTCGGCGCCGACCCGGATGCCGAGGCCCGCGCCGACCCGGATGCCGAGGCCCGCGCCGACCTGGGAGCGGAGGTCGCCCGGCCGTGACCCCGGGCTCCCGGGAGGTGGCCGGTCCGCCAGGCGCGCCGGTCATCGTCTTCATCCACGGGACACGCGTCACGAAGGCGTCGTGGCGCGCCGTCACGGCCCGCCTGGCCGGCACGTACCGGTGCGTGAGCGTGGACCTGCCCGGCCACGGCGAGCTTGCCGACCGGTCCTTCACGCTGGACGCCGCCGCGGATGTCGTGGATGCCGCGATGAACGCTGAGGGCGCCGGCCGGGCCGTCCTCGTTGGTCTCTCGCTCGGCGGCTATGTTGCGATGACCGCGGCCGCCCGCGCGCCCGAGCGGGTGCGAGGCCTCGTCCTCGCCGGGTCCACGGCGGAGCCGTCCGGCCCCGTGGCTGCCGCGTTCCGCCTGTTCGCGTGGGCGCTCGGCGTCGCCCCGAAGCGCCCGTTCGATGCGCTCAACACGTGGTTCTTCCGGCACCGCTACGCGCCCCAGATCGCCGAACCGATCGTCGCCGCCGGCTACTTCTCCCGCGGCGGAGCGGCGGCTGTGAGAACCCTCCCTCGGACGCGTTTCCGCGATCGGCTCCTCGCCTATGGCGGACCGATCCTCGTCATCAACGGCGACCTCGACATCGTCTTCCGGCTCGGCGAGCGATCCTTCCTCCGCGGCGTCCCGAACGTCACCCGCC
>PNKK01000104.1 GCA_013822395.1 Anaerolinea sp. | reverse complement strand
AGGTCAGCGGCCTTCCCCGCCTCGATCGACCCGATCTCGTCGCCGCGCCCGAGCGCGTGCGCCGCGTTGACCGTGACCGCGGCAAGGGCCTCGGACGGGGTGAGCTTCAGCTCGAGGCAGGCGACGGTCATCACGAACGGCAGGCTCGTCGTCGGCGACGTGCCCGGGTTGAAGTCCGTGGCCAGTGCGACCGGCACGCCCCGCTCGATGAGCGTCCGTGCCGGGGCATAGTCCTCGTGCATCAGGAACCAGGTGGTGGCCGGGAGGAGCGTCGCAACGACCGGGTGCTCCCCCTTCGCCGCGCGGGCAAGTGCGGCGATCCCCTTCGGCGATGGGGCGGCGAGGTGATCGGCGCTCAGGGCGCCGATCTCCGCGGCGAGCTCCGCGCCGCCGCTCGGCGCGATCTCATCGGCATGGAGGCGCGGCTGAAGGCCGAGACGGGCGGCGGCTTCCAGGATCCGCCGCGACTGGTCCGCGGTGAAGACGCCGACCTCGCAGAAGACGTCGGCGAACCGCGCCCGGCCCTGCGCCGCAACCCCGGGCAGCTGCTCCTCGATGCAGGAGCGGACGTACGCCTCCGTCCCCTCCGGGCGGGACCGGAAGTCCGCGGGGACGGCGTGGGCGCCGAGCCAGGTCGGGAGGACGTCGATGGGGCCGGCCTGGCCGAGCCGGTGGGCGACCTCCAGAAGCCGGAGCTCCGTCGGGAGGTCCAGGCCGTAGCCGGACTTCGCCTCGACCGTCGTCGTCCCGTGGGCGAGCATCTCGCCAAGCCAGCGCCGGCCGTGCTCTTCCAGCGCCTCCACCGACGCCTGGCGCGTGGCGGTCACGGTGGACAGGATCCCGCCACCGGCCGCGAGGATCTCGAGGTACCCGGCACCCCGCTGCCGGAGCACGAGCTCGCCCTCCCGAGATCCCGCGAACAGCAGGTGCGTGTGTGAGTCGACGAGGCCCGGCGTGACCGTGCCGCCCGCAGCATCAAGACGCGCGAACCGTGACAGCGGGTAGCCGCCGGCCTCGAGCGCGCGACCCAGCTCTGCGCGCGACCCGACCGCGAGGATCCGGCCCTCCCAGCACGCGATGACCGGCGCGGCGGCGGCGGTGACGTCGCCACCCGGCGCCGTGACGACCGCCGGCTCGTCCTGGGCGGCCCCGCGCCGGAGCCCGCCGGCGAGCGTCGCGATCTCCGCGGCGCCCTCGACGAGCAGCCCGGGGAGGCCCTCCGCCGCGCGCCCGCCCTGGATCAGGCGGAGGGCGCTCACGAGCCGGCGCCGCGGGCGGTATCCGCAGCGTCCACCGCGTCCACCGCGTCCGCCGCGTCCGCCATGTTCATCGCACTCATCGCGCGGGCGGCTTCTGCGGCTTCTGCGGCACGAGCGGCGGCAAGACGGAGCTCGAGCGCCATCATCGGATCGGCGTTGCGGAGCCGGATCGCGCGCGCCGCGACCGCGAAGCGCTCCTCCACCGGCGCCCCGGCGGGCACGCCGGCGTGGGCGGCCACGTCCATGAACGCGGCGAGCGGAGCAAGCCCGATCAGCTCTGACTCGCGCAGGCCAACACCGTCCTCCGCGGCAACCGCGCGGACCTCCTCCCAGACCCGCCAGATCGGCGTCGTGGCGAAGTCGAGGAGGTTCATCGAGACCTGGGCGCAGCCGAGCTCCTCGATCATGAATCCGTTCGCCTGGACGGCCGGCAGGCCGCCGCCGGACTCACGGACCCGCCGGGCGATCCGCTTCGCGAGGTCGACGTCCGCCGACTCGAGGTTGATGTTCCAGGCGACGAGGAACGGCCGGGCGCCGACGGCCATCGCGCCGGCGCGTGGGTGCGTCCGGGCCGGCCCGAAGTCCGGCCCGCGACCGTTCGTGGCGATCTCGGCGCGGAGTCCCTCGTAGCCGCCGCGCCGGACGTCGGCCAGGCGGACCCGGTCCGGCCGCGTCGCCGCACGGGCGTACAGGAACACGGGGATCTCGAACCGCTCCGCGACCCGGTTCCCGAATGTCCGCGCCAGCGTGACCGCCTGGTCCATCGTCGTATCGCCGAGGGGCACGAACGGGACCACGTCGACCGCCCCGATCCGCGGGTGCTCCCCGGTGTGCCGCTCCATGTCGATCTCGCGGATCGCGACCTCGATCGTCGCCTCGAGGGCGCGGGTCACCGCGTCCGCCTCGCCCGCCAGCGTCAGGACGGACCGGTTGTGCGACGCGTCAGATGTCCGATCGAGGAGATGGGCGCCGGGCGTTGCCGCGACCGTCCCCGCGAGGGCGTCCACAACCTCGAGGCGGCGGCCCTCGGAGAAGTTCGGGACGGACTCGATGAGCATCGCGCACATCGTGACATCCACGGCGCTGACATTCAGGCCGGCCCCGCTCGATAGACTGCGCCCTTGCCCGATCGCTGCGACGACCGGGCAACCGCGCTCGTCCACGCTCCGCCGAGCCCATCGGAGATAGCCCGTTGACCGCGCCCGTCTCCCGCAGTCTGCTCCGCCATCCGGACTTCCTGAAGCTCTGGACCGCCGAGACGGTGAGCGTCTTCGGGACGCAGGTCACGCTCCTCGCGCTGCCGATCGTGGCGGCGACCATCCTCAACGTCAGCCCGTTCGAGTTCGGGCTGCTCGCGACGATCGAGTTCCTGCCGTTCATCTTCCTGAGCCTGCCGGCCGGGGTCTGGGTGGACCGGCTGCGCCGGCGTCCCATCCTCATCGCCGGCGACCTCGGGCGGGCGATCAGCCTGCTGTCGATCCCGATCGCCTACGCCCTCGGCGGGCTGACGATCTGGCAGCTCTACCTCGTCGGGTTCGTGAGCGGCTGCCTCACGGTCTTCTTCGACGTCGCCTACCAGAGCTACCTGCCGTCGATCGTTGACCGGGACCAGCTCGTCGAGGGCAACTCCAAGCTGGAGATCACCCGGTCGGCCTCGCAGATCGCCGGCCCGAGCGTGGCCGGCGTCCTCATCGGCCTCTTCAAAGCCCCGTTCGCGATCGTCCTCGACGCGCTCAGCTTCCTCTTCTCGGCTCTGTTCGTGCTCTGGATCCGGCGGCCGGAGCCGCCGATCGAGGCCCACGATGAGGCCCTGCACGGGCCGAAGCCGTCGATGCGTGAGGAGATCACGGTCGGGTTGCGATACGTCACGGGCCATCGCTGGCTCCGCTCGATCGCCGCGACGACCGGGGTATCGAACTTCTTCGGGAACGTCGGGGGCGCCATCCTGATCCTGTTCCTCGTTCGCGAGCGGGGGTTCAGCGCCGAGCTGATCGGGTTCGCGTTTTCGATCGGCTCGGTCGGCGTTCTCGTCGCTGCACTCACGGCGAGCCGGCTGACGAAGCGGCTCAGCGTCGGGCGGATGCTCGTCCTGACGTCGATGGGCTTCAGCCTGGCCGGCCTGCCGGTCGCGATCGCGTCGGACGCCTGGCTCTTCGCGGCGGTGGCCGCGTCCGGGTTCCTCGGCGGGTTCTGCGGCGTCGCCTGGAACATCAACCAGGTGAGCCTCCGCCAGGCGATCACTCCGGCCCGGATGCAGGGCAAGATGAATGCGACGATGCGGTTCATCGTGTGGGGCACCATCCCGGTCGGGTCGATCGTCGGTGGCTTCCTCGGCGGGATCATCGGCCTGCACAACACGATCTGGGTCGGCGCGATCGGCGGGCTGGTCGCGTTC
>PNKK01000103.1 GCA_013822395.1 Anaerolinea sp. | reverse complement strand
GGCACACTAGTGTTCGCTCGCCATCGAATCGCGGGCAGTGCCGGCCGGCACGGCTCTGGCGGGCCACGCGGACCAGTTGCCGATCGACCCTCGGCCCGCCCGACGCGAGCGCCGACGGAGCACCCTGATCTTGTGCCGCGTCCTGCGGCGCTTGGCGGCCGCCGTACCATTCCGGCCCGTGGAGCCCACTACGTCGAACCGCGAGTCGAGCGCCCTCTTCGTCGATCTCGCGGCCCTCGTCGGACTTGCCGGGATCGTTGCCGGCGTGCTCGTCCTCGGGCCGACCGACCTGGGCTTCGACCGCGCGGCGGCCGTCTCGGCGCTGTTTGCCTGGATCCCGGTGACGCTCCCCGCCGCCCTCGTCATCCTCGCGGCCTCGGCCGTGAACGTCGGGGCCGGCGTCGTCCTCGCCCGCGCGGTCTCCACCGGAGTCAGTACGGTTCACGGGTGTGTGTCCGGGCCAGCACGAGCCCGCCGGCAGGCAGACCACCGGACCGCCTGATAGCAAACGGCAGGGCACAAGGCGGTTTGAACCGGATCCACAATGCTATGCTTGCAGGACTCAGCGCAAGGCGGAGCAAGCGAAGACTAGGGCTAGGGAGGAGGTCCGCCCAAGAGGGGATTGCCGATGGAGGAGAACCAGTCGATCCAGCAGACGGCCAAAGTGGGGATGTTAGACATGAATGGCAAACGCATAGGTCTAGGACGTCGGCTGCTAGTCGCGACGTCTGGCGCGATTCTCGCACTCTCCGTGACGTTGACTCCCGCATACGCCGGCGTCGTGAACAGCTATACGTCGACGCTCACGGTCAGCACCTGGGTTACGGGGGCGTACCGCACGTACGGCGGCACGGCGATTCACATCCAGTTGAACACGACCGCTTCTCAAAACGGCACCTATCAGATCCAGGTCTTAAGGAAGGACTGCATCCCCGGAGGGGGGGTCTGTTGGGGTACCGTGGTCGGCAGCGCCGGTAACTGTCCATACAATGGCTTCTGCAGCCTCTCGTGGAACATCAATCTGGGTGGCTTGCAGTACGCTTTCTATTTCTCGAAGCCTAGCGACGGTGTGACGGTAAGCTCAACCAACGTTCAGATGTGGTCCACGAACTGATGGTCTAGTGTCGTGCGCCGGAATGAGCTTGCCGCATCGGCGTGCAGACTCGGTTCTCCTGTGCGATCGCGCAAGCATCAAGGCCATCAAGCATCAAGGCCATTGAGATTCGCGGCACTAGTCCGTCGAGACGACCATGACGCCGACGGACATGGGATCCGTCTGTACGGCCACTTGGGCGTAATCAGGTTTCGCGCGATGCCGGCTCGCGTCGACGTTCTTGTAGGTTCGAACCGGCATCGCTACTCGGTGGTCGGCCTTGAAAGCGACTTCGCTCGACTCTCTTGCGCTGGGCACCTTCACCTCCCGACTGGTCATCACCGGACGGTCCGTGACTTCCGGACACTCGAAAGGACCGTCGGTCCGGCGCCTAGCCCGCCCGGGCCGGGCGCCCGGCGCGGCCTACGGGGTCCGGGCCCGCCGATCGATCCCCGAGGTGATCGACGAGGTGTGCGCCGCACCGCTGCCTGGCCGCTGTCCCGCCTGCGGCGGCGAGCTCGCCGAGATCGGCGTCGTGTCCCAGTACCAGACCGAGGTCCCCGCGCCCCGCCCGGTCCACCGCCGGATCGACATCCACACCGGCCGCTGCCGCGCCTGCGGGCGGACGGTCCGGGGCCGCCACCGGCTCCAGACCTCAGACGCGACCGGCGCGGCCGCGCTTGCAGCTCGGCCCGCGGGCGCTCGCGATCGTCGGCGGCCTGACGAGGGGCCTGGGGCTGTCGTTCGACAAGACCCGGGTGGTCATGGAGGGCGCGTTCGGGATCCGGCTCAGCCGGGCGGGCGCGTGGCACGCGGTCGCGCGGACCGCCCGGGCCGCCCGGGCCGCCGAGCCCACCTACCAGGCGCTCGCCGCGCAGGTCCGCCGCGCACCCGTCGTCACGGCCGATGAGACCGGCTGGAAGGTCGAGGGGATCCTCCGCTGGCTGTGGGTGTTCGCCACCCCCATGGTCGTCTACCGGATCGGCCGGGGCCGGGGCTACGAGGAGGCCGCCGCCCTTCTCGGGAAGGAGTACCGCGGGCGTCCTCGTCCGGGACGGCTGGGCGCCGTACCGGAAGTTCACCCGCGCGACCCACCAGACGTGCCTCGCCCACCTGTCACGCCGCTGCCGGGAGATGATCGCCGACGCCGACGGTGGGCGGGGCCGGGTGCTCCAGGCCCTCGCCCGGATCCTCAAAGGGGCGCTTGCCGTCCGCGACGCCCGGGGTGCAGGATCGGTCAGCGCCGAGGCCGCCCGGGCGACGGCGGGCGCGCTGACTGCTCGGGTCGACAGGCTACTCGCCGGCCACGTCCGCCATCCGCTCAACGTCCGCCTGCTCAAGCACGTCGCGACCGAGCGCGATGCCCTGTTCACGTTCCTCAGCGAACCCGCGGTGGAGGCCACGAACTTCCGGGCCAAGCAGGCGATCCGGCCGATCGTCGTCACCCGCAAGGTGTCCGGCAGCAACCGCGAATGGACCGGTGCCCGGGCTCAGGAGATCCTGAGACCGGCAGGATGTGCTGGTTCGGTAGTGGTCGAAGACACGGGCGGACTCGGTGGATCGCCGGATCCTGCCGTATGCTGACCGTCTGGCAGCGCGGAGCGATCGAGGGGTGCAGTGCGCGGGACGTATTCGCTGGACGGCGCCGCAGTCGTCCTGCTGCTTGGCGTGTTGCTGCCGCTCGTGTGGTGGCGTGGCCGGCGCGCAACGCTCTCGCGATGGGAGATCGTGCTGCGCGTCGCCTTCGTCTCGTGGGTAGCGGCCCTGGCGGCGCTCGTCTTCTTCCCGCTGCCGCTGCCGCCGTATCTGGTGCCGGAGGAGACGGTTTCCGACTTTCGGGGCTGGCCGTATCCGTGGGTCGGCCCCGTCCCGTTCGAGACCATTCGCAGCTCGATCGAGCAGGGGTGGAACTTCCCTGCCGGCAAGTTCCTCGCCGGTAACGTTGGCGCCTTTGTCCCGCTGGGCGTGCTCGCCCCCATGCTGTCCCGCCGCTGGACGTCCTGGCCGCGAGCGTTGCTGCTGGGGATTCTCGCATCCGGTCTTGTCGAAGGGGCGCAGCTCGTGCTGTCGCTCGCGATGGGCTTTCCATGGCGCGTCGCCGACGTAGATGACCTGCTGCTCAACACCCTGGGCACGCTGATCGGCTTCGGCGTCTGGACAGTCGGCTTGGCGGTCCTCGGTGGGAGATGTCCTGTATCGCAGGCGTCCTGACCCGTCAGGCCTGAACCGTACTGACTCCGATGGAGACTCCATCGTTTGGAGGAACATGGAGTCATGGCAGAGATCAGCAACCATCGCCAGCGGCGCTATCCACCGGAGCTGAGAGCCCGAGCGGTCCGGCTGGTGGCCGAGACGGCCGCCGAGCGCGGGGATCGTCACGGGGCGGTCACCCATGTCGCCCGATCTCTCGGGATCGGCCCCGAGTCCCTGCGCAACTGGGTCCACCAAGCGGAGGTCGACCGCGGTGCCAGGGGCGGCCTGACGACCGAGGAGCGCGAGCGGATCAAGGCGTTGGAGCGGGAGAACCGCGAGCTGCGCCGGGCCAACGAGATCCTGAAGGCGGCTGCC
>PNKK01000102.1 GCA_013822395.1 Anaerolinea sp. | reverse complement strand
CCGAGCGCGAACAGGTCGACCATCAGCGAGAACCAGCCCTGCTCGCCGAGCCATGGGATCGACCAGTCGCGGTTCATCGCCCCGAGGAACGACGTGAGGATCGTCGGCAGCAGGACGAGGAAGCCCCAGAACAGCAGGAGATGCATGACGCCCGGGATCGGGCGCAGGAACAGCTTCGACTGGCCGAGGACGCCCACGATCTCGCGCGCCGTCCGCGTGGGGAGGTCGTCGGTCCGCCCCGCGGACGCACGGCCGTGCATGACCAGACGAAGCAGATAGATGGCGCGCCGGGCGAAGAACCCGACGAAGACGGCCAGGACGACCAGGAACAGCGGGACCGTGACGATGACCCCGCCGTCCACGGTCAGGCTCCGCGGGCCCGGCGGATCTCCGCGCTGATCGCGGGGACGACCTGGTGGAGGTCGCCGATGACGGCGTAATCGGCGGCCGACATGATCGGCGCCTCGGCATCCTTGTTGATCGCGAGGATCTTCCTGGAGCCTTTTGCGCCGGCCATGTGCTGGGTCGCGCCGCTGATCCCGCAGGCGATGTAGAGGTTCGGCGCGATCTTGGTGCCGGTCTGGCCGACCTGGTCGGTGTGCGACCGCCAGCCGGCGATCGTCACCGCGCGCGAGCAGCCGACGGCAGCCCCGAGGAGCCCGGCCAGCTCCTCGATCTGCTTGAAGCCATCGGCCGAGCCGACCCCGCGACCGCCGCTCACCACGACCTTGGCCTCCGCGAGCGACACGCCGCCGGCGACCGCCGCGACCCGGTCGACGACGCGAACGGCCAGGTCGGCGTCGTCGAGCTCCGGCGTGAACGGTGCGATCGTGGCGACGCCGTCGGCCGGGGTGGCCGGGATCGCGTGGGGGGCAACGCTGAGCATCGCCCGGGCGGCGTGGATCGCGGCCTCTTCGAGGAGGCTGCCACCCCACCGCAGGCGCGTGACGGTCAGCGGATTCCCGGCCCTGACGGCCGTGCAGTTCGCGGCGAAGGGCAGGTCGGCGCGAGCCGCTGCCCGGGCCAGGATCGTGTTGCCGGCCTCTGTGCCGGGGCCGATGACGATATCGGCCTCGAGCTGCGTCGCGAGGTCGTCGAGGATCCGCGCGGCCGCATCCGGCGCCTGGGCGCCGAGCGCCGCGTGCCGGGCGAGGTGGACCTGGGTCGCGCCCCAGGCGCCGAGACCGGTCGTGGCGGCCTCGTCGGCGATGACGAGCGCGTGGACCGGTCCGCTCGGTGCGAGCCGGCGCCCGAGCGCGAGCCCCTGGAGCGCCACCTCGTCGGCGACGCCGCCGCTGGCCGTGACGAGGACGAGGACGGGGCCCATCTCAGATCACCCCCAAGTTCTGGAGCACGGCGACGACGGCCGGCGCGGCCTCCGGTCCCCGCCCGAGGATCTCGGCCTGCTTTGCCGCCCCTTGCGGCACGACGAGCCGGAGCATCTCGAGGTGCTGCACAGGCCGAGCGGGCTGGCTCACCTCGACGGGCTTGCTCTTGGCGCGGAGCCGGCCGGGCACCGACGGGAAACGCGGCAGGTTGATCCCCTCGAGCACCGCGGCGATCGCCGGGAGCCGGAGCTCGTACACGTCCCGGCCGCCATCAACCTCCTGCTCGCAGCGGACAGAGCCGTCGCCCATCGTCATGCCCTTGACCGCTGTGATGGTCGGACGGCCCAGTGCCCGCCCGATCCGGACGGCGACCTGGTAGCCGGCCGAGTCGCCGGCCTCGTTGCCGAGCAGGACGAGGTCGAAGGGGCCGCTCGCCCCCTCGTCCGCACGGATCGCGTCGACGAGCGCGGCGGCGGTCGATTCGGGGTCCCACTCCTCGCCGTCGGTCACGAGGTGGATGGCCCGGGCGATGCCCAGCGCGAGCGCGTCGCGCAACTGCTCGAGCGCCTGGGCGGGCCCGAGGGTCACGACCACCGCCTCGCCGCCGTGGGCCTCGATGAGCCGCACGGCCTGCTCGACGGCGCATTCCTCGTGCGGCCCGATCGCGAAGCCGAGGTGCCTGGTATCGATGGCCCGGGCATCGGCGGTGAGCATGATCCGGCCGGCCACGGCCGGGACGCTCTTGATGCAGACAAGGACCTTCACGGTCAGGCCCGGATCCGGACGTTGTCCGGGTCGAACAGCGGCCTCGAGCCGGCGACCGCGACCGTCACCGGATACCGCTCGGTGAAGTACTCGACGAACAGGTGGTTGCCCTCGACCGCATGGTCCGGCGGCAGGTAGGCGAGCAGGACGTGCTTGCCGGTGGAGGGACTGGCGCCGGCGGACGTCGCGTACGAGCGTCGACCCTTCGTGTCGGTGATCGGCGTCCCGTCACCCAGGACGATCGGCTGCCGGCCGAGCATGTAGCGCCGCTCGCCGCTCGACGACGTGTGGTCGTCCACGGTCAGGGTGCAGAGCGTGGCCACGGCCGGCTCGGCCATCTGGCGAAGGACGGCCTCACGCCCAACGAAGTCCTGGGCCTTGACCTTGGCGGGGGCCATCCCCGCCTCGACGATCGTATAGTCGCCGTCCAGCTCGGCCCCGTACGCCCGGTAGCCCTTCTCGAGACGGCCGGTCGTGCCGTAGACGCCGATCCCGCAGGCCGTCAGGCCGTGTGGCTCACCGGCGGTCCACAGCTCCTCCCACAGCCGCAGGCCCTGCTCCATCGGGACGTAGAGCTCCCAGCCGAGGTCCCCCACGTATGAGATCCGCGAGGCCAGGACGAGCTGCGACCCGATCTCGACGGTCCGGCAGGTGCCGAACGGGAAGGCCTCGTTCGACAGGTCGGCCCGGGTGACGGACTGGGCGATGTCGCGGGCCCGCGGGCCCCACAGCCCGATCGTCGTGAAGGCCGTGGTCTGGTCGACGAGGACCGCATCGGCCGGGAGATGGTCGCGGAACCACTTGAGGTCAGACATGCCGTGCGCGCCGCCGGTCACGACGCGGAACAGCTGCTCGCCGAGCCGCATGATCGTCAGGTCGCTCTTGAATCCGCCGACCTGCGACAGGACGGGCGTGTAGACAACCCGGCCGACCGGCACGTCCATCTGGCGAAGGGCGACGCGCTGGACGGCCGCGAGCGCGCCCGGCCCGGCGATATCGAAGAGCGCGAACGCCGAGAGGTCGAAGATGCCGGCGTGCTCACGCATCGCGAGGTGCTCGGCGTTGATGATCGGCGACCACCAGCGGGCGTCCCACTCGTTCGGCCGGGTCTGGACCCCGTAGCGCTCGACCAGGCCGGCGTTGCTGTTGAACCACTGCGGCCGCTCCCACCCGGCGACCTCGAAGAGCTCGGCCCCGTGGGCGACGTGCCACTCGTGCATCGGTGACTTCCGGAGCGGCCGGTCGGACAGGTACTGCTCGGCCGGATGGACGATCCCGTAGGTCTTCGGGAACGCCTCGAACGCCCGCCGCTTCGTGTGTTGGCGGGTCTTCTGGTGGGCATGGAAGCGCGAGATGTCGGACTGAGCGACGTCGATCGACGGCTCGCCGTGGACCATCCACTCGGCGACGCACCTGCCGACCGCGGGACCCTCCTTGACCCACACCGCCGCGGCGGACCAGAGGCCCTTCACCTCGGGCGTCTCGCCGAGGAGCGGCATGCCGTCGGGGGTCAGGGCGATCAGGCCGTTGATCGCGTACTTCACCCCGACCCGCTCGTCGCCGACGATCTCGGGCATCAGCTCGAGGGCATCCTCCATCTGGGGATCGAAGTCGTCCTTCGTGAACGGGAATTCGGTCGGCGAGAGGGCGGCCTGCTCGATCGACGGGATGTCCTCCGGGTCATGGAGGATCGAGCGGTGGGCATACGACCCGATCTCCAGGCCGAGGCCGTCCTGGCGCTCGTACATCAGGACGTCCATGTCGCGGACGATCGGGAACTCGATCGCCCTCGACGACCGCGCGAACCGCGGCACCGGCCCCACGTCGATCATCTGGTGGACCGTCGGCGTCAG
>PNKK01000101.1 GCA_013822395.1 Anaerolinea sp. | reverse complement strand
AATCGCGCTGAACAGGCGGTGCTCGATCTTGTTCCACTTGCTCGTGCCCGGCGGGAAGTGGTGGACGGCGATCTCCAGGCCGGTCTCGTCGGCGAGGCGCTGGAGCTCCCGCTTCCAGAGCCGGACCCGGTAGCCGTTGCTGCCGCCGGCGTCGGCCGTGACCAGCAGTCGCGTGGCGTCGGGGTAGAGGTCCCGGCCCATCGTCACCCACCAGCGGCGGATGGTCTCGACCGCGAAGGCGGCGGCGCATCCAACGGTTCCATCCCGGGAGTCGTCGGCAGCTCAACGAGGGCCCCGGAGCGGCGCCGTCGAAGCACCATCCGGCAGGCGTTCACGGTGATCCGGCCGAGCCAGGCGTCGAACCGGTCAAGGTCCCGGAGGGCCGGCAACCGTCGCCAGGCGCTGATCAGCGCATCCTGCGTCGCATCGTCGGCGTCGGCGTCGTTGCCGAGGATCGCCCGGGCGGTTCGGAGCACGATCTCCACCTTCCGGCGCACGATCGCCTCGTACGCCGCCCGATCGCCCCGGCGGACCCGTTCGATGAGGTCGCGCTCCAACCGGCCGCTCCCACGCTACGTCCCCAGGGCGTTCACCCTATTCGATGCGCCGGGAACCCTGCGCGTTCATCCGATCTGACTCGGTCGACGCCGGGACGTCAGACACTCAGCTCCTGCTCGAGCGGTGTGCGAAAGCGGGGGATGCAGCGAAGGTCGCCCAGCCAGGCCCGGAGCTCGGCGGCGCGCTGCTCGACGAGAGCGCGAGCGCCGGCGCCGACGTCCTCGAGGAGGCGCCAGGCGATCTCGCCGTCGCGGCGCTGGACCCAGCCGCCGACGACCCGGCCGTCGAGCATGATCGTTGGGCCGGCGTTGCCGTTGCGATCGAAGAGGGCCGGGCGGTGACTGCCCAGATACCAGGAACGCTCCTGCCAGCCCATGATCGTGGGGTCGAGGGCGGGGAGGAGGGCGACCCACGGCTCGGCCGGAGCCGCAATCGGTTCGAGATCGTCGGGCAGCAGGTAGCCGATCGAACCGCCGTCCATGTCGATCTCCACCGGCCCGATCGCGGAGATCGCCCCGCGGACCTCGGCCGCAGTCCAGCCCGTCCACCAGCGGATGTCCGCGAGCGTCGCCGGGCCGAAGGTCGCGAGATAGCGCCGCACGAGCTCCGCCTGGGCATCGCCCCTGGACATCGGGGGCAGGCCACCCGCCACCCAGCGATCCATCGGCGCCCAGCGGTAGAGGCTCGGGACGACGGTGCCCTTCGGACGGCCGCGGACGATCCGCCCTTCTCCCGCCAGCAGGAACAGGAGGCGCGTCGAGACGCCGACAGTGCCCTGCCAGGCTTTGCCGGCGCCGAACGGGATCTGCGACCGGAGGCCCTCGATCTCCTTCGTGAGCTCGGCCGCGGTCGCCTCACCCTTTGTGTGCAGCACGGCCAGGGTCTCCGCCTCGAGCGCCTCGATCCAGCGTTCGGGATCGTCGGAGATCCCCGCCTCCCGGATCATCTTCGCCAGCCTCGGCCGCTCGCTCCCCGCGTAGGACTTCGTGCATGCCGCCTGGATGATCGCCGCCAGCTCGATCGGCACCACGAACAGCGTCTCGCGCATCCCGATGAGCTTCAGCAGGCTCCGATCCTCGTACAGCGCCCGCTCCAGGTCGGTCGTCTGGAAGTCGCGGACACGAGCCCAGGTGGAGAGATGGACGGTCAGCGGGTCGGTGCCGTGGAGCCCGACGAGGTCCCTCGACGCGTCGACCGGGGAGGCGGCGAGGGAGCCGGGGGAGAGGTGGTGGCGCGCCGCAAGGCGGGCGCGGCGACCGGACGCGTCGATCCGAGCCCGTGCGTTCGTCACGGTCGGAGCGTACCGAAACGGTCGGGAAGGCGACGGCGTGCGTCATCACGGCCTGGC
Source organism: Anaerolinea sp. (assembly GCA_013822395.1). GTDB lineage: Bacteria > Chloroflexota > Limnocylindria > Limnocylindrales > CSP1-4 > UBA5189. Next base: position 2,054 of record PNKK01000101.1, on the reverse strand, counting down.
GTTTGCTGGAGGTCGATTTCGGGGGGGGCGCGGTTCCTCGGTGGGCGATGCGGCTGGTCACGGAGTGGACCGATCTTCATCGCCACGAGCTGCTCGTCAACTGGCGGCGCGTCCGGGCCGGACTTGAACCGCGCAGGATCCCGCCCGGGAGTCTCCTCAACCATAGGTGACAAAGGACCTTGACAAGGCGCTTCTGTCAAGTTAGCTTGACAGCATGCAGAACGAGGTCCGGAAGCTCCGTGAGGCGTTGGGCCTGAGCCAGGGCGAGCTCGCGGCTCGACTGTCCGTCTCTCGGCAGACCGTCAACGCGATCGAGACCGGGCGCTACCTGCCGTCGCTGCCGCTGGCGTTCGCCATCGGACGCTTCTTCCGCAAGCCGATCGAGGAGGTCTTCCGTGACGACAGCCATGCATAGGAGTCCCGTCCTCGCCGTCGGGATCGTGATCGGGCTGGTCTTCGGGGCGGCTGGCCTCATCGGCGACGATCCACCCTGGCGAGTCGCGCTCTCGACCGCGATCCCGATCGCCTACGCCCTGCTCGTGACGCTCGTCGGCCGGCGCAGCGAGACCGTCAGCGTCCTCGCCGGCCGCCCCGTCGACGAGCGCTGGGAGCTCATCAACCTGGAGGCCTCGGCCTGGGCCCTCGGCGTGACCGCGATCGTCGTCCTCGCCGCCGTCATCGTGGCCGACGCCACCGGCGGCGACTGGCTGCCCTACGCCTTCATGGGTGCGGTGATGGCCGTTGCGTACGCGGGCTCGCTCGCGGTGCTCCGGCTGCGGCAGTAGTCCCGCCAGCGCCGGCATGGCTGCGTTCTCCAGAGCGTTCGATCTGCGCCACACCCGAAACCTTCGGCTGCGATGCCGGGCTCGTACATGACAACGTCCTCGTGAACCACACCTGCGCCGTGATCGCGGTCGTCGGCGACGCGCGAACGCGAGGCCGTTGACCCTCGCGCGGCCCGGCCGCTATGGTGGATCGAGACGATGGTCCGCCGATCGCTTCGAACACAGCTCCTGGTCGCGCTCCTCTCCCTCGTCGCGGCCTGCGGTGGCACGCCCGCCGGTAGCGAAGACCCTGGGGACGCGACCGGAACGCCGGACGACTCGGGATCGGTCGACCTCGACGTCCTCCGCTACGCGTGCGGGCTCTTCCCGTTCGGCCCTGAGCTCTTCGCCGCGCCGGCTCGGAACGACGAGGACGCCGCGAACCCGATCGCCGCAGCGCTCCGCAAGCACCTCACGCAAGGCGGTCCCGACATCGACTTCCTGCCCGACCACGGCTGGACGTTCGTCGGCGAGAACGGGCAGAGCGCCGAGTTCGTGACCATCGGCGGTGACCTGGGGATGAAGAGCGTGAACCTCTCGAGTGAGGGCGGCTGGAAGGTCACCGGATGGGGCGACTGCCGGGCGCGGATCGTCCTTGCCCGCGGCCTGGGCCCGGCGATGTGGGAGTGGGGGAGCGAGGGCGTCCCGAACCCGGACACGACGGCCTTCGACGCACTCGTCACCGAGATGGAGTGCGCGTCGGGCCGGTCATCCGAAGGCCGAGTCGTGGGGCCGCAGATCATCCCGACCGAAACGCATGTGCTCGTCGTCTTCGCCGTCCGCTCGCTTGGCGGCGGTACATGCCCGAGCAACCCATCCACGCGCGTCGCCGTCACCCTCGGCGAGCCGCTCGGTGACCGTCAGCTCGTCGACGCCGGCGAGCTCCCCTTCCGGGACCCGACGCAGCCCCGGTCCTGACCGGGCGAGCCGCGAGAAGTGACGCCCGGCGGTCGCGCAGCCACCCGGCGCGACAGGTGACCAGCGGTAGAGGGGGCGTCGCTACAGTGACCCACGTTGCCTCCCGCCCGATGCGCGGGAGTTCACGTGCCCGAGGTCAGTCGGTTCTACGGGATCGTGATCCTGTTCTTCCACAACGATCACGAGCCGCCGCACTTTCATGTCCGCTACGGCTCGGCCGAGGCCAAGGTCGAAATCATGAGTTCGCGTCTTCTCGAGGGTGCCGTTCCTCGGCGGGCGATGCGGCTTGTCGCGGAATGGACGGATCTTCAT
>PNKK01000100.1 GCA_013822395.1 Anaerolinea sp. | reverse complement strand
TGTACGCCTTCAACTGCCAGCGGTGGGCACGATCCGCAGCGAATTCGAGTGACCCACCCGTTCCATCCGCTGCGCGGCCGCGAGTTCGAGCTCGTCGGCTATGCCCACACCTGGGGCGAGCACCGGGTGTTCTTCGTTGAGCCCGGATCCGATCGAGTCCGCTCGCTGCCGGCCGGCTGGACCGATGTGGAGGGGCCCGACCCGTACCTCGCGCTCGCGGCCGGTCGGACGCTCTTCCGCGCCGATGATCTCGTCGCGTTGAGCCGGCTCCTCGCGGAGCTCGACGGGAGGCGTCAATGAGATTATGCCGCATCCGTCAGATTGATTATGCCGCGGATCATGGCTCCTCGATCCCGACTGCAGGAACTCTCCCCTGCTCTCTGATCGTGGATCGCCAGCCAGAGGTGATCGGGCCAGTTGACAGCCCAGCCATGCGCGGCATAATGGACCTCACATCAGGCCGCCAAGGAGATCGGGATGGACGCCTCGGACGACAAGACCACCGCGCTGCGTCGCCACCACGCGCTCAACCCGCGGGCGGACGCCGTGCGCGATCCTGCCTTCCGCTCGGGCAACCCGTTCTTCGACCGGGGCGATCTCGTGCAGGTCAAGTACGAGATGCTGCGCCGGGTCCGCGAGGAGGGCCAGCCGGTGACGGGCGCGGCGGCCGCCTTCGGCTTTTCCCGGCCCTCGTTCTATGCCGCTCAGGCGGGCTTTCTGGCGGAGGGCCTGCCGGGCCTCGTCCCGCAGCGGCCTGGACCACGGCGGGCGCACAAGCTCTCCGATGCGGTCCTCGACGCGCTCGAGGTGCGTCTCGCGGAGGAGCCCGCCTCGAGCTCGGCGGACCTTGCCCGCCTGGCCACCGAACGGTTCGGGCTGCGGGTCCATCGCCGGAGCATCGAGCGCGCGCTGGCACGCCGGAAAAAGGGGCCGCGCGAGACGAGATGAGCCCGACCGCCTCGCCCCGCGAGCTCGAGCGTCGGTACGAGGCGCTCCGCGCGCATGCTCTCGGCGAGGTCCCCACGGCGGGCCCACGCGGCCTCGCGGTCCTGCGCCGCGCGGGTCTCGTGGCCTGGATGCGGGCCTGCCCACCAGAGGTGCCCTCGTTACGCCAGGAGCCATCCGGTTGCGGCCTGGGTGCGCCCTTCGCCGGCATGCACAACGAGCTCGCCAGCGTGCTGACCGAGATGGCCCTGGGCGCGGGAAGGAGGTCGCATACGTGAACCCCGAGTCGCACCAGAAGATCACGACCGGCCACCTCGCGCGCGCAGCGTATCTGTATGTCCGCCAGAGCACGCTTCGCCAGGTGTTCGAGAACACCGAGAGCACGAAGCGCCAGTACGCGCTCCGCGAGCGCGCCGTCGCCCTGGGCTGGAGCTTCGATCGGGTCGTGGTGATCGACAGCGATCAAGGCGTGTCGGGCGCCGACAGCGATCGCGAAGGGTTCCAGCGTCTCGTCGCGGCGGTCGGCCTGGGCGAGGTCGGGATCGTGCTCGGGCTCGAGGTCAGCCGCCTCGCCCGCAGCTCGACCGACTGGCACCGCCTGCTCGAGATCTGCGCCCTCACCGACACGCTCATCTGCGACGAGGACGGGCTCTATGATCCGGGCCACTTCAACGATCGGCTGCTGCTCGGCCTCAAGGGCACGATGAGCGAGGCCGAGCTGCATGTCCTGAAAGCGCGGCTCCTGGGCGGCCAGCGGGCCAAGGCCAGCCGCGGCGAGCTCGAGATGCGCCTGCCGACGGGCCTCGTCACCGACCCGGCAGGGCGGGTCGTGCTCGACCCCGATCAGGCGGTCCAGGCCGCGGTGCGGACGTTCTTTCTGACGTTCCGCCGGACGGGCTCGGCGACCGCGACGGTGCGCCACTTCCGCGAGCAGGGCCTGCTCTTCCCGCGCCGCCTGGCCAGCGGGCCGCACAAGGACGAGGTGGTCTGGGGCCCGCTCCTCCACCACCGCGCCCTGCGCGTCCTCAAGAACCCGCGCTATACGGGCGCCTTCGCGTACGGGCGCAGCCGGGCCCGCCGGATCGCCGCCGGCGGGCCCGGGTGGCGCTGCCGCGCGAGCAATGGCACACGCTCCTGCTCGACCGCCATCCCGGGTACATCAGCTGGGCGGAGTACGAGGCCAACCTGCGCCGCCTCCATGAGAACGCCCAGGCCAACGGCGCCGAGCGTCTCAAGAGCCCACCCCGAGAGGGCCCGGCCCTGCTCCAGGGCCTCGTCGTCTGCGGCCGCTGCGGCCAGCGCATGGGCGTCCGCTACCACACGATCCACGGCGAGCTCGTGCCCGAGTACGTCTGCCAGCGCCGGGCGATCGACGAGGCCCGCCCGCTCTGCGCGCGGATCGTCGGGCACGAGATCGACCGGGCGGTCGGCGAGCTGCTCATCGAGGTCGTGAGCCCGCTCGCCCTCGAGGTCGCGCTCACCATCGAGGCCGAGCTCGCCGCCCGCGCCGCCGAGGCCGACGTCCTGCGCCGGGCACAGGTCGACCGGGCCCGTTACGAGGCCGAGCTCGCCCAGCGCCGGTATCTGCGCGTCGACCCCGACAACCGCCTCGTGGCCGACTCGCTCGAGGCCGACTGGAACGCCAAGCTCCGCGCCCTCGCCTCAGCCCAGGATGCGTACGAGCGGGAGCGCGAGGCCGACGGCCATGTGCTGACCGAGGAGCGCCGGCGCGAGGTCCTCGCCCTCGCCACCGACTTCCCGCGCCTGTGGCGCGATGCCGAGACCCCGCAGCGGGAGCGCAAGCGCATGATCCGCCTGCTCATCGAGGACGTCACGCTGCTGCGGACCGACGCGGTCGTCGCCCACGTCCGGTTCCGCGGCGGCGCGACGCGGACGCTCTCGCTCCCACCGCCGCGCAGCGCCGCCGAGCTGCGCAAGACCGATCCCGCCGTGATCGCCGAGATCGATCGCCTCCTCGATGAGCACGCCGACGCGGAGATCGTCGCCATCCTCAACGAGCGCGGCCTCCGGCCCGGCGTCGGCGAGCGGTTCAGCCTGTCGAGTCTTCATCACCTCCGCCGCCGATATGGGTTGGCCGATCACGGGTCTCGGCTCCGTGGCCGCGGGCTCCTGACGCTCGACGAGATGGCGGACCTGCTCGGTGCCGACCGGGACACGGTGAAGAAGTGGGCGCGCGTCGGCCGCCTCGCCTCGCGTATCGTCAACGACAAGGGCCAGCGCTTGTTCGAACGGCCGGCCGCGCTGCAGTGGGCGTGCCGGTGGTGCGGCGGTCCGATCCCGGCCAAGCCTGCTCTCCGCGGCGGAAAGAAGTGGTGCAGCCAGCGTTGCTGCATGGCCGCCTACAACGCTCGGAAACGCGCCGCCAGAGTGGCTCAGCATCAGAGCGTCGCAGACGTCGGCCAAGGATTCGCCATCGATCGCGCAGAAGAGGTGCAGTCAGTTGCGTAAGCCTTGTCATAGCTGTCGCCCTTCGATCCGACCGAGCCCACCGCCTCGGCCTCGGCGAGGCGCTCGGTGTACCGGATCGACAGGTACTGGACGCCCCGGTCGCTGTGGTGGACGAGGCCCGGGAGGTCGGGGCCCCGGGCCCAGAGCGCCATCTCGAGGGCGTCGAGGGCGAGCTCGGCGCGGAGGCTGGCCATCACCCGCCAGCCGACGATCGCCCGGGCTGAAGGCATCGATGACGAAGGCGGTGTAGACGAAGCCCGACCAGGTGGACACATCCGTCAGGTCGGCCAGCCACAGCCGGTTCGGAGTGGTGGCGGTGAACGTCCGGCTGACGAGGTCGGCCGGACGCTCGGCGACCACGGCCGGCCTGGTCGTCCGGACCCGCTTCGTCCGCGTCGCCCCCTCGAGCCCGACGACCCGCATGAGCCGCCGCACCTGGTCGCGACCGGCCTCGATCCCGAGGCGCCCGAGGGTCCGCCAGGCCTTCCGGACCCCGTACACCCCGAAGTGCGCCCGGTGGACGCGGGTGATGATCGCCTTCAGCGTCTCGTCGTTGATCGAGCGGGCCGAGGGCGGTCGGCT
>PNKK01000099.1 GCA_013822395.1 Anaerolinea sp. | reverse complement strand
CCTGAAGCCGAGGCTCGGGGAAGTGCTCCTTCTCGACGCTCGGGCCGGAGCCCGGTACCGGGGCGAGATCGAGCCGATCGATCCCGTCGCAGGCCACATCCCGACGGCCGTGCACGCTCCGACCGACGACAACCTCGGGCCGGACGGCCGCTTCCGCAACGCCGAAGAGCTCGCCACCCGGTTTGCGGCGCTGCGAGCCGGCGCCCGCGAGGCTGGAATGCCGGCGGCCGCCGACCCGGCCGCCCCGGTCGTGACCTCCTGCGGGAGCGGCGTCTCCGCCTGCCACAACGCGCTGGCGATGCGGATCGCCGGCCTCCCGGACCCGATCCTCTATCCGGGCTCGTACTCCGACTGGTCCCGCGCCGGGGAACCCATCTCCGTCGGTCCGGAGCCGGGACCGCCACCAGCCGTCACCGGGCCCACGATGTGACGGCCGGCCCGGGAGACGGACCGGCCACCCCGTACCCTGAATAGACCGTCCGCGGCCCGGTGTTGCGTGGCGGGTCCAGAATCCATCCGTGAGCCGACCGAGCGCGGGGACACTCGCCGCCGCCCTGGCGATGGTCGTGGCCGGATGTTCCGCGACGAGTGCGCCGAGCTTCTCGGCGGCGTCCCCAGCCTCCTCGCCCGCCGCGACCACGGACAGTGCGGCGACGCCCTCCGCCGTCAAGTCCGCCGCGCCGGCTGGAACCACCCTCACGAGCCTCAGCCCGAACCCAAGCCCGGAGGTCCGAACCATGGCACCCTTCACGCTCACAAGCGGTGCGTTCATCGAGGGCGGGGCGATCCCGCGCCGCAATACGTGCGACGCCCAGGATGTTTCGCCGCCGCTCACCTGGGCGGGGATGCCGGCCGGAACCGTCGCTTTCGCGCTCATCGTGGATGACCCTGACGCAAACGGCTGGGTCCACTGGGTGGCCTACGACATTCCGGCGTCGACGACGTCGCTGCCCGAGGGGGCGACCGGCCCCTTCCGGGAAGGCCTCACGACGTGGGGATCGGCCGGCTGGCGCGGCCCGTGCCCGCCGTCCGGGACGCATCGATACATCTTCCGACTATGGGCACTGGACACCGCGCTGGGGCTGGGCGGCACGCCGTCGGCGGACCAGGTCCGAGCTGCGATCAAGGACCACGCGCTGGCCACGACCACGCTGACCGGCACCTACCGCCGAGGCTGAGCCACAGCCGAGGCTGGGCGACCGCCGAGGCCGGTCAAACCCACGAGGCTGGTCAAACCCACGAGGCTGGTCAAACCCACGAGGTGTTGGCGAATAATCGAGGCTTGGCGAGTTTGACAGAGCGGCACCCACCCGCCTAGACTCCGCCATCGGCGCGGCTTCGCGCCCCAACCACCTCTATCGGAGGCCGGCAAGAAGATGAGGCAGATGCTCCTCTTCGTTCGAACGGTCGCGCCCATCGGCGCCGCCGATCGCGGGAGATCTGCGCCCTCCTCGAGGTAGTTGCCGGGCGGTGGCACCGCCCCACCAGCGAACCACGAGCCGTGGGCCAGATCGGGCCCACGGCTTTTTCGATGCCCTCGGACACGTCCGCGTGGCATCGCCCGAGCCGCGAGCCCATCCCGACGCGAAGGCGCCGGAGCCGGGTCCCGCGGCTCGTTCCATGTCCGGGCCCGCTCACTCCGTCGCCGTCGCCATCTTCGCGACATCGACCACCGTCCATCCACCCAGCAGGGCCGCCCCGGGACCCCCGGGACCCCCGGGACCGCCAGACGAGGACCACCACCGTGACCGCCACGCTACTCCGACAATCGAAGACATTCGTTCCGAACCGCCTGGCCGCCCCGGCCGAGGCGCAACCGCTCGATGCGACGCTGCCCGCCCTCCTCGTCGAGGGGGTGACGAAGCGGTTCCAGGTCGGGCGGGCCAAGCGGCCGGTCCTCGCGATCGTCGACGTCTCGCTGCGCCTCGAGCGCGGAGGGATCGTCGGGATCCTGGGGGCCAACGGCTCCGGAAAGTCGACGCTCATCCGGCTCGTGTCCGGCCTCCTGACCCTCGACGAGGGTCGCGTGGAGGTCTTCGGCCACGACATCGAGCGCGAGGAGATGGCCGTGAAGCGGCTCATCAACCGCGTGAGCGTCGACGCCGCCTTCTTCAAGAAGCTCAGCCCGATGGAGAACCTGCTCTTCGCGGCGAGGCTGTACGGTCTGGACGCGGGGCGGGCGCGCGTGGACGCCGTGGCGATCCTCGAGCGGCTGGGAATCGCGCGGAAGCGGGTGAGCCGCCCGGTCGAGCAGATGAGCCGGGGCATGCAGCAGAAGGTCGCGATCGCGCGGGCGCTGCTGACGAGCCCCTCGCTCCTGCTCCTCGACGAGCCGACGACCGGCCTCGACCCGCGGTCGAAGCTGGAGGTCCAGGCCTTCATCGAGGAGGTCCGGACGGACCACGACGCATCGATCGTCCTGACGACGCACGACCTCGACGAGGCGGACCGGCTGTGTGACCGGATCGCCGTCCTCAACGACGGACGGGTCGTCGCCGAGGAGACCCCGAACGGCCTGAAGCGACTCGTCGCCGAGCGCCACGGCCAGGAGCCGACGCTCCACAACGTGTTCATGACCTACACCGGCCGATCCCTCGACGAGGACGTCGAGGAGGAGACCGACGACGCGGCTGATGAGGCCGACTGACGAGAGGAATCGACCAGTGAACGCCAACGCGCAACTGCAGCTGCGGCTCGCGAACGAGCGGATCGCTCGCGACCACCGTCACGCCGCCGATGCGCGCCTCGCCGAGGGGGCGCGGCGCGGCCACCGTCTGTCGCTCCGCCAGCGCACCGCCATCCGGCTGATCCGGTTGGGTGAGCGGCTCGCGGCGGAGCCGAACCTGGCGCCCGTTCGGTCCCGCTAGGGGCCGGGCGGGCGCCCCGCACCGAAAGGCCATCCCGATGTCGCTGCTTGCCCACGAGCTGAAGGCCTCGTACGCCTTCGTCGAGCGCAACTTCTTCCTCACGCGCCGGTACTGGGGCTGGGAGGTCGCCTTCCTCGTCTACTCCGCCGCCGGCGCCCTGTCGATCTCGTTCATCGGCGCCCAGCTGGGCGACGCCCGCCTGCTGCTGACCCTGATGGTCGGGGCGATCTTCTGGAACTACCTGTCGGTGGTGTTCAGCTGGATCGCCGAGACGATCGCGGTCGAGCGCTGGGAAGGCACGCTCGAGTACACGATGATGGCCCCCGTCCATCGGTCCACCCACCTTCTCGGGTCGGTGGCCTACGCGATGGTCTATGGGCTGATCCATACCGCCGCGATCCTCGTCGCGATGATCCTGTTCTTCCCGAACCTCGCGACCGGCAACGCCGACGCGCTGACGGTCGTGACGTTCATGGTTCTCGGGTCGTTCAGCTTCGTCGGGATCGCGATGCTCGCGGCAATCCTGCCGCTCCTGTACGTGGAGCGCGGCGCGCAGATGACGTTCGTCCTGCAGTCGGTGCTGCTTCTCGTGAGCGGCGTCTATTACTCGGTGGACGTCCTGCCGGGTTGGATGCAGGTGCTGTCGCGCCTGTCGCCGGCGACATACGCCATCGACGGGGTCCGCAAGGGCCTGATCGACGGCGTGCCCGTGACGGAGCTCACCGGCGACATCTGGCCGCTGGTCGTCATGGGGATCGTCCTCATTCCGGCCGGCCTGTGGGCGTTCGGGCGAGCCGAGCGGTACGCGAAGCGCACCGGCAAGCTCAAGCGGGTGGGTTGAGATGGGCCTCGCGACCTCGAGCGCCACCGTCGCGCTCGAGGCCATCGGATGGGGCGCCGGCTTTGCCGCGGCGTTCGCGCCGCACCTGCCGACAGGGCGCGTCCCCGCGCGTGTCGTCGGCGAGGAGCGGGGTCAGTTCCTCCTCCATGACGGCGGCGAGACCCACCCGGCGGCCGTCTCGGGACGCTTTCGCTACGAGTCCAACCGCGATCCCCTCGCCTACCCGACGGTCGGCGACTGGGTGGTCGCGACCACCCCGATCGACGGCGGGAAGGCCATCATCCACGGCCTGTTGCCCCGTCGGTCGGCGATCGTCCGTCGAGCCCCCACGGACCATGGGGCCGGTGCCCACGTGCTGGCCGCGAACGTGGACGTC
>PNKK01000098.1 GCA_013822395.1 Anaerolinea sp. | reverse complement strand
TCGAGGCGCGCCCGACGATCCAGCTCGCCTGCACCGAGTGCAAGGAGCGGACGTACACCACGCGCAAGAACAAGAAGAACGATCCCAACCGGATCGAGCTGAACAAGCATTGCCCGCGCTGTCGGCGTCACACCCTCCATCGGGAGGCCAAGTAGCGTCCCGGCGAACCGCAGGGGTGTAGCTCAATTGGCAGAGCACCGGTCTCCAAAACCGGCGGTTGTAGGTTCGAGTCCTATCGCCCCTGCCACAATCCTCGGGCGGATGGCCTTGAGGACCGCGGCCTCCGCCGTCGGAGCGACCAACGTAGTACCGCAAGCTAGCTGAGAGAAAGACCGTGACCCGTATCCGCCGCTTCACCGCCGAGGCGGTCTCCGAGCTGAAGAAAGTCTCCTGGCCGACGGTCGAGCAGACCCGCAACCTGACCGTGCTCGTCTTCGCCGTGAGCCTGGCGGTCGGTCTGTACGTGTTCGTCTTCGACCGCATCTTCCAGGGAGTCATCGGCTTCCTGACCGGGGTGTTCGGGTGAGCATGGCGATGAGCGAGATCGAGGCCCGCGGACCGGACAAGCGCTGGTACGTCATCCACACGTACTCGGGCTACGAGAACAAGGTCAAGGCGAACCTCGAACACCGGATCGAGTCGATGGGGATGGAGGACCGGATCTTCCAGGTCCTCGTGCCCATGGAGGACGAGATCGAGATCCGTCAGGGCCAGCGTCACACCGTCCAGAAGAAGGTCTACCCCGGCTATGTCCTCGTCGAGATGATCCTGGACCCCGACAGCTGGTTCGTCGTCCGGAACACCCCGGGCGTCACGAGCTTCGTCGGCGGCTCCAACATCCCGGGTGTCCGGAGCGAGCCGGTCCCGCTCGACGAGACCGAGGTCAAGCAGATCCTCCGGCACATGGGTGTGGAGACGCCCAAGTATCGTGTCGCATTCACGAAGGGCCAGAGCGTCCGCGTCACCGACGGGCCGTTCGCCGAGTTCATCGGAACGGTGGATGAGGTCAATCCCGAGCGGAACAAGGTCAAGGTCCTGGTGAGCATCTTCGGCCGCGAGACGCCCGTCGAGCTCGACTTTCTCCAGGTCGAAAAGTTGTGAGCACCTCCCGGACTGCCCAGGCGGGCGTTGTCGGCTGCGCGGACTCGCTCACGCACGGACGTGCGCTCGCTCGTCTGCTCGCCTCCGCCTTCGCCTGGACGCGCCCAGTCGGCGCTCCCCGGGCCGAAGCTCGCTAGAAAGGAACCCCGCTCAACCGTGGCCAAGAAAGTCCGCATCGTCCTGACACTCCAGCTCCCCGCCGGCAAGGCGACTCCCGCTCCGCCGGTCGGCACGGCGCTGGGACCGCACGGCATCAACATCGTCGAGTTCACCAAGTCGTACAATGAGAAGACCGCCGACAAGGCCGGCCAGGTCATCCCGGCCCAGATCACGATCTTCGAGGACCGATCGTTCACGTTCATCCTGAAGACCCCGCCCGCGGCGGACCTCCTCCGCAAGGCGGCCGGCGTCGACAAGGGCGCCGCGACAACGAAGCGGGCGACCATCGGACGGGTGACCCGCGACCAGGTCCGCGAGATCGCGACGCTCAAGATGACGGACCTGTCCGCCAATGACCTCGACGCCGCCGCGCGGATGATCGAGGGAACCGCCCGAAGCATGGGCATCGAGGTCCTCAATTGATCGGCGTCCGGGCGGCACCGGGCCGCGTTGCCGCCTGCGGACGCTCGCATCCTCGGACCGATGGCTAGCAGGAGCGTCGTCTCGGTCCTCGGAGCGCCAACGCTCGCGTCCTCCACGGCGCCTTGCCCAGCATCCACCCACCCGCCGATCTGGCAGTAGCATTCATCGAGCGGCAGCACCCCGGGCCGCGCAGACATCACAGGGGGAGGCCGGACCGCCGGTCGAACGAAGGGACTGACACATGGCACAGCACGGGAAGAAGTACGTCGAGGCAGCGAGGCTCGTTGACCGGACCCGCAGCTATGCGCCCGCGGAGGCCGCGCAGCTCGTGAAGGAGACCTCGACCGTCTCGTTCGACGCATCCGTCGAGGTCCATCTTCGCCTTGGCGTGGACCCCCGCCATGCCGACCAGATGGTTCGCGGCACGGTGGTCCTGCCCCACGGGACCGGCAAGGTCGTCCGGGTCGCGGCGTTCGCCCAGGGCGAGAAGGCCCAGGAGGCGCTCCGTGCAGGCGCGGACGAGGTCGGCGGCGAGGACCTCGTGAAGAAGATCGAGGCCGGCTGGCTCGAATTCGACGTCGCCCTCGCGACACCCGACATGATGGGTCAGGTCGGACGCCTCGGGAAGGTCCTCGGCCGCCGCGGCCTGATGCCGAATCCGAAGGCGGGGACGATCACGTTCGACCTCGAGCGTGCAATCCGGGAAGTCAAGGCCGGACGAGTCGAGTTCAAGGTGGACAAGGCGGGGATCGTGCACGTCGCCGTCGGCAAGGTCAGCTTCGACGCCGACCAGCTGGTCGCCAACCTGGCAATCCTCGTCGACGCCATCAACCGGGCCAAGCCGTCGGGTGCCAAGGGCACGTATCTTCGCAGCCTGACGATCGCCTCGACGATGGGACCCGGCATCCGGGTCGATATCCCAGGCGTCCTCGCGGCGGCCGCGGCCGCCTGACGCCGCTCGCCGGCGGGCGACCTCCCGCCAGACCAGACGCGGCGGCGGCCGAGAGGCGCGTCGTCTGAACCAGATACGACGGACCGCTGAAGACAGCGTGGGTCCACCGACCGCCGCCGCACCGCGGATGACGGCCCGGACTTGATCCGCCGGACGGACCGGGCATCGCCCGGGGACGACGGCGACCACGCCGAGGCAGGGACACGGATGCCTTCGCCCTCGCGGGTGGGTGCAGCCCCTGCGGTCAAGGCCATCGCCCAAGGACGGGCGCCCGTCGCAGGGGCTTCCGGTGGCTTGTCCGCCGAGCCCACCGCCGCGCGCCGGCTGCGCGCAGAAGCACGGAGGGCACCATGCCGACCGAGGCCAAGCGACGGACCGTCGACGAGCTGCGCGAGCAGCTCGGGCAAAGCCCGACGCTCATCGTCTCGGAGTACCGGGGTCTCACGGTCAAGGAGATCGCGGAGATCCGCCGGAGCCTGCGCAAGCAGGACGTGACGTACAGGGTCGTCAAGAACCGGCTCATGAAGATCGCTGCGTCCGACACGCGCGGATCGGCGCTCGACGCGCTCCTCGTCGGACCCTCGGCCATCGCCTTCGGATCTGACGAGTCGAGGACCGCCAAAGCGGTCCTCGATGCGGTTCGCCCGTTCAAGCAGGTCCGCATCACCGGCGGAGTTCTCGGCGACCGGGCCATCGATGCCGACGGTGTGACGCGGCTGGCGGCGCTTCCCTCGCGGGACGTGCTGCTTGCCCAGATCGCCGGCGCCATCGCCTCGCCGCTGGCCACGACGGCCGGCCTCTTCGACGCGCCGCTGCGCGACGTCGCGGGCCTGGTCGCCGCCCTGGCCCACAAGCGTGCCGCGGCCTGACCGTCACGACCCCGAGATAGTCCATTCCACCCGAACCTACCAGGAGACACCGATCCAATGGCCACTCTGACCGCCGACCAGCTGCTCGAGGCCTTCGACAAGATGACCGTCCTCGAGCTGTCCGAGTTCAAGAAGAAGTTCGAGGATCGCTTCGGGGTGACGGCCGCGGCACCCGTGGCAGTGGCCGCCGCCCCGGTTGCGGCGGCCGCCGAGGCGGCCCCGGCCGCCGAGGAGCAAACCGAGTTCACGGCCACCCTCACCGAGATCGGGCCCAACAAGATCCCGGTCATCAAAGTCGTCCGCGAGCTCACGGGCCTCGGCCTCAAGGAGGCGAAGGACCTCGTCGATGCGGCTCCCAAGCCGGTCAAGGAAGGCGTTGCCAGGGACGAGGCGGAGAAGATCAAGGCCGCCCTCGAAGAGCAGGGCGCCAAGGTCGAGATCAAGTAGCGGCGTCCGGGACGGCCCCAGGCCGGCGTTGTCGCCTGCGGGTGCTCGCTCCACGCACGTTGGGGTGCGCTCCTCGCATCCTCGACGCCGCCTTGGCCTGGGGACCGCCAGAACGCCGCGATCAACTCGGATTGCCGATAGCCGCAGGGCCGTGCTCGCCCGGCCTCTTCGCTCGGCAGCCGAGGACCACGCGGCCGGCTCTGTTTGCCGGCCTCCGCCGGGCCGCTGAACGCCTGCGACCGGGGTCCCTCGTGGCCGGGTTCTGTCACGGGCTGCGACCCATCCGCACGCCCTTTCCCTTTCGCTTTTTCGC
>PNKK01000097.1 GCA_013822395.1 Anaerolinea sp. | reverse complement strand
TTGAGGAGATCGCATCGATGGATCCTACTCCGGATGAGCGGTCTGCCCGCTTGTTGCGAGCCCTATCCGGTGCATGTTGTGACAAAGTGCATTACCGAAGAATCGGGGTGATTTCATGTTCAAGCGTCGCGTGACGGTCGTGCTCGGTTTCCTCCTGCTCACGACCATTCCAGTCCCAACCGCGGTTGCTGCAGAGGGACGTCTCTTGCCCGGAGAAGCCCTGTCGCCTGCGGAGCTTGAGGTCGCGCTCGCCTCAATGGATCCAGTGGAAAGAGCGAGTCGAGAGGCAGCGTTCCGCGACCCGACTCGACCGATCGTGTCGTACACCCGAGAAATCTTCCCGGTCACGGCCGTGAATGGCAAATGGGGGCCGAACGGAGGACTTAGTAGCTTGGCGAATGTCACTGATGCAAACGTCCAGCTGTCGGTGTCCGTGGCTTGGGAACCCTCCTGTCCGGTACAACTCACCGTCTGCTGGCTCGTGACGGGCTACTTCAACTGGGATAATGTCGCCTTGGATTTGTCAGGCCAGGACTGGATCGGGACAGCGTGGGCCAACAACATGGCAATTGGAGGTCGGGCCGCAATCGGTTACTACCAGAACGGAAGCTTCATCACGTTCTCCAACCGGAGCGACACTCCCAACACGGGGACCGGCATCGGGTTCAACGAGTGGAAGATCATCACGAAGGCGTACACGTATGCCGACTATGGCTGGGACTACGTCACGATCGGGTGGAGCAGCCGCCGATATCAGCCGACAAACGTGGTGTTCAATTACTTCCACACGTGGCAGTCGCTGAACTACTACCTGGTCTTCAGCGTGCCACCAGCCATCTCGATCACGCCGACGACGTCGACCTGGGGCAAGTCCGTCGTTGCCACGTTCTCGAACTGATGCGTCGCCCTCACCTCGTCCGGGGCAGCCTGCTGCTGAGCCTCGCTGCAACGGTCGCCGGGTGCTCGGTGCTTGGGCCGGAGTCGCAGCCGGCCAGCCCCGAGTTCGTGCGGTTGCCCCTCGTGGTGAGGGTTGAGACCGAGGACGGCATCGTCGGCGTGGTCCGTCGGAGCGGGGTGCTCGTTCTCGTGACCGGCCCGACGGAGGACGAGCTCCGCGCACAGACCTCGATGGCCGACAGGGAAGGTGAGACGTGGCTGGGCCTCCTGACCGCCGGCGGAGAGCTCCCGCCTCGGACGTACTACACCTGGGTGTATGGGAATGCGCCGCCGGGGGCGGTCAAATTCGAGACCACCCTGCCGGGAGGCGTCGGGGGCCAGGTCGTCGACGGAGTCTTCGTCCTGGCCCTCCCGCAGAAGGATCTGCCAGTCACCGCGCTGTTCTGGCGCTTCCTCAATGCGGCGGGCGAGGTCGTCGTCAGCGGTCGAGAGCTGTCGGCGATTGACCAGTAGCTCTGCTCTCGCAGGACGATTGATCGCCACCTTGGCACTCCTGGTCTCGGCCTGCTCGCCGGGAGGAGAGTCGCCGCCGCCCGCAGGTGCGGCGGCAGCGCCCCCTGGAGCGACCGCAACGTCCTTGGCGTCACCCTCGCCGGCGTTCGTCGTTCGGACGTTTCCCATCCGGCGAGGCGTCGGATGCGACGCATCTGCGGTCGACAACCCGGTGACCGGGCGGCTCGAGGGAGATCCCGCGAATCCGCTTGAGCCGGTGTGGCTGAGGGACGGCGACGGCACGCGGCTCTCGATCGTGTGGCCCGAGGGCTTCCGGGTCCGGTTCGAACCGGCGGCGACCCTGTACGACGCGGCGGGCCGCGTCGCCGCCCGGGCGGGTGACATCGTGACATTCGTCCAGGTCTCGCCCGACGAGGTCGGCGGGTCGGTCGATGATCCGTACTATGCGGCCGGGATCGTGTTCGACGGTTGCTACCCGCGCGAGCGATAGGTGTGACCATCCGAACGATTGAACCGGTGGACGCTCTCCGCCGGATGCGACACTCGATGATGGGCGTATGTGGAGGCGCCCTCGGGGCGGTCATGGTTGTCGTGACGGCCTGCGCGGGCGCGCCCACGTCGCCACCACCGCCGCCGAGCGAGGCGGCGGCCATCGCGTATCTCCATTCGATCGTGGCCATGGTGGCGGCGGGCGATCCGTTCGCCATCTGTGGGGTCGGCAGCGGCACCTGCGAGCAGATCCTGCGGAACTCGAACCTCGCGGCCGTCCCGGCGAGCGCTCCCCTGGTCATCGGTTCTACGGTGATCGAGCCGACGCAGCTGCCCGACGGGACGTGGAAGGCCGGTGGGCGGGTGCTCCAGCTCTGCGGTCGCGACGGCCTCGGGGCGCCGTACTCCTCGGAGATCCTCGTCTTCGAGGACCAGGGGCGACTCATCTCGACCGCAACGCCGTACTGGCTCGGCCTTCGGATCGCCGAGACGCCGGTGGTCGGCGGGCCGAGGCCCAATCCGTCGTGTCCATAGGCTGCGTCCACCTGCAGAACGCGGAGCCTGCCGCAACGCGGCGGCCTCGCCGCGGCGCCCGGACTGCACTCGTCCTGGGTGTTGCGCTGACCGTCCTCCTGGCCGCGGCGTGCCAGGGTCCGGCCCAGGAATCGGGTCCCGCGCCGCGCGAGGGTCGCTACGCCGTTCAGTGGACGGGCTACCTGGGATTGCTGGCCGGCCAGGATGCCTATCCACAGCTCGCGTTCATCGATGTCGCCGGAGGCCGCTCTTCTGAGCAGCTCAGCGACCCGGTCGTCGGTCAGGTCGTCCTGCTGGCCGACAGCGGTGACATCGCGGCCGAGGTCCAGACGATCACCCCCAGTCCCCAGGTCGGCGACTATCGGCTGTTCACCGGCCCGCTGAAGGTCGACGGCCTGGCGGCTGGCCGATACGAGTGGCGTCGGGTCAGGTACGTCGATGAGGCCGGGGCCGAGCGCGAGGTCGACGTGGGCGAGTGGGTGCTGGACGTCCGGTCGGGTCAGGCCGCGACGTGGCGGGAGGACGCCGTGACGATGGGCGCGACGAGCTTCGGCTTCATCGAGGTGTCGCTCGAGAACGCGTCGGACGAGCCGCTGACGATCCGGGGGCTGGCGGCCGAGCTTCCCGGGATTGACCTCGCCAGCCAGATGTTCGCTCTGTCACCCAGTCCCGGGCCGGACGCCTCGGCTCCGGTGAATCCGAATGCCGTTCTGCGTGAGGCGGTGGACGTGGCGCCAGGCGGAATGGCGCAGCTCCGGTTCATCCTGACCCCGCGACCCGCGACCGCGAACCTCCCGTTCGTCGAGCTCCAGCCGTTCATCAGGTACGCCGCCGCCGATGGCGACGAGCGGCTGTTCTCGATCTCTCCGCAGGTGTATCCGAAAGGCTTTGCTGGTGAGGCCGACCTGCGCCGGTTCGTGATGGATCTGCCCCCAGGCGCAGCCACGGTCCTGCCATAGAGCGGACCGGCTGACTGCGTGGATCGGCTCAGGATTGCCCGGAGAAGGGAGTGGACTCGCTGGCGGCGTGGGAATCAGCCTGTCGGTCATCCCCGACGACTGGGTCGGCATCTTCACCCCGTGGATCCCCGGTCTGATCATCCTTGTCGGAGTGGTCATCTGGGTGCCCGCGCTGGCTCGTGCGCGACGGCTCAACGCCGCGGGCCAAGTCGGACCGTCCGTCTCATGACCCGCGGCCGACCGGCATCGGAGTGAACCCCATACATGAAGACCGTGGTTCGCCGGGACGGGCGGAGGACAATCGCGCCAGATTGACCACCATCGCAGCCGTGCTGGTCTGGCTATTGTGGGCCGCGAACGCCGTCAATGACCTGGTTCAGAAGGGCCAGCTTGGTCCCTTTACCATCGTCATGCCCGCGGGTTTGCTCGGCGGCCAGATCCTTGTGTGGCTCGGCGTGGTCCCCAACCCCATGCCCCGCAGGTGGGTACTCGTGACCTACTCGATTATCGGCATCGTCATCGTTGGTCTTGCCGCCTATCTTCTCGCCGGACTATTGTTGGGCAGCTGAGCTGTGCGAGTGACGCGCGACACGACCTCTCGTCACGGTACGAGGGCGGATCGATTGGGCGTGACCGGGACAGGACAGGCGAGACAGGAAAAAGCCGAGACCAGCCAGCCGTAGCCTCGCGGCCGACGCTCCTGACCGACCCACGTTGGGTGATTTCCCGTTCCCCCGATAGGGATAACCCGCAATCCGCACCGTCCGTCGCGCGCTAGGCTCGGTCTCGGTGATCTCCCCAGGACGGAGCCCGAGGTCCGATGTGCTGCCGCAGTCTAGCGCTCGACCCCTCGGACGGTTGGCTGTCCTGCTCGCCGTCGCCGTGGCGGTCAT
>PNKK01000096.1 GCA_013822395.1 Anaerolinea sp. | reverse complement strand
CTCCGCAAGACGATCCACGCGACGACCCAGCCGAACCTGCTGGTCGAGGTCGAGGCGCAGACGCACTTCGGGGTCCGGCTCCTCGTGGTCCGCGTGCCGGAGGGGATCGAGGTCTACGCGGACCGCAAGGGTCGGGCGTATCGGCGGATCAATGACGACTGCCAGCCGATGTCACCGGCCGAAGTCGCTCGTCTCCGCGAAGACCGGCTGGGTGTGGACTGGTCCGCGAAGCGCTCGGATGGCCGGCCCGATGAGGTCTCCCCCCTCGCGATGGCAACGCTCAGGGCGACCCTGGCCGGCCTGCCCGACGAGCGCCGGGAGCACGCGCAGCGCAGTGACCTCGACCTCCTGCGCCTGCTCGGCCTGCTCGAGGACGGGATGCTGAACCACGCCGGCGAGCTTCTGCTAACGCCGGCAGCAGCCGGCCAGCCGCGGATCGCCTACCAGTTCCGGCCCACGCCGGGCGGCGAGCCGGCCGCGTCCGAGCGCCTCGAAACCCCACTGGTGATCGCCTTCCCGCGTGTCATGGAGGTCGTTCGCGCCCGACTGAACAGCACGCCGCTCACGCTGCCCGATGGGCAACAGATCCAGCTCCAGGACTTCCCCGAGCTCGCCGTTCGCGAGGCGATCGCGAACGGGATCGTCCACCGGGACCATCAGCTGCGAGGGCCTGTCGTCGTCGAGCACTCGCCGGCCGTCCTGAGCGTGACCTCGCCCGGGCCGCTCGTCTCCGGCGTGACCCCCGAAAACATCCTCACCCATCCGCCAAAGCCGCGGAACCGCGCCCTCGCGAACGCGGCGCGGATCCTGGGCTTCGCCGAGGAATACGGCCGGGGCGTGGATCGGATGTACGTCGCGATGATCCGCGCCGGTCGGGGGGTCCCGATCATCGAGGCATCCGCCGACCGGGTGGCGGTGCGGCTCGTCGGGGGCGCACCGAACACCCACATCGCCCGCTACGTCGCCCAGTTGCCGTCCGTCGAGCGAGACGACACCGATGCGCTGCTCATTCTGTTCCACCTCTGCTCCCACCGAACCGTCACTGCTCCCGAGATCGCCCCCATCCTGCAGCGAGATCCCGCAGAGGCCCAAACGATCCTCCGGCGGCTGGCCGTGGACCCGCCTGCGATGGTCGAACCAACACGCGGGCGTCGGAGCGGATCGCAGGGCTACAAGCTCGGCGGGAGCGCCCTCGCCGCCCTCGGTCCCGCGGTCACCTACCAGCAGCGCACGGCGGCTGAGACCGATCGGAAGGTGATCGCCCACGTCCGCGAGTACGGCAAGGTCACGAACCGAACCGTGCAGAATCTCTTCGACCTGACAGTTCACCCGGCGAACAACCTGCTCGACGACCTGATCCGGCGCGGCATCCTCGTCAAGACGTCGCCACAGCAGCGCGGGCCGGCGGTGGAGTACGGTCCGGGGCCACGGTTCCCCAAGGCTCCGAGAAGCACACGGGGTCGGCGCACCGCGGAGGATGCAATGACGCTGTGGCAATCCGAGGACGACCGATGACCTCTGGCGAGATCGTGCTGTTCGAGGCTCCCGACGGGCAGATCCGGCTTGACGTGCGGCTCGAGCGGGAGACGGTCTGGCTGACGCAGGCGCAGATGGCCGAGCTGTTCGGGCGGGAGCGCTCGGTCATCACCAGGCACGTCAACAACGTGTTCGGCGAGGGCGAGTTGGTCAAGGAAAGCAATGTGCAGAATTTGCACATTCCTTCTTCCGACAAGCCGGTCGCCGCGTATAGCCTGGATGTCATCATCTCTGTCGGCTACCGCGTTAACTCGAAACGCGGTACCCAGTTTCGCATCTGGGCAACCCGCACGCTGCGGGATCACGTGCTGCAGGGCTACTCGCTCAACGAGCGCCGCCTGCGCGAGAAGGGGCTGGACGAGATCCAGCAGGCGGTCGCGCTGCTGGCCCGCACGCTCGACCATCACGCGCTCGTCACCGACGAGGGCCGGGCGGTGCTGGACGTGGTGCAGCAGTACGCTCGCTCGTGGCGGCTCCTCCTCGAGTACGACGAGGACCGGCTCCCGGAGGTCCCGGCCCGCCCGAGCCACCCGACGGCCGACCTCACCCTCGACGCCGCCCGCCGCGCGATCGTCCAGATGCGCGACGCGCTGGCCGCACGGGCGGAGGTGACGGGGCTCTTCGGCCAAGAGCGAGGCGAGCAGCTCTCGGGGATCCTGCGGTCGATCGAGCAGACCTTCGATGGCGCGCCCCTCTATCCGAGCGTCGAGGCGCGCGCCTCGCACCTCCTCTACTTCGTCATCAAGGACCACCCCTTCGTCGACGGGAACAAGCGCATCGGCAGCCTGCTCTTCCTCGAGTACCTGCGGCTGAACGACGGGCTCCTGCGCTCCGACTTCACGCCGCGCTTCGCCGACAACGCCCTGGTCGCGCTGGCCCTGCTCATCGCCGAGAGCGACCCGGGCCACAAGCAGCTCGTGATCCGGGTGATCCTCAACCTGCTCGGGGATGACGGCGGATGACGGATCGCCCTGTGCTTGTCATTGCTCACGGTGCTGAGTAAAACTACTCACGATGGCGAGCAAACCGACGAGTCCTGCATTCCGGCGAGCCTTTGGGGTGACCCTCGCGGCTCGCCTTATGGAGCCGCGCCGGTTCCTCCAGGTGGTGGCGGGGCCACGGCAGGTTGGCAAGACCACCATGGTGCGGCAGGTGCTCGACGAGCTGGCCCTGCCGAGCAAGTTCGTCAGCGCCGACGAGCCGACCCTGCGTGACAGGAGCTGGCTCACCGTCCAATGGGATGCGGCGCGGCTCCTGGCCCGCGCTGCGCCCGACCGCGGCGCGGTGCTGGCGCTCGACGAGGTCCAGAAGATCCCCAACTGGTCGGAGACGGTGAAGCGGCTGTGGGACGAGGACGCGGCGGCGGGACTCCCGCTGCGCGTCGTGCTGCTGGGCTCCGCGCCGCTCCCGATGGAGCGCGGATTGGCTGACAGTCTCGCCGGGCGCTTCGAGGTCCTGCGCCTGCCGCACTGGTCGTTCGCCGAGATGGACGCCGCCTTCGGATTCTCGCTCGAGCAGTACCTGTACTTTGGTGGCTACCCAGGCGCCGCGCCGCTGGCGGGCAATCCGGCTCGCTGGCGCCGCTACGTCCTCGATTCGCTCGTCGAGACGACGATCTCCCGCGACGTCCTCCTCATGGCTCGAGTCGACAAGCCGGCCCTGCTACGCCGCGTCTTCGAGCTCGGCTGCCGGTACTCCGGTCAGGTGCTCTCGTACACGAAGATGCTCGGTCAGCTTCAGGACGCCGGCAACACGACGACACTGGCCCACTACCTCGAGCTCCTGGCCGGCGCCGGAATGCTGGCCGGGATCCCGAAGTTCGCCGGCGAGGTGGTCCGCCAGCGCGGGTCCAGCCCCAAGCTCCAGGTCCTCAACACGGCCCTCCTCACCGCCTTTTCCGGGCTCACGCCCCTCGAGGCGCAGGCCGATCGCGAGTTCTGGGGCCAGCTCACCGAATCGGCGGTGGGGGCGCACCTGGCGAACGCGGCGGCGACGGGCACCTGCGAGCTCTTTTACTGGCGCGATCGCAACCGCGAGGTGGACTTCGTCGTGCGCGCGGGTCGCATGCTCGTGGCGATCGAGGTCAAGAGTGGGCGCACCCCCGCCGCGCTGCCGGGCCTGGCCGCCTTCGCCGACGCCTTCCGGCCGCAGCGCACCCTGCTCGTGGGCGGGGACGGCATCCCGGTCGAGGAGTTCCTGTCCCGCCCGGTCGAACACTGGCTGCAGCCATGACGGACCGCTTTGCCGAGTCCGTTGTCGAGGACGCCGCGCTTGCGTGGCTGGAGGCGCTCGGATACGCAGTCCTTCACGGCCCCGATATCGCCGTCGGCGAGCCCGCGGCAGAGCGAAAGGACCCCGGGTACCGCGATGTCGTTCTGGAGCGGCGACTCCGTCAGGCCCTCGTGCGCCTCAACCCGGCGATCCCGCCCGAAGCGCTCGATGACGCATACCGGAAGCTGACACGGACCGATGCGCCGACGCTCCTCGATCGGAACCACGCGCTCCACCGGATGCTCATCGACGGGGTGACCGTCGAGTACCGTCGCGCCGACGGCTCGATCGCCGGCGCGCAGGCCCGGGTCATCGACTTCGACGACCCCGAGGCGAACGACTGGCTCGCCGTCAACCAGTTCACCGTGGCCGAGGGCGGGCACACCCGTCGGCCGGACGTCGTCGTCTTGGTAAACGGCCTGCCGCTCGCGGTCATCGAGCTCAAGAACCCCGCCGACGAGAGCGCCACGATCTGGTCGGCCTTCCATCAGCTCGAGACGTACCAGGCGCAGATCCCGACGCTCTTCGAATACAACGCGGCGCTCGTCGCCTCGGACGGGACGCAGGCGCGGATCGGCGCGCTCGGCGCGGGCCGCGAGTGGTTCAAGCCGTGGCGGACGATCGCCGGTCACGGCGATGCACCGCCGTCGCTCAGCGAGCTCCAGGTGGTCCTCGAAGG
>PNKK01000095.1 GCA_013822395.1 Anaerolinea sp. | reverse complement strand
GCCCGGTTCGAGGAGATCTCCCTTCAGGACCTGCTCGACGGCGAGCTTGACCTCGCCGTAGTAGACGGAGGCGCCCACCCGCGGCTGGCCGGCCGCCTCGGCCCCCAGGTCGCGCTGCTCGTAGAAGAAGCGGACCCCGGTGACCCGGCCGACGACGACCGCGTCCGACTCCCCGCCGATCTCTGCCACTGACGCATAGCGGGGGCCGGCCGCCTGGAGCTCGAGGCTGGACCAGAAGCGCTCGGCGTCTGATGGGGTCGCGACGGGTGACGGCGACGGCGGAACGGCTGTCGGTGTCTCACGCGAGACGGGGCTGCTCGTGCCACAGGCAGAGATGAGGAGGGCGGCGGTGGCCGCCAAGGTCAACGTTCGTCGGCCAGTCCGCCGCGCCAGGTGGAACATGGGATCGCAGCCTGCGGGATGCTGTCGTGCGCGGGTCGGGGCAGGACGGGACGGCAACTTCAGCACATCAAATGCCTCTCTACGGGATGAAGTAGTTGGAGCTGAGCATCAGCGCGTCGTGCGGGGCGAGGATCTCAGCGGCCGTGACGTCGTTCGGATACATGCACGATCCGCGATCGCCGGAGTGCCGCAGGCCAAGCGTGTGTCCGAACTCCTGGCAGGCGATGTAAGCCCGCTCGGGCGGCTGGTCGTACATGTCGGGGAACCTGAGGTTGTAGCGGATGGCCTGCGGCACGCACCACCGGCGGGGATCGGTGCCACCGTAGCTCGCCGCCGAGGTGCACGCGGTCCACGCCCAGGCGGTGCTCGAATACTCCCCATCGTTGACCCAGACGTCGGCGTTCGTCGACGAGGTCAGCTCGGAGCACGTGACGTTGGTGACCGGATCATAGTCCTGAGCGCATGTGGCGCGCGTCGCCGCCGCCTGGTTCGGCTCGACGTTACCGAGGTAGTACGAATGGAGGCCGTTGTTCGCGATGCACTGCGACTCGGGGTGGCTATCGCACGGATGGGTCCGGTTCGACCCCCAATTCGAGCCCAAGATCGGCCCCGCCAGCAGGAGGGCAAGGGAAAGTTGGAGTGCCACCGCGGCCACGAGCCGAGCCCTTCGGTCCATCGGGCCAATCCCTCGCAACCGCATAGCATCCCCCTTGCTCATCAGGGTCTACGATATTGATGTCGTAGTCGTGCCCGGACCCTACCCCCCCCGTTGTCAAGCGGCGTCGCCGTTGTGTCGTGGCCGGGCGCCTGTCCGGGAGGCGCTCGCATTCGACGGTGGACTTCAGCGCGGTCGGGTTCGCGGAGGTTCGACCCGACGGCTGAGGCGGTGACCCGCCGGTGGCGTTGACAGCCAGGTTGCGCGGCTCCTCAGACTCATCTCAGGTGAGATTCAGCACGACCTCGCAGGGTGCAGCATCATTCGACCTGCACCTCGAAAGGATCGAACCCGATGGCCCGGAGCGAAATGGTGGGCACGCGGGACGGCAGCGCCCCCACCGGCACGATCGACCGCCGTCGAGCGCTCGCTCGCCGCCTTCTGGCCGCAGCCCGGGCGGCGCTGCCGGCCGGGCAGCCCGCTGGAGCTCGTGCTCGCCGAGGACGCGACGGCAGACCGCACCTCGCCCGTCCGGGTCGTGGTCCGCGGGCCGGACGCCGTCGGACGCCTCCTCTGGCCGCCATCGGCCGACACGCTCGGCGAGGCCTACCTGCGCGGCGACATCGAGATCGAGGGCGATATCTGGACGGCCATCGACGCCGGACGGGCCCTGGATGTCCGCCGGCTCGGGCGGGACCTGCCGCGACTCGCCCGGTGGGGCCTCGAGCTCCGGCGCGGGGCCGGGTCTGCGCCGATCCTGCGACGTCGAGCGCGCCTCACCGGACGGCGACACTCGAAGGCCCGTGACCTGGCGGCGATCCGCTTCCACTACGACGTCGGGAACGAGTTCTACGCGCTCTGGCTGGACCGCCGGCTCGCCTATTCATGCGCCTACTTCGAGACGCCGGACACGACGCTGGACGACGCTCAGGAGGCGAAGCTCGACCTCATCTGCCGCAAGCTCCGCCTGGAGCCCGGCATGCGCCTCCTCGACATCGGCTGTGGCTGGGGACCGCTCGTCATGTTCGCCGCCGAGCGGTACGGCGTCGAGGCGACCGGGATCACCCTCTCCGCCGCCCAGGCCGATTGGGCGACCGGGGAGATCGGCCGCCGGGGCCTCGAGCGGCTCGCAAGCGTCGCCATTCGCGACTACCGCGATCTGGACGGGCTCGGGACGTTCGACGCGGTTGCCTCGGTCGGGATGTTCGAGCACGTCGGCCGCGAGCGGCTCGACGAGTACTTCGGGGCGGCCCTGGGCGCCGTCCGGCCCGGCGGGCTCTTCCTGAACCACGGGATCGCCACCACGGCGACGCGCAGCGGCCTCCGGCCGCCCTGGCTCCGCTTCGGCGACGGCGGCTTCGTGGGCCGCTACGTCTTCCCCGACGGCGAGCTGGTCACGGTCGAGGACGCCGCGGGCTTTGCCCGCCGGGCGGGCTTCGAGCTGATCGACGTCCAGCGGCTCCGACCCCACTACGCGCTCACGCTGAAGGCATGGGTGGAGCGCCTGGAGGCCTCCGCCGACCGGGCCCGGGAGCTCGTGGGCGAGGAGGTCTACCGGACCTGGCGGATCTACATGGCGGCGTCCCGGCGTGGCTTCGAGGACGGCTCGCTCGACGTCGCTCAGCTGCTCCTCGCCCGGCCGGGTGCCGGCGGCCCGGCGAACCTTCCTCTCCGGCCATGGTGGCACCGCTGAGCCCGCCGCGCCCGGCTGCGTTCGCGACGACGGCGCTGATCGTCGTCTCGTTCGGTGCCGCAATGGGCTACCTGGAAGCGGCCGTGGTCGTCTACCTGCGCGCCGCCCTCGAGCTGCTGCCCGGAGCAGTGCCGGCCCATGATCCAGACACCTTTGGCACGTTCGAGGCGATCGAGATCGCCCGCGAGCTCGCGACGCTCATCATGATCGCCGCCGTCGGCTGGCTGGCCGGGCGGAGTCGATTCGAACGCCTGGCCTGGGCGGCGGTGGTGTTCGGCCTCTGGGACATCGTCTACTACCTCGGCCTGCGCCTCGCAATCGGCTGGCCGTCGACATTCGACACCTGGGACGTCCTGTTCCTCGTACCGATGCCCTGGGTCGGCCCGGTCTGGGCCCCGATCGTCGTGAGCGCCGCGCTCGTGGGCTTCGGGCTCGCCGCCGCGGGACGCCTGCGGGCGGGGCGACCGATCGTCGTCGGCGCCGGCCGGGTGATCGCCGCGTTGGGCGGCGGTGGTCTGGTGATCCTGAGCTTCCTCGTCGACACGAACCGGGTCCTGGCGGGCGATGTCGCTCCCTGGACCGGCTGGCCGCTCTTCTGGGCCGGCATGGCACTCGCAACCGTCGCGACGCTCACCGCGCTGACGGGGAGATCCGGTGCGCGGGCACGTCCCGGCGAGCGCCTTCAGAATGGATCCGAAGGTCGACCGTCGGTCGGCACGTCGGTCTGATCCACCCACCCAATCAGGAGGTCGCCATCATGGCTGACAAGGTGAAGGACCCCGTCTGCGGGATGATGATCCGGCCCGAGGACGCGGCCGCCACGGAGGAGCACGAGGGTCGGACGTTCTACTTCTGCAGCAAGGTCTGCCACGACACGTTCGTCGCCCATCCGCACCGCTACGGCCATCCCCAGGACGAAGCGGGCCACGCGGGGCACGCCCACGGCTGACCCGGCAGATGCGCGGGCGGCGCCCGCCTCCCGGCGACCAGCGCCGCTCCCATTCCAACGTCGCATCCGCCGACGGGATCGCCGCCGCGGAGCACATGAAGAGGTTGAGCAATTGACATCGACTGAGAACGGCCTCGCGGGTGGGCCCTGGCCGAGGCGAATCCTTGGAGCGGTCGCCAGCGTGGCGACCGTGATCGTCATCGTCGGGCTGACCGTCGCGCTCTTCTTCAATCCGCTCTGGATCAACTTCGAGCAGGAGCGCACTGGCGTGCCTGCATTCACCGGGTACACGGCGGAACAGGTCCGCGAGGCCACCGGCTCCATCCTGTCAGACGTGATACTGGGTCCGCCGGAGTTCGCGGTGGAGGTGAACGGGCAACCGGTGCTCGACGCCGCCGAACGCTCCCACATGGTTGACGTCTACAACGTCATGCGCATCTTCATCGGCGTGGTCGGCCTGGCCGTCCTGGCGCTGGTTCTCATCGTCTGGACCAACCGCCGGCGCGGCTGGGCCTGGCGCGCCGTGGCGCGCGGCGGCGCCGCGCTCGCGCTGGTCGGGGTTGTGATCGGTGTCGCCGTCCTCTTCTTTTTTGACGCGGCGTTCCTCCTCTTCCACCTCGTCTTCTTCCCACAGGGCAACTTCATGTTCGATCCGCGCACGCAGCGGCTCCCGCTGCTGTTCCCGGACCAGTTCTGGACGGAGACGTCGACGGCGATCGCCATCGGCGGCTTTGTCCTCGCGCTGGCCGTGACCCTCGCCGCGCGGCGCCGCGCCGACGGCCTGCCCGACTGATCCGCGTGGTGCGGGCCACGGCCG
>PNKK01000094.1 GCA_013822395.1 Anaerolinea sp. | reverse complement strand
TCCGGCGGCCCTTGACCGGCCCGACGAGTTTCGTCCCATATTCAAGTGAAGAACGGGCGGCAGGCACGGTTGGCTTGCCACGGCGCAACCGCATAATCACGGACCATAGCGATCACGTGGGCAGGAGGGCGACATGGATTACGGGTATTGCCCCCGGTGTGGCACACGGCGTCCCGATGCGTTCAAGTGGTGTCGGAAGTGCGGGCTCGACTTTCAGAACCCGCCCAAGTCCGAGACACACGCGTCGGCACCCCCGGCCCATACATCGGTTGCCCTGGAAGAGGACCGGATCAGTATCGATGTGCGGCCCGTAGGCGACCGACGCGACCTGGCGCGATGGACCCGCGATGTATTCACAGTCCGATGCTTGGGGACGCTCGGCGGGATGGTCGGGATGTTCTTCGGGTTCTTTGTCATGGTCGCGCTTGGCGGGGCGATGAGCGCTGGGCCATTCTCGCTCGTCCTCGGACTCATCGGTATTCCGCTCGGCTTCTTCCTCGGCGTCCGGCTCGCCTTGGGGCTCCTAACCAAATAGCACGCCCCGACCGACGCCCTCCCAACGGGCAGCATGAGTCTCGGGTGACATTCCCGCACGCCAAGCGAGGCTCCTTCAGCCTATCCTGACCCCGGCAGGGCGTGTCGGTTGGGTCGTGGTCGAAGCCACTGGTCAATGGCCTCACCATCGATCACGTTCTCCGACCATCGTTCGTCCCCTTGACGTCCCGGCTCAGGGACGATCAGGCTCGTCGGAGCTGAGCAAGCGGTTCGGGGGAATGGAAGTGCGAACGCGGAGTGGTCGGTGGCGCGCGCCGCTCCTGATGGCAGTGGTGCTGGGCGTGCTCGCGTCCGGCTGCTCACCGCTCGCGAGCAAGGGCACGATGCCGCCGCCGGGCGCGAACGGCCAGGTGGACCCGTCGTCCGCGCCGGACTTCCTCGCGGTGGCCGGCCGGGATGCGGGCATCGCCGGATACGCGCGCAAGGAGGACGTGCTCGGCCCGGGCGACGCCGCGTTCCCCGTGTATGGAGACGACCTGCGAACCGTCGTGGGTCAGATGGTCCCGGGCAAGGGCTTCGTGCCCGTCGGCGTGGATCCGGCGACCGTGCTGACGTTCGCTGTGGAGGTCGGCCCTTCAGTCGACCTGGGCAGCACGCCAAGCGGGCAGGTCGTGCTCTACGTCCGCAACGATGCTGCGGCCGAGGCATGGGTGACCGTCCTGGTTAATGGGCAGCCCTGGAACAGCTCCGGCTTCTGGGGGCAGAACATGGGTGTGGGCTGCTATGCGATGCCGGGCGGGTCACGCCTCGTCCTGCTCGATCGCTCGCCGGAGGTGGCGGGGGCCGGTGTGCTCCGCCAGCTCTATGTGCGCGGGCAGGAGGTTGAGCCGCCGTCGCTGTGGATCACGATCGGCAAGGACGGCTCGGTCCAGCAGGGCACGGGAGTGCCGGCGTGGTCGGGCGCGCCGCAGACTTGTTGAGCAGTCGGCCTGCCCGCAGGAATCGCGGCTCACGTGGCTTCCTCGGGGGCCTCGTTGGGGCGTGCCGCTCCGCGACTCGCGTCTGCTGACGCCGGACCCGTGCCGCGAGCTGTGCCGCTCGTGTCTCGAGACTCGCCCGGGCCGGATCCGTGCTGCCGTCGCGCTTGGCGAGCGTGAGGTCGTACGCGCGGGGGCGCGGCGGCGAGATCGGCCGGGCGGCCGCCGGCCACCATCGGTCGCGTGGATGGCGATGTGACCCATCGGGATCGGCAACGCCGCGACGCGGCGCACGAGCCGCCTCGCCGCCTTCGTGCGCTTGCACCGGATCGCGGCCGAGGTGGTGCCGCCCGCCGCCGCGAGCAGGGCGTCGAGGTCGCGGCGGCCGTTGGCGTCGCCCCGCTCAAAGGGCGGGGTATCCTCGCGGCTATTCGGAGGTCAGCGACGTTGGCCGAACTCGAAGGCTCAACGGCGCGAGCGATCCACGTGACTCGCGCTCGGGATCGGTGACTTCGGCCCGCGGACGGCGCCGATCGGCTGGGTGACGCCGTCGCTCCCCTGTCCGTCTGGGGCCTTGGGCTGGAGTCTCATCATCATCGTCCGGTCGACATCGACCTCTACCGGCCGGGCGCAGAGCTCGATACCGCCGAGGCGGCTCTCCGCGCCGCAGTGGCGACCGGCATTGGCGACTTCTTTCAGTTCACGGTTGCCCCTGGCCAGCGCGTCGTCGAGGGGCGACAGACGCTCCGCGTCCCGGTCACGGTCTACCTGGGTGCCGCCGAGTTCGCCCGGTTCCACGTCGATCTGGTCACGGGCATCGAGATGACCGGTCTGCCGGATGAGGTCGAGGCACTGGTGTCGATCGAGCTGCCCGGTATTCGCACCGCTCGCTATCTGGCCTATCCGATCGCCGACCACATCGCGGACAAGGTATGTGCGATGCTCGAACTTCACCCGCGTGCGGCCGGGCCGGCCCAGGCCAGTACCCGGTATCGCGACCTCGCCGATCTTGCGTTGATCGCCCATACCCAGCGGGTGGCCGCCGAACCACTCGAACGGGCGCTGGCTTCCGAGGCTCAACGGCGGAATCTCAACCTACCAGCGATCCTGCCAACGCCGGACGCGCCGGGTTGGCGAGCTGGGTACGCGCGCGTTGCCCGGGACGTGCCCGGCTTGCTCGAACGGGATCTGGACAGTGCCGTCGCGACGGTGCGACGACTCACCGATCCGATCCTCGCGGGAACGACGACGGGGAGCTGGGAGCCCAATCGCCTGAGCTGGGCGCCTGAGAGGGACGTAGTCGGGCGAGGTGGCCCTCGAGCCCGCCGGCCAACCGTCCGAAGTCAGGGCGAGTAGTGACCACGGACGAGCTTCCGCCATGCGAGCCCGAGCGAGCTTGCGTGGTGGGCGATCGACAGGATCGATCGTGGGAACCGGGATGCTCGCGTCCACGCCCCGACGCGCCCGGTAGACTGCGCTCGATGCCCACCTTCCGAGCACCACGCGGCACCCGCGACCTGCTGCCTGACGAGGCCGCCAGGTTCAACCGCTTCGCGCGGGTCGCGCGCGACCTCGCCGAGCGCTACGGCTATCGGCCCATCGAGACGCCGCTCTTCGAGCAGGCGGCGGTCTTCGAGCGGGGGTTGGGCGAGGTCACCGACGTCGTCGAGAAGGAGCTCTTCCGGATCGCTCCACGGACCGAGGATTCGGAGGCTTGGGCGCTCCGCCCTGAGCCGACCGCCGGGATCGTCCGGGCCTATGTCCAGCACGGCATGCACACCTGGCCGCAGCCCGTCCGGCTGTCGATGATGGGGCCGATGTTCCGGTACGACCGGCCGCAGGCCGGCCGCTACCGCCAGTTCTGGCAGTTCGATGTCGAGGCGATCGGCGACCCGGGGCCGGCGATCGATGCCGAGATCGTCGAGCTCGGGCTGCGCTTCTATGCCGAGGTCGGTGTCCGCGGCGCCGAGGTCCTCGTGAACTCAATCGGGGATCCCGTCTGCCGGCCGGCCTACCTCGGGGTGCTCACGAGCTACTACCGAAGGCGGGCCATCGATCTCCCGCCGACCGACCGCGACCGGCTCGAGCGGAACGTCCTCCGCCTTCTCGATTCCAAGGACCCGGCGATGGCGGCGATCAACGCCGCCGCGCCACGGATCACCGACCACCTGTGCGACGCCTGTGCGGCACACCTCGCCGGACTGCGGGCGCACCTCGACGCGCTCGGCGTCCCGTACCGGATGGCGCCGGGT
This sequence comes from Anaerolinea sp., assembly GCA_013822395.1. Taxonomy (GTDB): domain Bacteria; phylum Chloroflexota; class Limnocylindria; order Limnocylindrales; family CSP1-4; genus UBA5189. Next base: position 1,024 of record PNKK01000094.1, on the reverse strand, counting down.
CTGGTCCGCGGTCTCGACTACTACACTCGGACCGCGTTCGAGTTCTACGTCGCGGGGCGGGAGGGCCAGCAGCAGGCGATCGGCGGCGGGGGCCGCTACGACGGCCTGGTCGAGCTGCTCGGGGGCCGCCCGACGCCGGGGATCGGCTTTGGGGTCGGCCTGGACCGTGTCGCGTTGGTCCTCGATGAGCAGGCGAACGTCGCCGGTGCCCGGGCGGACGCCGTCGACTCCGGCGACCTCGGGACCCTGGATGTCGTCGTCGTCTCGGCCGACCCCGACGACACAGTTGGCCGGCTCCGGGTCGCGACGGAGATCCGGGCGGCCGGGCTCCACGCCCGGGCAGACCTGGGTCGCCGCAAGCTCGGCCGGCAATTGGAGGCCGCGTCCCGGGACGGCGCGCACTTTGCGGTCATCCTCGGCGACGAGCTGGCCACCGGACACGTCCAGATTCGGGATCTCGAGGCGGGGACCCAGCGCGCGGTCGCGACATCGGACCTGGCCAGGGAGCTGGCCCGGGCGGTAAAGGCCCATCGCCACGGCTGATATACCGCCTCGTGTCAGGATGTCAGCGGACGTCGGGCTTCTTTCGACCGTACCCCACGAGGCGCAGCGCGAGCGCGATAACGACGACCGGGATCAGGACGTACATCGCCACGCTGGCGAGCCAGATCAAGATCTCTGCGAGTCCGAGACCAAGCATTGCGGCAACTCCCGCAATCCAAGCTGAGAGGCTGTCCCGCTCGTCGTAGAACTTCGGCGCGGGCCGATCTGGCTGAATGATATCAGGCGCGACCTCGTCCACCGCACGCGGGTTCAGTCCCGCGTGCTGCCATCCAGGAGCCAACCCTGCTCCCTCGCCACGGCGATGAGCGCGGTGCGGGAGACGACTCCGTAGCGCATGAACATTCGGCGGAGGTGGCTCTCGATCGTCTTCGGGCGGAGCCCCAGGAGACGCGCGGTCGCCTCGTTGCCGCTGCCGGCAGCGACGAGCCGCAGGATCCCGAGCTCCCGCTGCGACGGCGCC
>PNKK01000093.1 GCA_013822395.1 Anaerolinea sp. | reverse complement strand
TGCGGTGGCCATGCGGGCTCGCCTCCGACGCCGAACGCGCCGCTTGGTCGTCCTGCTCCTCCTCATCGGCACCGTCGCCGGAGCAGCCGTGCCGGCGGCGGCCGTTGCCCGAACCCATCCCGAGAGCGGCGTGGTTGTCCTCCTCGGCGACACGGTCATCGAGCCGCACACGGCGGTCGACTATGCCTGCCACGATCGGGACTACCCGATCATCCGCTGCTTCCGCTCGCCGGCCGAGCGGGCCGAGGAGCAGGCCCGCGCCGCCGCGTCGACCTCCGCGACGGCGGACGGCAGCACGGCGGAGGCCCTCGGGCTCCTGTCGCCCTACGTCCGCTGGTACCGCGACGCCGGCTTCAGCGGCCCGAGCTTCGAGGCCTATGACCCGTACCGCGACCTCGGGGTGATCGGCTGGGACAACCAGATCAGCTCGTTCATGCCGCTCAACGGCGGCCATCCGGTGTGGTGGAGTGGGTCCGGGTTCACGGGCACGCGATGGGACTGGGGCACCGGGTCCGTCGGGAGTCTCGGCCTCGCCAACGATCAGTTCTCCAGCGCGAGCAAGGTGTAGATGGAGGGGAGGTGACCTCGCCGATCAACAGCGACGCCAGGTCCCCCAGAGCCACGTCCGAATGGTCCCGGAGGCCCTGGCCCTCGGCATCTCGAATACCGATGACCACGGTCTCTACCTTTCGCTGACGGCAAGTCGACAACTGCGCACGGGATACTGTTCTGACTGGGAATTCGCTGGGTACTTCTCCTGGAACGGGGCTCAACCGAACGGCTGGTCGCCGTTCGGCGTCGGCTACGACTTCTGGGCCATCACCTGGTCCGGTAACCAGGCGAATTGGCCGGGTCCATCGGCATATAGCTACGACAATCGCGTGAATCCCACTATCTACATTCATAGCCTAGCGCAGACCTTCAACAACGCCGGGTATGTATTCCGCTTCAAGGAGTGGAACGGGCCGGGCACGGAATACGAACGCTACGGCTATTTCTGGACTGGCGCCCGTCAGGTATCCTGCAATGGCCAGGTGCAGACGGTCAACCTGCAGTACACGCACACGTATTCGTCGGCCTCATTCAGCGTTTCCGGCGGGGGTAGCTGGGGTTTCTCGCTCAGTCCGAGTTCGGATCAATGGTCATTTTCGGTCGCGACAAACTTCACGTCCTGAGATTGTGGGGGGGCGGGCAAGCCGCCGCGCCGGCCCTTATCGTCCTAGCCAGCCTGCTGGTGGGGGGTTGTCAGGCGCGAGGTCCGGAGACTCTCGTCCAGGCAATTGCCAACGCCAACCGCGAGATTAGCGCGACCCAAGCCGTGGAGGTCTTCAACTCAAGCGAGAGTGGAGAGGCTCGGGTCCTCGAACTCGCCGAGGTGGATGGGCGAGAGTCCCTGGTCCTTGTCGTCCTCGACGCTGCGGAACCGTCAAATCGGCTCCTTCTCCTGGTTTCCGACGTGGATCGCTCGAACCCAGCCGCGACGATCGCCTTTACCAATAGCGATGGAACACTGTATGTCTTTGGGCTGGTGTCCGATCTGCGCATCGTTGAGCTCAGATTGACAGCCCTAGATAGCGAGCGAGCGTTTCCCGTGCACGCTCCGGGGTTCGTTGTCACAGCCACAACCAAGAAGGGCACTTCGGCCTGGGAGTTCCGGGATGCCACCAAGACGGTGATTGCCTCAGGCGGTGGCTCATGACAACGGTTCAGGCACCTTCAATTCCATCTCGTTCACCACGTTCAAGATCTGGAGCTGTACGAATTACAACTCGGATCTCAGCGCCTACTACGACTGGATGCATCACTGGCCCGCATTCCCGAGCACAGGTACCCAACTGGTGGCGTACCCCTGCAGAAACAACACAACGAAGTACACGTACACGTGGACTGCGTCCGGGACGGCTGACTACAGTGTCGAGTACACAAACTACAATACCGGATTGTTCTCGGATTCCTGGTCCGCAGCCTACTGAGACGTAACCTGATTAGATCTGGATGTAGGATGTGATGTGCCCGGGCTGCCATCAAACGGGTCCGGGCATATCAGGACTGGGGACAGAAGCAGCCATGGCGACCAAGTGACTCTTGCATTTGACGGCATCACCTTTCGATACCGAACTCGTTTCCGTGCTCACCCCGCGCCGCCCGTGTTCAGCGACTTCAGTTGGACCCTTCCCGCCGGTCGGACCGTCCTGCTTGGGCCAAACGGCGCAGGCAAGACGACCCTGCTATCGCTCGCGGCCACGGTACTGAGGCCACAGACCGGAGAGGTCCGCCTCGGGAACCTTTCCTGCGTCACCAACGCAAAGGCCGTGCGTGGATCGGTCGGCCTGATGCCCCAACAGTTCCGTGCGATCCCCGGCTTCACCGCTTGGGAGCAAGTCGCCTACGCGGCGTGGCTCCGTGGAACCGGGGGATCCGCGGTTCGCCAGGACGCGCTCGAGGCCCTTGAGCGAGTTGGACTCCGCACGGAGGCGGACGTGCTCGTCACGAGCCTCTCCGGCGGGCAGCAGCGCAGGATCGGGCTCGCGCAGTTGATCGTGCGACCCGCCAGTGTCCTGCTCCTTGATGAGCCGACCGCAGGCCTCGACCCGGCCCAGCGCAGCCGCTTCCGGGACCTACTCACCGAGCTCCCGTCAGACGCCGCCGTGCTGGTCTCCACACATCAGGTGGACGACCTCAGCGACCTGTTCGGCACGGTGGTCGTGCTCGACCATGGACAGATCAGATACCAGGGGACGCCAGCCGAGTTCTTGCGGTTGGCGCCGCGCGGGAGCCTCCGCCCTGCCGAGGCCGCCTACATGGCCCTGATTGGATCCGAGGCATGATCCCGATCCGAACGGCACTGCGGGTCATGCCTGCGGCGTGGCTCGCGGTGCCCCTGGCGGTCGTCGCGGCCTGGTACGCGAGCCTGCTTCCGTCGCCACCGGGCTACGGGACTGCCGCCACCGCAGCCGCATCTGGCACGCTCCCGTTCATCGGCGCATTCGTGGCGGGCTCGGCCGCCTGGGAAGGGGCACGCCTGCAACGGGCTGGCATCTGGGGCGGTCCCTGGGTCCGCAGGGGCGCGCGGATCGCAGCCGGCCTGCTCGTCGGACCTATCGCCGCTGGATTGCTGGCGGTCGCCGTGGCAGTCGTCGTGGCGCACGCCCGGGCTGGCGCATTCCCGCCGGATCTGGCGATCCTCGGCGTGATGGCCGTGGACGTGATCACCTACGCGAGCCTCGGGTTCGCGCTCGGCCTCGTCGCCCCGCTGGCGCTGGCGGTTCCGCTCGCGGCCATACTCGCGCTCTTCTGGACCGCGTTCGTGCCGGCGATGTATCCGGTCTGGCTCCGTCACCTGACGGGCATGTACCGCGACTGTTGTGGCTTGGCCGAAACCCTCGCCCCGCAGGCCGTCGTTGCGTCGATCGTGATGGACGTCGCCATCGTGGCCACCGCGGCGCTGGCAGTCCAAGTCGGCCGGCCGCGCCGTTGGCGAGCGGCGGCGGCGGCGACCGTACTCGTGGCGGCGTCGTTTGTCGGCATCCAGGCGGCGTCGAGTTTGACATTTGCGCCAGTAACGGCACGCGATCCGTCTCTCCTGACCTGCACCACGGGCAACGGAGTCGAGGTCTGCCTCTGGCCGGAGCACAGCCCCTCGGCAACGACCGTGGTTGGCGCAATTGGCGACGTGCGTGCGAATTGGGAGGCGGCCGGGATCGAAGCGCCAGCCGTATTCACGGAGGCCGAAGGACAACGGGCGCCGGGGACCCTGGAGGTCCGCCTTCCTGATGTACTCACAAAGGACGGCGTTATCGTGGCGCTCGCAGTTGGGATGCTTCCCGCGGCCCCGAACTGCGCTGGCGCCACCCCAGGAGGCGCCCCGGTTGCCACGACGGGAGGGATCGCGTTCGCCTACCTCGAGGCTTGGTATGCAGCCGCCGGCGGACTCTCGTCGACTTCATTGCAGGCGCTCGACATGGCCGGGGACGAGATCAACCCGTCCGTGCTCACGGTTGTGAAGGAGTTGTCCGAGGCGACCGTCTCTGTACGTCGCAACTGGGCAGCCAACGCCGCGGCGATCAGCCAGTCGTGTGACGACACCGCCCCCGACCTCCGGGTTGGAAAGTGAGTCTCTGGCTCAAGGCCCGTGCCGTCCCGACCGTCGGACTCACCGCTGCGGGATCGCTCGTCGCCCTCCTGCTCCCTTTTTCGACGCTGTCGGCCACGCCGAGTCCTGGCGGGGCAACGATCGGCCTCGCCGTCCTGCTCGCCCTGGCAATGCCTGTGGTGTTGGGGTGGGGAATGGCGCGCAGTGATCGCGACCTGGAGGTGCTGAGCACACGGCCCGTGGCCCTCCTGGACTTCGCCCTGGTGCTGGCCGCGGGTGTCGGAGTCGCGGCGATCGAGGTGTTGCTCCGCGCGACCCTGTCAGCCCCGGCAGGTCTCATCGCGGGCCGTGCCGGCGCAACCTACGTTGGGCTTCTTCTCGCCGCAGTCCCGGCCGTCGGATGGCGAAACGCCTCGACGCTGCCCCTGACCTACTTCGTTGCCGTTGTGATCGCTGGCCGAGGGACCGACGCCGCACATCCCGCGATCTGGGCGTGGATCGCCTCCCCAGAAGAGGAGCCCATCGCGATGACCGCTGCACTGCTGACCCTCATCGGCGGCGCCGCCACCTACCTCCGATACCGAAACCGCTTCTCCGAATGGAACCGTCGGTGACGAGCAGCGATGTCCAATCGCCTGTGGGCAGGGCATCGCCCGGGCTGATCCCGATGACCTCCATGCCCGGCCTGACGCCGGTGTTCCAGGCAGCCCCTCCGGGCGTCACGCTCCCTCCGTGTGTGCCCGGCAAT
>PNKK01000092.1 GCA_013822395.1 Anaerolinea sp. | reverse complement strand
CAGGTCGGCGACCCGTTTGCCGAGAAGCTCCTCATCGAGGCCTCGCTCGAGCTGATCGAAGGCGGGCTCGTGGAGGGGCTCCAGGACCTCGGTGCGGGCGGGATCGCCTGTGCGACGTCGGAGACCGCCGACCGGGCAGGGACGGGCATGGCGATCGATCTCGACGCGGTCCCGCGCCGGGAGCCGGGCATGGCTGCATTCGAGGTCCTCATCTCGGAGAGCCAGGAGCGGATGCTGGCGATCGTCCGGCCAGACCGCGAGGCGGCTGTCCGCGAGGTCTGTGAGCGATGGGGCCTCCCGTGCGCGACGATCGGCCGGGTCACCGACGACGGCGACATCGCCGTCCGCGAGGGCGGCCGCGAGATCGTTCGAGTCCCGGCCCGAGCCCTGACCTCCGACGCGATCGTCCACGACCGGCTCGCGACCGCGCCCTCGCGCCGGCGCGCGGCTCCGGCGCCCGGTGCGCCCATGGACCCGGTCGGCCGGCTCCCCGAGCGGGGGATGGACCCGGGTGCGGTGCTCATGGCGTTGCTTGGCTCGGCAAACCTCGCCTCGTGCCGCCCGGTCTACGAGCAGTACGACAGCACCGTCGGGGTGAACACCGTTGTCGGCCCGGGTCACGGCGCGGCGGTGCTGCGGATCAAGGGGACGTCCAGGGCGCTCGTCGCGAGCACGGATGCGAACGCGGCGGTCGGCGGGCTGGACCCCTGGCTCGGCGCGGCGATGAGCGTCGCCGAGGCGACCCGCAACGTGGCGATCACCGGGGCGCGACCCCTCGGCGTCACGAACTGCCTGAACTTCGGCGATCCCACGCGGCCGGAGGCCTTCTGGCAGCTCGCGGAGGCGGTCCGGGGGCTCGGGGACGCCTGCCGGGCGCTCGGCCTGCCGGTCACCGGCGGCAACGTATCGCTCTACAACGAGTCGCCGGCGGGCGCCATCCTGCCGACGCCGGAGATCGGGGTCGTCGGGCTGCTGGAGGACGTCGCGGCCCTCGTCGGGCCGGCCTTCGCGGCCCGGGGTGACGCGGTCCTGCTCGTCGGAGAGGCGAATCCCGGCTTGGCCGGCAGCGAGTACGCACGGCTCGCGGGGGCGGCCGCGGAGGACGGGCCGCCACCCCTGGACCTCGAGCGCGAGCGCCGACTCCAGGTCTTCGCCCGCGAGGCGGCCGCGCGCGGTCTGGCGGCCTCCATACAGGACGTGTCCGGCGGCGGGCTCGCCGTCGCGCTCGCGGAGTGCGCGATCTGGGGCGGGATCGGGGCCGCCCTCCGCGTGCCAGTCGCGCATTCCCCGGCGGTCGACCTCTTCGGGGAGAGCCCGAGCCGCGTCGTCGTCACGGCCCGCCCGCGCCACGCGCCCGCGCTCGAGCTCCTCGCCCGCCAGCATGGCCTGCCGGTGGAGCGGCTCGGGATCACCGGCGGCGATCGCCTGGTCATCGAGCTCGCGGGGGCCGGAGCAACGGGCGCCGCCGAGGAACGGGGCTCGCGGGTCGCCGACCCGATCGACATCGCCGTCCGCGACCTGGTCCACACGTGGGAGCACGGTCTCGCCCGGGCGCTCGACTGGGAGGCGCCCGCGTCGGCGCCGGAGGGCCGGTAGGTGTGCGGCGTGTTCGCGGCGGCGCTTCCCCGCGGCTCGGGAACGGATGCCGCGCACGTCGCGGCCCTGGGGCTGTTCGCGCTCCAGCACCGCGGTCAGGAATCGGCCGGCCTCGCCGTCAGCGACGGCGCGGAGCTGTTCCTGTACAAGGACCTCGGGATGATCTCGTCGGTCCTCGACGAGCGGCGGCTCCCGTCCTTCCACGGCGATCTCGCGATCGCCCACTGCCGGTACTCGACGACCGGCTCGACCGTCTGGGAAAACGCCCAGCCGACCCTTCGTCTCGGGCCGCGACGGGCCGTCGCGATCGGGCACAACGGCAACCTCGTGAACACGCGGGAGCTCCTCGGCGAGCTTCGCGGGGGTCGCGGCCGGCTCCCCGCGAGCACGGACACGGAGCTCCTCACCGCGCTCCTCGCCGATGAGCCGGGCGAGACGACCGCCGAGGCGCTCGTCAGTCTCCTGCCGCGGGTCCGGGGCGCGTACTCCCTCGTCGTCCTCGACCGCGACCGGATCATCGGGGTCCGCGACCCGTTCGGCTTCCGGCCCCTCTCCATCGGGCGGATCCCGGACGTCGCCGCGCCGGTGCATGCCCCCGGCGGCCTGTGGGGTGACGATGCGCCGGTGGACGGTCCCCGTGACGCGTGGGTCCTGTCGTCCGAGACGACGGGCCTCGACATCGTCGGCGCGGAGTTCGTCCGGGACGTCGAGCCCGGCGAGATCGTCATCCTCGAGGCCGGTCGAGAGCCGCGCTCGGTCCGCTTCGCCGCCGCGACCCCCGCCCTGTGCGTCTTCGAGCTGATCTACTTCGCCCGTCCCGACTCCTATCTCGAGGGTCGCAGCCTGTACGAGGCCCGCCGCCGGATGGGGATGGAGCTCGCGCGCGAGCATCCGATGGTGACCGACCTCGTCATGCCCGTGCCCGACACGGGCGCGCCCGCGGCCGCCGGGTACGCGGAGGCGTCCGGGATCCCATACCGCGAGGGCCTCGTCCGCAACCGCTACACGGGCCGGACCTTCATCCAGCCGAGCCAGACGCTCCGCCACCGGGGCGTGACGATGAAGCTCAACCCGCTCCGCGACGTCGTGCGCGGCCAGCGGCTCACGGTCGTGGACGACTCGATCGTCCGGGGCACGACGACGAAGCAGATCGTCGCGCTCCTGCGCCGCGCCGGAGCGGCCGAGGTCCACGTTCGAATCAGCGCCCCACCCATCTACCACCCGTGCTTCTACGGCATCGACACGCAGGTCGAGACGGAGCTCATCGCCGCGACGAACTCGGTCGAGGAGATCCGGGAGTTCATCGGGGCGGATTCCCTGGGCTACCTGTCGATCGCGGGGGTCCTCGCCGCGCTCGACCTCCCGTACGAGCGGTTCTGCTTCGCCTGCTTCGACGGCCGCTACCCGGAGCCGGTCCCGTACGACGTGGACCGCCGGAAGTTCCTCCTCGAGGAGCCAGTGCCGGCACATGGCTGAGGGCTCGGGCGGCAAGGGCGGCGTGGCCCGGGCGGCCTATGCACGGGCCGGCGTGGACGTCTCGGCGGGCGATCTCGCCGTTGAGCGGATGCGCGCGGCCGTCGCCTCGACGCGGCGATCCGAGGTCGTCGGCGGCCTTGGCGGGTTCGGCGGCGCGATCGCGATCCCGGCCGGGTACCGCGAGCCGCTGATCGTGTCGTCGACCGACGGGGTCGGGACGAAGACCGCCCTGGCGACCGCGCTCGGGCGCTGGGACACGATCGGCATCGACCTCGTCGCGATGTGCGCGGACGACGTCGTGTGCACGGGCGCCGAGCCGCTTGCGTTCCTCGACTATGTGGCCGTGGGTCGCCTGGACCCGGACGCGGTGGCCGCCCTCGTCGGCGGCGTGGCGGCGGGCTGTCGAGAAGCCGGCTGCACGCTCGTCGGGGGCGAGACCGCCGAGCACCCCGGGCTGATGGAGCCCGGCACGTTCGATCTCGCCGGGACCTGCATCGGGATCGTGGAGCGGTCGGCGAAATCCTCGACGGCACGGCGGCCCGGGCCGGTGACGTCATCCTGGGCCTCCCCTCGTCGGGGCTCCACGCGAACGGCTTCTCGCTCGTCCGCGCGCTGCTCGCCCAATGGGACATCCCGCTCGATCGGCCGTACCAGGAACAGCTGGCCCGGACCCTCGGGGACCTGGAGCGTGACACGGCGCTCGCCGCGGAGCCCGCCCATGCGCTCGCGACCCTCGGGGAAGTCCTCCTGACGCCGACTCGGATCTATGCCCGGCGGGTTCTCGCCGCACGAGCTTCCCTCCGGGAGGCCGGGCACGATCTCCTGGGCATCGCCCATGTCACCGGCGGGGGCCTGTCCGGCAACGTCCCGCGGGCGCTGCCGCTCGATCTCGGGGCGCGGGTGGACCCGGCCCGCTGGCCGATGCCCTCGGTCATGCGCCTCCTCGGTGCGCTCGGCGGGATCGACGACGAGGAGCTCCGCGCGACGTTCAACGGCGGGATCGGGATGGTGCTCGTCGTGGCACCCGAGGCGGTCGAGGCTGCCGCTGCGGCGCTGCCCGAGGCCATCGTCATCGGGTCCGTGGCGCCGGTCACCGAGCTGGGGGCGCGGTACGTGGAGACCGGCGCGTGACCTCGACGCCGACGCCGCGGCTCGCCGTCGGCGTCTCGGGTGCGGGGAGCAACCTCCGGGCGCTCGCGGTCGCCGCCGGCCGCGGGGAGCTCGGGGTGGCTCTCGCCCTCGTCTTCGCCGACCGGCCGTGCCCCGCCCTCGACTGGGCGGCGGAGCAGGGGATCGAGACCGCGCTCGCGCCGGGCGGCACGGACGAGGTCGTCGCCGGGGCGTTGGAGGCTGCTCGGATCGATCTCGTCGCGCTCGCCGGCTATATGCGGATCGTGGGGCCGCAGACGATCGCCGCGGTGGGTGGCCGGATCCTCAACACGCATCCGTCGCTCCTGCCCGCCTTCCCGGGCGGGCACGCGGTCCGCGACGCGCTCACGCACGGCGTGGGAGTCGCCGGCTGCACCGTCCACATCGTGACCGAGGCGCTCGACGGCGGGCCGATCGTCGCCCAGGAGGCCGTGCCGATCCTCCCCGGCGACGACGAGGCGAGCCTGCACGAGCGCATCCGCGCCGTGGAGCACCGGCTGCTGCCCCGCGCCGTGGCGCTCCTTGCCGCGGGGGCGCTCGAGGTGGACGGGCGGCACGTCACGCTGGATGCGGCGCGCGCCGCCGACGCCGTCCCGACCCCGCGACGCGCGCTCCTCTCGGTCAGCGACAAGACGGGTCTCGCGGACCTGGGGCGCGGGCTCGTGGCGCTCGGCTTCGAGCTTGTGTCCACCGGCGGCACGGCCCGCGCGCTCCGCGACGCGGGG
>PNKK01000091.1 GCA_013822395.1 Anaerolinea sp. | reverse complement strand
GGGGAGGATCAGCTGCCGACCTGCGGCACAGGAGCTGGGATGCCTCCCCGGGCCGCTCGCGAGATTGTGCTACCATGTGCTACATGAGCGAGTCGAGTTCGCGGCCCGCGCGCGTGGGGGTGCGCGAGCTGCGCCAGAACCTGTCGGTCTACCTGGACCGGGTCAAGGCCGGCGAGACCCTCGAGGTCACGGAGCACGGCCGGCCGGTCGCGCGCCTCACGCCGAACCCGCCGATGAAGCTCTCGATCCTCGATCAGATGATCGCGGACGGCCGCGTGACACCGGCGACGTTTGATCATCGGAGGATCCCGCCTGCTCCGCGGATCCCCGGCGGCAAGCCACTGTCCCAGATCATCCTCGAGATGCGCGACGAGGAGGAGCGATGACGGCCCTCGCCTACGTCGATGCGTCGGCACTGGCCAAGTTGATCCTCGACGAGGCGGACTCCGTGGAGATGCGCCGCTGGTACGTAGAGAGCGAGCGGGTCGTGTCCAGTCGTGTCGGCGTCGTCGAGACGAGGCGAGCCGTGGCCCGGCGACCCCACGACCCCGCGCACCTGGAGGTGATCCTCGGGTCGATCGAAACGGTCGAGTTTGACACGTCGATCGCCCGCGCCGCCGGCGTCATCGGGCCGGCGACCCTCAAGACGCTCGATGCGATTCACCTCGCCTCGGCGATCGCGCTGATGCCCGAGGTCGGCGCCTTCGTGACTACGACGACCGCCTCGCGGATGCAGCCCGTGCTCTTGGCCTCCCGGTCGTTCGCCCCGCCTGAGGTCGCGGACGGAAGGGTCCCAGCCCACGATCAGGCCGGAACGGGCACCTCGATCTTCTCGATCCGGATCGCGGTGGCCTTGAACTCGGCCGTGCCGGACTTCGGATCCGTGGCGTCGATCGTCAGGAGGTTGGTCGCCACCTCGTCCTGGAAGTGGAAGGTCATGAACGTGAGACCCGGCCGAAGGCCGGGGTCGACCCGGACGGGCGCCTCGACCCGGCCGCGCCGGGAGACGACGCGGACCCGCTCGCCCTCGGCGAGCCCGAGCCGCTCAGCGTCCTCGGGCGAGACGTCGAGCGTCTCGCCGCGCCGGCGAGGAGAGCTGAATGAGCCGGTCTGGACGCCGGTGTTGTAGCTGTCCAGACGGCGGCCGGTGGTGAGGCGGATCGGAAAGTCGTCGTCCAGGCGGTCGACGGGCGGGTCGTGGTCCACCGGCACGAACGGCACCCGGCTGCCAGGAACCGGGTCCTCCCACAGCCGGGAGTGGAGGAACAGCTCGCCGGGATGCCCCTCGTCCCAGCACGGCCACTGGATCCCGCCCAGCGCCTCGAGGCGTGCGTAGCTCATCCCGGTGTGGACGGGCGAGAGCGTCCGGAGCTCGTTCCAGACCTTCTCGGCCGACGCCTCGCCCCAGTCGTGGCCCATCCGCCGGGCGAGCTCGAAGATGATCCACAGGTCGTCGCGGGCCTCGCCCGGCGGCTCGAGCGCCTTGCGCACCCGCTGGACCCGGCGCTCCGAGTTCGTGACCGTGCCCTCCGACTCGGCCCAGGCGGCCGCGGCCGGGAGCACGACGTCCGCGAGCTCCGCCGTGGCGGTCAAGAACAGGTCCTGAACGACGAGGAAGTCGAGCGACTCCATGAGGTGCCTGGCCCGCTTCTGGTCCGCCTCGGACTGGACCGGGTTCTCCCCAATGACGTACGCCGCCCGGAGCTCGCCGCGCTCGATGGCATCGAACATCTGGCTGAGGTGCCAGCCCTTCTTCGCTGGCACCTTCACGCCCCAGGCGGCATCGAACGGCGCCCGCAGCTCGTCCCGCTCGACGTGCTGGAAGCCCGGCAGTCGATCGGGGAGCGCGCCCATGTCGCCGCCGCCCTGGACGTTGTTCTGGCCACGGAGCGGGTTCAGGCCGCTGCCGTACCGCCCGACGTGCCCGGTGAGCGTCGCCAGGTTGATCAGGGCGAGGACGTTGTCGACGGCGTTGTGGTGCTCGGTGATCCCCAGGGTCCAGCAGATCATCGCCCGCGGGGCGGTCGCGTACGCGTGGGCCAGCTCGCGGATGGCGTCCGCGGGAACGCCCGTCTCGCGCTCGGCGTAGTCGAGCGTGTAGCTCTCGACCTTGTCGCGGTAGGCGTCGAAGTCGAAGGTCGCCCGCTCGATGAACTCGGTGTTGGCGAGGCCGGCGTGGATGATCTCCCGACCGATCGCGTTCGCGAGGGCGATGTCGCTGCCGACGTCGAGGCCCAGCCAGACGTCCGCCCACTCGGCCGAGCTCGTCCGGCGCGGGTCGACCGCGTAGAGGCGGGCCCCGTTCCGGACGCCGCGCAGGAGGTGATGGAAGAAGATCGGATGCGTCTCCCGGGCGTTGCTGCCCCAGAGGACGATCAGGTCCGTCTCCTCGACCTCACGATATGAGCTGGTTCCGCCACCAGCGCCGAAGACGGTCGCCAGACCGGCGACAGACGGGGCGTGTCAGGTGCGGTTGCAGCTGTCGATGTTGTTGCTGCCCAGGACCACCCTCGAGAGCTTCTGGGCCGCGAAGTTGACCTCGTTGGTCGCCTTGCTGCAGCTGAAGATCCCGAGCGGCGCCGGTCCGTCGGGGCGTCGGTGCGCCTCGGCGGCCCGGAAGCCGGCGACGGTCCGGTCGAGCGCCTCGTCCCACGTCGAGGGACGGAGCTCGGCGCCCTTCGCATCGCGGACCAGGGGCCGGGTCAGGCGAACATATGACTTCGGCAAGATCTACCGTGCCTCCGCGCTCAGACGGGGCGCCGTGCCTGGCACGGGCGGCCACGCCACGTTCGTTGCCGGCCGGCCGGCCGGCCCCGCGAGTGTAGCGCCGGAGCGGCCGGCGGACCCATTCCCTCGTCATCGCCCGCGCGCGCCAGGGCCGGTGCTGGTCGGCGGCGCCACGCGTCGCGTAGAGCGCCATCGCCCGCGCGCGCCAGGGCCGGTGAGCGGCCGGATGACTGGCAAGCACGGAATCTGCGCAGCGCGGCTGTCGAATTGACTCCGGGGCACGGCGGAGACATCGACGAAGCCCATCGCACTCCGCTTCAGGTCGTTGGTGTGCGCCGCAGTCACAGACTCGACGTGGACGGCCAAGATTCGTGACTGCTGGGCAAGGTCCCAGTGATCAGCCCGGCCTGGTCGACCCGGCGTGATCAGCCCGGCCTGGTCGGCCGCGGCCGCGCGGAGTCGGGCTGGCCGGCTAACTCGTTCGGGCCAGTCCCAGCTTACACCCCGATGACAAATTGGGCGGGCACCACGATGGCTGGCGCAGCGCCCGGAGCCCCATTCTCGTGGTGAAGGCGTCCGAGGTGGGCGTCACGGAACGAGGACCGGGAACGCATGGTGATGCAGCGGAGCCGCAGGAGCATCGCCCTCGCGGGCACGGTCCTGCTCCTGACCGTCGTGACGGCCGGATGCGGCCGGCATGCCACCGGGGCCGACGCTGCGTATGCGACGCTCGCGACTTCGACGCTCGTGCCGACCACGGTCGCGATCGAGACGGCCGGAGCGGGGACCAGCGTGCCGGCCCAGCCAGCCGCGTCGCCCGATGTCCGGCTCCCGGGCGTGACGGGAGCACCCGCCGCAGCATCCCGGCCCGCCGCGACCCCGCCGCCGCTCGCGACGCCGCCGCCGCTCGCACCGCCGGACCTGACCGCCGTCCAGCAACTGCTGGTCGACCTCGACGCCGCACTCGGCGCCGATGCCACCGCCGATACCAATGAAGGGAGCGCACCATGAACCGCCACGTCATCCGCCTCGCCGGTCCGCTGACCGGTCTCGTCCTCGCCACGATGATCGGGGTGACACCTGTTCTCGCGGCGCCCGAACCCACGGCCGCGGCCAGCACCTCCCGGGCCGGGCAGGCCGAGGAGCTGAACAGCCGCATCTACTGCGCCCGGGAGTGGTCCGCGGCTCGCGCGAGTGCCACCGTTCGGAACCTCCAGGCCGTCGGGACCTGCGAGATCGATCGCCGGCTGGCCACGATCGGGCGTCTCGACAACGCCGTCGACGATGCCCGTGCGCTGACTGACGCTCACGAGGCCGCCCTCGAGGTGATCCTGGACAACTCCGCCGCCGGGCTCCGCGCCCTCCGCGAGGAGATCGAGGCCGACACGACCGTGGAGGAGCTCCGCGCGGACATCAAGCGCATCTTCGAGGACTTCCGGATCTATGCTCTCGTCACCCGCCAGGTCTGGCTCGTCACCGCCGCCGACACCGTGAACGCGGCGGGCGCAGCGCTCAACGAGACGGCCGCGGATCTCGCCTCGCTCATCGCGCAGGCCGAGGCGAACGGCAAGGACGTCACCGTGGCGAAGGCGGCGCTCGAGGCGATGCAGGCCGCGATCGACGAGGCCCTGGCGGGTGTCGACGGCCTCGCGAGCGAGGTCCTGCCGCTCACGCCGGCCGACTGGAACGCCGGCACAGCCGGACCCGTCCTACGCGAGGCTCGCGAGGCCATCGCGGCCGCACGGGCGGACCTCCGGAGGGCAACGGCCGAGGCACGCCAGGTCATCGCCGCCCTCGCCTGACTGGGCGCGGAACTGCCGTCGGGCTCGTCGTCGACCGGGGAACGACGGGCCCGGCGGCCCCACCGCGCCAGCGTAGACTCGCGACCGATGAAGACGATCCTCGTCGTCGACGACGCCCCGAACATCGTCGAGCTCCTCCGCCTGTACCTCGAGGGCGCCGGCTACGGGACGATCGCTGCGACGGACGGGCCGTCGGCCGTGGAGATGCATCGAAGGCATCGCCCGGACCTCGTGATCCTCGACCTGATGCTGCCGGGCATGGACGGCTTCGAGGTCTGCCGGGCCATCCGGCGCGAGGCGGACACGCCGGTCCTCATGCTCACCGCACGGACCGATGACGTCGATGCCATCGTGGGCCTGGAGCTCGGGGCGGACGACTACGTCACGAAGCCGTTCAACCCGCGCGCCCTCGTCGCGCGGGTCAAGGCAATCCTCCGCCGGACCGACGGGACGGTCCGGCTGGGCCGGCCGATCGAGGTCGGGACGCTCCGGATCGAGCCGCGCCGGCGCGAGGTCTTCGTGGGCGGCCGTCCCGTGGAGCTGCGCGCCCGCGAGTTCGACCTCCTCGCCGCGCTCGCCCGGGATCCGGGCGTCGTGCTCAGCCGCGAGGCGCTGCTCGAGGACGTCTGGGGCACCGATTTCACCGGGGAGACGCGGACGATCGACGTCCATGTGTCGGAGCTGCGCAAGAAGCTCGGGCCGGACGGACCCACGATCGAGTCGGTGCGCGGCATCGGCTATCGCCTGATCGCCGATGCCTGACCGCGTCTCGTC
>PNKK01000090.1 GCA_013822395.1 Anaerolinea sp. | reverse complement strand
CGAAGAGCGGCGGCTCGGGCGCCACCTTTCCGTAGCCGTAGAAATCGGCCGTCACCACGGGCTCCGTGTGGAAGTTCTCGCGCGGCGGCGGCGAGTCGGTCCGCCACTCGAGCGTCTTGCCGGCCCACGGATCGGCAACCGCACGCGGCCCCCGCAGCCACGACCAGGTCAGGTTGACGAGGGGGATCACGAACCCGACCCCGAACAGGAAGCCACCGATCGAGGTGAGGACGTTGAGATCCTGGAGATACGGCAGGTAGCTCGCCACCCGGCGATTCATGCCGTCGATGCCGCTCGCGAACATCGGCAGGAAGGTGAGATTGAAGCTGATGAGCAACCACCAGGCGCCGATGCGGCCCCAGCGCTCGCTGTACATCCGCCCGCTGTACTTCGGGAACCAGTAGAAGAGCGCGCCGAGCCAGGCGAAGATCATCCCGCCCACGATCGTGTAGTGGAAGTGGCCGACGACGAAGAACGTGTCGGTCAGCTGGAGGTCGGACGGCACGTCGGCCAGGAAGACCCCGGTCGCCCCGCCGACGAGGAAGTTCAGCATGCTGAACAGGACCAGCAGCATCGGTGTCGTCAGGCGGATCCGACCCTGCCACAGCGTGCCGATCGCGACGAGGTACATGAACCCGGTCGGGATGGAGATGAGCTCCGTCGTGGTCATGAACGGGATCAGCCGCACGTCGCCCACGGATGCGAACATGTGGTGAACCCAGACCGCCCCCGACAGAAACGTGATCCCGAGGAAGCCGACCAGCGCCCAGCGATAGCCGAACAGTGTCTTGCGGGCGAACACCGGGATGACCTCGAGCCAGATGCCCCAGGCGCCGAGCATGATGATGTAGACCTCGGGATGGCCGAACAGCCAGAACAGGTCCTGCCAGAGGAGCGGCAGGCCGCTCGCCCCGAAGATCTCGGTGGGGACGATCCGGTCGAGCAGGCCGAGGAGCATGGCCACCGTTACGACCGGAAGCCAGAGCACGGTCAGTACCGCGGTGAACAGCATCGCCCAGCTGAACATCGGCAGGCGGCCCCAGGTGAGCCCGGGGGCGCGCAGGTAGACGGTCGTCGCGATGATGTTGATGGCCGTCAGGAGCGAGGACAACCCGAGGGACGCGATGCCCAGGTAGTAGAGCGTCTGGCCGGGTGGGCTGGCGGCGGCGAGCGGAGCATAGCCCGTCCAGCCGGTCTGGAAACCACCCAGCAGCGGGCTGGCGAGGATGGCGAGGATGCCCGGCACCACGAACCACCAGCTCACGCCGTTGAGGGAAGGGAAGGTCATGTCCTCGGCGCCCACGAGGAGCGGCACGAAGTAGTTGCCGAACCCGCCGATGATCGCGACGACGGCGACCGCGAAGATCATCAGGGCACCGTGAACCCCCACGAAGGACGTGTACGTCTGCGCGGTCCCGAACACGTCGACGGCGGGTGTGATGAGCTCGAGGCGGATGGCCATCGCGATGAGGCCGGCCAGGAGGAACGCCAGGCCTGCGGCCCACAGGTACTGGAGCCCGATCACCTTGTGGTCGGTGTTGAAGCGCAGGTAACGGACCAGGCCGGCACCCTCGTCCCACGTGTTCGGGCCACCGAACCACGGCCGGACCCAGCCTTCCCAGGCTCCGCCGCCGAGGATCCAGCCGATGACCCCCGCCACGTAACCGACCGTGATCGCCCGCTCGCCGGTGGGGCTTCCGCCCAGCAGGAGGGCGGTCGCCAGGGCGCCCAGCCCGTAGGCCGCGATCCCCCACAGTCCCGCTCGAACGAGCGGACCGAAGAGCGCGATCCTGGTGCTGGCTGGCGCGGTCAGCGCGACGGTCGGGGTCGCCATCGTGTCCTCGGCTCCTCGTGGCGGGGGTGGGCTCGTCTCACGGCGCCGTGGGCGCCGCGCTCATGCCCGGCATGTTCGGGTCCATCGTCGGCGCGGGCGCCATCGTCTCGGCCGGCGCCGCGCTCATGCCCGGCATGTTCGGGTCCATCGTCGGCGCGGGCGCCATCGTCTCGGCCGGCGGCATGCTCATGCCCGGCATGTTCGGGTCCATCGTCGGCGCAGGCGCCCGCTGGGCGGCCACCCAGGCATCGAAGTCGGTCGCCGACAGGATGCGCACGCCTGAGCGCATCTCGGCATGCCCGGCTCCGCACAGCTCGGCACACTGGACCCGGACCCGCGGGTCACCCTCGCTCGAGGCGATCGTGTCCGGCGTGATGTACAGGATCATCGTCTGGCCTGGCACAACGTCCTTCTTGATCCCGAAGGCCGGCACCCAGAAGCCGTGGATGACGTCGGCCGAGGTGAGCAGGAGCTTGGCCGGCTGGTCGACCGGCAACGCCAGCTCGGCGGCCGCGGTGATGCCGAGCGCCGGATAGCTGTAGCTCCAGCCCCACTGGCGGGCGGTCACCTCCACGACGATCGGCCCCCGGGCCTCCGCCTCGCGCTCGAGCCGCCACAGGTCCCCCAGGCCGACCGCACCCGGGTAGACGATGAACAGGAGGTTGAGCGCCGTGGTGATGCCCACCCAGCCAATGGTGAAGATGCGGCTGCCGCGGCGCTGCACGGGGGCGTCGATCGGCTGGCCCGGCAGGTCGTCGCGAGGTGCGCGGAACCGGATAGCGCTGTAGGTGATGAGCAGTGCGACCAGGACGAAGATGACCACGCCGACCCGGAGCAGGAACGCGAAGGCATCGGCGGTGATCCGGCCCTGCTCGGTGATGACGATCGGCCAGCGCTCGAGCGCGAGCGCCGTGAGCCACTCGCCGGCCACGCTCAGGACGAGCCACAGGCCGCCCAGGATCCAGAGGTCGCGATCGCGGACGCTCATCGGGATGTCACCGTGACGACCCCCTTCATGCCGTTGAGGTAGTGCTGGCCGTCACCGGCGAAACACCCGAGCTCCCAGTCGCCCGGCCGATCCGGAACCTGGAAGCGGAAGGTGAGGCTGCCGCGCGGCGCGACCACCGCCATGAAGTCCATGCCGGGCCGCGTCATGGCCTGTGCCCCCATGTCCATGCCGGGCGGCATGAGCGACATCGGATCGACGCCGGTCAGGCGGGACGTCTCGGCCATGATCATCGTCACCCCGTCACCGGCCAGGAGCTCGATCGTGGCGCCGTCGAGGAGCTGCTCCTCGAAGCCGTCCCCCTGGACGGGGCCGAGGACGCCCTCCTCGCGCAGGGGCCGCCGGCCGAACATGATCTCGTGCGCCGCGCCGGGCTGCGACGAGGAGCGGTTGAGGACCGTGATCGTGACCGTGTCGCCCACCCGCCACTCGAGGCGGTTCGGCGAGAACAGGAAGTCGTCCATGACGATCATGGTCTCGCCGGGGCGGGCGACCGGCGCACCGGTCCCCGGCCAGGCGAAGACGCCAACGACCGCGACGACCGCGACGATCGTCGCGACAACGAGGCCGCGCGTACTCACCGGCAACTCCAGCCGGCTGCTCGAACGCGCTGCGGGGACGCCGCACTCTGCATCGGGCCTAGGGTAGGCAAGATCCGGGCAGGAAACATTAGATATAGATGAGAAGACGGGATCTTCCGGCGTTCTACTGGATCCGCGGGCGGTCTGGCAACAACGAGCGACCGCGGCGTCGCCAGGCCCGCTGGGCAACCATGCACCACGATCGCGGGTCCCGTCGGCGGCGCGTCAGCCGCCGACGAGGAGCGTGCCCTGCTGGCCGACCTGGGCGTGACCGGGCCTCGCGCAGACGAATGTGAGCCCGCCCGTCGGGACGACCAGCTCACCCTCCGCGGTCGTGCCGGCGGCCGCGTCCACCATCGTCCCGTCGGCGAACAGGATGTCGTGCGCCAACTGGCCCGTGTTGACCAGGCGAACGAGATAGGTCCCGGGTCGGTCGACGGTCAGGGTCGTGGGCTCATAGCCGATGTCGAAGGCCCGGACCTCCAGCGTCCCGAGGATCGACACGGCGCCGCCACCGCTCGAGCCGGGCGACGCCATGGCCCCGTCGGCACCGGGCATCGAGGCCATCGGCGTCGACGACGGGGTTTGGGCCGGCAGCGCGGTCGGAGCCGGCACTGTGGTTGCCGCAGGCGAAGGCTGGGCGCCTGGTCCGCTCGGGGTCTCGATCGGAGTGAACGTCCAGCCGGGAGGGCCGGGTGTGCTGCAGGCGGCCACGACCAGCAGGAGGAGGAGGAATCGGAGACTGCTCTGGGTCACGGATCGTCGTGGCATCGTTGGGACCCCACCCTGCTGTCGATCCGGGCGCCGGAACGCCGCGGTTTGTACGACAGTCTTGTAAGACCGGCGCGCCCGGGCGAAGGGCCGTGCGGACCGGACTCGCCCTGCCGAACGGCCCGCGCCACGTGACCTGGTGACCAACCCGACGAGTGCACTGCCGAGGCCTCGCTGGT
Organism: Anaerolinea sp.; assembly: GCA_013822395.1. GTDB lineage: Bacteria > Chloroflexota > Limnocylindria > Limnocylindrales > CSP1-4 > UBA5189. The sequence continues at coordinate 1,043 of PNKK01000090.1, read as the reverse complement.
GCTCCTCCACGATCGTGGGACGACGCGCCCAGGCCGTCCTGTACCGCCGTGTACGGCCGGCCCGGACCAACCGGATCGACGCGGGCCCGATCATCGGCGAGCGCCTGACTGAACGGGGCACGCCCGGGTAGGGTGTACGCGTGCCCGACGCCTTCGTGCCAACGTCCGTCATCGTCTTCACACCCGCCGCCATTCATGCCGCGGCGTGGGTCGCCTTGCTCGACCGGCAGCCGGGCATCGCCCTCGCCGGAACCGCACCGCTGCCCGCGACCGTGGCGACCCTCACCGCTCCGAGCCGCCCGACGGCGATCCTCGTCGACGTCACCATCCCACGCCCCGAGCTGGCCAGGGAGCTGGTTGCGGCCGCACCCGGAGTCGGCCTTCTCTTCCTGCTCGATGCGCTCGATCTCGACGGCATCGTGGGGCTCGTGCGGGGCGGCGCCCTGGGTTGCCTGTCGCGCGAGGTCGACCCGCCAGGGCTCGTTCGCGGGCTGATCGCCGTGGGCCGAGGCGAGATCGTCCTCCCGCCGGGGATGGCGGCTCGGGTCCTGGCGGCGCTGGCATCGGGACAGCAGGCGACGGCGCCGCCTGACGCGCTCTCTGAACGCGAGGCGGAAGTCGTGGCGCTGCTGGCCCGAGGGATGACCAACAAGGACATCGCGGAGGAGCTGTTCCTGAGCGTTCGGACGGTCGAGGCGCACCTGCGAAGTGTCTTCGCGAAGCTGGGCGTTCGCAGCCGGACGGAGGCGGCCCTGTGGGCGGTCCGATCTCGAGATCAGGCGGGACATCGGTGATTCCACCGATAGAAGAACCGGCAGCTTCACCGTGGCGGTCGCCGCTGCCGCGATCGTACCGTCCCGGTCATGACAGGAGAGCCGCACGATGACACCGACGCCGGTCGCCGTCCTCGGGACGCTCGCGGAATTCCACCGCGAGCCGATCCCGTACGATCTGGCGGCCCTCGTCGATCTCGTCGCGGCAATCCGCCCGGATCTCCTCTGCCTGGACCTGACGCCGGAGCAGTGGCGGACGCGAGACTTCGG
>PNKK01000089.1 GCA_013822395.1 Anaerolinea sp. | reverse complement strand
CGGAACAGGATCGCATAGAAGCAGTCGCGGTTCGAGATGCGCCCCCGGTGGCAGCCCAGCGGATGGGTGTCGGGGGCGGGGGCCGGAAGGAGCGGCTCGAAGGCCGCCCACACTGCGTTGAACACCCGCGGGTCGAGCGCCTGCATGCCCCCTCCCGGTCCGGTCAGAACTGGACGTATCATACGTCCAGATTGACCGTGTAGCGCACCCTATGGGAGAGGGCCATGGAGATCACCACCGAGCAGGCCGCCGCCCGGGCCCGGATCGCCGCCGAGCTCGCCGCGACCGGGTTCGCCCTGCCGGGGACGCTGAGCCTGCAGCGCTATCGCTGCGGCAAGTCCAACTGCCGCTGCCGGGCCGATCCGCCCACCCTCCACGGACCGTATGCCCTGTGGACCCGCAAGATCGACGCCAAGACCGTGACCCGCCGCCTGAGCGCCGCCGAGCTGGTCGACTACGCCCCGCTCTTCGAGAATGCCAAGCGCCTGCGGGCGCTCCTGGCCGAGCTGCAGGAGCTCACGCTCGGCATCGTTGCGAGGAGCGCCGACAGCGAGGGTGCCAACCGGCCCTGAGTCGCCTCGCGGACCCGTCCGGCAGGGCTCGGAGGCGACCCGGCCTGCTGCCTATCCGCGCGCCTTCTTAGAGCGCGCGCTCACCTGCTCGACGCCGCCTTGGCCGGGGCTCTGGCAACCGGCGCTCGTGATAGCCAGTCAGCGCGAGCGCCGCCGTGCGAGTCAGGCTCTCCACAGGTGATCCACACGCGAATTGGCGCCGTCCACGGCAACCTGCCGGGCGCGCCACAAGGGCGGGGATAAGCCGGTATCGGTCGGACACCGAGACCGTGACACTGGAGCTGACACTCCCCAGCCGGAGACTGAGCTCGCCATGATCGATCGCCTGCCGCCCCAGAGCCTCGAGGCCGAGCAGTCCGTGCTCGGCGCGATTCTCATCGACCGCGAGACCATCATCGAGGTCGCCGAATTCCTCCGCCCGGAGGACTTCTACCGGCAGGCCCACGGCATCATCTACCGCGCGATGCTGGACCTCTTCGAACGCCGTGAGCCGGTGGACATCGTCACGGTTTCGGAGGCCCTCGAGCGAAAGGGCGAGCTCGAGGGTGTCGGCGGCCGCAGCTACCTGTCCGGCCTGTCGAATCAGACGCCCACGGCGGTGCACGCCGAGCAGTACGCCCGGATCGTGGAGCGGAAGGCGGTCCTGCGGAACCTGATCGGGGCGGCCGGCAAGATCGCCGGTATCGGCTACGAGGATCCAGCGGAGATCCAGGAGGCGATCGACCGAGCGGAGTCGGAGCTCTTCCAGGTCTCGAACCGGCGGATCACGGTCGGGTTCAGCCAGCTGAAGGATCTCCTCCACGCCGCCTACGACCGCCTCGACTACCTTCACGCCCACCGCGGCGAGCTGAGCGGCGTCACCTCCGGCTTCCCGGACCTGGACGCCCTCACCACCGGCTTCCAGAAGAGCGACCTGATCGTCGTCGCGGCCCGGCCGTCGGTCGGCAAGACGAGCTTCGCCCTGAACATCGCCGAGTACGCAGCCGTCCGCGAGCGCCGCAGCGTCGGGGTGTTCAGCCTCGAGATGAGCAAGGAGCAGCTCGTCCTCCGCCTGCTGTCGAGTACCGCGAACATCGATCCAAGCGGCTCCGCACCGGCTTCCTCGAGGAGATGGACTTCGCCCGGATCGCGCCGGCAATGAACGACCTGTCCGAAGCGCCCGTCTACATCGACGACACACCGAACATCACGTCGATGGAGCTGCGCACGAAGGCCCGCCGGCTCCAGGCGGAGGCCGGGCTGGACCTCGTGGTCGTGGACTACCTCCAGCTCATGCAGGCAACCACCACGAACCGGGATTCCAACCGTGTTCAGGAGGTCAGCGAGATCTCGCGAGGCCTCAAGGCGCTCGCGCGCGAGCTGTCCGTGCCGGTCATCGCGCTCTCCCAGCTGTCACGGCAGCCGGAGATGCGCGAGTCGAAGGAGCCGCGCCTGTCCGACCTCCGGGAGTCGGGCGCCATCGAGCAGGACGCGGACCTCGTCGTCTTCCTGTGGCGCGAGAAGGAGAAGGCCGGCGAGGAGCACGAAACCGACGGCGAGGTCATCAACGTGAAGCTCGCCAAGCACCGCAACGGTCCCACCGGAGACATCCAGCTCTGGTTCAAGAAAAGTCAGACGCGCTTCCAGAGCTATGCCGGCCAGCGCTACGCCGAGGCCTAATCGAATCCTCGGACCGATGGCTCGCAGGGACGTCGCCTCGGTCCTCGGAGGGCTCGTGCGGGCGCCCACGCGCCTGCTCACGCACGTCCAAGTGCGCTTGCAGGCGTGCTCGTCGGCCGCCTTGCGTTGAGGCCGGCTGAGGGGACGACTCAGTACGTCTCGTCGGGGAGCAGCGGCCGGAGCGCGAAGAAGTAGATCCTGCCGTCTGGGCCGGTCAGGCTCAGCCCGCTGAATCCGCCCTCGATCCCGTCCAGCCCGAGCACGTCGATCTCCGCGGGGGTCATCGTCCGGACCGGAAACTGTGGCGCGCCGGGCTCCGGGCGTTGAACGAAATCGGTCGGGGCGATGTCCGGCCACGGCCAGGCCGTGGGCGGGTTGAGGGCGTCCGGCGTCAGCACGCCGCGCCAGCGCTCCGGCATCCAGGTCGTCTCGTCCTCGACAGATGACCCGAAGTCTCGGACCACGTCGCCGAGCTTTGCCATCGCCGCGAGGATCGGGGCGTCCGGGCTCTGCGGGTTGTCGAATCCGAGGGCCTCCACGGATACGGTCTTGGACAGGCCCCCGGCGTTGATCGTGAAGGTCGCAGTCGGCGCGTCCGCGACGTTGCCGGGGGTATAGGCGGCGCGGGCGACACCAAGACCGCTGTCGGCGAGCGCAAACCGGAGGAACGACTGCACGTCGGCCGCATCGAGACGGGCTGTCTGGAACGGCGCCAGGACGATGAGGTTCGGGTTCGACGGTGGTGGTGGGGCGATGTCGCCGTCGCGGAAGATGACCGTGCCGTCGCCGTAGAGGGTGAACTGCGGCGCCTCGGTCGCGAAGAAGCCCATCGGGACGAACCCGCCGCCTTCGGCGAACCGGAACACCACATCCCTGGCGCCGGTCCGGTGCTCGATCGTACCGGCCGGCGACGAACTCGCGGGAGTGGAGCTGGTGCCGGCGGAGTCGCCAGGCATGGTCGATGGATTCGAGCTTGCGGCGCTCCCGCAGGCCGCGAGCACGATCACGGCGACGGCGGCGAGGGAGTGGAACGGCCGGGGGCGTGCGGTGGCGAGGACAGCAGGGGGTTTCATGGAGCACCCGACGCCGGCTGGCCGGCGACGGTTCCGAGAGCATCGCCACTCGACCGTGCCGACCTGCGCGAATTGCACGCCGACCTGTGCGAACTGTACAGCAGAGCACTTGACCGGGCGCGTATCCTGCCGAGCAGGAATTTCCCGGGCGATTCTTGCGCCCGGGCGGAGCCGAGCGCGTGCGAGCAGCTCCTCTGGCGGCCGTCCCCACCGCCCCGGCCGCTGCTTATCCGCGTCCCGGTCCTGATCTCGGCTGCGCGTCCGCCACGGACGTCCGAGACGGAGGATGGGAAAGGGTGTTCGAGGACCGTACGCTGACCTGCCGCGACTGCGGCGAGGGGTTCATCTTCTCGGCCGGGGAGCAGCGCTTCTTCGCGGAGAAGGGGCTCACGAACGAGCCCCAGCGATGTCCCGATTGTCGTGCCGCGGCGAAGCAGGCCCGCATCGGCAACGGGACCCGCCACTATCACGCCGCCGTCTGCGGCGCCTGCGGCAACCAGGCGATGGTGCCGTTCGCGCCGCGCTCGGATCGGCCCGTGTACTGCAGCAGCTGCTTCGACAAGGTCCGGGCCGGGTTGATTCAGCCCGGCCCGGCGCCCGCAGGTGCCTGAGAGCTCATCGCCGGCCCTCAAGTCGTCGAGGTCCCCTGGGTCGGCACGCCGTGGGATCGGCGCGCCGTAGACTGACGCGGTTTGGAGAGCTGTCGCTCGAGGAGGATCGCGTGGGCGTCATCATCATCCGGGAGATGGTCGGCACGAGCCCGAGCTCATGGAGCGACGCCGCCCGCCAGGCCGTCGCCACCGCCTCGCGGACCGTCCGGAACATCAGGACGGTCGAGGTCGTGAAGTCGTCCGCCATCGTCGAGGACGGCGAGATCGTCGAGTACCGCGTCGAGATCAAGATCGGATTCGAATACGAGGGCTGAGTCGGCACGCGGCGAACCGCTCCTCCCGTTGTCCGTCCCACCTCCGAGTGCGTAATCCGAGCCGGCAGACGACTCATCTGCCGTTCGACCGAGCGTGACGCGCTGCGCGACCTGACGTTGTGGACCGCCTGTCATGCGTGGTCGTGCACGGAATGCCCTCGGATGCGACGCAACCGGGGCGACGCGACGACCGTCGGCAGGCGGTTCGTTCACGATGAGCGCCGGCTTGGCAAGGGCGCCTCAGATCAGAGACCGGGTGAGAACGCCGAAGATGACCGTTCGACCGGTCGCAGCTAATCGCCGGGTGAGCGTCGGCCGCCACCATGCGCGCCATGCCCAGCACCCGACCGGTCGCGGTCGCTCGCCAAGCTCCGCGTCCCTCACCCACCCCCATCGACGTCGCGTCGCGTCGCGTTGACACGGCTCAACGGCCGTCCGTATCGTTCGCGCCGCCCGAGCCGCCGACGCGAGTACGGGACCCCAAGCGCCCCGCAGGGACAGGTGAGCGTGCCGGGGTCCCGGTCGGACCGGGCCGACCGGCGATCGTCGCGCCGATCCACGGCTCCGGAGGCCCACTCGGCGTGATATCCGAGTACCCGGTCCAGATCAGCAAGGTCCAGGCACCTCCGCTGCGCGAGGAGACGCTCGAGCGCGTCCGACTGCTCGACTGGCTCCGCATCAAGATCCACCGCCGCGTCGTGCTCGTCATCGCCGAGGCCGGGTACGGCAAGACGACCCTGCTGGCCGACTTCAGCCGCCGGAGCCGGGTTCGGGTTCTCTGGTTTCGCCTCGACCGCGGCGATCGAGACTGGGTCGGCTTCATCGCCTACCTCGTCGCGGCGATCCGGATCCATCTCCCGGACTTCGCGCCCGTCACGCAGTCGCTCCTGCGCGAAACCGGGGGATCTGCGCCACCGCGCGACTCCGTGCTCGACACCTTCATCCGCGAGCTCGGGGATCTGCCGGCCGACCCTACTGCACTCGTGCTGGACGACCTCCACGTCGTCGACGATTCGATCGATGTCCGGCATATTCTGCGCGAGCTGCTCGCACGCGCGCCCGAGCGCCTCACGTTCGTTCTGATCAGCCGAAAGCAGCCGCCCCTGCCGCTGGCCCGCCTCCGCGCCCTCGGCGAAGTCGCCGAGCTGCGGACCTCGGACCTCCGGTTCGATGCTGCGGAGACGGAGCAGCTCTTCCGCGAGACGTACGCCCTCGCCCTCGAGCC
>PNKK01000088.1 GCA_013822395.1 Anaerolinea sp. | reverse complement strand
TGAACCGCCGGATGAACGAGACCCTGGAGGTGATCGCGCGGGCCCTCTTCAAGTCCTGGTTCGTCGACTTCGACCCCGTCCGCGCCAAATCCGAAGGCCGCGACCCCGGCCTGCCGCCGCACCTCGCCGACCTGTTCCCGGACTCGTTCGAGGACTCGGAGCTGGGAGAGATTCCGACCGGGTGGCAGGTGAGCGCCTTGGACGAGATCGCGACGTACCTGAACGGGCTCGCCTTGCAGAAGTACCCACCAGGCGGTGGCGGCTCATTGCCCGTCATCAAGATCGCTCAGCTCCGATCCGGCCACACCGACGGCGCCGACCAAGCCAGCTCGGACATTCCGCCGGCCTATGTAGTCGAGGATGGTGACGTCCTGTTTTCCTGGTCCGGCAGCCTGGAAGTCGAGATCTGGTGCGGTGGCCGAGGGGCGTTGAACCAGCACCTGTTCAAGGTCACGTCTGACCGGTTCCCGAAGTGGTTCTACTTCCTCTGGACTCGTCACCACCTCGCCGACTTCCGTGCGATCGCTGCTGGGAAGGCGACCACGATGGGCCACATTCAGCGTGGTCACTTGAGCGCGACGAAGGCCGTCGTGCCACCAACGTCGCTACTCGATGCGATGACCGGAAGATTCCAGCCCCTTCTCGAGGATCTCGTCGCCGTGCGACTCCAGTCCCGCACCCTTGCAGCCCTACGTGACGCGCTACTGTCCAAACTCATCTCCGGCGAGCTGCGGGTGAAGGACGTGGAACGCTTCATCGGGCAATGCGCGTGATGACTATCAGTCGCGTAGCGCGCCCATCATGGTCACGGGGCCGGTTTCCTCTCGACGGGCTCGAGCGCCCTGGGATCGGGCGCGGCGCTGAGGCTCATGAAGCCGAGTTCCGCAAGGCGGATGACTGCTGCGCGCCGGGAGACCTGGAATGACTGCGCAAGTACATCGACGAGGTGGCGGCCGGTCAACGTCGTCGCCCCCACAGGCGGCACGACCGGCCCGAACGGGGCAAGGCTGAGTTCGGCGACGGACGCGAAGACCGAGCGTGGCATCAACAATGCCGCCATTCCCATGTTGGCTTGAACCTCGCGCCAGTCACGCGGTCGGGCTCCGTCGGCGATCACGTCGCGGAAACAACGTGATGCGGCTCGTCCTGACGAGGCTGCTGTGATGGGATACAGGACCGCATGGAGCAGGACATGCGCCGCCTCATGAGCGATCGTCGCTCTCCATCGTCCGACCGCACCGATGGAGGCATTCGGTCCAAGGGCTGCGTCGGTCAGGCGCCGATTCACCACCACACGGATCGGTCGGTCGAAGACCGTGTAGCCGAGGACCTCTGCCTCAAGCTCGACGCCATAGTCAACTTCCGCGGCCAGATGGGTCTCGAGCAGTCGCTCAATGTCGACACGTGGTTCGTCGAATGTCGGCCAGAGGCCCGCCTGTCGGAGCGTATCCCGAGCGATTGATTCGATCTCATTCGGCTCGTACCACAGCCGAACGGAGCCGCTACGGTCGGTGATCTGCCGCATCGTCCTTGGCCAGGTCCGAGACCTGCTCGATGAGCCGTTCGAGCGCCTCGGGGCCGACGTTGTGCTCCGACAGCCTCCGGAACAGGACACCCGCCGCGGGGGTCCGGCGCAGGTAACGATCTGCATCGCTCCCGATCCTGCCGGCGGCGGCCATCAACTCATCGAAGTCCAGGGCCAGCTCGTCCGCAAGGCTCGCCAGGAGGTCCTCGGATGGCACCCTACGATCGTTCTCGATGTCGCTGAGGTACGACGGAGCCTTCCCTACCGCAATCGCCAAGTCGCGCAGTGTTTGGCGTTTTCGCGCCCGCGCGACCCGAATCCGGTCGCCCAGTGTCATCGACGAGTCGATCGGCAGATCGTGGTTCCTGTTCGCCATGTACGCCTCCCTGTGAAGTTTGGTCTACAATCTAGCGTACATCAGCGGCCCCTCAGCCGAGGGCCGACTATCTTAAGGCGGAATCCGATGCGTACCGGCGACGACCTCCTTCGAAGACACTGGTCCTACCTAGCGATCCTGAAGGGTCGTCAGGCAGAGTACGCAGGTTTGGCCGACGTAATCCTCAGCATCCGCGCGACGGTGACGCCGCTCATTCAACTCTGGCAGGCGCAGGCCGACCCGGTCGCTCGATTGGCTAGCGCGCTGACGAGCCTCAAGACCACCATGGGAACCGACGGGCCGATCCTGTTGGATGGTGACTGGCTAGACGATGCCGCGGAGTTCGGGCGCGCCCTGGAGTCGGCGCGGGTGCATGGATGGGCGGCGGTCCCGGTGACCTCGATGGGCCGATCTTCCGCGTACCAAGGTGTTGTAGCGTCAGCGGTGCGCGATGACCGATGCGGCGTCGCATTGCGCGTTAAGCGCGACGACGTCGGATCCACCGGTGCATCGCTCTCGTCACGGCTTGACGATCTTCTCGACCACCTCGGGGTCGCACCCGAGGACGTCGACCTGATTCTGGATCACCGAGCCATCCTCGACACGCAGCTGGAGGCTGCTGAAGTCGCCGGGGCAGCAATGATCCGGTTGCTGCCTCGTCTTGAGGAGTGGCGACATGTGGTCCTGGCCGGCTCCGGAATGCCCGCCTTCATGAAGGACTTTCCGCGTGAGGCCATCACGCCGATTCGGCGGACGGAATGGTGGGTGTATCAGGGTGCCTGCGAGCGGGTTCGCGATTTGCCCCGCGTTCCGACATTTGGAGACTATGGCACGACCCACCCAGATCCGGTCGAGAACATCGACGCGAAGGGGGCTCTCCCCGAGACGGCTCAGCTGCGCTACGCCACGGCCGACGGCTGGTTGATGCTGCGCGGACTCGACATAAGGAAACACCCCGTCGACCATTTCGTCGACCTCCTCGACGCCCTCCGCCGGCGACCGGAGTTCAGCGGGGCTACGTTTAGCGCGGGAGATCGTTGGATCGACGATGTGGCTTCGGGTCGAACGCCGCCCGGCCGGATTGTGATGTGGAAACGGATGCAGCTCGTACATCACCTGACGTACGTCAGCCAGCAGCTCGCCAGGACGACCGTTCCCTGAGCGTTCGGGCGACCATGGATCGGATCTCGTCGGGAGTCGAGGATATTGCGAGTTCACGGCAGAAGTCGTGCCGCGTCCCTCGACGTCCCCGATGACCCTGCGCCCGAAGTAGGGTCAGCGCCTCATCACGCCACAACAAGCCCGCGACCGCAATCGGGTCGACCGCCAGGTTCAGTTCGGGCGCTCGGATGATGGCGATGCTTCCGTCGGGCTCGACGGATCGGAGACCCCACCACGCCGGCACTGCGTGAGCCGCCGACTCAAGGTGCCTGGAGACCGTCACCAGCGTCAAGCGGTCGAACACGAGGGCGAAGGTGGTCACTTGCGACGGCAGACGCGAAAGGTCGTCGCGGTCCGCCTTGATCTCGAAGCCCTCGAGCGTATCCCCGATCACGGCAAGATCGATCCGTCCGGCTCCCTGGCACACGCCCATCTCAGGGATCAGGCGGCGGCTCGGATCATCGGCGACGGACGCCTCCACGGCCATGCGGATCGCGATGGGATCATCGACCAAGGGCAATCGGAGTTGACCTGGGACTGGCTGTCGGCTCCTCGAAGTCACCGACGCAGTGTATCGACGCGCAGGTCAGCCGACCATGTCAGGGCGCGGGCGTGCTAGCGGTGACTCACCTGCCGTCAGAACGGCAGTTCGTCGAAATCGGGTGGCCCCTCGTAGTCTCCGCGCCCTTCGTCCGGGTCCTCGTGGTCCGGCGGGTCCTCGTCTGCGACATCATGAGGTAGGCCGCTGGCGTCCTGGTCCGCTCGGGCGACCAAGAACCTCGCCCGATCGCGGAGCTCGTCGTAGGTCACCACCTCCGGGTTCCAAAGGTTACGCCGGAAGCGCTGGAAGGTTCCGACCTTGGCCTTGATGTCGAGCTGGCGCATGTGACCGATCACCAGGATGCCCTTGGGCTGAACCGTGGTGACGCCGCTCTCCTCGGTCCACTCGTCGTTCTGGTCTTGAGTCGCCGTGCGAGACCAGCGCTCGCAGTTGGCCTGGAGCTGGGCAGCGCCAGCGGCTAGCTCTTTCCCGATCTCCCAGGCCCCGTTGCGATACCTCTTCTTGCCCAGAAGCTCGGTGTCGGGTCTCTTGATCTCCACGAGCACGGAGAACCGAACGTCACCGGACGAACCCAGCAGGAAGTCCCCCCTCTCGCCACCCCTGCCGGTGACGTCGGCGCCGCCGTAGTTCGGCTGGACGACCTCGGTTACCAAGAAGCGGTAGTCCAGGCCGTGACCAAAAATCCAATCATTGCGCTCGAAGAAGTTCTGCCAGTCCGACTCCTGCCAGTCGTCGTGGGGCGCGAGGTGGGCCTCGAACTCCTCGACCGCGGCGGCCTTGCGCTCGTAGTCCTTCTTGAGCAGCGCGAGGAGCACCACGCCGGAGCCGACATCGAGCTCTGACACTGCACTCAAAAAGCCGTCCTGGCCGTGGCGCTGGATCAGGACCCGCAACTGCTCGGCGGCGCTGCCCGTGGCCACGATGGTCGACTTCTCTACGACCGCGAAGTCGCGCTCGCCCGACTTGGTGCCTTGGGAGCCGATGCTGTAGAGGTGCTGCAGATGCCGGTAGAGGGCCAAGGTCTCGTCGGAGTCGAGCTCGAGGCGGATGGCCTCGCCGGCATGGAGCTTGTGCAATAGGAACGGCGTCTCGTCCCAGGTGCCCTCGACCTTGCCACGGCGCTGGTGGTGCAAGGTGATCTCCACGGTCGCCTCGCCGGCGCCCTTGTCGCTGACCAGGAGGTAGTCGAAGCCGCGACGAACGAGCTTGCCCTCCTCGTCCGGTCGGATGGTCAGCCACTTTCGCTCGCCGTAGCCCACGCCCCACGGCTTGCCGACGACTGGGTAGGTCTCGCCTTCGGTTCCCTCGTCGTCCATCGTCCCTCCCCTCCGGACTACGGCTTACCCGTCACGAAGGCTACGGCCGACTCTGCGATCCAGTCGCAGAGCGCGTTGGACAGTTTCTTGTGCAGGTCGATAGCCTCGGTCGTATGAAGTTTCAGGTGCGCCTTGCGGTACTCGCCTGGTCCCATGATCTGGATCTCGATGCACTCGTCATCCGCGTCGTCAGATAACCCAGCCTTGATGTAGGGGAAGTCGGGCGACTCGGTCGGTCGCATGGGCCGCATATCTGACTCCTGGCTAGCAGTGGACCTTCAGCACGCCGCTGTTACAGAGGATGACGATCTGGTCTCCGGTCTCGATGACGTGGAAGCCCTGACGACGCGCCTCTGCCACCAGTCCGGCCAGTCCTCCGCCACTCGCACCAAAGGTGGCCACATTCCTGGTGGCTCGCCGGACGACACCGCCGTTGTTGGCCTGGTTGGCGTCGAAGATGTCTCGCATCCACTGGTTCATCGCTGGTCATTCTCCCTCGGTAGAGGCCGGCCCGGCTATCGAGACTGCTCCCACATCCGCAATCCTAGCGGGGAGGCGGTGAGTTTGGCGGCAGTTTAGTAGCACCGACACAATTGACGTCTTACTAAACTCCGATCAAACTCCGGGCCGTGGCCATGCTCTTCGATCTCCCGGCGCTCCTCGCTGCAATCCATGCCGGCCAGCGCGCAGCCAGCTTCGAATCGCGCGTCCTGGAGTTCAAGCGAGAGAAGGCAAGCCCCGAGGAGACCGAGCGCGATATCGCCGAGGCGGCCATCTGTCTTGGCAACGGCATCGGCGGCACCGTCGTCGTCGGCGTGTCGGATCGTGTGGCCGGTCCGGCCGCGCTCATGGGCACAGCACTTGACCCGGATCGG
>PNKK01000087.1 GCA_013822395.1 Anaerolinea sp. | reverse complement strand
GCTGGAGTCGGAGCGTGCCCGCTGGAGTCGGGGCGAGGCCCGCGTATGATCCCGGCATGCTCCTTGCGATTGATGTCGGGAACTCCAACATCACCGTCGGTTGGTTCCGGAACGGCGTCCTTGCCGGCACACGCCGGGCGGTCACGAATTCGCATGCGAGCGCGGACGAGCTGGAGCTCCTCCTCGATGGCCTGCTCCGCCTCGACGACGTCTCGATCGCCGACATCTCGGCGATCGCCTGCGCTTCGGTGGTCCCGGCCGTGACCGACCAGCTGGAAGCCGTCGCGACCCGCCGCGAGCGGCCCCTCCTCCTGGCAGGCGTCGGGACCGTGCCGCTCCCGGTCCGCGTGGACCGACCCGGAGAAGTCGGCGCGGATCGCCTGGTCAACGCGCTCGCGGCGGCTCGGCTCCACGGAGCACCGGCCGTCGTCGCCGACTTCGGGACCGCCACGACCTTCGACTGCGTTGCCGCCGACGGCGCATACGTCGGCGGGGCGATCGCGCCCGGCCTGGAGCTGGGCCTGGAGGCCCTCGCGGGCCACACGGCGAAGCTCCCGCGAATCGAGCTGCGGGCACCGGACCGCGTGATCGGGCGGGACACTGTCAGCGCGATGCAGGCAGGCACGATCTTCGGCTACCAGGCGCTCGCGACCGGCCTGCTGGCGCGCGTTCGCCGCGAGCTCGCCGCCGATTCCGGGGTCGCGATCGAGGACGTCCGGACGATCCTGACCGGAGGGCTGAGCGCAGCGCCCTGGGCCGCCGCGATCGAGGGTGTCGACGTCATCGATCCCGATCTCACGCTCAAGGGTCTCGGGATCCTCCACGCCGAGGTGAGCGGCGGGGAGCCGCTCGAACTGGGCCTCGGGTGAGGGCAGCACCAGGATGAGCGCCTCCCGCGGCCTCGGCACCGGCGGCCGGCTGGCAGGCCGGCTGGTGGCGCTCGGCGTCACCGGCTCGATCGCCGCGTACAGGGCCGTCGAGCTGCTCCGCCTGCTCACCGCGGAGGGGGCGGACGTGGTGGTCCTCCTCTCTCCGTCCGCGACGCGGTTCATGGGTCCGCTCACGTTCGCGGCGCTGTCGCGCCACCCGGTCGAGACGGAGCTGCTGGAGCTCCTGCCGGACGGGCGGATCGGGCACATCGTCATCGCCGACAGCGCGGACGTGATCGTGGTGGCACCGGCAACGGCACACTGGCTCGGGGCGATGGCCAACGGTCTGGCGGGCGATGTCGTGACCGCCGCCTGCCTGGCGACCTCGGCCCCGGTCGTCGTGGCTCCGGCGATGGATGGCGACATGTGGAAGCACCCGGCAACGCAGGCGAACGTCGCTCGGCTCCGGGACGCGTTCGGGTACGTGATCGTCGCGCCGGAGGCCGGCCCCCTCGCGTCCAGGCAGTCCGGCGTCGGCCGGCTTGCCGGCCTCCCCGCGATCGTTGACGCCGTGGTCGCCGCGGTGGCCGGACGGCGGATCCGCCAGTCGAATGCCGCCGCACGCCCGCCGCTCGCGACCACCCCGCCCCGCGAGGCCGACCTTGTCGGGCGGCATGTCGTGGTCACTGCGGGCGGCACCCGCGAGCCGATCGACCCCGTCCGGTACATCGGCAACCGCTCCACCGGAAAGATGGGCGTCGCGATCGCCGAGGCGGCCCTGGAGCGCGGTGCGGCCGTCACCCTCATCGCGGCCAACGTCGGCGTCTCGTTGCCGGAGGATCGCGCCCGGGTCGTCCGGGTCGAGACGGCCGGTGAGCTCAGGGCCGAGCTCCTCGATGCGCTGTTCGGCGAGCCCGGAGCTCCCGGCGCCCCGGAGACGGCCCGCTTCGACGTCCTCGTCATGGCGGCGGCCGTGGCGGACTTCACGCCGGCCAGGCCCGCCGGTCAGAAGCTGACCCGGGGCAAGGGCATGAACCTCGAGCTCCAGCCGACACCCGACCTTCTCGCCGAGGTCGCCCGGATCGCACGCGGTCTTGACAGCACCGGGTCGGCGACGCGCGCCCCGGTCCGCCCCACACCCGTTCTGGTCGGGTTCGCCGCAGAGACGGGCTCCCTGGATCGCGCCGCGGACAAGCTCAGCGCGAAACGGGTGGATCTCCTTGTCGCGAACGACGTCGCCGAGGCCGGCTCCGGCTTCGGGTCGGACACGAACCGCGTCGTCATCCTCGATGCCGCCGGCGGCCGCGACGAGCTGCCGCTCCTCCCGAAGCGCGAGGTCGCCGACCGGCTCCTCGACCGGGTCGCCGCGGCATTGGACGAGCGGGACGCGGCGGGGCAGACTGCCCGTATGCAGGAGGCCCAACAATGAGCGCCACTCAGGATCCCGTCCGCCGGCTGACGATCGCGGACATCGGCCGGATGCACGCCGACGGCGAGCGGCTGCCGATGCTGACCGCCTACGACCACCCGACCGCCCGTATCCTCGACGGGGCGGGCATCCCGATGCTGCTCGTCGGCGACTCGCTGGGGCAGGTTCTCCTGGGCTACGACTCGACCGTCCGGGTGACGATGACGGAGATGCTCCATCACACCGCCGCGGTGGTCCGTGGGACCCGCCGGGCCCTCGTCATCGGGGACATGCCGTTCCTCTCGTACAGCACGCCCGAGGATGCGGTCGAGAACGCCGGGCGGTTCCTCCGCGAGGCCGGGGCGACGGCCGTGAAGATCGAGGGCGGCGTCCGGAGCGGACGGACCATCGAGGCGCTGGTCCGAGCTGGGATCCCGGTCATGGGCCACATCGGCTGGACGCCGCAATCCCAGCACGGGATGGGCGGGAAGGTCCGCGTCCAGGGCAAGAGCCGCGAGACGGCCCGCGGGCTCCTCGCCGACGCGGTCGCGGTCCAGGAGGCCGGGGCGTTCGCGATCGTCCTGGAGCTGGTCCCTGAGCAGCTGGCGGCCCTCATCACCTCACGCCTCCGGATCCCCACGATCGGGATCGGCGCCGGTCCGGGCTGCAGCGGCCAGGTCCAGGTGATCACCGATGTCCTGGGTCTCGGGGCCTTCACCCCGCGCCACGCCCGGAAGTACGCCGACCTCGAGGCGACGATCGCCGCGGCGGCAGCCGCCTGGGCCGCCGATGTCGCGAGCGGCGCCTTCCCGGGCCCGGCGGAGACGGTCCGGATGGACGACGCGACGCTCGACGAGGCCCTCGGCCGGACCCCGGACGACCGCGCTGCCACCGGCATGGCCATCGGCCTGCCGGCCGGCATCCCCCTCGACCGCGATCTCTGATTCGAGCTTGACCCGGGTCGTCCGGACACGCGAGGCGCTGCACGTGGCGCTCGGGGCGAGTCCCCGCCCCATCGGCCTCGTGCCGACGATGGGCTGGCTCCACGCGGGCCATCGCGCGCTGATGGCGCGGGCACGCGCGGAGAGCGCCACCACCGTCGTCACGATCTTCGTGAACCCTCGCCAGTTCTCCGAGCCGACCGACCTGGCCCGGTACCCCCGGAACGAGGCGCGCGACGTCGAGATCTGCACAGCCGAGGGCGTCGATCTCGTCTTCGCCCCACCGGTCGACGAGGTGTATCCGCCGGGCTTCGACACGGTCGTCTCGGTGGGCGCGATCGCCCAGCCGCTCGAGGGTGCCGCCCGACCCGGCCACTTTGACGGCGTCGCGACGGTCGTCGCGATCCTCTTCAACCTCGTTCGCGCCGAGCGGGCCTACTTTGGCCAGAAGGACGCCCAGCAGGTGGCGGTCATCCGGCGGATGGCGATCGACCTCGCGATCCCGACGGAGATCGTGAGCTGTCCCACGATCCGCGAGCCCGACGGCCTCGCGATGTCGTCGAGGAACGTCCATCTGTCGCCGGAGGAACGGGCCGCCGCCCCGGTCCTGCGACAGGCGCTCCTCGCGACCCGCCAGGTCTGGGAGAACGGCGAGCGCTCGGCGGACGCCCTTCGGGCGCGGATGCGGGCCGGGCTCTCGGAGGAGCCGCTGGCGAACGTCGAGTACGTCTCGTGCGCTGATGCGGCGACGCTCGCCGAGCTCGACCGGGTTGACGGCCCGGCGCTCCTCTCGCTGGCGGTCCGCTTCGGCTCCACCCGCCTCATCGACAACGAGCCGCTCGGCTGACGGCTCGGGTCAGGCCCGGCCCGGCTCGGGCTCCTTCGCCACCCCCAGGATTCGATCGACGTCGAGGTTCTCGGCGACGAGGCGCTTGATCAGCTCGATCTTCTCGCGGTCCGCCGGGTGGGTCTTGACGAGGAGATCGTGGACCTCGGACGCCACCGAGTAGGTGTCCTCGGCGACGAGGGTCGCGAACAGGTCGGCCCGACGGATGGCGTCGATGACGGCCTGCCGCGGCCGGTAGCCACCGGTGAGCACGAGTCCGATCGCCGCGCCCCCGTGTCCGGAGATCACGGCCCGACCGACGGAGGCGACGAACTCTCCGGGATCGGCGGTCCCCGCCGGGCCCATGAGGTGTGCGGTGGTGAGCGTCAGGATCACGTCCTCGCGGTCGCCCGGGACGATGACCAGCGTTCCCGGACCCACCCGCTCCAGCATGTGGCCGGGCTCCATCGCGCCGATCGCCACGCCGTCGATGACGCGATCCAGGTCTGGACCGAGGTGGATCGGCTCCCCTCGGACGCCCTCGAGGATCATCTCGAGGGTCGGGTTGGACAGGATCGGCCGGATCGGGAGCGTGCCGAGGAGCGGGATCCCATACGGCGCGAGACCTCGCTCGATGACACCGGCGATCCCGGGCTGGGCGTCCATGTCCACCTTGTTGACGATCGCGCCGGCGACCTCCACCCCGTGCGCCCGAAAGAGAGCGGCGTTGAGGACGATCTCGTCGATCGGCCGGCCCACGCCGCCCTCGCTGACGATGATGGTTGGCGTCCCGAGCAGCGCCGCCACCGTCGCGTTGGACAGCCCGATGACCGCACCGACGCCGGCGTGACCGGTTCCCTCGACGAGGAGGATGTCGTGGCCGGCGAACGACGCCTGAGCGCGAACGATCCGCGCTCCGAGATCCTCGACGACCTCGCCCGCGATGTAGGCCTTCGTGAACCCGCGTGGGATATGAATGGGGCTCATGACGTCATAGCGCTCGGCGAGCCCGAACGTCTCGTGCATGAGAACGGCATCCTCGTCGGCCGGCTGGCCGTGGTCGATGACGGTCCGTTGGCCGACCGGCTTCATGAAGGCGGCGTCGAGCCCACGCTCCAGGAACCCGTTCAGGAGCCCGAGCGAAGTGGTCGTCTTCCCCCGGTTCTGGCCCGTGGCGGCGAGGTAGAGCTGGCGCATCGGGATGGGTCCGGGCCTGTACGGGACGAAACCGGGATCGCCCGAGCCGGTCCGCGTCAGCCGCGGGCGGAGGTCTTGCGCTCGATGAGCTGGATTCCGTCGCGGAGCCGGGAGACGGTGTCCGCGTCCACGACGTCCGGCTCGAGGTACGGGCCGAGGCGATCCATGATGTCTGCGACGAGTCCCAGGAAGACGGCCGCATCGGCCACGAAGAACTGCGGCTCGTTGTTGTACCGCACGAGGGTCAGGCGGCCCTGGAGGACACGCCGCTCCTCCACGTGGGCGATCTGCGTCGCGAAGTTGTGACCCTGGATCCCGTCCGGGTTGTTCAGGAAGTTCAGTGCGTTGTCGATCGCGAGGCCGAACCGGGCACGCCACGCGACGAGGCGCTCGTGGACCTCCGGTGGGATTCGGACCTCCGCCACCTCGTCGAAGACCTCGGGCGCGACGGTCAGGAGGCCGACGAGCGTGGTCCCGGCCCGGGCGCCGAGCATGACCTGCAGGCTCCGCTCCAGGGTGAAGACCTCAGAGTCGAAGCGCGGGCTGGTGATGACGTCCGTGAGGAGATCCTCGACGTTGTCGAGGGTGCCGGGTTCAGCCACCGCGTTCGCGAGGTGGGCGATCTCCTCCTTGAACAGGAACTTCTCTTCGTGGTCGAGCATGGCGCCGATGGTACACCCCGGATGCGCGCCGCCACCGAGTGGGGACAGGCCGGCCGCGATGGGCCGGCGCCACAGGGGGACCTTGGACGATCGCCGCGCCGCCCC
>PNKK01000086.1 GCA_013822395.1 Anaerolinea sp. | reverse complement strand
GAGCCGCGCGGTCCCATCGGTCGGCCTGACGAGATGATCGTCGTCTCGACCGTCCCGGACGGCCCACCGCCCACGCTCCTCGTCGAGCTCGTCGGGGCGAGCGGAGCCCGGCGGTCCATCGCCCGCCTGCCGGCCTTCGGGCGCCTCCCGGGCGACCTCCACCAGCCGTCCATCGGCTTCGATCCGGTCGCCAGCGACCGCGGCTTCCTCGCCGTCCTGACCGATCCGCTCGAGGACCCGAACGAGCCCCCGACGGTGTTCATCGTCGATCTGACCAACCCGGCGGCCGGGCCGCTCCTCGTCCCCGCAGGCGATCGAGGCATGGCCTGGGGGCCGGACGGCCAACTGACCCTGGCGTCCAACGCCGACGTCGACATCATCGACGCCGCGGACCGAACCGTCCGCCACGTGCCGGTGCCCGACGGCGTCGACGTCTATCCCTGGCCCACGTCCGACGGGACCGGCTGGTATGCGGGCCGTGTCTCGGTCGGCGCCCCGGCGACGACCGGGCCGACGGGCGTGCTGGGCCTCGACGGCGTCTTCCGCGAGGGGCCGCTGCCGCCGCTCTACGGCGCGACGGGCGTCGACCGGTTGTTCGGACCGGACGGCGAACGCGTGGACGCCGAGATGGACGCCGGAGGACGTCGCGTCTTCACCGTCGCCCCCGACGGCGCGACGCGGGACTGGTACCGCTTCCCGGACCTTCGCGACCTCCGAGAGTTCGGCAACGGAGTGGCATGGACGGCCGATTGGACCGGGCTGTGGGTGATCGATCAGGTCGTTGGCGCTTACCGGCTCGTGCGCATCGACTCGCCCGGGGCAGCTCCGATCGTCGTCGCCAGCTGGCCGTACCAGGAACAGCCGACCATCGCCGCACCGCCCATCTGGTTCGCCGGGATCTCGTCAGACGATCGGACGGTGGCGTTGAACAGTAGGAGTGCCGATGTATCAACCTGGCGTCTCCTGAGGATCGACACGGCCACCGGGGTTGTTGAACAGATCGCGAAACCCTCGGGCGGGTTCGCGAACTCGTTCGCGGGCTGGGCGTCGGTGGGCGACCGCTGACCCGGGAAAGTCCGGTGTCAGCTCAGGGGGTCCCGCCAGCGCAGGCCCGGGTACCGCGCGAAGTCCCGGTCCGCGCTCTGGAGCTCGAGACCCCACTCGATGGCCAGCGCCGCCAGGTGAGCATCGGTCGTGTGGTTGCCGGTCGCGCGCCCCTTGGTCAGGAGCCCACCGAGGATCGCCTCGTGGCGCTCGGTCGGCACCGGAATCCGGACGTTCGGCCGCGCCAGCCAGCCTCGAACGACATCCCAGGCGACCTCGATGCCGAGCGGGCGGCTGAGCGCCCGCTGGTGGGTGGAGACGCGGAGGAACGCCATGATCGTGGGCCACGGGATCCCCACGAGCGGCACGCCGGTGAGCGCATCCGCGAGCCAAGTCCGGGCCGCGCGATGCAGGCTGAACTGCTCGTGATGCGCCCACAGGACGAGGTTCGCGTCGATGAGGATGGCGTCGGCGGGAGGGTCACCCTCCACGGTCGAGGACCTCGAGTGCCGCGGCGACGTCGGTGATATCGACCAGCGGCTCACCGGTATCGAACGTCGGGGGAACGTACGGTTGCGGCTCCTGGCGCTGGTTGCCCGCCCGCAGTCCGGCGCGGATCAGGGAATTCGCCATGCTGGAGACCGAGCGGCCCTCGCGTCGGGAGAGCGCGGCGAGCTGGCTGGCCACGTCCTCGTCGAGATTCAGCGTCGTGCGCATCAAGGTTCATCATACCTGATGCATCCTGCGTCAGCGCCGCATCGAGGGGCCACGCCTGGAGTCGATCGTGTCGCGCCTGGGCGTCGAGTGGTCCCTCGGCACGCCGCCGCCCGGCGAGCCTGTCTCCGGCCTGCCGCCTGCTGCTCTCCGGCCTGTCCTCCGCTCCCCGGTCGTGATCGAGCACATTCATCAGACCCGAGGCATTTACGCTCGGCCGGCCCCCGGATTCGTCGGAATCGGTGCATGGCCACGCTCAGATGTTGCCGGATCGATGAACGAGATCGATCAAGGGGCCGGGGCCGGCCGGGGGGAGGGGATCAGCGGCCGGCTGGCACAGGAGATGGGATGCTTCCGCGGCTCGGGGGCCTGCGCAAGCCAGTACCCACGTGGATCCCCGCGGCGGCCGACGGTCCCGACCAGACGCCGGCTGGTAGGATCGCCGGGACGCGACCAGCCGCGAGAGACGCATGCCGAACGAGCCACCGCCTCCGATCAACCGCCGGCGTTTCCTCCAGGTCGCGGCACTCGGGTCCGCCGGTGGCCTGCTGGCCGGCTGTGGTGTGGACGGCGGATCGGACGCCCCCCCTGAGATCACGCCCGACGTTGACGGGACCGCGCCACCGGCCACGACGAGCGCGGACCCGACCCCGCCACCGTCACCGTCACCGTCCGCGAGGTCCTCGGCGGCCACCGCGACGCCGGCCGCGACAGCCCGCCGGACCCTCTACCGCGATGGCGCCCTCGCCGACGCCCGATCGGCGACCCTCCGGTTCGGCGTCAGCATTCTGGCCGCCGATGGCCGGATCGCCTGGATTCGGCCCGCCGACGGCGAGGAGGACCCGGGGCCGGTGGCCGGCCTCGAGATCGTCGATGCGCGTGGCGCGACGTTCGTCCCGGGCATGGTCGACGGGCACAGCCATCTGACCCTCCCCGGCGGGGCGAACTGGCTGGACCGGATCACCGATCCGCCCGAGCGCCTCCTCGAGGTCGCCGAGCAGAACGGTGAGCTTGCCTTCCGGGCCGGCGTGCGCTGGTTCCGCGACGTCGGCAGCCCCACCGTCACCGACCCCGTCGACGGCCGGCGCCGGGCGCTCGCCCTCGGGATCCGGGACCGCTGGGCCGGCCGGCGTGATCGGCCATACGTCCGCGCCGCCGGCACCTGGCTCGCGCCGCCGGGGGTCCTCCGGCGTGGCAACGCAATCGAGGTCCGCGACGCCGATGCCCTCCTGGCCGCCGCCGTCCGGCAGCTCGACCAGGGCGCCGACCTCGTCAAGCTCTACGTCCAGTCGCCGGTCCCCGACGACCCGCCCTGGAGCGCGGCCGAGATCCGGCGGGTCGTCGACGTGGTCCACGCGCGGGGCGCGAAGGCGACCGCCCACGTCCAGCGCCTCGGCCCCGCCCGAGCGGCCGTCGGGGGCGGCGTCGACGCCCTGGAGCACGGGTTCCGCCTCGACGCGGCGGTCGCCCGCCAGATGGCGCAGCAGGGAACCTTCCTGGTGTCCACCCTCACCGTGCCCCGCTCGTTCCTGGCCATCGGCGCGGCGGCCCGCGGGACCCCGTTCTCGACGGCCGCCGGCCGCCGCTCCGCCACGGGCCTGCTGCGCGCCGCCGAGTCGAGCGTTCGCGTTGCCAGAGACGCCGGGGTGAAGATCGCCGCCGGGACTGACTTCGGGGGCGGCTCGTCTCGGGCGAACCAGCTGGCCTGGGAGGTCGAGTCGCTCGTCGCCGCCGGGCTCGAGCCGTGGGAGGCACTCGCCGCGGCCACGTGGCGCGGCGGGGAACTGCTCGACGAGCCGGACGCCGGCGTCATCCGCGAGGGCGGGCCCGCCGACTTCTTCCTCGTCCACGGCGACCCGCTCAGCGACCCGGAGGCCCTCTGGCGGGTCTGGCGGGTCGCCTGAAACGGGCGCTGGCTCCGGGAGCTGGCTCCGGGAGCTGGCTCCGGGAAGCAGCGGGCGAGCCCGGATCGATGGACGGGCGTGCCTACGACCCGATCACCCCAAACCCGAGCGAGCGCGCGGCCTGACCGAGCCGGACATCGAAGGTGACGATCGGCACGGAACGGCCTCCCGCACGCTCTGCCGCGGCCAGGTGCAGGGCATCGAGCGAGCGCGAACCCGTGGCGATCCCAAGCTCCGCCGCACGGCGGCAGACGACGTCATCGAGCCCCACGACGAACGTCCGCTGCCAGTCGCGCTCGAAGGCCATGCGCGCCACCCGAAGCTCGGCCTCACCGAGACGGCGGTGGATCGCAAGCTGAACCTCGATGTACGCGTGGCGCCCGGTCACCCACTCGGTATCGCCGAGCAGGATCGCGTCGGCGTTCTGGCTGTCATCCTCCGCAACGTAGCGCTTGATCAGGGCGCTGCTGTCGACGTAGAGCGTCATCCGCCTCGGTCCTGTGAGATCAGCTCGGTCGTGGTCGGCGTGCCGGCCAGAGGTCGCTGACGGAGGACAGGCTCCGGCGGGCGATCGACCCCGCGGGCGATCCAGCCCTCGGCCAGCCCGCGCTCCAGGTTGTCGCGCCCGGGCACCGGCACGATCTGCGCCACGCGCCGGCCCCGGCTGGTGACCGTGATGACCTCGCCACGCGCGACGCGCTCGAGGTGCTCGGAGAGGCGCGCCTTGAGGTCTCGGATACCGACATCCATGTGGTCATGATACCAGCCCACTTGGGCGTTATGTGACCACATACAAGGGCTCCGGTGCGCGGCGCGGAGACGGAGCCCGACCTGTTCCCACCCAGGAGATCGCCTGAATGATTGGGGCCAATGTGCTGTATACACCATGATCTGACGTATACTCAACAAATGAAGCGGCTGCAGATCTATATCGAGGAGGACCTCGACGACGAGTTGGCCCAACGTGCGCGGCGCGAGCGGACGTCGAAGGCGGCGCTCATCCGCGAAGCGGTCCGCCGCTCGATCGGCGCGTCCGGTCCACCCGAAGACCCGTTCGGTGACTGGATCGGGGGCAGCGAGGCCAACTCGGCCCCGGTCGACGAGGTCGTCTACGGGTCGTGAGGTTCGTCGACACGTCCTTCTGGGTGGCCCTTCGATTCCGCCGGGATGCCAACCATGACGCCGCCATCCGGTTGTGGGCACCCGGCCGCGCTCTGCTGACCACAAACCACGTCGTCGGTGAGACATGGACGTTCCTCCGTCGCCGTGACGGGCACGCCTCGGCCGTCGCGTACATGGACGCCGTGGAGGCCGCCACCTGGCTGACCGTCGTGCGCATCGATGAGTCGATGGAGCAAGAGGCCTGGGCCTGGCTTCGCCGGCACGATGAGCGCGCCCACTCCTTCGTCGATGCCACGAGCTTCGCCGTCATGCGCCGAGAGCGGATCCGGGAGGCGCTCGCATTCGACGGTGACTTCAGTGCGGTCGGGTTCGTTGAGGTCCGACCCGACGGGTGACGCGGCCCGGCCGGAGGCCTCCGTGCTCGGCAGGGATTACGCTTGGGCTCTCCGCCATCGGGTGGAGACGACTTGGAGATGACTATGCCTGCACGGTTCACCCTCTACGACACCATTGACCGCCAGATCACGAGCTTCCTCGCCCGCTACGGTCTCACGTTTCTGCGCGTCGGCCTCGGGTTCATGTACGTCTGGTTCGGCGCTCTCAAGTTCTTCCCCGGACTGAGCCCGGCACAGGAGATCGCGATGCGGACGATGGACCGCCTGACGCTGGGGCTGATCCCCGACCCGGCGATGATGCCCATCCTGGCGACCTGGGAGACGCTGATCGGCCTGGGCCTCATCTTCGGCGTCTACCTCCGCGCAACGATCCTCCTTCTCGCGGTCCAGATGATCGGCGCGGTCTCCCCGCTCGTGCTGTTCCCGACCGAGGTGTTCACGAGAGCTCCCTTCGCGCCGACGATCGAGGGGCAGTACATCATCAAGAACATCGTCGTCATCGGGGCGGCCATGGTGATCGGAGCGACGGTCCGCGGCGGCCGTGTCGTGGCCGAGCCCAGCACAGACACGACGGGTGCCGGACGCAAACCGGACACAGGCCTCGCTCAGGGCAACGCCTGATCGAGGGTGTCGAGGGCGACCGTCTCGCTCGGGTCGACCGTCTCCTCGGCCCCGATCCGGCTGCCCGACACCCACCAGACGGCGCGTTGTCCGGGCGCCGGCCGGCGCCCTGGAAGCGCCGGGAGGCTCAACTGACGGCAGCGCGGACCTCTTCGACCACCTCGTCAAAGGGGCGTCCGTCGAGCGCGACAAGGAATGACGGAGGTCCTTCGGATGCACGCTGTGGCGCCACCCGTCCTGCGACCTCGATCACGACCGACTGGTCGACATTGGTGAGGATGTACTGCCCCCTCACGGCCTCGCGGAGTCCGGGGTCGTATCGGCTTCCTCTGGAGCCGCGCAAGGGATCAAACAGGAACAGCAGCACCCGCCCGGGCGGAAGCGATCGCTGGAGGTCATCGACCCAATCGGGGCCGCCGATGATGACGTTGAGGCGCACGAC
>PNKK01000085.1 GCA_013822395.1 Anaerolinea sp. | reverse complement strand
CCGGAGATGACCCGCAATGTCGTCGACTTGCCGGCTCCATTGGCTCCCAGGAGCCCGACGACCTCGCCGGATCGGACGTCCAGGTCCACCCCGTGCAGGGCCATGCTGCGCCCGTAGCCGGCGACGACGCCACGCAGCTCAAGCAATGTCGAAGTCCCCGAGGTAGGCCCGGATGACCGCATCGTCAGCGCGCACCCGGTCAGGTGTGTCATCGGCGATCACCTGGCCGTGGTCGAGCACGATGACGCGATCGGACAGGCCCATGACGACCCGCATGTCGTGCTCCACGACGAACACCGTGACCCCCTGCTCGTTGATGCGATCGAGGATGGCGCTGACCGACTCGCTCTCGACCGCGTTCAGGCCGGCCGTCGGCTCATCGAGCATCAGCAGTCGAGGTCGGCTCGCGAGCGCGATCGCGATGCCGAGCACCTTCTGCTCGCCATAGGGGAGGTCCGACGCCCGCGATGTCGCCCGGGAATCAAGCCCGCACAGGCGAAGGACCTCCAGGGCCGCCTCGTACCTGGAGGCTTCGTCGCGGCGGGCGCCGGGTGTGCCGAAGAACCCTGCCTGGATCCCCGCCTCGGCCCGCACGTGCGAGCCCGCCACGACGCAGTCCACCGCCGTCTGGTCACCGAAGACCGCCGCCTGCTGAAACGTCCGCACGAGTCCCAGACGAGCCCGCCGGTGGGGCGCCATCCCGGTCAGGTCCCTCCCCGCGTAGACGACGCGGCCGGAGGTCGGCGCCAGGAAGCCGGCGATGAGGTTGAACGCGGTCGTCTTGCCCGCCCCGTTGGGCCCGATGAGCGACACCAGCTCGCCCTGGCGGATGGCAAAGGTCAGGTCGTCGAGCGCCACGAGCCCGCCGAAGCGCCGGCTGAGTCCCTGGACGGCCAGGAGGGGAGCGTCCGTCATGCCGGACCCTCCTCGACCGGGGGCACCGGCGGCACGCGGGGCCTGCCGGCCCGCAGGGCCCGCCACGGACGGAGCGAGACGACCCCTTGCGGGGCAAACAGGATCGCCGCAATCAGGAGAAGTCCGAAGATCGGCAGGCGGAACGACTCGGCCACGCGCAGGAGCTCCGGAACGGTCTCGACAAGGAACGCGCCGACGATCGGACCGAGGAACGTGCCCGTTCCCCCGATCACCACCATGAGCAGGACGTTGACCATGTGGCCGAAGGCGAAGATCTCCGGTGTGACGATCCCCACGTACCCGGCGTAGATGCTGCCGCCCAGCCCGCCCAGGCCGGCCGAGACGGCGAGCGCCAGGAAGGCATACGCGGTCGCATCGATCCCGACCGACGCGGCCAGATCCTCGTTGTCGCGGATCGCGTGCCACGCTCGCCCGGCGCCGCTCTCGACCACCCGCCAGACGACCGCGACGGCGATCAGCAGGCCGGTCAGCGCGATCGCGAGCGCACCCGCAGGATCGAGCGCCTCGACTCGGCCGATGGCGGGCAGATTGAATGCCGGGGCGGGAAGACCGATCAGCCCGAGCGGACCGTTGGTGACCTCCTTCCAGTTGATCGCGACGTAGTAGGCGACGGTCAGGAAGCTGAAGGTCGCGATGACGAAATACGGTCCGCGCAGGCGCAGCACGACGACCCCGACGAGGAGGCCGACCGCGACGCTCATGAGCACCGACGCGACCAGCGCTGCCTCCCACGACCACCCGGCCCGCAGCGTGAGCAGCGCGGTCGTATAGCCCCCGATCCCGAAATAGAGGATGTAGCCGAAGTCGAACAGCCCGAGGTGGCCGGCCGTGAGGTTCAGCCCGAGCGCGAGGATCGCAAAGATGGCCCCGAGCGTAGCGATCCGCATCAGGTAGGCGTCGTCCACGATGAACAGCGCCGCCGCGGCACCGGTCGCGACGGCGAGGCCGAGACTGATCCTGACTCGGGCGCTCACGCGTGGGGATGAGGGTGCGAGGACGCGGGTCTCTCTGGTCCGCGCGCCCGGCCGAACGGCATCGTCAACGGAGCCTCCGGACCGCGGGCAGCAGTCCCGTCGGCCGGATCATCAGGACGGCCACGACGACCGCGAAGCCGATCGCGTCCTTCAGCCCGGCCGAGATGTAGCCCGCAGCCATGCTCTCGCTGACGCCGAGGAGAAACCCGCCCGCGATCGCGCCCGGGAAGCTGCCCATGCCACCGAGGATGACGACCGTGAAGGCCTTGAGCGTCGCCAATCCGCCCATCGTCGGGTAGACCTGGAAGGCCGAGCCCAGGAGCACACCGGCGAGGGCTGCCAGCATCGTCCCACCGCCGAAGGCGAGCGCGTCGATCCGGTCGACCGGCAGGCCGATCAACGCCGCCGCCTCCCGGTCCTGGAATGTTGCCCGCACCATCCGCCCGGCGAGTGTCCGCATCAACCCGATGCCCAGGACGGCGATGACGACGATGCTCGTGAGGAGGATGAACAGGCGAACCGGACTCAGCGCTACGCCTGCCAGCAGGATCGGCTCCGTCGGGAAGGGCTGGGGGATCGACTTCGGAACGGCTCCCCACACGAGTTGGGCGCCGTTCTGCAGCACGATGGACAGGCCGATGGTCGCGATCGAGGTCGCGTACAGGTAGTTGAGCCGGCTGCCGCCCCGCAACCGGCGGACCAGCGTGCGCTGGACGACGACGCCGAGCGCTCCGACGGACAGCACGGCCACGGGCAGGGCCACGAAGTAGGGCACGCCCATCACCGCGGACAGCTGGAAGAGGAGGAACGCCGCGAGCATGTAGAACTCGCCGTGGGCAAAGTTCACCACGTCCATCAACCCGAAGATGATCGTCAGGCCCGTCGCCATCAGGGCGTAGGCCGCGCCGATCATCAGGCCGTCGAGGACCTGCTGGACGAGCGTCTCCATCGTTCAGCGCCGGTTCCCGCTCGGGGTCCGATCGCCGCTCCAGATCGCGATCAGCCCGGTGTGAGCGAGAGCTCCTGGAAGACGGTGATCTTGCCGCCGGTGATCTGGGCGATGAAGAAGTCGGCAAACCCCTGACCCTTGGCGTCGAAGGTCAGCCGCCCCCGGACGGTGTCCAGGGCGGTGGCCCGGATCGCGTCCTGAAGGGCCTGACCGCCTTTCCCGGCCGAGCGGGACAGTGCGTCGGCGAGCAGCTTGACCGTGATGTACCCGCCGGCCGCGTCCGACTCCGGCTCCTCGCCGGCGTACTTCGCCTTGAACGCGGTGACGAAGGCCGCGTTGCTCGACGCGGTGCTGCCGGAGACATACGGCGTGGTGGCGTAGATTCCCTCGGCCCCTCCGGGGTGGCCAGGTCGATGAACGCCTGGGACACGGCGACCTGAGCGCTCACCTTGTTGATTCCGGTCAGGCCCAGCTGGACCATCTGCTTGAAGACGGCGGCCTCCGGCCCCGTGTCGGCGGCCACGAAGACCGTGTCCGCGCCGCTCGTCTTGATCTTCGAGATGTACGGGGCAAAGTCCTGGGTGTTCGCTCCGAAGTTCTCGACGCTGACGACCTCGACACCGGCCGCCCGGAGCTCTGTGTCGTACGCCGCCGCGTAGCTCAGTCCGTAGTCGTCGTTGAATGTCAGGATCGCGGCCTTCTTGATGCCCAGCTCGCCGACGAGAATGGGAGTCGCCTGGGCCGCCATGAGGGCTTCGGTGGGTGCGAACCGGCTGAACCAGGCATTGCCCTGCTCGGTGAGATCCGCCGCCGTCGAGAGCGCGCTCACGAACGGGGTCTGGGCCCGGGCCGCGAGGGGCATCGCCGCGGCGGTTGCCGAGCTGCAGAAGGCCCCTTCGAGGGCGATCACCTTGTCACGGGTGAGGAGCTTCTCGGCAGCCGAGGCGGTGGCCGCCGGGTCGCAGGCTCCGTCCTCCAGCCGCACCTCGATCTGCCGGCCACCGACGCCACCACCGGCGTTGACCTCCGCGACGGCGAGGTCGATCCCCTTTTTGGTGAGCTCGCCGTCGATCGCGACCTCGCCGGTGAGCGGCGTGATGATCCCGATGATGATGGGCTCACCGGTCGTGGGGGAGCCCGATGCGCCGCCCGTGCAGGCGGAGACGGTCAGGGCGGCAACAGCCATGCTGCCGATCAGCCAACGGCCCGTGCGACGCATACTGATCACCTCATCCTGGATTCCGGCGCGTGTCAGTGAAATCGCTGCATCCGCCGTCTCCGCGCCGCCAACTCACGGGACTATACATGAGGCTTACGGGTCAGGTGACCACGAATCACGGCCGAGAAGCGCGAGATCCGGGCAGGTTGCTCAGTCGATCACGT
The DNA here is from genome assembly GCA_013822395.1 of Anaerolinea sp. Lineage (GTDB taxonomy): Bacteria > Chloroflexota > Limnocylindria > Limnocylindrales > CSP1-4 > UBA5189. The sequence goes on along the minus strand of PNKK01000085.1, from coordinate 2,064 downwards.
AGACCACGGCCACCGTCACCGACACCTCGTTCGAGCCCGGCTGGATCGGCGTCGCAGCATCCCGCAGCGCGCCCGCCGCCCCGCCGTAGATCGGGTAGGGGATCGGGGCGACCGTCTCGCTGATCGAGGCGATCCCGGTGATCGAGACGCCGGCCGCCGAGGCCAGCGCCCCTGCCTTCGCCTTCGCCTCGGCCATCGCCGCCGAGCGGGCCTGCTGCTCGGCCGCAGCTTGGTCGGCAACCCGGAAGGCGATGCCGTCCAGGGTGGTCGCGCCAGCCGCCATCGCTCCGTCGATCGCGTCGTCGACGATGTCGAGGTTGCGGATCGTGACGGCGATGGAGTTGGTCAGGCTGTACCCGGTCAGGCGCGGGGCGCTCCCGTTGGTCGGGTAGTCGTAGACGGGACTGAGCGACAGGGTCGTCGTCTGGATGTCCCGGTCGGCGATGCCGAGCTTCTTGAGGCCGGCAATCACCGCGGTCATCGCCGGGGCATTCGCGTCGCGGGCCGCCTTCACGGTCTTGGCGGTGGTGGTGACGCCGAGCCGGAGATCGGCGGTGTCCGGGCTGATCACGACTCGGCCGATGCCGTTGACGCTGATCGTGTGCACGGTCTCCGTCGTGGGGTCGGTCGCCAGGGCGGGGCGTGGTGTGAGCGCCGGGCCGGCGATGGCGGCCACGAGGAGGCCTGTTGCCAGGCCGGCGGCAAGCCACCTGAGGCGGGCTCCCGGAACCGGAGGAGAGATTGAGATCGATGTTGGCGTCATCTGAGGCTCCCTTGGCGGTCGGTACGGCGGCAGGTTCGCCGCGCTGGCCAGTAGACGCCGCGGGACAGCGGGCGGTTTCGCCGACCTGGAGCCAGGTCGGCGACCCCTGGTCTCAGGAGCTTTGCATCGTCGCGCGTAGGATGGATCCCGACGATCCGGGACCTCGGGGTCCCGCCGAATGAAAGGAGATCGATCCGAGATGCCCTACCACGCGGTCGGCTGGGGCGACGGGTTCTGGATGGTCGGGGGCCTGTTGCTGCTGGTTGTCTTGATCGTCGCCGTCGTCTGGGCCGTCAACGCCTTCTCACGCCCGTACCGCGGCGATCGCGATTTCGGCCGGGACCCCTCGCGCCCGACGGCAACCGAGATCCTCCGTGAGCGGTTTGCTCGCGGCGAGATCACCGAGGAGCAGTTCGAGCAGGCGAAGAAGGTGCTCGGTCCAGACCGCTAGCACCAGAGGTTTGCGCGCGCCGAAGCGTTCGACTTTGCCGAGAGGCCGGTGGAGTCTCACGCTCCACCGGCCTCTCGGTCGACGACGATCGCCTCCCACCCAGGTGGAGCAGGGCGCCCGTCATCGAGTTGGCGGCAACCGGAATTCACATCTCGGTCCGGGCACGCGAGCAATGCGCTGGTCGAGGGTAACGAGGGGTATGCCCAGAGCTTCTGCCAACGCGACGTACCAGGCGTCGTAGGCGGTCAGGCTGTCGCGGAGCTGCCAGACCCTCCGTGCGTGGGGCTCGTATGGAAAGAGATCCACCCGAAGCGCGACGAGATCCTCGTGAGCCAGCGTCGCCGTGTCGGCGGACAGATCTCCGACGAGCACGGCCCGACGCAGGATGTTCGCCGCTACGACCGGCATCAGATGCGGGGCGGCGAGGCCCTCACGGACAATCTCGGATTCGGCCCATCGACCATCTGGTCCGTCGTCCACCAGCGCGGCCACGACGGCGCTGGCATCCACGACCACGGTCACGTTCGGTCGACGTCGCGGTGATCGAGGATGCGAGCCGCCGGCAGGCTGGAGGAGGTGGCCCGAGTGCGCGAGCGGGCGCGTTGGACGACCTCCTCGACCGAGGGCTTGCGCGCCAGTTCGATCAGCTCCGTGCGCAGGTGCTCCTGGAGGGATCGGCCCACCCGAGCAGCCCGGGCGGCGAGCTCGTCGCGCACCTCATCGGGGACGTTTCGAATGGTGATCGATGGCATGATCGCATTGTGCTGCTGCTGCAGGCATATTGCAGGCGCTCAGCACGTTGTACGCACATCCCAACGCCTGTGCTGACTCCCCGGGGCCGCCGCTCCCG
>PNKK01000084.1 GCA_013822395.1 Anaerolinea sp. | reverse complement strand
TCTTCCGGCGTCCACCCAACATCCATCCCGTGGACTGCGTCACGCGGACACACCTCGCCGGCCCAGTCGTCGCCGGAGTCTAGCGGCCAGGCTATCGCGTAAGGGCGCGTGGGCGGCGCTGCAAGCGCGGTCGAAACCGAAGACCCTGTTGAGGCCAGATGAGCGACCGCCAGTCCGACCTGTTACAGCTCCACATCGAAACGCCGCAGGGCATCTTCGTCCGGACTATCCGGCCGGCCGCGTTCCTTCCCGAGGACATTGATCGAGGTTGGGCAGCCGAGACGGTTACACGCGGCGCGGCCGCCTATTGGGGCCTGCGCGACTTCGTCTTTCGCCCCGCCATCCGGCGCCGAGGAAGGGCCAACCGCGAACTCGGAGACACGATTATCGTTGTGGGCCCGCGCGCCGCCTCGGTCCAGGTGAAGTCACGTCGCAACCCGGGCGACGACGAGCGACGCGAGCGGAGGTGGCTCGATAAGAAGATCGGGGAGGCGGTGCGCCAGTCGGTCGGCACCATCCGGGCGCTGCACCTGGCCGGCGTGGTTGAGCTCGAGAATGAGCGCGGCTTCACCGTGCCCATCCGCGCGACCGACAAGACATGGGTGCCGGTCGTGGTGATCGACCATCCCGGTCTGAATGCCTACACACCATCCACGGAAGCCGTGGTGTTGCTGCGGCGCGACTGGGAATTCCTGTTCGAGCAGCTCAAGTCCACCTATGCTGTGGTCGAGTATCTGGCGCGGGTGCACGCCCGGCCCGGTGCGGTCGAGCTTGGCCGCGAGTCCGTCCGCTACTACGAGCTTGCCGCCGCTGACCTCGTGGCGCCACCCAAACCGCTCGATCCACGACTCGGAGCCGAAGGCCGGTCGGCCCCACTCCTGCCTCAGGCACCAGCGCCGGCGTCCGATCTGGTTCGCGTGATGCTCGAAGACATCGCGGCCATCGCTCCCTCGGAAGGGCACGATGCCGCCAGTCGTCTCGACTCGATCGCGGCCATCGATGCGGTCCCGGTGGGTGTCCGCCTCGACCTCGCTGAGGCTGTGCTCAAGTGGCTCGACGACTTGACCGGCAGCGAGGATGGCGTGACGCGCTGGTGGTTCCGCCGGATGATCTGGCCGGACCGGCCCTACCTGATCTTCGGCGCTGCCTCTAGGCACGACCAGGTGATCGCCAACGCGTTCAGCGCCTATGTCACGCTCCGCCACCAGCAGATGCTGGAACTCATCCCTGAGCGAACGGATGTCATGACCGTCGGCGTTCTCTTGACGCCGCGCGAGGATGGCTTGCGGCCTTGGGATACCTCGATGGTCGCCACCCGCGGGGACCAACACTTCGAGCCCGACCTTCGGACCGCCCTCGAGCGGCTCTGGGGCGCCCTCGGCTCCGATGTGACCCAGTCGCTCGACGAAGTGGATGAGATCCTCGATGACGTCGGGTCCGCCCTCGAGGCGGAGGTCAACGCGCGCGAGCCATACTCGTGAAGTGCGACGCGGGAACTGGCGGATCGACAGTGCTGAGCTTGAGAGCCACCTTCGTGGAGAGGACGACCTGGGCGTTGTGATCCGCGGCCACCTGGGTCTCGAGAACGCACTCAGCACGCTGCTCGAAGTCGGCCTACCGAAGGGCCTGTCGAATCTCGACAACCTCCGCTTCCCGGCGCGCGTCGACCTCGCGATCACGACGGGCTCATCGACCCGACGGCACGAGCGGCGTGGCTCCTCGTGAACGAGCTTCGCAATCGAGTCGCCCACGACCTGGACGCGACGCTCGACGATGAGGTGGCGAGTCGCCGCTCGACCCGCAAAGACGACGCGCCTCTTCTACCGACCGCCAGAGCTCGAGGGCAGCCCGAGGGAGCGCGTCGGCTGGGCGATCATGTCTATGGGTCGATGCGGTCGAACAGATCACAAGGCGCCAACCGCACCGAGGAGGACGTCGTGGGAATAGGGTCCTCGTGCCCACACAAGGCCGGACCGGCGGTGCAATGACGATGGCTGGAGTGGCGTCACACAAGCGTCTTTCCCCATCGCATCGCCGGCTTCTCCAGCTCGCCTTTGATCGCTTCAAGGCACAAGCGGCCTGGCCACAGGTCGCTCGACTCCAGCACGAACTCGCGCGCCAGGGTGACCCCTTCGCCGTCCGCGAGGTTGCCAAGGACCTTGACCCTTCTTTGGGTCACGTCGACAGGCTGGCAACTGGCGCCGAAGTCACCCTGACCATCAAGGGGGTGCGGCGCTGCGTCGGCGCCGAGCAGGAGCTTGACGACTTCGTCCGGGTGGTCGCCTACTTCGTGCGACGCTATCTGGATGCGCCGGACCTGCCGGCCGACGTCAGCAGTTCCGAACTTCAGCGAGATCTCGACCTGTCGGACGCAGGGACGCGGAAGCTCCGGCTGCTGCTGGGCTCGTCGAACATCCCGACTGCTGGCGGCGGCGGAGCCGACGCCGGATGGAAGTTGTTGATCGACGATCAGATCCTGTTGTTTCGTGGCGCGAAGACCATCGATCAGGTCATCAGGCGCGCTTACCCTGCAGGACGGCGGCACCGAAGCGCGACCCGCACCCAGAGTCCCGCAGCATCGACGGACGACGCCGCAGCGTCATGGGCTCCTGGCATCGTTGACTGGCCCGCACCCGCCCCTGGATGGGGCAGCGTCGAAGTGAGGCTGTCGAACATGCACTCCAGACTTGCGGACGCCTCGACGAAGGATGACTGGCAGGACATAGGACGTCGCTGCCGCGAGATCGTCATCGAGGCCGCGAACGTGGTCTTCACGCCAAGACTCGTCTCTGCCGGGAACCGACCGCCGGGCAAGAACGACGCCAAAGCGCGTCTTGATGCCTACTTCGAGGGTCGTCTGCCGGAACTGGCCGACGACATGCGGGCGTTCGTTGCAGGTACGTGGCGGCTCGCCAACGCCATGACGCACCATCCACGGATGGGCAGGCTCGAGGCCGTGTGTGCTGTTCAGGGCACGATCCTCCTCGTCCGCGTCCTACAGGAACTTGAGCGTACACCGCGTAGGCGCCACCGTTCATAGGCCCAGTGTCCCGCAGCCCGGACGACCATGATCTGCAGCGGCCATCCCGCAACTTCAGACACGTAGCGATGCGACCAGTAGTCCGCGTCGACGATCCGGCTCCCGAGCGATCCAACGTCGCCGTGCTCGACGGCGACGTTCTCAGGGTCGCCTGGGCACGCAGCATGCGCTTCGTCCTCGGTTGGGCTGACCCAGCCGGCACAAAGCCCGGAGTCGTGTCGTCCGGTCACGCCCGCTGGGTGCTGGCCGAGCGGCGAGCCGTGCATGGAGTGAGCCCCGCGAGTGCCGTCGACGTCCTCATCTACGCACGAGGCGCTCTCGACAGGCCCAGCGAAGGGGCAGTCGCGAACACCGGGCGGTTCGTCATCTCCGACCATCTCGCCGGCGACGGGATGGCATCGGTCCTGCAGGCATTCGAGCTGGACGGGAAGCTGATCCTCAGAGACCGTTTTGGGGCTAACACCGGCCTCTTGGCCGTCTCCGTCGACGGCCGACACGCCGTTGTGGAAACCATGAACAACGCCGTCGATCCGCAATCGTCGAACCGACTCCTCGCATACGACTTGGATCAGGGCACGAGACTCTGGGACATTCCGCGGCGCACCAACATCGGCAGGCTGTGGATCGACCAGTACAAGGGCACTGTCGGATGCCTTACCCGCGCTGGCCGTCTTGCCACGGTCTTGCTGATGACTGGCGAGGCGGACGACAACTGGGACCCGATCGGGTCCGAGGACAACAACTTGACGGAGAGGGTGCCCGATCAGGGGTTCGGCGATCCGTTCTGGGAGCTGGAGGTTCTCGAGGCCGGGGTGCGCTGGAAGTTGGCGACCGCGAGTCAGGCAAGGGCCCTTCGCATGCTCGCCCGCTCCGAGCGCATCGTCGACGCCCTCTTCGGCTACCCGCGCCGGCAGGCGCGCTGCCTCCGGCTGCACGGCCAGATTCTTGAGCGCCTCGGCCGACCGGATGATGCAGTCCGCGCTTACCGCCGAGGACTCGACTATGACCCTCGCCTTGGGGTCCGTCGTCGTCTTAAGGGCCTTGGCTTCGCCTCGGCGGCGTACCCGCGATCCGCGCCGAGACCTACGACCGAACCCGACCTGCGCCCCTACGCATCCACGACATGTCCCTCCTGTGGGGCCGGGCTGTCGCCACTGCCGAGAGCCAAGAGCAAGTGCCGGGCGTGCGGTAGCCAGATCTGGGTCCGCGGTGCGCCCGATGGGCGACGCCACCTGCTGCGGCATGACCAGCTGGATGCGCATCAAGCCCGATGGGACCAGTGGTGGGGAAGAGCGCAACCGGGCGCGGAATAGCCAGGGTCAAGCCCTCACCTACAGAAAGCGGCGTGTTCTGAATTCAGCCGACGCCTTCATACCAGTCAAGCACCGAGGGCGTTGGTGGTTGGGTGCCCGAGTCCCCTTGGGGGTACCATCCATCAGCCCATCACCCGTCCGATCGAGCGTGCCCCTGCTACCATCCCGACGATGGAGATCATGGGGATCCGGATCCCGACGGTCGTCAGCGACAACGTCGCCCTGCGCTGTGACGGCTGCCTCGAAGTCATCGACGGCACGCCCTGGCGCGTGAACGTCCTGGACATCGTGGCCGCGGAGACGCCGGTCTCCTGGGCCGGCCGGCCGGTCATCAATCCCGGTCCATTCCAGTTCCACCGCGATCCGTCGCACGTGCGCGGCTGGATGCGGGGGCGTGGCTGGCTCTTCTGCCGGCGGGGCGAGGTCCGCGAGATCATGCGCCCCATACCGATACCGGGCGACGAACCTCGATGGGGCCTGTGCGACGGCATCCACCGGGACGACCACGAGCTCATTCCAGCCTGACCTGACGGCGTCCGTCGCCGTCCCGACGGAGGGCCGCCGGCCAGGTGACCGGCCTCGGAGCGACGGCCCGGCCGCGTCCTCTCCACCCATACCGACGCAAGTCCAGGCCTGGGCGACCCTGACGCGACCGGACGGTCGCGACGATCGTGCCCGGTCCGATTCGCGGGATTGGTCCTATCGGCAGCGGAGCAGTCGCCCGACTATTTGACTACCCAGATGAGCAGCATAGTATCCGGACGTGGACGTCTCGCATCCCATCCGCGGCATCATCCCAACGCTTGACGCGCCGGTCCTCGAGGCGCTCGCCGCCACGACCCGTCGGCTCTCCGGCCGCGAGGTCCACCGGCTCGCCGGCGCCGGCAGTGTCCGCGGCGTCCAGCTCGTCCTTGCCCGCCTCGTCGCGCAGGGGCTTGTCAGCGCCGAGGAGCACGCCGGCGCGACTCTCTATGCCGCGAACCGTGCGCACCTCGCGTGGCCGGCGCTCGAGGCGCTCGTCAATCTTCGCCGCCATCTGCTCGAGAGGATCCGTGAGACCGTCGCCGGCTGGGCGATCGCCCCGCTCCACGTGTCGCTCTTCGGGAGTGCGGCTCGTCGCGACGGCGACTCACGGAGCGACATCGACCTGCTCGTCGTCCGCTCCGATGCGGTCACGGAAGGGGGCGAAGCGTGGGAGGCGCAGCTCGACGCGCTCCGCGATGCGGTCGCGGCGTGGACGGGCAACCGCTGCCAGGCGTTCGCCATCGACCGCGCCCGACTCGCCGCGCACGTCGCGGCCGGTGATCCGCTCGTCGAAAGCTGGCTCCATGACGGGGTTCTCCTCACCGGCGAGCCGCTCCGGGCGCTCCTCGATGGCCTCTCGGTCGCGCAGAGACCGTGAGCCCCCGCCGGAGCGGCCGGACCGCGGCGTGTGATCGCGCCGATGCAACCGTCCGGTTTCGCCACGCCGAGTCGTTCCTCATCGTCGCCGATCTCGTCCAAGCCCAGGTAGACGACCCGCTCCTTGCGCTCACCAGCGTTGCCGCGTCGCTCGCCGTCCTCGCCGGGATCGCCGCTGCCGATGCTGCCTGTTGCGCCGCGCTCGGCCGGCGCGCCCGCGGCCAGAGCCATGACGACGCCATCGCGCTCGTCCGCACGGTCGAGCCGGACGGCGAGGCAATGGCCCGCGACCTCGGCCGCCTCATCGCCCTCAAGGATGATGCGCACTACGGAGTGCTCGTCGTTTCGCCCGAGCGTGCCCGCTCGGCGGTCAGCTGGGCGCGGCGGCTCGTCGCCGCGGCGGGTGAGGTGGTAGCGACGGCTGCCTGACGGAGCGGACCGCACGATGGGACCTTGCGAGCCTCTGTGCCGACGGGTTCTGCCCTTGCCAACCGCCCACAGCCCCCCGCATGGCCGAGGACAAGCCCCGCATGGTCGCCCATAGCCGCCTGCCCATCAACAGCCGCCCGCCTGGCCTGTGGACGGCCCGCCCGCCTGGCCGTTCACAAGCTGCCCGCCCGCCCGCCCGCCTGACACACCCGCCCGCCTCCGACACCCGCCCGCC
>PNKK01000083.1 GCA_013822395.1 Anaerolinea sp. | reverse complement strand
GGCGTGTCCGTGTCGAGGAGGAGGACGGGGACCCGACCCACCTGTGCCGTCCAGACATCGACCCGGACGTCGCGGCCGGGGAGCTCGATCGTGACGGTCAGGTCGCGCCCCTCTCGGCCGAGGACTCGCTGGAGGGGGAGCCGGGACAGGTCGTAGTTCGGGTAGAAGTGCTCCTGGTGCCCGTCGGCATCGATGGTCTGGCGGAAGTAGCCGCGCCGATAGAGGAGGCCGACGCCGACCAGGGGAAGGGCCATGTCGCTGGCCGTCTTGAGATGGTCCCCGGCGAGGACGCCGAGGCCACCGGAGTAGATGCCGAGCGACTCGTGGAACCCGTACTCGGCGCAGAAATACGCGATCGGGCCGGCCAGCTCACTGGCGTGCTGCTGGTGGAACCAGTGGTCGCGGCCGTTCGCCAGGTATTGGTCGAAGTCGCGGATGACCCCGGCGTATTCGGCCATGTAGTTCGCGTCGTCGAGGAAGTCGCCCCAGCGGACCGGGCCCGCGAGGACCGGGATCGGGTTCTTGTTGCGACCCCAGGCGATCGGATCCAGGCGACCGAAGAGGGCCCTCGCCTTGGGGTGCCACGTCCACCACAGGTTGTAGGCGAGGCGGTGCAGCCCTTCGAGGCCAGGCGGCACGCGGACGACGCTCGTCGTGGCCGACGGGATGCGAACGAGAGGATCCATGCGCGCGGCATTGTACCGGTTCAGGAACCCGTGTCGGCGTCGCTCCGCGCCGGTTTCGCGCTGTTTCCGGTTGGCCTTCCCGCCGGTCGGCGACGTCCAACTGTGGACCACGAGTCCACGATTCTGCGCGCCGGGCGCCGTGGGGGCGTCTCACGGCGGGCCTTGTCCGCGCCACGTTCGCTCGGACCGCTACCATGCCCGGGTGCCGATGCGCGTCGCGTTCCTCGCTGCCGAATGTGAGCCCTGGGCCAAGACCGGCGGGCTGGCCGACGTCGTCGACGCGCTCGCTCGCGCGCTCGGTGCCGTCGCGGGCGACGCGGTCGAGCTTCCGATCGACGTCTTCCTGCCGCGCTACCGGTCCGTGGCCGTTCCAGCGGGCCGCGTGACCGGCGAGCGCCTCGTAGAGGTCCCGGACCCGGGCGCGGGCCGCCGGGCGGTGACGACGGTCCGGATCGTGGATCTCGCCGCGGACGGCTACCGCCTCCGGCTGGTGGACCATCCCGAGTCGTTCGACCGGGCCGGTGGATACTACGGCGACGAGCGCGGCGACTATCTCGACAACGCCCGCCGGTTCGGATTGTTCTGCCGGGCGGCGCTCGAGATCCTTCGCGCCGAGGGCCGGTCGCCGGACGTGCTCCACCTGCACGACTGGCATGCGGCCCCCGCCGTCCGCTACGTCGAACCGGGGCCCGCAGCCCCGGCGGTTCTCCTGACCATCCACAACCTCGCCTTCCACGGCTGGACGCCGCGCCGGCGCGTCGCCGAGCTGGGTCCGGAATGGACCGCGGTCCTCGCCCCCGATGCGGTCGGGATCGACCTCCTGGGCAAGGCGATCGAGCGGGCCGACCTGGTGAACACGGTCAGTCCGGGGTTTGCCAGGGAGGCGCTCCGGCCCGAGTTCGGGATGGGCCTGGACCCGGCACTCAGGTCGCGCGGCGACCGGTTCTTCGGGATCCTCAACGGCCTGGACACCGAGCTCTGGGATCCGGCGACAGACCCGGTGATCGCGGCGCCGTACTCACGGGCGGACCGGACCGGCAAGCTCACCTGCCGGGCCGATCTGCTGACCCGCCTCGGGATGGACCCGTCTGACCGCGGGCCCGTGCTCGGGATGATCGGCCGGCTGGATCCCCAGAAGGGGTTCGACCTCCTCGCCGAGGCGGCCCCCACGCTCCTCGCCGATGGCTTCCGGCTCGTGGTCCAGGGCTCGGGCCCGGCGGAGCTCGTCGGGAGCCTCCGCGGGCTCGCGGCCACGCAGCCGGAGCGGGTCGCGCTCATCGAGCGCTTCGACCGGGAGATGGCCCGGCGGATCTACGCCGGCACGGATGGTTTCCTCATGCCGTCGCGCTTCGAGCCCTGCGGAACGGGCCAGATGATCGCGCTCCGCTACGGCACCTCACCGATCGTCCACGCGACGGGCGGCCTCCGCGACACGGTCCGCGACGAGCACGACCACCCCGGCTCCGGCACGGGGTTTGTGTTCCGGCACGCGACGCCGGACGGCCTCCTGTGGGCCTGCCGCCAGTTCGCCGCCCGGGTTCGGGCCGGGGGTGGCGCCTGGGAGTCGCTCCTGGAACGTGGCATGGCGGTCGACTTCGACTGGCGGACCCGTGCCGCGCCGGCGTACCTCGAGGCCTACGAACGGGCGGTCCGACTTCGCCGCGGGGTGGTCGCGGGAGCCTGAGCCGCGACTACTCGACCGGCTGGCGGATGATCGTTCGGAGACGATCCGGCGCGCTCCGCCGGGGATCGCCGAGATAGAGCTCGTGGTGGCGGCCCCGGGGTCGGAGTCCCGTAGCCGCAATGGTCGCGTGGAGCCGCTCGATCGTCGGCCGCTCGGTCGCGTATGGCCCGAGGTGGAGGACCTGAGCGACCCGGCCCTCGGCCAGCGTCTCGATCCGGAGATTGCCTGCGTACGGTGCTGCGAGCCTCGCTCGCCCGGCCTCGACCGCGGCCTCGAGCTCGGCGGGCTCGGCCGCGTTGGGCAGGCCGATGAGGAGGGTCCAGCGCCACAGGTCGCGGCCAGGGGCCAGGATCACGTCGAGGTCGGTCGTCCCGTCGACCGTCCACCACAGGCCTTCGAGTGGCCCGACCTTCGTGAGGATGCCACGGCACTTCAGGGCGAACCGGAGCGTCCAGGCGGTTGCGTACAGGCCGGGCAATCGGGGCGCGAACGACGATTCCTCGGGCGGTCCCTCGCCGTCGAGCATGGCCGCAGGCCGCGGCGGCAGGTCCAGGAAACGCACCTCGGCGGTGGCTCGGAGCTCCTCGTCGATCGAGGCGGGTCGGTGAAAGGTCTCGGTCGGAGCCACGAGGGTATCGGGCATGTCGACCTCCTGCGTTGCTACGAGGAGGATGCGGCGGCGCGCAGTCGGTGTGCGAGTGCCATTCGGGCCGTTCCGGCTGGCTCGCCGTCGCGGATGACGGCGACCGGGTCAGGCCAGGGCGCGGAGGATCGCGAGGACGGTCGCCTCGGGGTGGGTGCGCTGGGGTGAGTGCGGCGCGTCCGCGATCGTGATCACATGCTCCACTCCGATACGGTCCGCGAGGGCCGGAACGGCGGCCTCGGGGATCATCCCGCCGGTCCGGAACTCGCCCCGGATCAGCCAGGCCGGAATGTCGCGCGCCGCGCGATCCGCGAGGGCGGCGAGGCCGCCGTCCCAGTCACCGTTCTCGAGAAGAATCGAGAGGACGGCCGCCCGGTCGAGCTGGGTCAGCCCTTGGGCCTTGGCCCGAACATCACCTTCTGCCCAGTCGGGGTTGACGGCTCGGATGGCGGCCAGCGCCTCGTCGAGGTCGTCGTAGCGGCGTTCAGCCGGGTCGCGCGTCATCAGCTCCATCCCCGTGACCGGCAGGGCAGGGGGGTCGAGGAGGATGAGACGCCCCGGGCGGAGGCCGGCCGCCGGCAGGTGTGCGGCGAGCATCGCGCCCCACGAGTGCCCGAGCACGGCAAGATCGGCGCGGTCCAGGCCGGCCGCGCGCACGAACGCCGCCAGGTCGGCGGCGGTCTCGGCGAATCGGTGGTGGCCCTGCCAATGGCCCGTGCGGCCGTGGCCCGGCAGGTCCACGGCGACGACATGCCGGCCGGCCGCGGCGACGGCCGGGCCGATCCGCCAGAACGCATCCGCGCTCGAGGTGACCCCGTGGACCAAGACGACCGGCGGGTCCGAGGCGTCGCCCCATGAAAGGCTGGCCCAGGGGATCCCCTCGACCTCGAGCACCCGGTCACGCCCCGGCGCCGGGGTGGCGAGCGCGGCCGCGACGGCCGCGGGAAGGTCCGAGGCCGCAGCACGAAGTGGGGCGAGATTGGAGGAGTGCATCTGGTCCGATCGTAGCGGTCGGACGCGAACGTGTGCCGCGGCGGCACGCTGCGAGGCTTGCCCCGGCGGATTGCGGTGTGCGCGAGCGGCCGGACCCGCGCGCACGCTGCGGCGACAGGGGGCTCGGTGTCTCCGTCGCCCGGGGGGCTCGGTGTCTCCGTCGCCCGGGGGGCCGGGGGCCGGGGGCCGGGGCGATCGGCACGCCGAGCGGCCGGACCCGCGCGCGCCGCGGCGGTAGGATGGAGCCTCGTCGACCTGTCGTCCGGCGCCGCTCCGTGGAGGTCCCGATGGCCAACCAGTTCGTCGTCCAGCTGAAGAACGAACCCGGTGCGATGGCGGTGCTCGCCGAGGCGCTCGCAGCGCGAGGCGTCGACCTGCGTGCCATCGGCGGCGGCGGGATCGGCGATGCCGGCCACGTCATCATGACGACGGCGGACGACGACACGACCCGCCGGATCCTCGACGAGGGCGGCTACACGTACGTCGAGGGCGAGTCGATCCTCGCTGAGGTGGACGACCGTCCGGGCGGCATGGCCCGGATCGCGAGGGCCCTCGCCGACGCTGGAGTGAACATCTACGGGCACCTGTTCCTGGGTCGCTGGGGCGACCGGGCGATGTTCGCGTTCGTCGTCGACCGGCCGGACCTGGCGAAGCCGATCCTCGAGCGCAAGGGCTGACCAAGCCCGACGCGGGCTCCACGTCCCGCCAGCCGCGGAGTCCGGCTCGACGTCGCAGCTGCTCGACTCGATATCGCGGCCAATCAGCCGCCTACGATCCCCGGTCGTCGCGACCACGGCCACGCCGCCATATCGATGCACCTACGATCCCGAGTCGTACTCGGAGCAGCATCGGGACTCGCCGGCCCGAGATCGCCCCGAATCCACGCTCAGCCCGCCGCATCCGGGACAGCTCGGCACGCAAACTGCCACCCACCACGACCCGCGGTCGTAGGTGGGAGACAGACGGATGGCGGTCCTGGTAGCGGCTGGGCTTGGCCGGCGATCGCTCTTCCCGATGCGCGCTATCGAGCAATGGCGGAAACCCGATAGACCTGTCCATCGAGGGCCGCGGCGTACAGCTCCCCGGCCTCGTCCTCGCCGTATCCGGCGACCCCGGCCGCCCCGTCCGACACCTGGACGAGCTCCTGCCGGCCGGCGCCGTTGGCGTCGACCGCCCAGGTCATCCCGGCGCACGCGTCGCTGAAGAGATAGCCGCCCCGGAGGGCCGGGAACGCTGTCCCGCGATAGACCGCACAGCCGAAGTCGGTCGGGTACTCGACCACGGGGAGCGTCAGGCCGGCCGTCGCGCACCCCGTGTCCGGCGAGAAGCAGTGGGCGCCCTCCATCATCCGCCAGCCGAAGTTCAGGCCGCCGACACCGGCCCGCGCGACGTCGATCTCCTCCCAGGCGTCCTGGCCCACGTCGCCGATCCAGAGGTCGCCGGTGTCGCGGTCGAACGAGAAGCGGAACGGGTTGCGGAGGCCCAGGAGCCAGATCTCGCCGCGCGCCCCTGACGTGCCGGCGAACGGGTTGGAGGGGGGGATCCCATAATTCTGCCCTCCCGCCGGGTTGTCCACGTCGATCCGCAGGATCTTCCCGAGGAGGGTGTCCAGGCGCTGGCCGTAGTTGTGCGGGTCACCGCCGGATCCGCCGTCGCCGAGGGCGATGTAGAGGTAACCGTCCGGACCGAAGGCGATCGTGCCGCCGTTGTGGTTGGGGTACGGTTGGTCGACCGTGAGGATCACGGCCTCACTGCCGCGGACGACGCCGTCCGGCGAGGCGGGATCCACTTCGAACGACGAGACGACCGTGTCGCCGGCGGCGTTCGTGTAGTCGACGAAGACGCGATTGTCGGCCGGGTAGTCGGGGTGGAAGGCCAGCCCGAGCAGGCCCTGCTCGCCGCCGCCGGACACCTGGGCCGAGATGTCGAGGAACGGGGTTGGCGCAACGGCCCCGCCCTCGAGGATGTAGACCGCGCCGCCCTGCTCCGCGACGAACAGGCGGCCACTCCCGTCCCCCGCGCTCGCAATCGCAAGGGGCCGGCCCGGTGCGGTGGCGACGGCCCTGAATTCGATGCTGACCGAGCTAGGATCGAAGGTCACCGGGGGCTGCGAGGTGGGCGCGGGCGTTCCCGCCGGAGGGCTGGAGCCGGAGGCGGCGGGCGAGCCGTCGGCGATGGGCGAGCCGGAGGGGAACGTCCCTGAGGGCGGCGGTGTGCCGGGGAGCGGGAAGGTTTCGCGAGCGGGACCGTCCAGCGGGAAGGTTTCGCGAGCGGGACCGTCCAGCGGCGACGAGGCGCTCGGCGACGGGGACGGCCCGCAAGCGGCGATGGCCATGGCCAGCGCAACGGCGATCAACGCCCGGCCCCATGTCTCCACGTGATGACTGTACCCGGCAGGACGCCAGCCGGCGACCGGCGATGGCCGGCGCGGGGAGGCATCCCTTTCCTGTGCCAGCCGGCCGCTGATCCCCCGTCCCCCCGCCGGTCCCGGCCCCTTGATCGATCTCGTTCATCG
>PNKK01000082.1 GCA_013822395.1 Anaerolinea sp. | reverse complement strand
AAAATGGTCCGCGATCTGTCGCTCGTCGTGCTCCTCGTCACCCCGGCCACCCCGCTCCTGTCGGTCGTGACGTTCCGCTACGCCTCGGAGGGCTTCGCCCAGTTCGCCAACGCGATCACCGTGATCATTGCGGCGATCTCTGTCGGCGCCACCCTCCTCGCCCGTCGCCTCCAGGGAGCGACCCAGCCATGGATGGACCGATGACCGTCGCCGAAACGACCACCGCGCCGACGACCGCGACGACACCCGACCGGGACGCGTCGGGGGCGTCGCGGCCGGCGGTCCCCGCCATCGAGCTCGCCGGGCTCGTCAAGCGCTTCGGCGAGGTCGAGGCGGTGGCCGGCGTCGACCTCGCGGTCCCGCCGGGCGCCTTCCTCGTCCTGCTCGGTCCGTCGGGCTGCGGCAAGACGACGATCCTGCGCATGCTCGCCGGCCTCGAGACGCCGAGCGCAGGCGAGATCCGCTTCGGCGGACGCGTCGTCGCGAGCGGCGCACGAGGCCTCGTCCTCCCGCCCGGTCGCCGCGATGCCGGCCTCGTGTTCCAGAGCTACGCGCTCTGGCCGCACATGACCGTGGCGGCCAACATCGAGTGGCCGCTCAAGGTCGCCCGATGCCCGCGCGACGAGCGCCGGGCACGCGTGGCGGAGGTCCTCGACCTGCTCGGCATCGGCGACCTCGCCGCCCGCTACCCGGGCGAGATCTCGGGCGGGCAACAGCAGCGCGTCGCGATCGCCCGGACGATCGGGCCGCGACCCAGCGTCCTGCTGTTCGACGAACCGCTCTCGAACCTCGACGCCAAGCTGCGCGTCGAGATGCGGACCGAGCTGCTGCGGGTCCACCGGGTGACCGGCGCGACCAGCGTGTACGTGACTCACGACCAGGTCGAGGCGATGACGATGGCGAGTCACGTGGCGGTCATGCGTCACGGCCGCGTCGAGCAGTTCGGCTCACCGATGGACCTGCTCGAGCGACCGGCGAGCCCGTTCGTGGCCGGCTTCGTCGGCACACCGCCGGCGAATCTCATCGAGGTCGAGGTGCGCGACGGCGTGCTCGCCTGGGGCTCGGTCGTTCTGGGTATCGCGCCGCCCGGGGCCTCCGGACAGCGACTCGCGATGTATCGCCCGGAGCGGCTCACGCTGCACGAGGGAGCCGGCCCGCATCGGCTGGCCGCCGAGCTCACCGAGGCGACGCCACTGGCCGGTCGGTTCATGGTCACCTGTCGCCTCGACGGTGCGCGGATCAATGCCGTGGTCGACCGGCTCCCGCTGATATTGCCTGGCGCTCCGATCCATATCGAGCTGCCGCAGGAACCCGACGCGCTGTTCGACGTGTCGCCCGCCACCGACTCGCGATCGGCGGACTGAAAGTGGCGGAGAGCGGCATGGCCAGGGATGGTATGCGCCGGCTGATCCTCGTCCGACACGGCGAGTCGGTGTGGAACGGGCAGGGACGCCTGCAGGGCCAACGCGACCTGCCGCTGTCGGCGATCGGGCGGCGGCAGGTCGGCCGGCTCGCCGCGCTCATCGCCGAGATCGGTCCCGACGTCGTCGTCACGTCCGACCTCGTCCGGGCCCGCGAGACGTGTGCCCTCCTGGGTCATCCTGAGGCAGGACCCGACGCGCGCTGGCGCGAGGCCGATCTCGGGGACTGGACGGGGCGCCTGACGGCCGACCTCCAAGCCGCCGGGGACGGGCGCTACGCAGCCTGGCGGGCCGGCAGCTACACGCCGGACGGCGGAGAGTCACCGGAAGGACTTCGTGCTCGGGTCGGCGAGGCGCTCTCGGCGATCCTCGGAGACGGGCGGACCTGGCTCGTCGTGAGTCACGGCGGACCGATCCGAGCGGCGATCGGCATCGTGCTCAACCTTCCCGTCGCGCGACTCGCGCCGGTGGCCCCGGCCAGTGCGACCGTCATCGATCTCGACGGCCAGCCGCGCCTCCTCGCCTACAACCTCACCCCGCGGCATGCGCCCGGCGACGTGCCGGACTAGGCGGGCCGAACGACTCCGCTGCCCGCCGCGGGACCCGACCCGACCGCGACGACGCTCTCGCCGAGGCGGGCGCATGCCACGACTGCAACAAGGTCGGCGTTCAGCGGCTTCAACGCCCTCAACCACGTCCAGATCGAGGCTGGCGCCCTGCTCGGAGTCTCCAGCCGCCCCCAGCCGGGCGTCGTGCTCTGGGCCGGCTACCCGTACTTCCCGGGCAAGAGCCCGAACGGGCAGGCCAAGGCCTTCGATCGGCGACGGGTAGCGCGCGAGACGGGAGACCGCGGTCGCGAGTGCGGGCCCCGGGGCGTCTACATCCAAGATCCATGGTACCGCTCCGCAGTCAGCCTGTAGCGCTTGTAACGATCAATGATGAGTGGTACAGTCATGACATTCTTGAAGAGGAGACGTGCCGTGACGCCGAAGACTGTCGCCAGTGCTGGCCGAGATGCGGAGGTGCTGAGGCCGAGCCGGGGGCGGCGCGCCTCAATGGCGTTGGCGGCCGCCGGATCGGGGAAGTCGCACACGCTCGAGGCTCTCGGCGGACTACCCGTGGAGCGGCAGCGCTTTGCGGTGCTGCTGGCAGAAGCGATGCGCAGTGTGGCTGATGAGATTGACGTCCCTGAGAGCAAGGTTCGGAACGTCCTCTACCGGCTTGTCCAAGCCGGCCTGCTCCAAGAACGGAGAGCGCCGGAGGCGCGCAAAGACCTGGCTCGCACGCTCGGCCCCTCACTCGCAGATGTGGACCCCGTACCGTACGCGACTGTGGAGCAGGCGCGCCGGCTCGCCGCTCTGCGATCGTCCTTGCTTCGGGAGGGCGCGTTCTCCACGGCTGCCATCGCCGAGGCCCGGGGAATGACGTCCAACAACGCGCGTCAGTGGATCTCCCGACACCGAAAGTCGCACCGTCTCTTCACCGTCACCCACGAAGGCGAGACGCTTGTGCCTGCCTTCCTGCTCGATAAGGGGCTCGAGCCGAAACGGGAATCGCAGGAGGCGATTGCGGCGCTCCGCCAGGTTGGCGAGGACGGGTGGGCGCTGTGGGCCTGGTTCGCCACGCCGTCCGCATGGCTCGGCGGTCGGGTACCGGCAGAAGTTCTTGCCACCGATCCTGAGCGTGTGGCCGAAAGTGCGCGGCAGCGCGCGGCAGCGGCTGCGTGACCGCGCCGGGTTGCCTTGACCCGGCGACCTGCCCAGTTCCCGCCCCAGACGACGTGGATCTTCGGCGGCTGAGGCTTGTCCGCCTTCCCGAGGGCGCGATGTTGCACACGTCCTATGTCCGCGGCAACTGGCCGGCACTCTTCAACGCTTCCGGGGTCGGCAACGCCCGGTTCTCGCCGCTGGTGGATCGCGGGGGAGTGATCCCCACGATGTATGCGGCGGCGACGCAAACGGTGGCTCTGCTCGAGACGTCGTTTCACGATGTCCACGAGACGAGCACGCGAATCATCTCGGAGTCGCTGCACCTTGCGCGTCGCGGACTCGTCGCCCTGACAGCTCCGGCGCCGTTGGCACTCATCGACCTCACGGACGAGGGGTTGGACCGGGTCGGTTTGGCCCGCGCGCAGCTGGTAGCGACGACGCCGGAGCACTACGCGTGCACTCGCCAGTGGGCGGTCAGCTTGCATGCTCGACGGATTGGGCCGGTGGTTCCGGTCGGCATTCTCTGGCAATCGCGCGTCGCAGAGCTCGCCCGCGCAGACTCCCTGCTACTCGGCGATCTCCTTGCTCTGGCGAGCGACGTGTGCGTGCTGTATGGCGATCGGGTGCCCACCGATCCCGCCGTATGGCAGCCCGGAGATCCGCACTACGACGACATGTCGAGCGGCGATGGGCGCCTCCTCGCAGAGCAGATCGCCGAACAGCTTGGCGCTGTCATCGTGCCGAGCTGAGTTCGACGGCCTCTGCGCCGGCTGCTGGGGCCTGGAACCAAGGGGGAGGACGCGACGCCGGTCAACCCTTGATCACGGCGAGCGGTCGAAGGCGGGCCACCACCCGCAGGAGCCCCGCCCGTTCGGCGACGCGGACGACCGCGGTGACGTCCTTGTAGGCGATCGACGCCTCTTCCGCGAGGAGGTCCGGGCGCTCCGCGCGGACGACGATCCCCTCGGTCGCAAGCGCGGCGGCGACGTCGACGCCGCGGAGCTCGCGGAGCGCGGCGTGACGAGAAAGGTTCCGCCCGGCGCCGTGGCAGGTCGAGCCGAACGCCGCCGGCATGGATCCGGCGGCGCCGACCGCCACGTACGAGCAGCGGCCCATGTCGCCGGGCACGAACACGGGCTGGCCTACGGCGCGGTAGACGGCCGGGACGTCCGGGTGCTCCGGCGGGAAGGCCCTTGTAGCACCCTTGCGGTGAACGCAGACCGCCGTCTCCTCGTCGTCGACCAGATGGGTCTCGAACTTCGCGATGTTGTGGCTGACGTCGTAGACGAGACCCATTCCCAGGCGACGCGCGTCGGAGCCGAGCACGCGCTCGAAGGCACCGCGGACGGCATGGGCGATGGTCTGCCGGTTGGCCCACGCGAAGTTGGCCGCGGCGGCCATCGCGCCAAGGTAGGCGCGGCCCTCGGGCGAGTCGAGCGGCGCACACGCGAGCTGGCGATCGGGGACCCGGATGCCGTGTCGGTCCATCGCCCGGTCCATGATGGCCACGTGGTCCGTGCAGACCTGGTGCCCAAGCCCCCGTGAACCACAGTGAATGAAGACGACGACCTGGCCCTCGAACAGCCCGAGCGCGGCGGCCGCCATTGGGTCGCGGATCGCGTCGACCATGTCGAGTTCGAGGAAATGGTTGCCCGAGCCGAGGGTCCCAAGCTGATCGGCGCCGCGCTGTCGCGCGCGGGGTGACACGGCAGCCGGGTCCGCACCACCGAGCCGGCCACCATCCTCGGTCCGCTCGAGGTCACTCGGCCAGCCCTGGCCGGCCTCGACGGCCTGGCGCGCGCCGTCGAGGAGGACGTCGTCCAGCTCCCGGGCCGAGAGACGCCGGCCTGATCTCGCGCCGACGCCGGATGGCACGGCAGCGAAGAGCGCGTCGGCGAGGCGCTCCAGGCGAGGCCGCACGCCGGCGGCTGTCAGGTCCGTCCGGAGGAGGCGGACGCCGCAATTGATGTCGAACCCGATTCCGCCGGGACTGATCACCCCGCCGTCGCACCGGACGGCGGCGACACCCCCGATCGGGAAGCCATAGCCCCAGTGGACGTCCGGCATGGCGAGCGATGCTCCGACGATTCCCGGGAGCGTCGCGACGTTGGCCACCTGGACGAGCGCCGGGTCGCCCCTGAGCGCAGCCATCAGCTCATCATCGGCGAACACGATCCCGTCCACGCGCATGTCGGGGCGCTGCGTTCTCGGGATCCGCCAGCGAACCTCGTCCAGCCGCTCGATCTGGAGGGGCCCCGCGGCGCCGGATCCCGGCGGTTGGGTGGCGCTCCGCGATGCGGTGCCCGGCCGCTCGGAGTGCAGACGCCTGACCATCTCAGACGTCGAGGTACGCCCGCATCGTCCAGCCGTGGCCCCGGCGCACGACCGCGAGGCGGTGGAACGTCGCGGACTTCACCCCTCGGCGCGGGCGGGGGCCGTTCGTCGCGTAGGGTGCGAGGCCGATGCGTGCGCGGAGGCGCCACGACCCGTCCGGACTCGCGTCGGTCCGGCGATCGACGCCGACGACCGATGCCTCCAGGACGGCCCCGTGATGGATGTCGCCGAGCGCCACGAGCTCGTTCAGCCAGGCGTAGGCCAACCCGGGGAGGTCACCCGCCTCGAGGCGAACGTCCTCCCAGATCGACGGCGGGACCCCGACACCCCGATCGGCGGTGAACGCCGACAGGGCGACCGCAGCCTCTTCGAAGAGCGTCGCGAGGCTTGGTGCGACCATGCGGAGCCCTGCGTCGGCGGTGTGGGGCACGATCGTGTGCCGGCGGCCGGACCGAGCCGCCGGGAGCCCTCCGGACCCGTCGGCGGCGGTCGTCATGCCGAGCCTGTGCGCTTCGGCGAAGGGCGCCTGGGTCGCGCCACCTTCGCCTTCGCGGCGCCGAGCGGCGCGGCGAACTCGCGGGCATGCTCGGCGAATCGCCGGAGGCCCGCGACGACGCGTCCGTTGACACTGTCGTCGGGATAGGCACCGTCCGCGTCGGCCGTGCCGGCGGGCAGGCCGGAGAGCACCTCGAGGGCATCGTCGATCGTGTCGACGGCGATGATCGAGAACCGTTCCCCGCGGACCGCCTCGACGACGTCCTCGCGGAGCATCAAGTCCTTGACGTTGCCCGACGGGATCACGACCCCGTGGTCGCCCGCCAGGCCGCGGGCGACGCAGACGTCGAAGAAGCCCTCCACCTTCTCGTTGACGCCTCCGATCGGCTGGACGACGCCGGCCTGGTTGATCGAGCCGGTCATGGAATACGCTTGGCGGATCGGGATCTCGCCGACCGCGGACAGGAGCGCGCACGCTTCGGCGAGCGACGCGGAGTCGCCTTCTACGCCGGCATAGGACTGCTCGAAGACCAGCGTCGCGTGCAGGCTGAGCGGCAGCCTTCGACCGTACCGCCCGGCGATGG
>PNKK01000081.1 GCA_013822395.1 Anaerolinea sp. | reverse complement strand
GCCGCGGACCCGGCGGGTGGACGCGGGCCCGGCGGGGAGCCGAGGACCCGGCGGGTGGACGCGGGCCCGGCGGGGAGCCGCGGACCCGGCGGGTGGACGCGGGCCCGGCGGGGAGCCGCGGACCCGGAGCACGAGCTCTGTTCGCGGAACGCGGGCGCTGAGACTCCGATCCGGGTGACGGGATGCCGGGATTGTAGGCGCGAGACCGGCACCCGATCGGGTAGCGGAGGCGCTACCGTACTCGAGGCGAGGGGTGGCGGTCGGCAGGAGCCGGCGAGGGCCGGCGCGATCGTTGGAGTGCAGACCGGGCGTGGAGCAGGCGAGAGTCGTCGTCATCGGCGGTGGGATCACCGGGTGCAGCGTGGCGTATCACCTCGCCCAGACCGGCTGGCGGGACGTGCTGCTCGTCGAGAAGGCCCAGCTGACTGCGGGGTCCACCTGCCAGGCGGCCGGCCTCGTGACGATGCTCAACCCCTCGAACACGATGATGCGGTTCCGCCGCTACAGCGTGGACCTGTACGAAAGGCTGGGGGTCTTCGAGCGGGTGGGCAGTCTCCGGCTGGCTTCGTCGCCGGAGCAGCTCCGCGAGCTCGAGCGGACGGCCAGCCGGGCGCGCGGCATCGGCCTGGACGTCGGCGTGATCTCCGCCGACGCGGCCCGGTCGCTGATGCCCGCGATCTCGCCCCAATCGCTCCACGGCGCGGTCCACCTCCCCGGCGACGGCCATCTGGACCCCCACACCGCGACGCACGCGGTAGCCGACGCGGCGCGGGCGCTCGGCGTCCGCTTCCGAACGAGCACGCGGGTCACCGGGTTCGCACTGTCACCGCGGCGCGAGATCCGGCGCGTCCTGACCGATCGCGGCGACATCGAGACGGAGCTCGTCGTGAACGCTGCCGGCATGTGGGCACCGCAGGTTGCCGCGATGGTCGGAGCGTTCCTGCCGTCGACGCCCGTGGACCATCAGCACGTTGCCCTGAAGGCGGTCCCGGGCCACGAGCTGCCTCGCGACATGCCCTGCTTCCGCGACCCGGACAACCTCGTGTACGGCAAGAGCGAGCACGGCGGGATGGTGTTCGGCGGGTACGAGGCGGAGCCGCGGGCGCGCTGGATCGACGGCATCCCGTGGGACCACGCGGCCACGTCCCTGCCCCCGGACTGGGAGCGCTTCGCGCCGCTCATGGCCGGCGCGATCCGCCGCTTCCCGTTCCTCGCCGACGCGGAGGCGATTCGCCTGGTCTGCCACCCCGACGCCATGACGCCGGACTCCAACCCGCTCCTCGGGCCGATCCCCGGCCTCCGTGGGTTCTGGGTCGCCGCCGGCCTGTCGCTCAACGGCTTCGGAGGCGGCGGTGGGATCGGGTTGGCGATGGCCGGTTGGATCACGGCAGGCGATCCGGGGGTGGACATCGCGCCGTACCGCGCCTGGCGGTTCGCGGACACGTACCGGGACCCGGCCTGGGTCGCCGCGCTCGCTCGCGAGACCTACGCAGATTACTACCGGCTCCGCTTCCCGTACGACGCGGACGAGGCCGGCCGGCCGCGCCGGCTGTCCGCCCTACACGGACGTCTCCAGGAGGCCGGCGCGGTCTTCGGGACGAAGGCTGGCTGGGAGAGGGCTGACCTCCACAACCCCGGCGCACCATGGCGGCGCGCCGGGCGTGTTCCTCGGGAGACCGGCTGGGCGAGGCCGGATTGGTTCGAGCGGGTGGGCGACGAGCACCGCGCCGTCCGTGAGCGGGCTGGGATCATCGACCTCACGTCATTCGGAAAGATCGAGGTTGCGGGGCTGGGCGCCCTCGCGCTCCTCCAGCGCGTCTGCGCGAACGACGTTGACCGACCGATCGGGACGGCGGTCTACGGCCAGTTCCTCGACGAGCGCGGGGGGATTCTGGCCGATGTCACGATCACCCGGCTCGCCGAGGATCGGTTCCGCGTCCTGACCGGCGCCGGCTACCTCGCCGCGGACCTCGGCTGGATCCGGACGAACGCCCGGGATGGTGACGGGCCGGTCGAGATTCGCGACGTGACGCCCGACTGGACCGTCATCGGGCTGTGGGGACCTCGGACGCGAGACATCCTCGCTGCGACCACCCCAGACGATGTCTCGAACGCCGGCATCGGCCTCCGGACCGCCCGCGACATCCGGGTTGGGGCCGGGGCTGCGCCGGTCCTCGCGACCCGGATCAGCTATGCCGGTGAGCTCGGTTGGGAGCTCACGGTCGCGCCCGAGTGGGCTGTTCCGGCCTGGGACGCGCTGGTCGCCGCGGGGCGCGACACGGACTCGGGCCTGGAGCCGGTGGGCTACCGTGCCCTCGAATCGCTTCGCCTCGAGAAGGGCTACCGGTACTTCGGCGCCGAGCTCACGACGCAGGATTCGCCGTTCGAGGCCGGGTTGGGACCGTTCGTCCGGATGGGCAAGGGCGATTTCGTCGGGCGGGACGCGCTCCTCGCGGACCGGGCCGCCAACCCGTCCGGCCCCGCGCGCCGGCTCCGAACGGTGACGATCGGCGGCACGGACTGGCTCCCCATCTACGGGGGCGAGGCCGTCCGGATCGACGGCGAGGTCGTGGGGCGGCTGCGGAGCGCGGCGTTCGGCTACACGGTGAGTCGGACGGTCGGGACCGTCTACCTGCCGGCGTCGGTCGTGGAGGGGACGGCGATCGAGATCGACGTCTTCGACGGGCGCGAACCCGGGGCGGTCGCCGCGGACGTGCTCCACGACCCGACCGGTGCCCGGATGCGCGGCTAGGGTCGGGGACCTCGATGCGTCTCTTCGGGAAAGGCCAGCGCGGCACGAAGCTCTTCTACGCGACCGACGTCCACGGGTCGGAGCGGACCTGGAAGAAGTTCCTCAACGCGGCGAAGTTCTACGGCGCCGACACGCTGGTCATGGGCGGCGACGTCATGGGCAAGCTGGCGATTCCAATCATCCGCGAGGCCGGCGGCTCGTTCCGGGCCACGATTCATGGCCGGGTGGAGCGGGTGGACTCGGAGACCGGCGTGGCCGCGCTCCGGGGGCGAATCGGCGACCTGGGGTTCTACGACGTGGCGATGGACGAGGACGAGTACCGGGCGACCCGGGCGGACCAGGCCGCCGTGGAGCAGCTGTTCATCCGCCTGGCGACGGAACGGTTGGCCAGCTGGATCGATCTCGCCGAGACGCGCCTCGCCAGAACCGGCATCAAGGTCTACGTGACCGGCGGCAATGACGACGTCACCGAGGTGATGGCGACGATGGATCGGACCGACACGCAGTCGTTCGTGGCCTGTGAGAACCGGGCGGTTCCGCTCGACGACGAGCACGTGATGGTCAGCATGCCGTACGTCAACCCGACGCCCTGGCGGACGCCGCGCGAAGCGGAGGAGTCGGAGATCGCCGAGCGAATCGCCCGCGTGGCCGGCCAGTTCGGGGACCACACGAAGATCATCTTCAACTTCCACGCCCCGCCGAAGGACTCGACCCTTGACACCTGCCCGATGCTCGATGCGTCGACCGACCCGCCGAGCCAGGTCGTCCGAGGCGGGCAGCCGGTCCTCTATGGCGCAGGGAGCACAGCGATTCGCGAGTCGATCGAGCGCTACCAGCCGATGCTGGGCCTGCACGGGCACATCCACGAGTCGCAGGCCGCGGCCCGCCTGGGCCGAACGGTCTGCATCAATCCGGGCAGCGAGTACGGCGAGGGGGTCCTCCGTGGCTGCCTGATCACGATCGCCGACGGCAGGGTCACGAGCTACCAGATGACCGCCGGCTGATCCGACAGCTGACCGCTGGCGGCGGATCGCCCAGCGCCGCAGGGCGACCGGTTCGACGCCGGCCGAAGGAGGTGTGATCGGAGGTTCGGTCCCAGCGACTCCGGCGATCCTGGAGGTGATCGCCCATCCAACGTTCCCGCATCGAGGTGATGGCATGGCGACTGCTCTACCCGCGACGCCCGAGGTCTTCGTCCGGAAGTCCTCGGGGCTCGTCCGGGTCATGTCCCCGCGGTCGGCGTTCGTCTACAACGTGCTGACGATGGGGCTGATCTTTCCCTGGACGTACCTGTGGGCCCCGGCGGCCCTGCCGGGCGGTCAGCTCGTCTGGGGGATCCTTCTGGCGATGGTGATCGAGATTCCGATCGCCCTCGCGTACGTGTGGCTCTCGACGGCCCTGCCACGTTCCGGTGGGGACTATGTCTTCCAGAGCCGGGTCCTGGGCGGTGGAATCGGCTTCACCCTCGTCTTTTCCGGGTTCATCATCTGGATCCTCCAGTGGGTGGCCCTGTCGGGCTGGCTCCTTGCCTACCTCGGGTTCGCCCCGCTGTTCCTGGGCCTCGGGGCCACGACGGGCAACGCCGGCCTCGTCGACATCGCGACCTGGTTCACGACCCCGACCGGGATCGTCGTGACGAGCATCGCCAACGCGGCACTCGCGGCGCTCATCCTGAGCTCCGGGTTCAAGAACTACGTCCGTCTCCAGTGGGTGATGTGGGTCGCCACGCTCATCGCGTTCGTGACGATGCTGGCCGTGCTGTTCACGACTGCCTCGGCGGAGGTCCCGGCGAAGCTGAACGCGTTCTCGAGCTCGATCGGCGGGTCGTCCACCTTCTACGAGGATGCGGTGGCCGCAGTGACGGCCGCCGGGGTCGATCTCAACCCGCCGTTCAGCCTGCTGTCGACGCTGCTCGTCGCACCGATCGCTTGGACGTCGCTCCAGTGGGCGACCTACTCGGCGCAGCAGAACGGCGAGATCAAGTCCGCGGGCTCGTTCCGCGACCAGCTCTTCATCATCGTTGGATCGCTGATCCTGACGGGCCTCCTGCTCGCGCTCTTGGCGTTCGTGCTCGAACGCGCGATCGGCTCACAGTTCCTGTACGTCGCCGGCGCGGGCTACTTCGCGATCGCGCCGGAGGCCACCCTGAGTGGCTTCTACCTGTGGCCGAACATCCTCGCGATCGCCCTCGCGGCCAGCCCGCTCATCACGATCCTCGTGTCGGTAGGGTTCATCCTCAACAGCCACCAGATCGTCCACAACAGCTACATCGGGGTGACCCGGGTGATGGTCGCGATGTCGTTCGATCGACTGCTGCCCGAGCTCGTCAGCCGGGTCTCCGAGCGCTTCCACACCCCAGTGAACGCCCACGTGATCTACTTCGTCGCGAGCCTCCCGGTCATGTGGCTGTACAACAACTTCTCGGTGGCGGCGACGGACGGCACCGTCACCACCTGGGCGTCGCTGACCCTCGGCGTCACGTTCGCCTCCGGATACGTCTTCGTGGGGACCGCCCTCGCCGGCGCGCTCCTGCCGTACCGGGCGAAGGGCCTGTATGAGGCCTCGCCGGGCGCGGCATACAGGCTCGGCGGCATCCCGCTGGTGACGATCGTCGGGCTCATCGGCACCGCCGGCGGAGTCATCTTCCTGTACCTCTTCCTCACCAATGCGTCGCTCGGCCTGACGAGCGAGCTCGCCTATCGCGTGGTCGGAGGCGTCCTCGTCTTCGCGCTCGGCTGGTACCTCGTGACGTATTTCGTCCGGCGGTCGAGTGGGATCAACGTCGACTTCGCGTTCAAGGAGATCCCGCCGGAGTGATCCTCCGCGGCCGTCCCTCCTGAGCTCCATCTCGGCGGCCCGGGCCCTGGCGCCCGGGCCGTTCGGGTTCAGCCGCCCGCGGTCGTTGCGGCGAGCCAACCCTCGAAGTCCGGGCCGTCGATCATGGCCTGGGCTCGGGTCCAGCGCTCCACCGCCCAGCCCCAGAAGTCATGGTCGATGGGGGAGATGCGAGCCTGGATGGCGGCCCACAGCGTCCAGCCCACGTCGGACATGATCATCTGGAGCCGGCAACGGGCGAGGAGCGCGGGCGGGGCTTCCCCGAAGTACGCGGCCACAAGCTCGTGCAGGCGGGTCTCGTCGAAGCCGAGCTCCTGGGCGGTGTTGCCGAGCTCGAAGGTCGGGTCGTTGTTGCCGCTGTACTCGTAGTCGACGATCCACAGGCGCTCGCCGTCGTCCAGGTAGTTCTCGGCGAGCAGGTCGTTGTGGCATGGGACCGTGGGGAGCGGGTGGGCGCGGAGCGCAGCGTCGATACGGGTGACGGCGGTGAGATGCTCCCGGTACCCGTCCGGGACCGGGATCGAGCGCTCGTCGATCACGCCGAGGTAGTGGGCTGTTAGGGCGACCATGTCGAAGTCGTCGCGGAAGCGCGGGCCGGCATGAAGACGGCGCAGCGCCGCCGCGATGCGGGCCGGTTCGCCGCGTGACTGGAACGCTGCATTCGACATCGTCCGGGCGTGCAGCCACTCGAGGACGACCGCGTTCCATTCCGGGAGATGGTGCAGCACTCGCGGCCCGGCGCCGGCCTCGGCCGCCGCCCGCGTGTTGTGGAGCTCGTTGGCGCGGTCAACGGCGAGGAGATCCGTCTCCGGTCCGGGGATCCGGACGAATTGGGGGACGCCGTCCACCTCGACGCGGTAGTTCCGGTTCGTGAGCCCGCCGGAGATCGGACTCGAGACGACGCGGCGTCCCGCCCAACCCGGAACGGCGGCGATGACCTCCTCGATCGACGGTCCCAATGTGCCTGACTTCCTCCCGCTCCGACCCTGTCCGGCGTCGGCGAGAGGGTACCCGAGCCCGGCCGGCCGCACCGCGCGTCCGCCGCGGCCTGCGATCCGGCGTCAGCCGCACCCAGGGCCAGCCCACGCGCGCCTTTCCTGGCTACCGCGCCCCCCGGGAACACTATCCAGATTGCCCGGCTGCCGGGACGCGG
>PNKK01000080.1 GCA_013822395.1 Anaerolinea sp. | reverse complement strand
CCGGATGCGCTCAACGGTGGGTCAGGTCCTCCTCGTAGAAGACGCACTGGTTGAAGCGCGGCGAGAGGCAGACGTCGTTGACGTATCCCTGCTCGAGATGGACGCCGCCGCGCAACTGGCAGCGCGACGTGGTGGCGTCCTGGCGCACCAGGGCCTTCAGGAGGTGCGGCGCGTGGATGGGGATCGCGCCCCGCGCGCCGGTCAAGTAGAAGTGCGGGCAGACGTTGCGCCGGAGGTTCGGCAGGCCGAAGGCGCGGGCACGTGCGATCTCCGTTCCGGGCCGGGCGGGCATGGTACCGCGCCCGTCGACGGACGCCGCCGGCCCGATCACCGGGACGCCGGTCCGCCTGGTCCCGGGGGGCTCCATCGGCGGGCGCCCCAGCGCGGCCATCGTGGGAACGCGGGCCACCGGGCCCAACCCGAACGCCGGGCGCCGGTCAGGCCGGGGCGATCGCGCGGACCTCGGATCGTGACCGTCCACCCATCCTCCCTCGGGTTGCAGCGACTGCGTCCGGCGGGCACCGGACCGCGGCTGCGTCCGGCGGGCGCCGGACCGCACCAGCGTACACCGCTCCGCCCAGGCGAGGCCGCCGCTGTCCGACCACCCGCCGGCGATTCCCCTCGCCCATCCGTGCGACCATACCCCCGATGACGACCCGCCGCGGTGGACGCGCCTCGCACGTCCGGCCCCGCCCCCCCAGCACGGGCCGTCCCGCGCCGCAGCGGGTCCGCGTGCCGGCCCCGGATGCGTACCGGCTCAAGCAGGCCCGCGGCCTCGACCGGCGACGGCGCGGCCTTCCCATGCCGGCGCGCGTGCTCCTGGTCGTCGCCGTGGTCGCTCTCGGTGGCGCGGTCTTCGCGACCGCGACCGGCGGGATCGGGTCGCTCGTCCGGGCCCTCGGCACGTCGCTCTCCGGGTTCGTCGACGACATCACCGCGACGCCAACCCCGTCGTCCACCCCGTTCGTGGTCGCCGACGCCCCTGTGCTCGCTTCACCCACCGAGCCATACACGAACCAGCCGCGCGTCGATCTCGAGGTCACGGTCCCCGACGGGTTCGTGGGAGACTCCGCCGTCCGCGTCCGCATCTACCTGACGCTGGAGGGTCAGGCCCCGGCACCCATCGCCGAGACGCCCGTGGGCTCGACGATCCGGCTGGTCGTCCCGGTCGATCTGACCCCCGGGCGGAATGATTTCTCCGCCACGATCGTGGAGGCTGGCATCGAGTCCGAGGCCTCGCCGATCGTCACGTTCATCCTGGACACGGAGCCGCCGAAATTCGTCCTGAGCGCGCCGAAGAACGGTGAGACGATCAACCGGCCGAACGTCGTCATCACCGGCACAACACAGCCACGAACCACGCTCCTCGCCCGCAACGAGGCGAACGGGACGTCGATCTCCGGGCAGGCCGGTGCGGACGGCGCGTTCACCCTGGACCTTCCGCTCGGACCCGGCTCCAACGGGATCCGGCTGACCGGCACGGATCCGGCCGGGAACCAGGGCGACTCATCTTCGGCGTGGTCCGCGGCAGCGGGGAGCTCACCGCGATGCTCACCGCTTCGGCGTACCGGATCTCCGCCGCATCCCTGCCGGTCTCGCTCCAGCTGAGCGTTCTCGTCACCAATCCGGACGGGATACCGCTCGAGGGTGCGACGGTGACCTTCAGCCTCACGGTCCCGGGCATCCCGCCCGTGGCGAAGGAGGCGACGACGGGCAGCGACGGGCGGGCGACATTCACGACAACCCTGCCGACGGGAGTGACGCCCGGGGCCGGCCTGGCGACGGTCGTCGCGACGACCTCCGAGTTCGGGACGGCTTCGGCGAACAAGGCGATCACGATCGTCAAGTAGCGGACGCCGGCGCGACAGGACGAGCGCTACTGCTGAGAAGGGTGGTCCAGCAAAGCGAATCCAGATCCGTTCGTGACATCGGACCCGGGCCGAGGCGGTGACAGACGTGCCAGACGCGGTCAAGTCGAAATGCGCACCGCGCATGAGATCGGCCGGTTCTGTGCCCGTGCTGTACCAGGCCAGTCTGCTCGCGCATGGAATGGCACAGCCCATGCCACATCGGCATGACTTGCGACGTCAGGGTCGCGTGGATGGTCGCGCTCATGCGCTCCAGGCATACGTGCCCGCCCCAGTCCTCAGTCGGGGTCGATCTGTCATGGACGTACCGGGTGTCAAGGGTGCCAAGCACAACGGCTCGACGCGGCCGAGATTCGCAGCTACCATCCAGTCATGCCGATGTGGCGGTGCCCCCATTGCGGCACGCCCCAGGCGGAGACCGCACGGTGCTGGGTCTGCCGCCGTTCTTCGACCACCTGTTCGACCTGCCGGCACTTCCGCCGCTCGATCGCGGCCCAGGTCGGCTACTGCGGCCTGGACCGGCGGCGGCGGCCGCTCCTGGGCACCGAGCTCCGCGGATGCTGGGAAGTCGAGCCGGCACGGAACGCCGGCGCGGTCCCGGCGGCGTCAGCCGCCCTGAACGCCGACGAGGCGGTGGAGCCTCCGTCGCCGGCGCTCCGGCTCCGTGACTTCGTGCCGGTGGAGCTGGCGCATCGGAATGCCGCCGCCCCGGCCCGGGCACGCACCACCGGCGCGCCGGCTCCCGGCGTTCCCATCGAGCCGCGACCGGACGTCTCCCCCGCCTGGGCCGAGCGGGTTACCCTCTTCGCCGACGCCGAGCTTTAGCGCGGGAGCGCGGGAGCGCAGGCTCACGGCGGGCAGGTCGGGAGCGACGCCGGGTCGTAGATATCGAGGTTGATGGCGGAATCGAACGGACGGCTCGTGCCGGGCAGCGGGTCCTGCACGACGACGATCCACGTGCCGTCGGCCGTGCCGCCAGGAACCGGCGTGATGGTCCCAAGGACGAACCCGTCGCCCTCGAGCGCCGTCGCCGCCGCGTCGAGCGTCATGCACACGTAGTTGCCGACGTTCCGTGGACCCGGCGTCGGGGTTGGTTCGGGCGTCGGCGTCGGGATTGGTTCGGGCGTCGGCGTCGCGGTGGGCGAGGGAGAGGGCGTGGGCTCGGGGCCCTTCGAGACCACGTAGTCGACCGCCAGGCCCAGGGCCACAGGCAGGCCCGGGCCGGGATCCTGGCTGATCACGGACCCGGCCGGAATGAAGGCATCGAACTCCTCGGTGCGAGTGCCGGGCGTCAGGTTCGCCGCCACGATGAGGTTGCGCGCCTCACTCTCCGTCTTGCCGCGAAGGTCCGGCATCGGGACCGACGCTTCGCCGAGTGCAAGGGTGAGCTTGATCGGGCTGCCCGAATCGACCAACCTCCCGGGCTCCGGATCCTGGGACAGGACGGTTCCGTCGGGCTGATCAGACCGCTCGAAGGCCGTGCGCGCGACCTCGAGACCGGCGTCGCCCGCGACGATCTTTGCCCGCTCATAGGGCAGCCCGACGAGGTTCGGGACCTCGACCTGGCTCGGCGTCGGCGGGGGGGTCGTGCCCGACAGGAGACGGAAGACCAGGAAGGCCGCGAGGGCGAGGATCGCGAGGGCGAGGATCCCCGAGACCCAGAGCCACGGGCTGGTCCCCGACCGGTCCTCGTCGTCCACCCGATCGTCGATCTCGTCCGGGGCTCGCCGGCCCCCGCCGACCGGCCGGGTCCGGCCTACCGGCTCCACGCCCGCATACGCCTCGGGCGGGTACGGCACGCGGGCGCCCGGGTTCGGGTTCGCCACGCCCGCGAGCGTGGGCTCGAGGTCGGCCGCCCGCGATGTGGTCGCACCCGCAGTCGCCCCGGCGGCGGCCGGGCCACCGGCCGCTCCCGCACCCGAGGCGGCGGCCGGGCCACCGGCCGCTCCCGCACCCGAGGTCGCCCCGGCACCGGCCGCCGAGAGCTCGGCAGCGGCTGGGCCACCGGCCGCTCCGGCACCGGCCGCCACGGCGGCGGTGCCCGATCCCGGAGCCGTGACCGCGGCCGCCGACAGGTATCGGTCGAGGGCGTCGGCCATCTCCGCGGCGGAGGAGAACCGCCGGTCCGGGTCGATGGCCATCGCTTTCTGGGTGATCTCCTCCAGGACGGGCGGGATTCCCGCCCGGACCGCCGAGGGGCTCGGGACCGGCCCGGTCAGGCGGGCCGTCGCGACCGCCGCGGCGCTATCGCCCTCCCATGGCCGGCGGCCGGTCAGGAGCTCGTACAGGACGATGCCCAGGCTGTAGATGTCGGAGGCCGGCGTCGTCGTCTCGCCGCGGGCCTGCTCCGGGCTGAAGTAGTGCACGGAACCCAGGCTCGTGCCCGGAAGCGTGAGGGCGGCCTCGGCGAGCGCTCGCGCGATCCCGAAATCGGCGACCTTGGCGCGGCCTTCACGGGTGACGAGCACGTTCCCGGGCTTGACGTCGCGGTGAACGAAGCCATGCTCGTGAGCAGCCGCGATCGCCCGCGCGATCTGCGCCGCCAGGCGCGCCGCCTGCTTTGGGGGCAGCGCACCGCTTCGCCTGACGATGGAAGCGAGATCCTCGCCGTCCACGAGCTCCATGACGATGAACGGGCCGGCCGCGTCCGTCCCGTAGTCGTAGACCGCGACGACACCCGGGTGGTTGAGCGAGGCGGCCGACTGCGCCTCCTGGCGGAAGCGGGCGAAGAAATCCGGGTCGCGGCCATACTCGGGTCGCAGCACCTTGACGGCGACGTCGCGCTCGAGCTGGCTGTCGCGGGCGCGATAGATCGTCGCCATCCCGCCCTGTCCGAGCAGCTCGAGGAGCCGGTATCGCCCACCCAGGACGCTGCCGATGTCTGCCACCCGATCCTCCGTCACCGTTTCCCGCCGCCCGGCGCTCGCACCGGCCGCGGGGCATCGTAGCGTACGACGGAGCGAGGGCCACGCCGCGTGACTCTCGACCAGCGCCGGCCCGCGCCGGGCCACGATGGGCCACGCTCCGCCGGCCTCCGTGGCCACACCCCGGTAACGATGGCATCTCCGACGTCGAATGCCCGGGATGGACACCGCGGATCCGACGTTCGCCGACCTTGTCGCACATCCTGGCTATGACCAGGCCCGGAGCACTCCGCGGATAGTCCAGCCTCGGAGGCGGGCCCGGCTGCCGGTCAGAGCCTCATGCACCCCGGAAACCATCGTCAACACTCCCGGGGGGAGCGGTAGCCAGGAAGATCGCACCCGCGGCCGGTCGGCCACCTGGACAGTGCTCCGCCCGGGAGCGGTAGCCAGGAAGGCGCCCGTGGGCGCCGCGCGTGGGCCCGCACGTGGGTCCACCCGTGGGCGCGCGCCTGTGGGAGCGGCCTCGTAGAGGCGAGGGCCCGCCCGCCGTCGGCGAGCCGAGAGGCTGTCGCCGGGGGCCCCGGCCGCAACGGCGCCAGGGATCCGGCTCGCGTCGAGTCCGCCCGCAATGCGCCGTAGCCTCGGAGACGCCTTGGAGCCGCGCCGCTCGGCGGGCTCCCGGCAGCGCCGCGCCGCTCGGCGGCCACCCGTCAGCGCCGGGCCGCTCGGCGGCCACCCGTCAGCGGGCGCCCGTCAGCCAGCGCCAGACGATGTCGAGTGCCTCGAGCGAGCTGATCCCGTCGAAGATCCGGCCCCCGTGGAGCGCCCACTCGTGGAGCTCCTTGAGCCCCGTCAACACCACCAGGGCGAACGCGAACCGCGGGGCCGTCCACCGGAACCCCGGCCGGAATCGGTGAAGCGCGGCGACCGTGAGGAACCACAGCTCGAAGACATTCGGGAAGAGGAGGAGCAGGCCCCGGTCGCCGGTCAGTTCGAACAGCACGAAGCCGACCATGCGGTAGAGGTACAGCGCGACCGCAACCCGCCGCTCCAACCCGATCCAGCGCATCGCCACGAGCAGGAAAGAGCCCATGTAGACCTGATCGAGCCACTTGTCGAGCCCCTGGTAATCGGGCACGCCCCCCAGGTCGAGGGTGTCTCGGAGAAGCAGGTCGGACAGGTCGACGAGGACGGCGAGGACCCCGCCGGCGAGCGGCCAGCGCAGGACCGGAAGGGATCCCGCGACCCTGACGAGGCCGATGACGAGAACCTCGAGCGTCATGGGTCGGGGCGGGGTGGAAGGGTCGCCCTACAGGTCGAGGGTCTTGAGGTGCTCCCGGAACTCCGCGCCGAGGTCGGCCCGGTTGAGCGCGAGCTCCACCGTGGCCTTCAGCCAGCCCATCGTCGTCCCTGCGTCGTAGCGGACGCCCTCGAACTCGTAAGCGTAGACCGACTGCTCCTCCATGAGGGCCTCGATGGCGTCGGTCAGCTGGATCTCGCCGCCGGCGCCGCGCTGGGTCTGCTCGAGCTTATCGAATATCTTGGGCGTCAGGACGTACCGGCCGATGACCGCGAGGGTGGACGGCGCCGTGCCCGGCGCCGGCTTCTCCACGATGTGGGTCATCCGGTGCAGCCGCCCCTTCTCGCCGTCCTCGGCAGAGGCGGTCCCGACGATCCCGTACCGCGACGTCTCGGCCTCGGAGACCTGGCTGACCGCGATCACCGAGCTGTGCGTCTGCTGGTAGACGTGGATCAGCTGGCCGATGGCCGGTCGCTCGGCGACGAGGACGTCGTCGGGGAGCAGCACGGCGAACGGCTCGTGACCGATGAGGTCCTTGGCCATGAGGACCGCGTGTCCCAGGCCCAGCTGCTCCTTCTGGCGGACGTAGGCGATCTGGGCAAGGTCGCTGATGTGCCGGACCTGGCGGAGCTTCTCGATCTCCCCCTTGTCCTCGAGGAGTCGCTCCAGCTCGAACGACAGGTCGAAGTGGTCCTCGATGGCCCGCTTCTGGCTGGAGGTGACGATGATCACCTGCTCGATGCCGGCGGCGACTGCCTCCTCGACCGCGTACTGGATGATCGGCTTGTCGACGAGCGGCAGCATCTCCTTCGGCTGGGCCTTCGTCGCGGGGAGGAATCGGGTGCCCCAGCCGGCTGCCGGGAAGACCGCTTTTCGGACGCGCATGGCACCCCTTGGCGCGGTGGGGATGGGTGGTCCCGAGGATACCACCGGG
>PNKK01000079.1 GCA_013822395.1 Anaerolinea sp. | reverse complement strand
GAGGAGGCCGGGCGCCCGATGCCCGGGCTCTCCGCGCGCGTCCGAGTCCGCCTGGCGTCGACGGAACCCATCGACGGCTACGCGATGCGCGGCACGCCCGAGGAAGTCGCGGCCGAGGTCCGCGCGTTCGCGGCGCTCGGCGTGACGCACCTGGCCCTGGCCTTCGCCGCCCACGAACCCGACGGCCTCGCCCGGGAGGCCGAGGCGTTCGTCCGCGAGGTCGTCCCGCTCGTGTAGCGGCGCCTCACCCAGGGCTCCGCCGTAGTACTCGACCGGCCGTTGCACTCGCTGCAAGCAACCTCGAGGTCGGCCGGTCGCCCGCCCGTCGGCTCGTCGGTTCGTTGCATCTGCTGCCATGGTGTAGCCCGTTTGGGGTCGGACCGGGCGCTCGGGACCTGCCGGTCGTCGGTCTGTGGCATCCGATGCAACGGAATGTTCCGACCGAGTCCGGGATCGGGAGTTGTTTGCACTCCCTGCAATGCCGATCCCGATCCTTACACCGGCTGCAATGAATCGGCGCTGCCGCGAGCGGCGGGCCGGCGAGGCGGCTCAGACCGGCGGCAGCTCCTGGAGGTCGGTCTGGGCGCCGGCGAAGAGATCGC
This sequence comes from Anaerolinea sp., assembly GCA_013822395.1. GTDB lineage: Bacteria > Chloroflexota > Limnocylindria > Limnocylindrales > CSP1-4 > UBA5189. The sequence continues at coordinate 6,405 of PNKK01000079.1, read as the reverse complement.
CGACGCGGGCGACGCGATCGAAAATGGTCCTGATCGTCCACCGATCCGGTCGGAGCTCCGGGTCATCCAGCTCGGCCCAGTCGATTGGCGCCGAGACCGGCGCCCCCGGCGCCGGGCGGACGGCGTACGGTGCGACGAGCGTCTTGATGGGGGCGTTCTGCGTATAGTCGAGCCGGGCTTTCCCGCCCCGGTTGCCCTTCGACCACTCCCATGACACGAGATCAGGGACCACCGCGCCGACCGCGCGCGAGAGCTTCTCCACCCAGTCGCTGATCTGGGCGTGATCGTAGCACGGGACGATCGGGATCCAGATCTGGACGCCGCGCTGGCCGGTCACCTTCGGGTAGCCCCGGACGCCGAGGTGCCCGAGGGCCGTGCGGAAGAGGCGGGCGAGGACGAGCGTCTCATCCCACGTCGTGTTCGTGCCGGGGTCGATGTCGATGAGGGCGAACGTGGGCCGGAACGGAGCGTCGAGGCGCGAGGTCCAGGCGTGAACCTCGAACGCGGCCTGGTTGCCGAGCCAGCACAGCGTCGCGACGCGATCGGCGACGACGTGCTCGTTGGCCTCGCGGGCCTCGACGCCGACCTCGCGCCAGCGCCTGAGCCACGCCGGGTCCGTGGGCTTGAGGTCCTTCTGCCAGAACCCGGGCTGCTCGGCCCCGTTCGGGAAACGGTGCAGGTTGAGCGGCCGCTCGACGAGATGGGGCAGCATGACCGGGGCGATCCTGGCGAAGTACCGGATGAGCTCGCGCTTCGTGACCGGCCCCGCGTCGTCGGCGCGCGACGGAAAGAGCGGCTTGTCCAGGTTCGTCAACTTCAGGTCCACGCCGCCGATGCGCCAGATGCCCTCGCGACCGAGCCGGGCCAGCGCGGCGAGCTCCTCGTCCGTGGCGATCCACGGGTAGAGGTGCTCGGCGGGAGCGACGGCCGGTGCGGCCGCTCGAGCAGCCGCGGGCGGCAGGTCCGCCTCGACGGCCTCGACGGTCGCACGAGTCTCGACGGCCCGCTCGCGCACGACCTCGAGCGGATCGCGACCCGCCTCTGTGCCCTTGTACACCGCCTGACGAACGAGCCCGTCCCGGCTCCAACCGCCGAGCTCGGCGCGGATGACGAGCTCCGGGCGGACCCAGGTAACGCTCCCGAGGTCCCCGCCCCAGCGTCCGCGGCGATCCTTCGGGGGCGTCGGATCGAACGGCGGAGTCGCCGTCTCCAGCTCGGCGAGCCGGCGGCGGAGGTCCGCGCGAGTCTTCCCGGTGAAGCCGGACCCCACCTTGCCGGCATAGCGGAGGCGGCGCGGGACGCCGAGGTCGTCACCAATTGCCTCGTAGACGCCGACGACGAGCGCCCCCAGGTCCTTCGCATTCCCCGCACCGGGAGTCCAGCCGACGACGACGAACTCCTGTTCGGGCCGGATCTTCAGTTTCAGCCACGCCCTCGAGCGCGTGCCTGGCTCGTAGAGGGAGCGGCGGTGCTTCGCGATCGCACCCTCGAGACCCTGGGCGGCGCACGCCTCAAGAAAGGCGACGCCCTCCGTCTCGACATGGCTCGCGTACCGGACCCGCCGGTCTTCCCGGAGGACCGAGCGGAGCAGCCGCTTGCGATCCTCGAGCGGAACGCGGAGGAGCGAGTGCCCGTCGAGATAGAGGAGGTCGAACGCCTGGTAGACCAGGCCGGGTGCCACGCCGCCGCCCGGACCCCTCGTCCCGAGGCGCTCCTGGAGGAGCGAGAAGTCCGGGCGGCCGGCGTCGTCGACCGCCACGACCTCTCCGTCGACGATCGCCTCGCGGGCCTGGATCCAGGTTGGAGGCGCGAGCAGCCCCGGGAAGTACGCGTCGCCGTTCTTCCCGTTGCGCGTGCAGGTCCGAACCCCCCCGTCCCGGATCACCGCCTGGAGCCGGTGGCCGTCCCACTTCACCTCGAACAGCCAGTCCTCGTCGCGGAAGGCGCGGTCCGCGAGCGTCGCGGCCATCGGCTCGATGAACGTCGGCATCGGCGCCTCGATCGCCGCGGCGAGATCGATCCGCGCGGCCGCGGGCGGGGCCTCGCTCACCCAGATCGCATCCCGATCGTCGCGGACCTCGTCGTTGGTCCGACCGGTCTTCACGCTCTGCGGATGGCCCTCGGCATCCCAGCCCGCCGATGCGTGCTCGTCGCGCTTGTGGATGAGAAGCCACTGCTCGGCCTCGTCAGCCTCGAATGAGCGAGCACCCGGGTCTCCGGCGCCCTGCCGCCTGCCCCGGCCGCGCCCGCTCGTCCGGACGATCGCGAACCGGCCACGCAGCTTCTGCCCGTCGAGGCGGAACTTCAGTTCGCCATCGGCGATGGCACGGGCGCCGTCGAGGGTCTCAGTCTCCGCCTGCCACGTGCCCCAGTCCCAGACGATGACATCGCCGGCCCCGTACTGACCCTTCGGGATGACGCCCTCGAAGTCGAGGTACTCGATCGGGTGGTCCTCGACGTGGACGGCCATCCGGCGCGCCGCCGGATCCAGCGTTGGCCCGCGGGGCACCGCCCACGACACCAGGACGCCACCGATCTCCAGCCGGACGTCGTAATGGAGGCGGGTCGCTCGATGGCGCTGGACGACGAATCGGCCGCGCGACAGCGTCGAGCCGGCGGCCTCGTCGACCTCCCCCGCCGGCTCCGGCGTCCTGCCGAAATTCCGCTTGCGCCGGTATTCCCCGAGCGGCATCCGTGGCGTCGGAGGACCCAAGCGGGGCGTCAGGCGCTTTTCCGGCGGCGTACGGGCCTGGTCTCCTCGGTGCCAGCATCCACGGCCTGCGACCCGAGCTGAGCGGTACCGGCCTTCCTTGCCTTCGCCTCGGCGACCGAGACCGGCGGCGGCGTGCCGGCCTCGCGGGCCGTCGTGGCAGCCTTGACGCTCGCCTCGAGCGCGGCCATGAGGTCGACGAGGTTGGACGGTTCCTCCGCCGCGGGCGCCGTCACGACCGCGCGGCCCTCGACCTTGGACTCGATGATCTGCATCAGCGCGGTGCGGTACTCGTCGTGGTAGTTGGCCGGGTCGAACGCGCCGGTCATCGCTCCGATGAGCTGCTCGGCCATCGCCTTCTCGGCGGGTCTGATCTCGGGCTCCTCGGCCGGGAGGTCCAGCTCGCCGAGGGCACGGATCTCGTCCGGCCAGTAGAGCGTGGAGAGGACCATCGTCTGGCCGTACGGGTTCAGCGCGGCAAGCGCCTCACGGTCCTTGATGACGACCTTGCAGATCGCGGTCAGGCCCTTGTCCTGGAGAACGGACCTGAGGAGCGCGAACGCCTTCCGACCGATCTTGTCCGGCTCGGTGTAGTAAGCCTGCTTTACGAACTTCGTGTGCGTCGCGGCGGACTCGAACTCCACGAACTGCTCGATCTCGATCGATCGAACGGTCTTGAGGGGCAGCGACTCGAGGTCCTCGTCCGTGATGACGACGTACTCACCCGGCGCGTACTCGAAGCCCTTGACGGTCTCCGAGCGCGGGATGACCTCCTCCTCGACCGGACAGAAGATCTTCATCTGGATCCGGGAGAGGTCCTCGGCGTGGAGCAGGTTGAAGCTCACACCCGCCCGCGACTCCGTGGCCACGTACAGCTTCACCGGGATGGTGACGAGGCCGAACTGGATAGCTCCCTTCCACATCGCGCGCGCCACGGCAGGTCCTCGTGCACGACTCCGATGCCCGGCGGAGTCGGGACGAGACGATACCACCCGTGCGCAACCGAACGCCGCTGCCGACGACCCCGCTCGACCGCGGGCGCGAGAACCGCCGACACGGTACGGGTCAATCCCGAACGGACGCCCGGATGCCTGCCTCCGCCCGAGCGACCTGCTCGACGACGCCGCTGCGCAGTGCGTCCAGGCCGTTCCACACGGCCTTCGTGGCATTGCCGATCGACGTGAGCTGGCTCTTGAGGTTCCGGATCTGATCGAGCTGCTCGCGAATGCTGGCGAGGGCCTGGCCGATGGCCGCGGTGTCGATCTCCGTGTCACGGGCCGCCAGACCGGCGAGGGCGAGATACCGGGCGAGCCGGACCGCGACCTCGAAGGCCGATGGCTCGAGCGCGTCAGGATCCACGACGCACCAGACGTCGTCGCCGCGGATGTCGAACGGGGCGACGCCCGCCGGCGCGTGGGCCGGGGTGAAGACAACCAGTCCGATCGCGGCGCCGCGGTTCGCCTTCGCCTCGCGGAGCTCGGCCCGCATCGCCGGCACGGAGACTGCCCGATCCTTGGCCTCGATGACGATCCGGACGTCCGCCCCGCGGGTCAGACCCGGGTTGATCGTCAGGACGAAGTCACCCTTCTTCGACTTGAGGGTCGAGCCGGCGTCGTTCGATGTCCGCTCGAGAAGGTCGCCCCCGCCGCGGGCGATCGCGCCCAGGAGACCCTCGACGAGGTCTTCGAAGTCGACGCCCTTGGCCGTCGAGCGCGAGCGCTCGTCCGAGCGAGCCGTCTGGGCCGCCTGGAAGGCGACGAGGCGCTCCTCGATGGCCTTGAAGCCGGCGGCGACCTCGGCCCGGAACGAGCTGAGCGGAGACCCGGCCCGGGTGGGATCGAGAAGCGTCGCCAGCCGTGAGGCGTCGCCGTCGAAGTAGGTCTCGAGCATCGTCGACAGGCGGCCGAGCGCCGAGTCCTTGCGCGCCGGGTCGAACAGCTCCCGAACGGTGCCCTGGAGCTTGCCACGATCGCCGAGAAAGGCCTCGAGCGTCCGCGGCAGCCGTCCCTCCCCGTCGCCGAAGTTGGCCCGGAGCGTCTGCTCGAGCGCCTCTGCCGCACGCTCGGTCATCGCACGCTGGCTGTCGGCCAAGCGCTCGAACTCCGCGCGGACCGCGTCGACGTTGAGGGTGACTCCGACGCTCTGGATCGCCATCAGGCCGATCCGCATGGCCCGGTCGACGAGGATCGCGTGGTCGTCCATCGGCTGATCGGCCAGCCAGGCGGCCAGTCCGGCGTCGGCGATCACGAGGTGCTCGACCGTGATTCGATCCTGGGCAAGCCGGACCGAGGGCTCGGTGCGGGGCGGGAGGGCGACGAGTCGGGCTTCCATGGCGGGCATCCTGGGCGCCCGTCGTGCCACCTTGTGTGGCACGAGTCGTCCGCCGCTGATGATCAAGCCGGGCGTGGGTGGGGACCGGCGTGGTCGGGACCGGCGTGGGTGGGGCCGAGGCACCGCTGATGACCGGATCGGCACCCGGATCGCGGGTTTTCTCCCGATGACCGTCGGCGTCATACGAGCGGCGTCCGAGGCTCCGACACAAGGCATGGCGACAGACCGGGCACGGCGACGGACCGCGCGAGATCCCTTCGCATTACGCCGACGGTCATGCCGGCTGAAGTGCTCCGTGGGCGGATTCCGGTCATATGAATGGCGGCGAAGGGACCACGGACCGCGAAGGGCCGGCGCGAGGCGAAGGGCCGGCACGAGCCGCTCAGTTGCCCCGGTACTCAGCTGCCCCGGTAGGTCGTCATCGAGAACGGCGCCAGCAGCAACGGCACGTGGTATGACCGCGCGACATCGTCGATCCGCAGGTCCAACGCCATCCGCCGAAAGAAACGGTCGTCACCCGTGCCCAACCCGCGGACGCTCACGAGGTTGAACTCGAGCCGGTAGACCCCGGGCGACATCGGCCGCCCGAGGAGGTCCCGGATGCGGCCGTCGTCGTCGGTCAGGGCCTGCGTCAGGCGGATCGGCCGGTCGTCCTCGCCGAGCTTGTAAAGGATCACGTGAACCCCGCGCGCGGGCGCCCCGGCTTCCGCGTCCAGCACGTGTGTCGAGATGGTCGGCATCGTGGGGACGGCGGACGAGGCGGTGATCGGCGGTTCGGGTGTTTCCGGACCGGTGCTGGCCAAGTATCCTCCCGGGTCATGGGACTGCTGAAGATCACGGTCGGCGACGACCTCCACTTTACCGCCCGCTGGGAAGCGGAGGCTCCCCAGACGATCGACGCCGTTCGCCGGATGCTCCCGATCGAGGGCCGGCTCATCCACTGCCGCTGGTCGGGCGAGTCAACCTGGATCCCGTACGGCGACTTCCGGCCGGGGATCGACTACGAGAACCACACGTCGCACCCCTCGCCGGGCATGTTGGCCATGTACCCCGGCGGCATCAGCGAGTGCGAGATCTTCTTCCCGTACGGCGCCTGCACGACGTCGTCGAAGGTCGGCCAGCTGGCCGCCAACCACTTCGCGTCGATCGTCCCCGATGCGGGCTGGGGGGACCGCCTCCGCGAGGTCGGACGGCGCGCCCTGTGGGAGGGTGCACAGCGGATCCGGATCGAGGAGGTCGCGTGACGCGCCTCGTGGCCCGGTGACCGATCTCCTCGTCCGGGGTGGGACCGTCGTCGCGGCGGCGGGGCCGCGGCGTGCGGACATCGCGGTCGACGGCGGCCGGATCACGGCGGTCGAGACCGA
>PNKK01000078.1 GCA_013822395.1 Anaerolinea sp. | reverse complement strand
GGCCGCCGCCCAGCGCGCGGCGGAGAGCGCGTCGCAGGGCCGGACGGTTGCGGCGTCACGCACCTCAGGTACCCGGGGAGATGAGGTTGCCCAGGATCCCCAGCACGAACCCGGACAGGACGACGGCCACCACCATGAGGATCAGCCAGCGGAGGAGGCGGCGATCCTCCGCGCGCCCGATCTCGGGCTCCGGGTCCCGGCCGCCGGCGATGTACGGCGCCGCGAGCCCGCGCTTCCGGGCATGCACGTTCCGCTCGGCGTCGTAGGCCTCGGGGTCGGGAGGGAGCGTAGGGCGCGTCACGCGGGGATTGTGACGGAAAGCACGAGCAGCGGCCTTGGTACGTCCCGATCAACCACCCGTGATCGGTGAGGCTTCGTGGACGACCTGGCTTAGTGAAGCCGGACCGCCGAGGGCGGCACGGAGCCGCCTTCCGGTCGTGACCGCGCCCTCGGAGGCGGACGAGACGAGCGCGGCGTACTTGGCCATGACCCCGCCGGCGTACCGGGCCGGTGGAGCCGACCACTCGGTTCGGCGCCTGGCGAGCTCGTCGTCGCCCACCAGGAGGTCCATCCGCTTCGCCTCGACGTCGATCTCGATCTCGTCGCCCTCGCGGACGAGCGCGATCGGGCCGCCCAGGGCCGCCTCCGGCGCCACGTGGCCGATCATCAGGCCGTGCGTCCCGCCGGAGAACCGGCCGTCGGTGAGCAGGGAGACCGAGTCGCCGAGCCCCTCGCCGACCAGCGCCGCGGTGACCGAGAGCATCTCCTGCATCCCGGGGCCCCCGACCGGACCCTCGTAGCGGATGACGACGACGTCGCCGGGCACGATCCGGCGCTCCTTCACGGCTCCGAAGCATGCCGTCTCCGAGTCGAACACCCGGGCCGGTCCCCGATGGTGCAGCCGCTCGTGGCCGGCGAGCTTCACGACGCAGCCGTCCGGCGCGAGCGAGCCGCGCAGGATGGTCAGCCCGCCGACCGGCTTGATCGGCGTCTCGATCGGCACGACGACCTTCTGGCCCTCGGTCTCGACCGCCGCCGCGGCGATCTTCGCGATCGTCCGGCCGTCGACGTTCTTCTCGTCCGCGTGGAGGAGGTCGCGCTTCAGGAGCTCGCGCATGACCAGCCCGATCCCGCCGGCGTCGTACATGTCCGCCGCGGTGTAGCGGCCGCCCGGCCGCATGTCGGCGACGATCGGCGTCCGGTCCGCGATCGGCCCAAACTCATCGATCTCGAGCGGGATCCCGAACTCGTGGGCGAGCGCGAGGAGATGGAGCACGGCGTTCGTGGAGCCGCCGGTCGCGGCGACCGACGCGATCGCGTTCTCGAGCGCCCTCCGCGTGACGATATGCGATGGGCGGATGTCGTGGCGGACGAGCGTCATCGCCAGCTCGCCGGCCCGCTGCGCCGCCTCGTCCTTCTTCGGGTCCTCCGCCGGGATGCCGTTGAGGCCGCCCGGCGAGAGCCCCAGGAACTCCATCGCCGTGCTCATCGTGTTGGCCGTGTACTGGCCGCCGCACGCTCCGGCGCCGGGACAGGCGGCGCTCTCAATCTCGTACAGCTCGTCGAGCGAGATCTTCCCGGCGCGGTACGCACCGACGGCCTCGAAGACGGACACGATCGTGAGATCGCGGCCCTTGTACGCGCCGGGATAGATCGTCCCGTTGTAGAGGACGAGGCCGGGGACGTCGAGGCGGGCGAGCGCCATCGCCGCGCCGGGGATCGTCTTGTCGCAGCCGACGAGGCAGACCACGCCGTCGAGAAGATGGCCGCGAACGACGAGCTCGATCGAATCCGCGATGACCTCACGGCTGATCAGGCTCGCCTTCATTCCCTCCGTGCCCATCGACACGCCGTCCGAGACGGAGATCGTGTTGAACTCCATCGGCGTGCCGCCGGACTCGCGGATGCCCTGCTTGACGAGCTCGGCCAGGCGGCGCTGGTTGAAGTTGCAGGGCATCGTCTCGATCCAGGTCGTGGCGACGCCGATGAGCGGCTTGGCGAGGTCGTCGTCCGTGAACCCGATCGCCTTGAGCATCGCCCGGGCCGGTGCGCGGTCCGGCCCGTCGGTCAGCGCGTGGGAATGGCGTTTGCCGGGATCGGTGGGACGGCCGTAAGGAAGGTTGGTCATCTATTGGCACCCTCCACAGGGAACAGGCGACCGCCCACCGAGGTCCGAGGCTGAGCTCCGCGAGGCCATCGGCCCGAAGTCTCGGTTGTAGGGGAGCGGACGGTCGGCCATTTCCTCGCCTCGGACGGTGCGCCTGCGTGCAGACATCAGTGTAGGGCTGGGCTATCCTCGGCGGGCATGGATCGGAAGGTCGAGCTTCTCGCCCGCGTCCCGCTCTTCTCCAGGCTCGATCAGCGGAGCATGGAGGCGGTGGCGACGCTCGCCCGCGAGGTCGCGGCGCCGGCCGGCACGGTCCTCATGCGGGAAGGCGATCCCGCCGAATCGTTCTTCATCATCGTGGCCGGCACGGTCCATGTCCAGCGGGCGGGGCTGCCCGTTCGGTCGATGACGAGCGGCGGGTTCCTCGGCGAGATCGCCCTCATCGAGCAGGGCGAGCGCACCGCGACCGCGACGTGTGCGACCGATTGCGTGCTCCTGGTCCTCGGTCGCTTCGAGTTCGAACGGGTGACGGCGACGTTCCCCGAGATCCGCACGCGGATCGAGGCGGCAGTCGCGCGGCGTCCGCACGCTGGGGACCGATCTGGCCAGCGGCGTTCACCGGGCGGCCTGCCCGGCTGACCCGACGGAGTGGCCCGTCAGTCGGTGGCGGACCGGGTGAGGCGTTCGTCGACCACCCGGGTTATTGCCGACGCGGCGCCTGGTCCGCTGACGGCGGCGAGGAATGCCGCGGCATCGAAGGCCTGGGCCGTCACGTCCGTGAGCGCGGTCACGGTCGCGGTCCGGGGGCCGCCCCGCAGCAGGGCGATCTCTCCGATCCCGGCGCCCGGCCCGAGCAGGTCGAGGACCCGCCCGTCATCGCTCACCTCCACGTTGCCCGTGTCGATGACGAGGAACCGGTCGCCGGCCTCGCCCTTCCGCATCAGGACGTCGCCAGCCCGGAAGGAAACCGGAACCGCGCTGGCGACGAGGCGCTCGAGTCCGGTCAGCGGCAGGACCCGGAACGCCGGGACGCGCTGGAGGTGCTCGATGTCGTCGGTGGACACGACCTCGGCGTGGCCGAGTCGCCGGAACAGCAGCCCAAGGATCACGGCCGCCGCCGGGAGGATGACGCCGGTTCCCACGAGGGCGGCGCGCGACCCGAGAAGGTCGATGAGGAGCGGGGCGCCCAGGCTCCCGACGGTGGCGCCGATCCCGACCGCGCCTTCGAAGATCGCGAACACGGCGCCGCGCTCCTCGTTCCGGCAGCCGCGCTGGAGGAGCGTGAAGCCCACGATGTCGAGGAGGGCGTTGGCCAGCCCGACCGCCGCGAGCGCGACCAGGGCGACACCGGCGGCCGGCGCGACGCCGATGATGGCGATCGGCAGACCCCAGGCCGCCAGCGCCGCCGTGTACGCGAGCGGCGTGCTCCGCCGGAGCGCGAGCCCGCCGATCATGCCGGCCATCCCGCCGACCCCGATCGCGGCGTTGAGAAGCCCCACCCCGGGCTCGCCGAGCCCGACCAGCTCGGTGCTCAGGACGACGATGAGCGTCGCGAGCAATCCCCGGACCAGGGTCTGGGCCGAGAACCCCACGATCACGAGTCCGATTGCCGGCCGGCGCCGGATCGCCGCGAACCCGACCGCGATCCGGAGCCCTCCGCCGGGCTCCCGGGTCTCCGGTCCGCGTTCGTCGGCGGCATGCTCGAAGCGGATGCCGAACAGGGCGATCGCGCCGAGCGCCTGCGCGGCCAGCGCCGCGATCGCCGCCGCGGCGGGAACGCCGAGGGCGATGCAGGCGGCCGCGATCAGCGGACCGGCGAACGAGCCGATCGCCTCCCCGGTGCTCGACGCGACGTTCGCCGTGACCAGCTCCCCCGGCGTCGTGGCCAGGGCCGGCAGGACCGTGTGCTGGGCCGGCCGCCCGAGCGCGTCGGCGGCGCCGGTGACCGCCGCGACGGCGTACAGCCAGAGGACGTCGGCACCGGCCAGGATGACGCCGATGGCCCCGAGCGCGGCGAGCCCGCGCGCCACGGCCAGTCCCAGCAGGACCCGGTCCCCGCGCCAGCGGCCGAGGGGCGCCGCCGCCAGGAATCCGAAGACGGTGGACGGGAGCATGCGCGCCGCGCCGAGGACGGCGACGCCGACCGCGCCCGCCGCCGCGAACGCCGTGACCGCGAGCAGGACGAGGAGCGCCGTGTCCGCGGTGAACCCGAGGAGCCAGGCCGCCTGGACACGGCGCACGCCGGGATTGGCGAGCGCCGCGACGCTCGCCGCGGCCGCGGACCGAGCGGCGGCGAGGAGTCGGTTCATGGCACGAGGGGACGCACGTTCCGGGTCAGGTCGCCGGCTGCCGATCGATCCAGCCCTGGACGATCCCGGCCAGCGTGACCAGCCCCACCGCACCAGAGCCCAGGACGGCGTCGTGGAAGCTGCGGATGTCGAAGCGCGACCCCAGGCTCGCCTGGGCGAGGGTGCGCAGGCGCAGGATCTCGTGCTGGCCGATCTTGTAGGCGAGGGCCTGGGCCGGCCAGGCGATGTAGCGGTCCACCTCGTTGGCGATGTTGTTGTCGCCGAGGGCGGTGTGGGCGCGCACGAAATCGATCGCCTGGTGGCGGGTCCAGCCCAGGGCGTGCATCCCCGTGTCCACGACGAGCCGGCAGGCTCGCCAGGCGTCGAACGAGAGGATCCCGAACCGATCCAGGTCGGATGAGTAGAGGCCCATCTCGTCGGCGAGGCGCTCGGTGTAGAGCCCCCAGCCCTCGGCGAAGGCGGTCGAGCCGAGGGCGCGCTGGAAGGCCGGCAATCCCTCGAGCTCCTGGCCGATCGCGATCTGGAGGTGGTGGCCGGGGACCGCCTCGTGGAAGGCGAGTGCCTCGGCCTCGTAGCGGGGCCGCGTCTCCGGGGCGTGGAGGTTGATGTAGAACCGACCCGGTCGGCTGCCGTCGAGCGCGGGCCACGAGTAGTAGGCGAGCGTCTGGTGGGCCTCGGTCTCGCGGGGGATCCGGAGCACCTCACACGGTGCTTTCGGCAGCCGGCCGAACCAGGCGGGAACGGCCGCCTGCGCCCGGGCCAGCGTGTCGCGGGCCGTCGCGAAGACCTCGTCGGCGGTGCTGAAGCGAAGGGCCGGGTCCTCCCGAAGGGCGCCGAGCGTGGCCTCCAGGTCGTGGACGCCGAGAACCCTCGCGCCGAGGTCCTCGAACTCCCGGTCGATCCGCTCGATCTCGGCAAGGCCGATCTCGTGCACCGCGGCGGGCTCCAGGTCGAGGGTGGTGTGCGTTCGGATCAGGGCCCGGTAGGCGTCCTCGCCACCCGGCACATGGACGAGCCCCGGCCGGTCAGATGAACGGGCCGCCGGGACGATCTCCGATTCCAGGGTCGCCAGGTAACGCGCGAATGCCGGGATCACGATCTCCGCGACCGCCGCCCGCAGCTCGGCCCTGAAATCCTCGAGCTCAGCCGGTGGCCAGTCGTCGTGTGCCTCGCCGGCCGGTGAGGCCAGCCGCCAGTCGCGGGCCGGGGTCGCGACGAGCCCGCGAACCTCGTCGATCACGCGCTCGACAGGCACGACGCAGGCGACCTGCCTGCGGGCCATCCCGCGCCGGAGTCCCTCGATGGCCTGATCGATGTGCGGGCCCATCGCCCGCCACCGGGCGACCATCCTCCGGCCATCCTCCGGCGTCTCCACGGTCTGGTACTCGACGAGGTCGATGAGCCACGACTGCGGGCCGTCGATGGGGCTCAGGGACCACTCGTCGATGCGCGTCCGCAACGCACCCAGCTGGCCGCCGATCTCCTCGATCAGCATCGAGCGGGTGACCCGGTCCCGATCGTCCAGATCCGCCGGGTCGATCGCATCGGCGGCCCGGAGCGTCGCGGCGAGGCGCTCGATCTCGGCCTCGCGGGCTTCCGGAGACAGGTCCTCCAGCCGGTCGTCGAAGCGGCGATCGCCCATGACCGTGGCAAAGGTGGGATGGGCGATCAGGAACGCCTCCCAAAAGGCGTCGGCGAGGGCCTGCAGGCGGGCGGATGCCGTCGGGGCGGCGAGGTCGGTCGTCATCGCGGCATGGTACGGCTCAGCGGAGGCACGGCCCGGTTGCCGGCGCCCGCGTTGGCCGCCTCAGCGGAGACACGGGCCCTGTTGCCGGCGCCCGCGTTGGCGGCTCAGCGGAGACACGGCCCGGTGTCGACCGCCCGTGTTCGCCCGACGGCCGGGCCGATCGCCACCGCGACGTCGGTCGGCGAGAGCGCGTACCCGACCGTCGCGTCCGAGCGCGACTCGGCGAACACGACACCCCCGACCGTGCCGTCGACGAGGAGAAGCGGGCCGCCGCTGTCGCCCGGCTCCACCCGCGCCCGGAGCTCGATGATCCGGCGTGTCACCCGCTCCGTGCCGGAGATGTCGAGGCCCTCCGCGTCGAAGGCCGCGGTCACGGCGGCCGGCTCGACGACCGCACTGCCGCCGCCGGGATAACCGACCGTCGCGCCGAGCGCGCCCCGCGACGGCTCCGCGGTCGCGAAGACGAGCGAGGGTGCCACGAGCCCCTCCACCCGGAGGAGCGCGATGTCGAGATCGGGGTCGAACAGCACGGGGACCGCCGTCCGGCGGTCGGTGGCGGTGTCCACGACGATCCGCCGGGCGCCGGCCACGACGTGGGCGTTCGTCACGACGTAACCCGCCGCGATCACGAAGCCGGTTCCTGTGGAGCGGACCGTGCAGGCCTCGGCCTGGACCCGGGGCACCGAGGCCGCCGCGCGGCCGCCGATGACCTGGGCGAGCGGATCGTCCGGCAGCTCGACCGGCAGGGCGGGCAGGCGCTCGAGACCCAGGAAGACGTCCGGCAGACCGGCCTCGTCGAGGGCCTTGCCGAGCTCCAGGACGATCGCGGTGGGGGGCGGCAGGAGAGCCGCGGCGGCCCGGATCGCCTTCGACTGCTGGGCCAGTTGACCCAGCCCGGGGATCACACCGGTCGCCAGGATCCCGCCGGCCAGCCAGACGATCAGGACGGCCTGGCCAGCCCCGACCACCGCGCCCGCCACGTGGTCCATCGCCCCGAGCAGGCCGGCCCCCAGGAGGCGGGATGCCGCACGCCCCAGCCGCGCCCCGAGCGCCTCCCCAATCCCCACGCCGCCGAGCAGGACCAGGATGACCGCGCCGGCACGGACCGGGGCGGGGACCTCCGCGAGATAGGGAAGCAGCCACGGGACCGCCGCGAGGCCCGCCGCCGCGCCGATGACGGCCCCGCCCAGCCCCCCGACCTGCGGTAGGGCTCCGGAACGCCAGCCGAGCAGGACCGCGAGGAGGAGCAGCGCCAGCGCGCCGGCATCCAGCGAGTTCACCGGCCAGATGGTGTCACAGCAGGCCCGACCCGGCGAGAGATGTCCGACGGCCGGGTCTGTGGCCGACACGCCTGGCGCGCCAGACGCCGGCCCGTGCCAGATGCCGGCCCGTGCCAGATGCCGGCCCGTGCCAGATGCCGGCCCGCGCGGCTTGCTTTGTTGCACTCGGCGGCCGCTTTGCGTGTGCTGCAACCAACTTCAACGTCGGCCGGAGGATGCGAGCGGATCTCGTCGATTCGTTGCACCCGGTGCAACGCTCTGCGTCTACCGAGGGTCAG
>PNKK01000077.1 GCA_013822395.1 Anaerolinea sp. | reverse complement strand
CGTCTTCGAGCGGCGCCGGTTCCTCGACCTCGTCCGTCACTTCGTCGTCTTCGAGGACTTCGGCGGTGGCGTTCTGGCGAAGAAGATCGCGGGCTACCACCAGTTCCACGCGGTGAACGTCGCGGTCGAGGAGACACTCCGGGCCGCCCGGGCGGCCGCGACGGACCACCGGACCACCGAGGGGCCGGGCCGCTACACGGCCGGCGAGCGCCCGGGCGGCGACCCGGGCGACCGTCGCGTCGGCGTCGTCTGGCACACCCAGGGCTCGGGCAAGAGCCTGACGATGGCCTTCTACGCCGGCCGGGTGATCCTCGAGCCCGCGATGGCCAACCCGACGATCGTCGTCCTCACCGACCGCAACGATCTCGACGACCAACTCTTCGGGACGTTCGCCCGCTGTCGAGACCTGCTCCGCCAGGATCCCGTCCAGGCGCAGGATCGGGCCGACCTCAGATCGAAGCTCTCGGTCGCCTCGGGCGGCGTCGTCTTCACCACGATCCAGAAGTTCTTCCCTGAGGAAAAGGGCGACCGTCACCCGGTCCTCTCGGACCGTCGCAACATCGTGGTGATCGCCGACGAGGCGCACCGAAGCCAGTACGACTTCATCGACGGGTTTGCCCGGCACATGCGCGACGCGCTCCCGCACGCGTCGTTCATCGGCTTCACCGGCACCCCGATCGAACGGGCCGACGCGAGCACCCGGGCGGTCTTCGGCGACGACATCAGCGTCTACGACATCCAACGGGCCGTCCACGACGGCGCCACCGTCCCGATCTACTACGAGGGCCGCCTCGCGAAGCTCGAGCTCCGCGAGTCCGAGCGCCCCCGGATCGATGAGGACTTCGAGGAGGCGACCGAGGGCGAGGAGGTCGAGCGCAAGGAGCGGCTCAAGAGCAAGTGGGCGCAGCTCGAGGCCGTCGTCGGCGCGGAGCATCGGCTGCGGCTCGTCGCCCGCGATCTCGTCGACCACTTCGAGAACCGGCTCACGGCCATGGACGGCAAGGCGATGGTCGTCACGATGAGCCGGCGGATCGCCGTCGAGCTCTACCAGGAGCTGATCACGCTTCGCCCCCGCTGGCATGACGGCGCAGATGAGGCTGGCTCGCTCAAGGTCGTCATGACCGGCTCCGCGTCCGACCCCCTGACCTGGCAGGCCCACATCCGGAACAAGGCGCGCCGGGAGGCGCTCGCCCAGCGGTTCCGGAATCCCGCCGACCCGTTCCGGATCGTCATCGTCCGGGACATGTGGCTGACCGGCTTCGATGCCCCCAGCCTCCACACGATGTACCTCGACAAGCCGATGCGCGGTCACGGGCTCATGCAGGCGATCGCCCGGGTGAACCGAGTCTTCCGCGACAAGCCCGGCGGCCTCGTCGTCGACTACCTCGGGCTGGCGGACGAGCTGAAGAAGGCCCTCGCCACGTACACCGAAAGTGGCGGGACCGGCGAGACGGCGATCGACCAGGCCGAGGCGATCGCGTTCATGCAGCGGGCGTACGAGGTCTGCACGGGGCTCTTCCATCGGTTCGACTGGTCCCGCTGGGTGACCGGTACCCCGCAGGAGCGGCTGTCGCTGCTGCCGCAGGCCCAGGAGCACGTCCTCGCCCTCGAGGACGGGAAGAACCGGCTCCTCCAGGCGGTCACCGAGCTCTCGCGGGCGTTCGCCCTGGCGGTCCCGTCGGACGCGGCGCTCGCGATCCGTGACGACGTCGGCTTCTTCCAGGCCGTGCGAGCCGTTCTTTCGAAGGGCGCCGAGGGTGGGCCCCGCCCGGACGAGGATCTCGACCACGCGATCCGCCAGATCGTCTCGCGGGCCGTGGCGTCCGACGAGGTCGTCGACATCTTCGCTGCGGCGGGCTTGAAGAAGCCCGACATCTCGATCCTGTCCGATACGTTCCTCGCCGAGGTTCGCGGGATGCCCCAGCGGAACCTCGCGGTCGAGCTCCTCGGGAAGCTTCTCCGCGGGGAGATCCGGGCGCGCTCCCGGCGCAACGTCGTCCAGGCGCGATCCTTCGCGGAGCTCCTCGAGCAGTCCCTCCGCCGCTACCAGAACCGCGCGATTGAGACCGCCCAGGTCATCGAAGAGCTCATCGCGATCGCCAGGGAGATGCGGACGGCGGGGGAGCGGGGCGTCGAGCTCGGCCTTTCAGACGACGAGCTCGCCTTCTACGACGCCCTCGAAACGAACGACAGCGCCGTGGCGGTCCTCGGCGAACCCGAGCTCCTCGCGATTGCCCGCGAGCTGACCGAGACCGTCCGGAAGAACGTCACCATCGACTGGACCGTCCGCGAGAACGTCCGCGCCCAGCTTCGCGTCCTCGTGAAGCGCATCCTCCGCAAGCACGGCTACCCGCCGGACAAGCAGGCGAAGGCCACGCAACTTGTGCTCGAGCAGGCCGAGGTGCTGTCGGAAGGGTGGGCGGCGGCGTGACCGACGCTGGCGCATATTCAACGAATCGACGGCTGACTTTCATAAGTGGCAGGCGACACGTCGTGCATCCAAGCTGAGTTGGATACGGCCGATCCTCGCTTGCCGGGAGGCATCTGAATCTCTGTGCTGGAGCAGGAAGGGCCGGACCCCCTTCGGCTCAGCCGTGATCGTCAGACGGGCATTCGAGGGGCCAGCGGTCGGATAGGCCGCCGAATCCGAACCGCAGCGTGCCTAGCGGGCGGGCGCGGCGCCCGGATCGGAGCGTCGCCGTCGACCTTGTCGGCCTGTTGGCCTCCGAATGCCCGCGTGGCGATCAAGCCGGAGACCAAGGTCGCAGCGGTCGTCGCGGGAGGGCACGGGTCGCCTCGGCAATCGAGGCATCCACGGGGATCCGAGCCGGCCCGGCCCGGCCGAGTCAGCACAGACGTTGCGATGCCAACGCTGGCCGTCCACAGCTTGACGGCACCTCGCTTGACGCCTTCTCCCGGGCCCGCCTAGACTCCGCGCCTCAACTGAATACGGGCGATGAACGGGACGAGTACCCGTCGGGCGTCGGCAGAGAGATCCGGTGGCTGGTGGAAACCGGAGCGACGGCGGCGGGGAATGGACCCGGGAGCCTCCGGACCCAACGGCGAGCAGGGCGGGACAGACCCGCAACGCGACCCAAGTAGGCTCCGGCGCAGAGCGCCAGCGATAGCGGGCAGCGCCGATCGGCCGCTCAGTGTGAGCAGCCCGTCGGTCATGGAGTGCGGCAATCGCCGAATGAGGGTGGCACCGCGGAAGGCACGACCTTTCGTCCCGGGAGGACGGAGGTCGTTCTTGATTCCCGGGCGGGTTTGTGCCGGGCCATCAGTCAGAGGCGAAGGTCGAGGATGAACAGCAGCGTGGATCCGCTCAGCCTGGCCGAGGCCAAGCGCCAGTCGGCGACGGCCGATACCGTCCTGCTGCGCGCCACGCGTTCGGCGGACCTCGAGACCCCGATCGGCGCCTTCCTCCGCCTCGACGACGGCACGACCCCGGCCTACCTCCTCGAATCGGTCGAGGGAGGGGAGCGTCTGGGCCGCTACTCCTTCCTGGGCATCGGCCCGCGGCGACTCCTGGAGGTCCGCGATGGGCGGGCAAGAATCCAGGACCGGCCGGTCGGCGTGCGCGACTACGCCCCGGACCTGCCGATCACGGACGTCGAGGCGCCCGACCCACTCCAGGCGCTCCGCGAGTTCGTGCCCCGCCGCCGGGTCGCGCCGCGCGAGGGGATGCCGCGCTTCACCGGCGGCGCCGTCGGCGCGCTCGCCTATGACGCGGTCTCGATCTTCGAGCCGTCCGTCCCGCTCCCGGAATCGGATCCGACCGGCGTCCCGACGGCCGCCTTCATCGAGACCGACCTCGTCCTCGTCTTCGACCACCTGACCCATACCCTGTCGGCGATCGCGTCACTCCACGCCGAGGCGCCCGACTTCGAGGGCCGCTACCGGATCGCCGAGGCGGCCATCTTCGAGGCGCTGGAGCGGACGTCCCGCCCGTCGGCCTCGGAGATGGCCGGCGCGAACGCGCGCGGGAGCTCGACGAACGGGTCCGCTGCGCCTCCCGCCGGCGTCCCCGCCGCGGCCATCGAGGCCAGCCTCGGCCGTGACGAGTACATCCACGCCGTCGAGGTCGCCAAGGACGCGATCGCGGCTGGCGAGGCGATCCAGGTCGTGCTGGCCCGGCGTCAGTCGTTCGATCTCCCGATCGATCCGGCGACCGGCAGGGAGCTCGACGGCATCGGGCTGTACCGGAGCCTTCGGCGGGTCAATCCGTCGCCCTACCTGTTCTTCACCCGCGTCCCCGGGTTCGAGGTCGTCGGGGCGAGCCCGGAGCTCCTCGTCCAGCTCGACAACGACAGGCTCACGACACACCCGATCGCCGGTACGCGCCCCCGGGGCGCCGACGCGCGCGAGGACGCGCTCCTCGCCGAGCAGCTCCAGCGCGATCCGAAGGAGCGCGCCGAGCACGTGATGCTCGTCGACCTGGGGCGCAACGACCTCGGCCGGGTGGCGCGGCCCGGAACGGTGACCGTCAGCAGGTACATGGAGGTCGAGCGGTATTCGCACGTGCTCCACCTCGTGAGCCATGTCGAGGGGCGCCTCCGGTCGGATCTCGACGCCCTCGATGCGCTGCGGGCGGTCTTCCCGGCCGGCACCCTGTCGGGCGCCCCGAAGGTCCGGGCGATGCAGCTGATCGCGGCCGCGGAGGGGGAGCGGCGCGGACTGTACGGCGGCGCGGTGGGCTACCTCGGCTATGACGGCAACCTGGACACCGCGATCACAATCCGGAGCGCGGTCCTGAAGGACGGCCGGGCGCACATCCACACCGGCGCCGGGATCGTCGCCGGGAGCGTCCCCGACAAGGAGTTCGAGGAGACCGAGCACAAGGCCGCGGCGCTTCGACGGGCGATCGAGCTCGCGGCCGGGATCGACGAGGCGGCGCGGCCGAAGCCGGAGGTCGAGGCCTCGACATGATCCTCGTCATCGACAACTACGACAGCTTCACGTTCAACCTCGTGCAGGCGCTCCAGGCGTCCGGGGCGAAGGTCACCGTGATCCGCAACGACCAGATCGATCGCGCCGGCGTCGAGGCGCTCGCCGACGACCCGGCGGCCGACCTCCGGGGGATCGTCATCTCGCCCGGGCCAGGAGACCCCGACGATGCCGGCGTGTCGATGGACGCCATCCGCGTGGCCGCCGACCGCGAGATCCCGCTCCTCGGCGTCTGCCTCGGGATGCAGTCGATGGCTGCGGCCTACGGCGCCCGGATCGTCCGTGCCCCGACCCTCGTCCACGGCGAGGCGTCCGAGGTGACCCACGACGGCGCCGGCCTGCTCACCGGCATGCCGCCGAGCTTCATGGCCGCCCGCTACCACTCGCTCGCGATCGACCCGGCGACGCTCCCGGCCGAGCTCCGGGTCACCGCGATCTCCGAGGTGGACCGGGTGATCATGGGCATCCGCCACGTGGCCCTCCCGATCGAGGGCGTCCAGTTCCACCCCGAGAGTGTGCTCACGCCCCAGGGCCCGCATCTGCTCGCAAACTTCCTCCGGCTCGCCGGGGAGGGCGAGGCGTCACTGCTCGACGACGCGACCGGCTCGTTCGCGACGGCGGGCCTGGCGGGAGCCGGGGCCGAGGCCGACGTGCGATGACGCTGACGACCCAATGAGCGAGCAGGTTCGGGCGGCCCTGGCGGTGGTCGTCGAGGGCCGGACGCTCGACCTCGACGAGGCGCGGCTGGCGATGGGTTCGGTGATGGACGGCGAGGCGACGCCGGCCCAGCTGGCCGCGCTCCTCGTGGCCCTTCGGATGCGCGGCGAGACCGTGGACGAGCTGGCCGGCTTTGCGACCGCGATGCGCGAACGAGTCCTGCGCGTGGAGGCGCCCGACGGGACGATCGACATCGTCGGGACGGGGGGCGACGGCTCGGGCACGTTCAACGTCTCGACGACCTCGGCGCTCGTCGTCGCGGCGGCCGGCGTGCCGGTCGCCAAGCACGGCAACCGGGCGGTCACGTCGCGCTCGGGTGCGGCGGACGTGCTCGAGGCGCTCGGCGTCCGCGTGGATCACGACGCCGGATCCGCTGCCGCGTCACTTCGCGAGCTCGGTTTTGCGTTCCTCTTCGCGCCGACCTTCCACCCCGCGATGCGGCATGCTGGCCCGACCCGTCGTGAGATCGGGGTCCGGACCGCGTTCAACCTGCTCGGGCCGCTCACGAATCCTGCCGGCGCGCGCCGGGCGCTCCTCGGGGTCGGCGACGCGAGCGCCGCGCCACGAATCGCGGAGGTCGCACGGCGCCTCGGGACGGAGCGGACGCTCGTGGTCCATGGATCCGGCGTCGACGAGCTGCCGCTTGATGGGTCGGGCGTGATCCTCGACGTGACGGCGGGCGGCGTCGCCAGGTCCCGCGTGGATCCGGTGGCGCTTGGGCTCCGGACGGCCTCGACCGCCGAGCTGAGCGGCGGCACGGCCAGGGAGAACGCCGCGCTCACCATCGGGATCCTTGAGGGCACGGAGGGGCCGCGACGGGACGTCGTCCTCCTCAACGCGGCGCGGCATTCGTCGCAGCCGGGCGTGTCGACGCGATCCGCGACGGGATCGCCCTTGCCGCTTCGACGATCGAGTCGGGCGCGGCACATGCACTGCTCGAGCGCCTGCGGGCCGCGAAGGCGGCCGCCGAAGGAGGCGCGCCGTGACGGTCGCGACGCGGGGCCGCGCACGCGCCGGAGTCGTGGCCGAGATCGCCGCTCGGCGACGGGCCGACGTCCTCGCCGGGCTCGCCGACATCGACCGGGCGGGGTTGCGACGGCGGGTTCGAGCGGCGCCCCCACCCCGTGCGATCGCGGAGCGCCTTGCCGCGCCCGGCCTTCATCTCATCGCCGAGATCAAGCGCTCGTCACCGTCGGCCGGGGCGATCGCTGGGTCGGGCGAGGACGTCATCGCGCGCGCGCGGGCCTACCAGCGTGGCGGTGCGGCCGCGATATCGGTCCTCTGTGAGCCGCACTGGTTCGGCGGGTCCGTGGCGGATCTCACGGCCGTCCGCTCGGCGGTCTCCGTGCCGGTGCTCGCCAAGGAGTTCGTCGTCGACGCGCGCCAGCTCGACCTCCTCCGGGCCGCCGGAGCCGACGTCGTGCTCCTGCTGGCCGTCCTGCACCGAGGCCCGCGCCTGGTACGGCTCGTGGACCGAGCCCTCGATCTCGGGCTCGAGCCGCTCGTCGAGGTGCACGACGAGCGCGAGCTCGAGGCGGCGCTGGCGACGCGCGCCCGCCTCATCGGCATCAACAACCGCGATCTGCGCTCCCTGACGGTCGATCCCGAGCGGGCCGCAACGCTCCGCGCGCTCGTGCCGGAGGACCGTCTGGTCGTCGCCGAATCCGGGGTCCGCGACCCCGCGACGCTGCGTGGCTGGCGGGCTCTCGGGTTCGATGCCGCGCTCGTCGGGGAGGCGCTGGTCCGCGCCCCGGACCCCGAGGCGGAGACGCGCGCGTACGTCGCCGCCGGTCGGATGCCGACCGACCCCGCAAACCTCGACCGGATCCCCTTCGTGAAGATCTGCGGCGTCACCGACGCCGCGGGGATCGACGCCGCCGTCCGCGCCGGGGTCGACGCCGTTGGCCTCAACCTGGTCCCGGGAACGCCGCGGGCCCTGGAGTTGCGCGAGGCCGTCGCGCTCGCGGCCCGCGCACGTGCGGTCGCGGCGCCGGGCAGGCGTCCCGCGATCGTCGCGATCACGGTGGACCTGTCGGCCGACGAGCTGAACCGGATCGGCGCCGCCCTGG
>PNKK01000076.1 GCA_013822395.1 Anaerolinea sp. | reverse complement strand
GTGGCGGATCCGGGTGCTGCGTGACAGGGCGTCGAGGATGTCCATCGTCTCCTCGCCGGGCACGAAGAAGACGTACTCGCAACCCTCGGCCTCGAGGCACTCGACGAGGAGGTCGGCGGCGGTCCGGGAAGGGCGAGCGGCTGGACGGATCATGCGGCGAGTCATGCGGCGAGTGTCGCACGCGCGCGCTCACCTCGGCCGGCTGCGAGGCCCTGGCGCGTCGCGCGATGCCCCCAGCATCAAATCCTGGGGGTCGCTCGGAGATGCGTGGCGGCTGACCAATTCGGGCGATTCGGCCAAGCTCCGAACGGCCGTCGGCATCGAGGTCCGAGTCGGCCGTGGCCAGATGCCGTCCGGGGGCTCGCGGAGCGAGACTCACGGTGTGTAGATGGGACTCACGGCGTGTAGCTGACCTGGACCTCGACCCCGTCGAGCCTGAAGTCACGAGCGTTGTTGCTCGAAACATTTATGAGGCGGACGCGGAAGTTGGCGTCCGAGAGCTGGGCGGTCGTCCAGGTCCGGCCCCACAGGTTCGCCGCGCCACCGAGCGTATAGGTCGTCAGCCCGGCAGCGGTGATCGCGGCGGACTGAGTCGCGGTCCAGGTCGTGCCGCCGTCCCCGGAGATCTGGGCACAGACCAGGTTCGTGCCACTCAGAAGATCGAGCCCGAGCTTGACGCGGACCGAGATCCCGTTGATGACGCTCGCCGTCGAGGGAACACCGAGCCCGAATGCGCTGAACCGGTGCCGATCCTTCGCCGTGCTGGTACAGGATGTGCTCGTCCCCGAGCCCGAGTTTGTGTCCGTCGCGACCGCGCCATCGACCGCACAGCCGTTGGCCGCCGTACCCTCGTAGCCGTTGTTGTCACCGCCCGTATCGGCGACCTGGGCCGTGCACCGCTTGAAACCGGTCACGCCCGGGTTGAAGGCGGCGCTCACGGCCGAGGTGGAGGCGCTCGTCCAGCTCACGAGATACGACTGGAGCACGTACCAGTAGGTTCCCGCGGACGTGGGGGTGTCCGTGTAGGCCGTGGCAAGCCAGGGTGTCCTCGTGCCGATCTGGACGAAGGGTCCGCTGCTCGCGGTGGACCGGAAGACGAGGTACCCGGCGGCGTACGGGTCCACCGTCGGGGTCCACGACAGGGTGACGCTCGTTCCACCGGATGCCGTGAGCACGGTCGGCGGATTCAGCGTATCTGTTGCGAACAGCCCAGGGAGCGCGCGGCTGTCCGTAAGCAGCGCGGCGGTCGTGGGCGGGGCGCCCAGGCCGATCATGAGCGCCGTTCCAAGGATGAGGCCGCCCGCGCGCAGGCCGCGGGTCGCGGGTCGTGGCGCAGCGCTGCTCACGTCGGCTCGAGGCTGGGGCGCCTGGCGTCCGCCGGCCGCGCCGGTCGAGACCACGGATCCTCCAGCCCCTCGAGCGCCCAGATCAGAGACAGCAGGATGCCGCCCAGGCCCGCCACGAGGCCGACCCCGGCGAGCGACGACAGGGCCGCGAGGACGTACCCCAGCGCCGAGACGGCAACGACAACCCGGCCGATGACCGCGGACGCGGCCACGAGCGTCGGATCCGGGCCGGCGTTCGCGTCACCTTTCGTCTCGATCCACAGGCCGTCGGGCCCGTCGACGAGCCGGACGATGCGGTGGGTGAAGACGACCTGCTGGGGACCCACGCGGATCGACACAAGATCTCCGACCTCGAGCGAGCGCACCGGTACGGGCTCGACGATGATCGCCGCACCGCGACTCACCGCGGGCTCCATCGACGGTCCGCTCACGATCAGCGCCACTCGGCCGGTCAGGGCCGCGCCACGCGCGAAGACCATCGCGAACGCAACGGTCAGAACGAGCACGACCAGACAGGCTTCCAGAGACCGGCGGGTGATCCGAGCGAGCCCCGCCATGGCGATGCGCAACGTCATGGACAGTTCCCCCGTGGCGGCGATGTCGGTCGCCCGGCCCGCTCTCGTGGACCGGGCGACCGGGCGCAGCCGGGCGCTACGGATTGCTGGCGGTCTGTTCCGCGGCGAAGGTGAACGTTGCCGTCGTGGTCGCTCCCTGGAAGGTGTTTCCGGTCGACAACGGGAGCGACCAGGCGAAGCACAGGTCCTCGCTCGTCGCACCTGTCAGCGTCCGGTCGCCTGCCTGGGCGCCCTGGGCGGGGTTGCCGACGACCGCCGAGCCGAGGGCCGCGGCACCGTAGAGCGGCGCGCCGGCACCGGGGCACGCGCCGGCGGTGATCGTCAGCTGGAGCTGTGCGGCCAGACCCAGGCCGTCCGGGTTCGTGGCGGAGGTGGACAGGGCGTAGCGCAGGGCGCCGGTGCCGGCGTTTGCGACGGTCACCGTCTGACTACCGCTGTCGCCCGGGAAGATCCCGGAGGCCGTGAAGACGGTGGACGGCGAAGCGGTCAGGTCGATCGTCCCGGTGCTGAACGCGGCGGTGGCGTTCTGCGAGTCGGTGAAGATCGCCAGAGTCGAGGCGCCGGCGCCCAGCGACAGGGCCGCACTCGCGGTGAGGAGCAGGATGAGTCCGGCGCGGCGTGTCACGCGACGCACGCTGAGAGCCTTGATGTCCACGCGAAGTACCTCCCGGGAGATCCGGGCACTGGATCCCGCCATGCCAATATGGATCTGGGGTTGTCCCCTGTATCGCGACTTCGTCCTGCCGAGGAGCTGGTCGATCTCGGCATGCCAATGGGTCCGGGGTTGTCCCCTGTATCGCTATCGACGCACGACGGCCGTGTGGGATTCGCGAGGAGCCAGGCGCGCGCTCGGTGCAAAACTTTGCAGGCCCGGTGCGCGCAGGCAATCGCCTGCACGGGGTACCCGGGACCAGTACCTTCGTCCCGTTCCCTGCGCGCCGTGGTGTCTCGGCGCGCCGTCCGTGGGCTCCCATGAGGGGCGGTCGGCCCCGTGATCGGCGATTGGCTCGGCGATCCGGACCTGCGGCTGCGCACGGGCCGAGGCGCATTCGGCTCACGGGGGATCGGCCGTGACGTCGCGCTGGGGCGTGTCCGGGCCGCCTCCCGCCGGCCCTTCGACCTCGCGTCCCGGCGTCCTCTATTGCGGCTGGGCGAGCGAGATCTGGCGGGCCAGCCGGGAGCTCTCCCTTCGACCTCGCGTCCCGGCGTCCTCTATTGCGGCTGGGCGAGCACCATGATCCGAAGCTCGGTCATGTCCTCGATCGCCCAGCGGAGGCCCTCGCGGCCGAGGCCGGAGTCCTTGACGCCGCCGTACGGCATGTGGTCGATCCGGTAGGTCGGGATGTCGTTGACGATGACCCCGCCGACCTCGAGCTCGCCGAACGCCTGCCACGCGTTGGCGAGATCGTTCGTGAAGACGCCGGTCTGGAGCCCGAAGAAGCTGTCGTTGACCTGGCGGATGGCATCGCCGAAGTCGGTGAAGCCGAAGACGACAACGACCGGGGCGAAGGCCTCGTTGCTGCAGACCTGGGCGGTGACCGGCACGTCCTCGAGGACCGTCGGCGGGAAGAACGTTCCGTCAGCCCGACCGCCGGCCAGGACCCGGCCGCCGAGGGCGACCGCCTCGTCGACCCAGCGCTGGGTCCGAGACGCCGCGGCCGCGTCGACCATCGGGCCGATGTCGGTCGCGGGATCGGCCGGATCGCCCTGGCGGAGGGTCGCGACGCCGGCCAGGAACTTCGTCATGAACGCCTCGCGGATCTCCTCGTGGATGAACATCCGCTGGACGCTGATGCAGACCTGGCCGGCATACGTGAACGCCCCGACGAGGATCCGCCTCACGGCCCAGTCGAGATCGGCGGTCCGGTCCACGATCACCCCGGCGTTGCCGCCGAGCTCGAGGACGACCCGCTTCTTGCCAGCGCGCTCCTTCATCCGCCACCCGACGGACGGGCTGCCGGTGAACGTCAGGACCTTGAAGCGATCGTCGGCGACCATCCGATCGCCCAGCTCGCGGCTCATCGGCAGGATGCTGACGGCGCCTTCGGGGACGCCGGCGGCATCCACGATCTCGGCGACGGTGAGCATCGTGAGCGGGTCCTTGGACGGCGGCTTGAGGACGATCGAACAGCCGGCGGCGATCGCCGGCGCGAGCTTGTGGGCCGCGAGGTTGAGCGGGAAATTGAACGGGCTGATCGCGGCGACGGGGCCGGCCGGGAACCGTCGGGTGATCCCGACCCTGCCCTTGCTGCTGGCCATGAGGTCAAGGGGGATGACCTCGCCGACCATCCGCTCCGCCTCTTCCGCGCCGAGGCGGAAGGTGAGGGTCGCGCGATCGACCTCGACGAGCGCGTCGCGGATCGGCTTGCCAGCTTCCAGGGAGATGAGCTGCCCCAGCTCCTCGCGGCGCGCCTTGATCCCGGCGCTGATCTCGCGGAGGATCCTGCCCCGCTCATAGGCCGGCAGCGTGCGGGTGACCTCGAACGCCTCGACGGCCGCCGTGACCGCCTCCTCGTACTGGTCCGGCGTGGCGTGGTACGTGGCGCCGGCGGGGTTCGCCGGGTCGGCGGGGTTCGTGACGTGCAGGAGGTCGCCCGATTCCACCCAGCGACCGGCCAGGTAGATCGGATGGGGCTTCGCGGCGGTAAGGGTCATGGCGGGGTCGGGACTCCATGCGGGTGGGCGCAGCCCCGTCATCGTACCGCGGCCGCTGCTGTTACCTCGGCCTCGGCCCCAGCCCTACCGCTTGCCCCCAAAGAGCGTGCCGAAGACGCCCCTGAGGAGCGACTGTCCGGCGCGTGAGGTGATCACGCGGCCGGCGGTGCGGACCCCCGTCTCCATCATCCGCTGGCGCTGGCGCGCCTCCGCGGCGGCCGCCCGTGCCTGCGCCTTGCGCTCCCGCTCGGCCTCGCGCTGCGCGCGGGCGATCTCGCGGGCCTGCTGCTGGATGGCCCGGCGCTGCTGGGCCGGTGTCATGAAGCCGCTCTCGCCCGCCGCACCGGCGGCCGATGGATCGAGGCCGGCCTGCGCCGCTGCCGCGTCCAATGCCGCCTGCGCTGCCTCGCGGGCCGCGGCCAGCCGGGCGGTGATGATCTCGTGGGCGCTCTGCGGGTCGATCGTGGCGCCGTACTTCGTGGCGAGGGGGCTTCCCGCGACCGAAGCCCGGAGGGCGTCTTCGCCGATCGCGGCCATCAGCGAATCGGGCGGCAGCAGGCGCGTCGCCGCCAGTGCCGTGGGGACGCCCCGCGGCGAGAGGACGGTGACGAGCGCCTCGCCCGTCCCGAGCGAGGTGATCGTCCGCTCCACGTCGTAGAACTCGGTCATCGGGAAGGTCCGGGCCGTCTTCCGGAGCGCATCAGCATCGTCCGGCGTGAAGGCGCGGAGGGCGTGCTGGACGCGATTACCGAGCTGGGCGAGCACCGACGACGGGACGTCCGTCGGCGCCTGCGTGACGAAGAAGACGCCCACGCCCTTCGAGCGGATGAGGCGGACCGTCCGCTCGATCTGGTCCATCAGCGCCTCCGACGCATCGTCGAACAGCAGGTGCGCCTCGTCGAAGAAGAAGGCCAGCTTCGGCTTCGGCAGGTCGCCGGCCTCGGGCAACGTCTCGTACAGTTGCGCCAACATCCACAACATGAACGTGGAAAAGAGCCGGGGCTTGTCCATGACGTCGGAGAGCTCGAGGATCGAGACGATCCCCCTCCCGTCCGGAGTCGTCCGGAGGAGGTCTCGGACGTCGAACTCCGGCTCCCCGAAGAAGATGTCGGCGCCCTCCTGCTGGAGGACGACGATCGAACGAAGCAGGACCCCAACGCTCGCCGGCGACATCCCGCCGTACTCGGCGAGGATGGGCTTCCCCGCCTCCGAGGACAGGAACTTGAAGGTCGTCGACAGGTCGTCGAGGTTCAGCAGCGGGAGGTCGTTGTCGTCGCAGTACTTGAAGACGAGGGCGAGGATTGACGTCTGGGTCTCGTTCAGGTCGAGGACCTTACCCAGCAGAAGCGGCCCGAATGAGTGGACCGAGGCTCGTACCTGCGCCCCGCGCGCACCCGAGAGCGACAGAAACTCGACCGGGTGGGCGCTCGCCTTGAACTCGAACTCGAGCGAGGCAGCACGCTCCTGAACCTTGGGATTGGCGGCGTCTCCGGCCATCGCCATCCCGGTGACGTCGCCCTTGATGTCGGCGATGAAGACCGGGACACCCGCCTGAGACAGCTGGCCGGCGAGAAGCTGAAGCGTCTTCGTCTTCCCGGTGCCGGTGGCACCGGCGATCAGGCCGTGGCGGTTGAGCATGGACAGGGCGACCTGAACGCGGGGGGCATTGAGGAGGGCGCCCTCGTGCATCGCGCTCCCGAAGGTGACCGCCGGCTCCGTCAGGCCATATCCGGATTCGATGGCCGTGCGAAATCCCTGGTCCATGCGCTGACTCCGTGAACTGGCCGTGGCAACCTCCTGGGTCGCGAGAGTATCATCGCGGCGTCCAATTGGGGGACAGGCCATAGCCGTGTGCGGCCAAAGCACCGGCGGGTCATCTACGGGAGGAGGCTCATGAAGATCGACGAGGTCGAGGGTATCGGCCCAGCCTTTGCCGCAAAGTTGACCGCGGCCGGTATCGCGACCACCGATGCGCTGCTTGAGAGGGCAGCCAAGCGACCAGGGCGCGAGCAGCTTGCTGAGGCAACCGGGATCGGCGCAGCAGTGATCCTGAAATGGGTCAACCATGTTGACCTCATGCGCATCCCCGGCGTCGGGTCCGAGTACTCGGACCTGCTCGAGGCGGCGGGTGTGGATTCACCGGCCGAGCTCAGCCGGCGGAATGCTGCGAATCTGGCGGTGACGTTCCAGGAGCTCGATGCGGCCCGGCCGAACTGGATCCGGCGCGTTCCCTCGCAGGCGACGGTCGAAGGCTGGATCGCCGCAGCGAAGGGGCTGCCGAAGGTCGTCGAGCACTGATCTCTCGAAGACGGGGGTCGCGGAAACCACGACAACCTTGAGTTGGAGGGAATTTCGGGATGATGGCCGAATTCAAGGAATTCCTGCTCAAAACGAATGCCCTGGCCCTGGCGGTCGGTGTGATCATCGGCGGCGCGCTGGGCGGTGTCGTCAATTCGCTCGTCAACGACATCATCATGCCGCCGATCGGAGTGCTCCTCGGCGGGGTTGATTTCAGCTCGCTCGCGATCGAGCTCAAGGCAGCGGCCGGAGATGCACCGGCAGTCGCTATTCGTTGGGGCGCGTTCCTCAACACGGTGATCGCGTTCATCGTCATCGGGTTTGTCGTCTGGCGCATCTCCAAGATGTTCCTGAAGGAAGCACCGGCGGCGCCACCCGCGCCGAGCAAGACCTGCCCGTTCTGCAAGCAGTCGAACGCGGTCGACGCGTCGAAGTGCATGCACTGCGCCAGCGCGATCTGACGTTCCGGCGCCTTCGGGCGCCGCGCGACCCGCAGCGGCCCGCCGGTACCGGCGGGCCGTTCGGATTCCAGGCGGTCAGCTGCCCAGCGGCTCTCCGGCGCGCGGGTACGAGCCCAGGATCCGAACCATCGTCGAGGCGGCGCGCAGGTCCTCGATCGCGGCGGCGCAGGCCGGCTCGGCCGCGTCGGCATCCACGTCGACCCAGAAGACGTATTCCCACGCCGCGGTCCGGCTCGGCCGTGACTCGAGCGAGGAGAGGTTGACGCCACGCTCGGCGAAGGCTCGCAGCGCCCGGAGGAGCGTGCCGGGCTCGTTGCGGACGGCGAAGACGAGCGTCGTCCGGTATGGCCCGGCGACGGGCACGCTGCTCGACTCCCGGGCGGCGGCGGCATACCCGGCACCAGCACCCGCACCCGGCAGCGGCGCCACGACGAGAAACCGCGTCCGATTGTCCAAGGCCCCCTGGATGTCGTGAGCCAGGATCTCCAGGTCGAAGAGCCCGGCCGCCCGCGGCGACAGCACCGCGGCGGCGCCCAGCTCCTCGCCATCCCGGATCAGCTTGCCGGCGCCGGCGGTGTTGTAGGTCGTGAGGGTGGTCCACGGCCGGGTTCGGAGAAACGCCT
>PNKK01000075.1 GCA_013822395.1 Anaerolinea sp. | reverse complement strand
GCTTGCGATTTAACGACCAGGACCGCTCGGTGGGCATCAGGTGGCCCGGGTTCCTTCGGGCGAGGCTGAGCGCTGTTGGCGCGCCCGACGCCGGTCCGCGGCGGGCACCGCGTCGAGGCTGAGCGCGCACAGCTCGGCGACAAGCGCGCGCAGCCGCCGGGCGTTGTCGAGCAACGGCCGGTACGCCTCCAGCTCCTCGTCGGTGAGGACCCGGGTCACGGTCCGTCCGGCGACCTTGCGCGTCCACACGTTATAGGGCCCGTGCAGCCGGGGCGGCGTGGCCCGACAGGCGCAGGCCACCTTCCCACAGCGCAGGCGCCGGACCTCGACCGAGCCCGGCAGCGCGGGGCCCGTCGTGGCGAGCTCCGCGCGGATGCGCCGCAGCGCCGCGCG
This sequence comes from Anaerolinea sp., assembly GCA_013822395.1. Classification (GTDB taxonomy): domain Bacteria; phylum Chloroflexota; class Limnocylindria; order Limnocylindrales; family CSP1-4; genus UBA5189. The sequence continues at coordinate 7,566 of PNKK01000075.1, read as the reverse complement.
AGCCTCGGGCGAGAGGCGCAGGCCCGCGGTTCCCATCGCAGCTACCATAGCGGCGTCAATCCTACGGTATTCATACCGAAGGACAGGCGAGGCGACGGGAGGCGACGATGGCAGCGGAGGGGACCTGGCGCTCAACGCAGCGAGCGGCCGGCGGGGGCACGCACAGCGGGGAGGGACCCGCGGCGCTCGAGGCGCTCCGGTCCTTCCGCGGGCACCTCTACGGCTGTCTCGCCCGGCGGGCCGACGCGCTCTTTGAGCTGGCCGACACGCTCGTCGCCGGGCACGCCGCCGCGACCGCGCCGCCGCCCCACCTCAGCCTCGAGCCCGCCTTCCGCCGCGGCTGGGGAAGCACGTACGGGGCGCTCTCTCGGGGCCGGATCGACGAGGCGGCGGTGCGTGATCTCCTCGCCGCCACTCGCCCGGCCGCCTGGCCGGCGGTCTTCGCGGTCGACGCCAGCAGCTGGGCCCGCTGCGATGCCGAGACGAGCCCCGAGCGGGGCTACTACCACCACCCGTCGCGCCACTCGGCCGGCCAGCCGATCGTGGCCGGCTGGAACTACAGCTGGATCGCCGGGCTCAACTGGCAGGCCGACTCGTGGACGGCGCCCCTCGACGTCCGGCGCATCCATCCGACCGAGGACGCCGGGCGGGTCACCGCCGACCAGGTGACCGCCCTGGTCGGCCGGCTCGGCGCCGACGGGTCGGTGCCGCTGTTCGTGTTCGACGCCGGCTACGACCCGATCGCCCTGTCGGTCGACCTCGCCGCCACGCGCGCCCAGATCCTCGTGCGGATCCGCTCCGACCGGGTCTTCTTCCCCGACCCGGAGGCGCGACCCGCCGGCACGCGGGGGCGACCCCGCCGCCACGGAGAGCGCTTCGCCTGCGCCGACCCGGCGAGCTGGCCGGCCCCCGACGCGGCCCTTCGCACCACCGACGCCCGCTACGGCCGGGTCGAGGTGGAGGCCTGGAGCGGGCTCCACCCCCGCCTCGCGCGGCGCGGCCGGTGGACCGGCGACGACGGCCCGCCGATCGTCCGCGGCAGCGTCATCCGGGTCGCGGTCGAGCACCTGCCCAAACCCACCGCGCGGGCGATGAAGACGCTCTGGCTGTGGTGGTCGGGGCCCGGCGCCCCCGATCTCGACGTGTGCTGGCGGGCCTACATCCACCGCTTCGACATCGAGCACACCCTGCGCTTCGTCAAGCACACCCTGGGCTGGACCACGCCCCGCGTCCGCCTGCCCGAACAGGCCGACCGCTGGACCTGGCTCGTCGTCGCCGCCTACACCCAGCTCCGCCTCGCCCGCGGTCTCGTCGCCGACTGTCGCCTGCCCTGGGAGCCGCCGCGCGACCCCGGCCGGCTCAGTCCGACCCGGGTCCGCCGGGGTTTTCGCCGACTGGTGCACTTCCTGGGTACCCCGGCCAGAGCGCCGAAACCCACCAAGGCGGGTCCCGGGCGGCCCAAGGGCAGTCTCCGCGGGCCCGCGCCGCGCTACCCGGCGATCAAGAAGGCGGCCTGACGGGCGTTAAATCGCAAGCTAAGCTCCGGGACGTGTCATCCGACCCATCACAGCAGCCGACGAATTGACAGGATAGTCGACGTGCGTTCAAGGATTCTGGCCGTCGCGCTTGGTCTCACGATTTCTGTGGCATTCGGTGCCGCGCCGGTCACTGCGCACTATGCTGATTGGCCACCGTCAACCTACTCAACCAACCTCCTCACTGGTTACGCGTGGCGAACGGGAGGGGACTCGGTTTCCGTGAACGCATTTATGACATGGGACACGGCGAGCGCGGCGAATATGCGCCACATGGCGACGCACGACACCAATCGGTTCACTCACGACGCAAGAGACACTAGTAGCAACCTGAACGCGACTGGAACGTACATCACCAACCTGCCAAACCCCTACTACGACAAAGACGATGACAACGGAGACAGGCGCTGGGAAGAGGCGGAGATCACCGCGGATTCGACTACATTCCCCGTGGCCAATACCCGGTATGTGTCGCAGCTATTCTATTCCCACTGGTACAACAACTGTCCGGGGTCATGTTGGGTATGGGATCCTGATGGTGGAAGCATCGCCCAGACTGCTCAGATCTCACGCCCTGGCTGTCCAATCATTTGCGACAGATGGGATGCTGCGCAAGGTCTGGCCGACAGGCCAATGGGGAGCAACGCATACCCTGCGAAGGCTGCACCCGCATCCGTGACGCTGGCACCAGAACTCGCATTGCAGACCCCCGGCGCCGACGATGAGACGGTCACCGTCCTGCCTGACCTAAGAGGCGGGGTACAGCGCTACGCGATCTCCGCGCGGGCATTGGCGGCGTCGGTCGCGAGGCGTGGAGCCTCGCTGGGGATCGCGACTTTCTCGCGGCCACTAGGTGACGCAGATGTTCGCGAACTTGCGCGGATCGGATTGGTCATCTCGGCGGTCGAAGGCATCGCCATAGCAGCGGATGGTCGCGTTTGGACGATTGGAACCGCATATGGGGATACTGCATTCGTGCAGATGGAAGGCCTGGCAGCCGAATACGGGCTCACGCTTCAAGGCGTCGTCTCTGCCGAGATTACCATCGCTGATGCGGGCCGATTGAGGCTCTTGCAGGACGATCCTCGAGTGTTCTTGGTAGACCTATCGATCGAACAGGTCCGCCGGTCGAGCGGCCTACGAGACGTTGTCCAAAACGACGTGTACTGGAATCTTGCTGGGTGGGAGTAGGAGGTCGCACGAGATCGCTACTTGCGATCGCGCTCGTCGCGGTGGCGGCCCAAGGTTGCTCGCTCGCTTCGGTAGATGATTCCTCCGGCGCCGCCAACGCCGTCGAACAGTGGTTGACCGAGGCGGCGAGCCGGACTGGGGATCGGGGTTGGCGGTGGTTGCATCGAGTCACGCAGGAACAGAACTACCTCGATGCAGTCGATGTGTATCAACGCGAGGCGGATTCCGCCGATTGGCAACGCTTCGATTGGCAGGTGACGGGAGCTCGGTTATTCGACGGGGAGTACCGCGTGGACCTATCGGTGGACGACGATCTGTCCACGATTCCTCGATTCCTAGTCGACCGGGGATTGCTGACTCTCGTGACGACCGACGATGGATCGAAGGTCGCCGTCGTCGCTGTCGAGATACAACCAGGTGACGGCACCTTTGGCATCCTCGGTTCACCCTAGACGTCTTGAGGACGTCTTTATGCTGCCGCTGAGTCAAGTTTCACGAGGAGAGTTTGGCGCGATCGCCCAGCGGTCGATGGCCAGCTCATGCTGCTCGAAGGGACGGCGCAGCCGGACGTCGGCCGTCGGTCGGGGGTCGATGAGCTGGGCGAAGCCGGGGCGGACGAGCCGGGCGTAGGCGCGGGTGAAGGAGAGCGCGGTCCGGAAGCCGAGCTCGGTGACCCGATAGCGGAGGCTCCTCGGGATCCGCTCGATGAGCCCGTGGAGCCGCACCGACCAGGCTAAGTGCTGTAACACGGATATTCGGTGATGTATTCACGCGGCCTCGGACAGCCGGCCGGAGTCTTGGGTCGCGAGGCGTTCGAGGAGCCTGGTGAGGTCGGCCCGGGTGAACCTCCACTCGAACGGCACGGCGAGGTCCTCGTGGTTGGCCTGGAAGGCGAGGATCCGGGCGGCCAGCTCCTCGAGCGAGACTGCGTCGGGCGGCGTGAGGACCTTGCGCTCGAGGATGCTGAAGTAGACCTCGACCTGGTTCAACCAGGAAGCGTGGATCGGCAGGTGGACCGGGACCAGCCGCGGATGGGCCTCCGTCAGACGCCGCACGGAGGCCTGGCCCCGATGCGAGCTGCCGTTGTCGAGGACCCAGAAGACGCGCCGCGCCGAGCGGTACGGCTCGGTGGTCATGACCTGACTGACGAGCCGGTCGAACGGCTCGATGCCGGTCGAGGGCTCACAGCGCCCGAAGAGCCTGGCTCGATGGACGTCCCAGGCGGCGAGGTACTGGAGGGCACCGCCGCGCTCGTACTCGAACTCGACGAGCATCGCGTGGCGCGAGTTCGCAGCGATCGTCGGGTGCCGGCGGATCCGGGCCTGGATGCTCGTCTTCTCGTCGGCGCTGATCACGAACTCGTCGCTCCTGAGCGGCCGGCCCTCCCACTCGCCGGCATAGAGGTCGAGGACACGTGACGCCTTGGGTCCGAACTCCGGGTCCCGCGGAAAGATCCAGCTGCGGTGGGTCCACGGCTTGATCGCGTCCTCGTCGAGCCAGCGCCAGATCGTCGTGTCGCTGATCGACGCGACGAGCCCGCGGCGGATCACCTCGGCCCGGATGTCGGGGACGTGGAGCCGGCTGAGGGGCAGCCCGAGGCGGGCCGGCAGCTCACAGGCGATCGCCTTGACGGCGACGACCAGCGCTGGGGGGAAAAGCCGGCCGGCGGCCGGTCCGCGAGCGCTCCGCCAGGCCGGCCAGGCGCTCCTCGAAGAAGCGCTTCCGCCACTTCGACACGATCTGGGCCGGGGTGTCGAGCCGGTGGGCGATCTCGGTGTTCTCCTGACCCTCCGCGGCCAGGAGCACGATCCGGGCCCGGACGACATCTCGATACGGTGCTGAATAGCGACGGCTCGTCGACTCCAGGGCGGCTCGCTCGGCGGACGACAGCTCGATGGTGAACGGGCTGGTCCTCGGCACGATCTCCTCCTGCTGCGGGCAGGAGGAGCATACTCGGACGCCCGCCACAATACATCATCTTATTTGTGTAGCTGAGCACTAAGCTGGTAGCTGAGCTGTGAACAGGACTCGCCCGAGGAGCAGACGGCCGGCACCACCTTCCCCTTCAGCTTCTGGTTCCGCTGCCTTACACCCCCGTGCACCGTGACCCCGAGGCTGGTCGGCCTCGGCGGCACGCAGGAGACGTTCAGCGGGACGACCTGGACGTTCTCCGGCAGCAACTGGCGCTACCTGAGCGTGGCTGGCACGTTCAGCTATCCCCATACCAGCGTCCGTGGAATGGTCTACGGCTCGGGCAAGATCAGGAACGAGGTCGATCTCACGAAGGCCTGGTAGGGCCGGGGTCTGCCCGACACGGTCAGGCGCGTACGGTTTGTGAGCTGCCGCCGCGCGGTGGGCAGGCTCCTGGGTGACCCTGAGGCGCCGATCGCGGTCTCAGGGTCTTCTCAGAAGCTCATCGCACTGTGAACGAGCGGCCGGCCGGCTGCTCTCACGGTGTTGGCGGCATGACTGTATGGGCATGAACCCGCTGGTGATGGCTGCGCTGAATGGAGACGTCGACAGCGGCGGGGAGCCTGCTGGATGATCTGACCCGACACACCAGGTGACCCCCCGAGGGAAAGGCGCCCCCGGAGGGTCGGTGGTGGAACGAAGGTCCACCGTCGGTGATCGTATGGTCGAGCCCGCTCGATGTCAGCACGTACGCGGGGAGCGGCCGCGATGTCGGGCCGCCGGCGGTGCGCTGCCCGGCCTGCGGTGGCCCGACCGGACGCTGGTCGGGATACCGCCGGCACCTCCGGGCTGACGTCCTGCTCGTCGTCTTCGTGCCCCGCGTCCGCTGCCGCGACTGCGGGCGCACCGATCCCTCCTGCCCTGGTTCGTCGTCCCGTACCGGTACGACAGCGTCGACGTGATCGGCGCGGCGCTCGATCTCTCGGTCACAGGATTGGGCGTGCGCCGGATTGCGGCGGCCCTGGGACGTCCCGAGACGACGGTCCGCGAGTGGTGCCGCCGGTTCGGTCGGGTGGTGGCGGACCTCACCCGGGTCGTGCTCGCCGAGGCGGTCGAACGTGGCTGGTCCGGGTTCGACCTGCCGACCGCGTCGAGACCACGAGCTGCCGCCGCGGTCGCCGCCCTCGCGTCCGCCTGGAGCCGTCGTCGCGGTCCGGTTTCGGCTTGGCGTGTGGCTGCCCTCGTCACCGGCGGGACCCTCCTCGCCCCCAACACAGGCTCGCCCTTGGCAGGCATGGCGGTCTCCCGTCAGATGGCCGGGACACCCCGATCCCAGCCTGGAGGTGACCCATGGCCGCCCGCGACCCCGCTGAAGCCCTCGCCCTCCGGCGGACAAGCTCGCCGCGCTCGCGGCCTCCGAGCTTGGGGTCGAGCGCCTCCGCGATCAGGTGGTATCTCCATCTAGTCATTCCAGCAACCCGATGCCCGACACAATCAGCGTGCCGTCGGCCGCGACGAACCGCCAGGAAACCTCGGACGGCATCACGCTCTTCGGTACGCTGACGATGTACAAGCCCGACCGGAGTGTTGCCTGAGCGCCGGCGATCGAGACCTCGACATTGGCGGCACCGATCGGCGCATTCCCGAAAACCCACGAAGTATCGCCGCCGACCATCAAGTACACGGTGGTCTCCCGTGGACGATCCCGGACGCTGGTCGCCTTCCAGAATGTCCCGTCTGGATTTGTGATGAACAGGTCCAGACCCCCCACTCTCCGAGCGAGCCCAGCCGACCCGTCGGGAGTCTCAAGTTCAATGACGAGGTCGGGCTTCGGAGATGAGGGCGCGATGTCGCTCATCCATTGGCCGATGCAGCCACCCGCAGTTGCTGCGACGACGGCGCAGAGCAGCACACGTGCCGATGGCCTCATCATCGATCACCGATCCCGGCCCAAAGGGGCGCCGCCGCCGAGTCTAGTTTGTGAACGACGTGTAGACAGACGTTGGCATGACACTCGATGTCGGTGTGATGGTGATGCTCGGCCCGGTCCCACTGACCCCGACGTAGTACGTCTGGCTCTGGTACGTGTGGAAGTACGTGTAGACGACGTTCGTCGGCTGGTTCCGGCGGGTCGGCCAATACATCCCGGCGGCGAGATAGCCCCAGTTTGCATAGCTGTTGCAGTATGCGGCGTTGCATTCGTTGAACTCCCAACCGACCCCGGCATTGGGAGTCATGGTGTTTCGGTTCATTGGTATGTTTGCGCCGTTCGTGTAGACACCGTATGCGCTGTCGCTCTCAAGGGCCTGACCGTTGGCCCAGGCCGTGGCAATCTGGTCCTTTCCAGAGCCATTGACCGGCGGCGTTCCCGTCCAGTCAAACCAGTCAATGATGTTCCATCGACAGCAAGGGACCCCGTTGTCGAACGCCACCGAGATGGTGATTGTCAAGTTCGTAATGCCGCTGGTCGCAAGCGCCGAAGTCTCCAGTTCAGACGCAACCGGCTCCAGGATCGGTCGGCCCGTCTTCAGGTCGAACGACTGTACCTCTCGCGCATAGGCCACGATCGTGTACCGGCCCGATGTGAACTGGTCCTCCCGGAACGCACGCTCAGCAGCCGACATGGAGTCCAACGCGGCACGCAATGCCGCCTCATCCAGCGCAGCAGGCGCGGGACTCGCCCCGTTGACGGTGATGGGCCCAAGGCTACCAGCGACTCCCGCGACGATGAGCGTCACGCTAAGCCGCACGGCTCGCGACTGGTTCATCCCCATGTCTGCATCTCCAATGATCCCGTAGACGGACAACCTCGGGCATCGTCGCGGGCGACTTGGGGGGCGTCAAGACGTGATTCCACGCCATGTCGTGATTCCACGCCATGTGGACGGCCGTCACGCCCTTTTCGCGGGCCCTCTCAGCCGATCGCGCC
>PNKK01000074.1 GCA_013822395.1 Anaerolinea sp. | reverse complement strand
CGGCTCGACGGCGGCCCCGACGCCGACGGCCTCAACGGCGGCGTGGGCACCGACACCTGCGAGCCCGAGCCCACCCGGGTGAGCTGCGAGCTGTAGGCGCCGGGCGTCCGGCGGGCCGCGTGGGAGAAACTCACCGTCCGGGTGTCCGCCCGTCCCTCACGAGCCAGGGAACGCGACGTGGCAGGACTCGTGGCCCGACCTAGTCGAGTTCGATCCGCTCGTGGCGGCGGGACCGAGGGGCGGGCTCGCGGTCCAGCCGGTCGATCCAGTGGTCGATGAACGCGCGGGCGGCGAGGAGCTGCTCCTTTCGGGCGGCCCGGAGATGGCGACGCGCCTCGGGCGGGACAAGCCGCCGGACGAGTGATCCGACGCCCGGTTCCTCCGCGCGCGCCTCCATGTCCGCGATCCGCTGCTCGAGCTCCCCGAGACGGTCGAGAAGATCGTCGGATTCTGGCTGACTCATCGTCCTGTCCTCCTTGCTGCGGAGCGGTTGCGGGGTGGTGGAGCCGGGAAACGGATCCGCAGGGTGTGGTCGTCCAGGCCGGCCTGCGACGCCGGCACGTCCGCGAGGAGCCTCGGTAGGACCAGGTTGCGCCGCCAGGCACCGACCTGCAGGACCAGCTCGTCGCCGAAGCGGAGGAGCTCGACCTCGTCCCTGGCGACGAACGGCAGCTCCAGGCTCAGGACGATGTCCGGTCCATCGCGCCCGACGACGTACGGCCGGCCGCGGTGATAGACGAGGGTCGGATCGTCCGTTCCGAAGACCGCCGCGCCCAGCCGGCGCAGCATCTCCAGGCCGACCACCTCCTGCTCGAAGAACGGGGCATCCCGGAGCGGGACCGGGGCGAATGCCTCCTCGACCATGGGCCGGTAGCCGCGCTGGGACGCCTCCCACGTCGTGAGGTAGCCGCCGACATCGGGCGGCAGGACGCGGTTGCAGATGACGAGATCGGTCGGGAAGCCGTACAGGTGGACGTAGGTGAAGGATCGCTGCGCCTCCTTGATCACCATCTTCTCGAGGTTCAGCACCACTCGGATCGACGTGAGATCCGGGTCGGAGAGCAGGCCCCGCACGTGGTCGACACGGCGGAACAGGTCCTCGGCGGCCGAATAGAAGGGATCCTCCGGCATCGGCATGCCGACGATCCGGCTCACGAGTGGACCGGTCAGCCGAGCGACCTGGCGGGCGGGCGGGTAGACCTTCTCCATCCACCAGCGGAGCGCCTCGGGCAGTGCCAGGAGGCGCAGCGTCTCGCCGGTCGGCGCGGCGTCGACGACGATGACGTCGTACAGGCCTCGATCGTGGTGCTCGGCGATCCAGAGCAGGTTCGCGACCTCGTCCATGCCGGGCAGGACGGCCAGCTCCTCCGCCATCACCTCGTCGAGGCCACGCCACTGGAAGAGCCGGGCGATGTACGCCTGGATCGTGCCCCAGTAGGTCTCCACGTTGTAATAGATGTCCGACTCCTGCGCCCACAGGTTCGGAGCGACCGGGACCGGCTCCGGGCCGAGCGGGCGATCGAACACGTCGGCGAGGCTGTGGGCCGCGTCGGTCGAGATGACGATCGTCCGGTAGCCCCGCTCGGCGGCCAGGAGGGCGGTCGCGGCGGCCACGCTCGTCTTGCCGACACCGCCCTTGCCGGTGTGGACGATGATCCGCGGCCGTCGCGCCCGGCCGTCCTTGGGCGGCCCGCCGGGAATGTCACGCGCGGCCGGATCGGTTTGCGCGGCCGGATCGGTTTCCTGGGGGTCCTGCGTTGCGTCCGTCATCGTCGCGTTCGAGCCTCGCATCCGTCGCTCTCGAACCCCGCATCCTTCCCTTGCCGCGGGGGCGTCAGGCCAGGCAGTCCGGTCGGTTGCCGGGCTCGGGCCCGAAACAGTGCCGGTCGAAATCGGCGCTGCCCTCCCGAACGATGCTCGACCTGACTGATGACGTCCTGAATCCCGGCTGAGAGATGCGACGGGACTGCGACACGCCCCTGTGCAGCCAGATCCCCCTCCGTCTCCACCCGAACGCACGGCCGAACTTCTCAACCGCGTTTCAGCCGCGGTTCATGGCTCTTTCATCGGGCCCGCCCAGGGTACGTACATCCGGTCGAAGCGCCCGCTGTGGGCGCTCCGGAGTCTCGCAGGAGCCGATCGACGCGCGACCCCTGCCCAAGCAAAGGAGGTTGTCGTCATGGATCTCTGGGGATTCGTCATCCTCGTGGTCGGCGGAGCGATCCTCGGCCTGCTCGGCCAGTTCGCCATCCCGGGTGCCCGATTCGGGTACGAATGGGTCGCGACCGGGATCGGCGCCGTCGTCGGTGGCTTCGTGGCGAGCGAGGTGATCAACCCGACGAACTGGGCTGATGCGGGTGGGCTCCTGCTGGCGCCGGCCCTCGTCGGCGGGCTCGTCGTCGGCGTGATCGTCTGGCTCGTGGCCAGGAACGTCGGGTCGGAAACCGCCAGCCGAGCCACCTGAGCCTTCCGATCGCCCGGGGCCACCCGTTCGGCTGAGCGTGCGGCTCCGGAGGAGATGGGCTGGTCGTGCCGCGCCGGCCGACGGTCCCAGACGCGGACCCCGGCGCGGCCGATACCCCCGAGAGCCGACACCGGTCGTCATCGCGATCGCCACGCCCGCAGCCGCTCCCGTAGGTGGGGAACGTCCGTGTCGAGCGTCTCCCGGAGCTCGTCGTAATCGATGCGATGGTAGATGTGGTCGACGAGGATCCGGATGCCCCGGATGTCGTCCCAGGGGACATCGGGGATGACCTCCTTCACGGAGTCCGGGAGTCGATTGGCGGCATCGGCGATCCGGCCGATGACCGCCTCTCCGGCCAGGCGCAGGAGGCGATCGTCGTCCCAGGCTTCGCGGCCCCGACCGATCAGCTCGGCGCCGGCGTCGGCCGCGTCGTCGATGTCGTCGAAGATCGACGCGAGCCGCGGTGACGTCTCGGGTGACGTCACAGCGGAACCGCGTCATCGAGAATCACTCGCCCGTCGCGCTCCAGCAGCCCACCCGACGTGATCACATCGACCTCGACGCCGAGCAGCTCCGAGAGGTCTCGACGGAGGCGCACCTGATCCAGGAGGGATCGCCCGGGCGCCATGTCGACGAGGAGGTCGATGTCGGAGCGCGCGCTGTCGTCACCGCGAGCGACCGACCCGAAGACCCGAACATTGGTGGCGTGGTGGCGCGCAGCGATCCTGAGGACCTCGCTGCGGCGGTCGGCGAGGAGCCGGCGCAGCCGACTGGCTGAGCGTCGACCGGCCGGGAGCTGGGCGGACAGGCCTGTCCCGGTGGCCGCCAGCAGACGCTCCATCGTCGCAACCGATGGGGTCTTCCGCCCCGACTCGTAGGCGGCGATCGCCGGCTGGGATGTTCCCGCCCGTCTGGCGAGGTCCGCCTGCGTCAGCCCGGCGGACAGACGCGCCTGCCTGAGCAGCCTGGCCGAGAGATCCACACCGGGCAGCATATCCGATCCGATATTAGGCCGCTCCCCGGGGACCCGCGCTCGCGCGCGCCGTCACGGGACGACGGTGACGCTGCCGGCCGTTCCGATGGGACCGGCGCCCGCGCCGCCTGCCCTCGGCTGCCCTCGCCGCCGGAGGCGAGCTGGATCTCGACCTTCGATCCGGTCCTGACGTCGGAGGCCGTCGCGGGCGTCCTGGTGCCATAGGTGGTGCTGGAGCCCAGGCTGAACGTGAGGGTCTGCCCATCGGCGGTCGTGATCGTGAGGGTATCGCCGGTCACGCTCTGGACGGTGCCGGCCAGGGTGAAGCCGCCGGCGCCTCCGAACCCCTCGCCCGCGAAGGGACCCCCGTCGCCGGGCACTCCTGACTGGCCGGGGGCCAGGCTTGCGTGCGGGGCGCCGCCGCCACCTTCGCCGGCGCCACCCTCGAGGGCGTCACCCCCACCCAGTCCGGCTGCGGCGACCGGGGCCGTGTTGCGGCCGATCGCAAAAGCGACTCCGCCGACCGCGACGACGACGGCCAGAACGAGCACGGCGTTGAGCCAGCCGCCGGATGGCGTGCGCCTCGGGACCTGCACAGTCGGCGCAGTCGGGACGACCGGCTGGCTCGGGAATGCCGCCGACTCCGGTGGAGCCGGGGCGACCGGCTCCGGGCCGGCGGGCCGGTTGGGATCGAAGCTCACGCGAATCTCCTTCTTCTCATTCGTAGCGCAGGGCGCTGATTGGATCCAGGCGAGCGGCCTGCCGGGCCGGCCAGACGCCGAACACGACACCCACCCCGAGACTGAAGAGGACCGCCGCAACGATCGTGGCCGGGTTGAAGGCGAACCCCCAGCCGGCGAGCTGGCCGATCACGGCCGAGGTGGCGAGCCCAACGACGATGCCGATCAGGCCGCCGAGCAGCGACAGGGTCAGCGCCTCGATCAGGAACTGGGCGAGGATGTCTCGGCCGCGAGCGCCGACAGCCTTGCGGATGCCGATCTCCCGAGTCCGCTCGCGGACCGAGACCAGCATGATGTTCATGATGCCGATGCCGCCGACGACCAGTGAGATCGAGGCGATCCCGCCGAGCAGCAGCGTCAGGGTGCCGCTGATCGATGACGCGGCGGCCAGCAGCTGGGTCTGATTGAAGACATTGAAGTCGGGTGTGTCGCTCGCGCGGTGCCCGTGCCGCTCCGCGAGCAGCGCCGTGATCGCGGCGCTCGTGGCGTTCATCTGGTCGGGCCGAGCGACGCTGACCCCGATGCTCCGGACGGTCTTGCCGCCGACGAAGTACTTCTGGACGACGCCGATCGGCACGATGACCTGATCGTCGGGATTCTCGAAGCCGGTGCCGCCCTTCGGCTGCAGGATGCCGATCACCTGGAAGGGCAGGCCGGCGATCGCGATCTGCGAGCCGACGTCGTTGGCGCCGAGGCCCAGGTTCGCGGCAGTCGTGGCGCCGAGGACCACGACGCGCAAGTTGCGATCGACGCTGACGTTGGTCAGGAAGGCTCCCTGCCAGACGTCGTAGGCGCGTACGTCGGCGTACGCGCTGGTCGTGCCCACCACCGTGGTCGTCGTGGTCTGGGTGCCGGCCCGAAGGGCCTGGCTGATGGAGATCTCGGGCGCCACGCCCTGGACCGATGCCAGCTCGCCGATGGCGACCGCGTCGTCGAGCGTGGGTGGGGTCGCCGCAGTTCCGCCTCGGCCGGTGGGGCTGATGATCAGGAGGTTCGTGCCCAGGCCGGCCAGCCGGCTCGTGATGTTCGCGGTGGTGCCCTGGCCGACCCCGACCAATGCCACCACCGAGGCGACGCCGATGATGACCCCCAGCATGGTCAGTGCCGCGCGCAGCCGGCTCGTTCTGAGTCGCGACAGGGCCAGCCGGAGCAGTTCGATGAAGCTCATGCCACGATCCGTCCGTCGCGAAGGTGGATCTGGCGGTCGGCCGAATCGGCCACGTCCTGGTCGTGGGTGATCAGGACGATGGTGCGACCGGCGGCGTGGAGCTCGTGGAGCAGCGCCAGGACGTCGGCGCCGGAGTGGCTGTCCAGGTTGCCCGTCGGCTCGTCGGCCAGGATCAGCGCCGGCTCCGTGACGAGCGCCCGAGCCACCGCGACCCGCTGTTGCTGGCCGCCGGAGAGCTCGGTCGATTCATGGTCGAGGCGATCGCCCAGGCCGAGCCGCTCCAGGGCGGCCTTCGCCCGGGCGTTCCGCTCGCGGCGCGAGACGCCCTGGTAGAGCAGGGGGGTGGCGACGTTGTCGAGCGCGGTGGTTCGCGGCAGCAGGTTGTAGGACTGGAAGATGAAGCCGATGGTCAGGCTGCGGAGCCTGGCCAGGCCATCGTCGTCGAGCTCGGAGACCGGCGTTCCGGCCAACAGGTACTGCCCGCTGGTGGGCCGGTCCAGGCAGCCCAGGACGTTCATCATCGTGGTCTTGCCCGAGCCCGACGGCCCGACGATCGCGACGAATTCGCCCGGGCGAACCGTGAGGCTGACGTCGGCGAGCGCCGGGACCTCCATCCTGCCCATTGAATAGATCCGACTGACGTGGTCGAGGGAGACGATCGCGTCGAGCACGTCAGCCACCGCCGCCGGCGCCGGGCGGGTGGCCGGCGCCCCCGCCCCCCCGCCACCGCCGCCGCCACCCGGCAAGTCAATCCCGCCACCCTCGAAGCCACCGTCGAGGCCGCCGGGCGTCGTCGTGGCCGCTCCCGACAGGGCGGCGTTGACCCCGGTGACGACGTTCTGGCCCTCGGTCAGGCCGCCGGTGATCTCGGCGAGCGAGCTCGTGACCAGGCCGACCTGGACGGCTTGCGTCGTCACCACCCCATCGCCGCCGAGCACCCTCACCGAGTAGCTCCCGTTGGAGCCGTTGAGGGCCTCGGCTGGAATGGCCAACACGTTGGTGGCCTCGGCCGTGGTGACCTGGATGTCCGCGCTCATGCCGGAGGCGGGTCCTTGCGCCGCGGAGTCGAGGGCGACGACGACCGGGAAGGTGACCACGCCGTTGCTGAGGGTGCCGGTCGGGTCGATCTGCTTGACGGTCCCGGTCGCGGTCTGGCCAAGGGCGATGATCGTGACACCGACGGCCTGCCCCAGCTTCAGCGAGGGGTAGTCGCTCTCGGTGACCGTCGCGCTGATCTCCATCTGGGTGGAGGCCACCGTGAGATTGGCGCTGGCAGGGGCAATCGCGCCAGGCACGATGTTCACGGTCGTCACCACGCCGTCGACGGGGCTCGTCAGGGTCGACCGGTCGAAGGTGTACTGGGCCGCTGCGACGGCGCTCTGGGCGGTGGCGACCGATGCCTTGTCGATGGCGATCGTCGACGGGTCTGCGGCCGCGACCTGGACCGAGTAGTTGTTCCTTGCGCTGGAGAGCGAGAGCTGGGCGGACGCGAGCTGATTGGCTGCCGAGCTCTGCGAGATCGAGCCGTTGAGCTGGAGCGTGTCGAGTTGCTGCTGCGCCTGGTCGATGGCCGCCTGATTGGCCTTGACGGTCGCAGCGGGCGGGCCGGCCGCGAGGTCATCGGCGAGCTTCTTCTGGGCGGCCGCCAGCGCCGCCTGTGCCTGGTTCAGCCTGAGGGCATTCTGTTGGCTGGCGACCGACGTCTGTGTGTTGGCAACCTGGATCTGGAGGTTGAGCGTATTGAACTGCTGTTGAGCCTGCGCCACGGCCGCCTGATCGGCGCTGATCGCAACCGGATCCTGGGGGTTTGCGGCCAGGTCTGCGGCCAGCTTCTGCTGGGCGGCCGCAAGGGCTGTCACAGCCTGGGTCAGGCTGAACGCGTCTTGCTGGCCGGTGGCGCCGGCCAACGCGCTTGAGCCGGAGATCTGGAGGTTCAGGGTGTCGAGCTGCTGTTGAGCCTGTGTCACGGCCGCCTGGTCGGCGACGATGGTGGGGCTGGTTGACCAGGTTGTCTGGGTGTCCACGAGTTGTTGTTGCGCCTGGGCGAGCGCGACCTTCGCCTGGCTCAGCCTGAGCGCGTTCTGGTCGGCGACCTGCGCCTGGCTCTGCTTTGCCACCGTGAGCTGCTGCTGTGCCTGGCGGATCGAGTCGTATGCCGCGGCGCGCCGCGCTCCGGTCAGCCCGGCCGTGTCGACGGCGAGTCGGGCCTTCGCCACAGCCAGGTTTGCCCTGGCCACGTCGAGGGCGGCCTTCGCGTTCGTCGTGTCGGCAGTGGCCAGGACGTCGCCCTTCGCGACCCGGGCACCCACCGCGACGGTGACGCTCTGCACCAGCCATGTGGTACCGGACCCTCCGGGGCCGCCCGCCCCGCCTGTGCCGCCATCCGTCGCCAGGACCGGGTCAGACCCGAAGGCGAGATCGAAGATTGCCGCCGAGCGGAGACTCCCGGTCGCGACCACCTGCTGGGTCACGTTGCCTCGGCTGACGGGCGCGGTCAGGTACTGGATCTGCCCCCGGTCGTTCCCGCCGGGCGCAAAGAGCACGAAGCCGGTCGTGCCGAGACCAACCGCGAGCAGTGCGACCACCGCGGCAACTTTCCATTTCATCGAGGACCTCTGTGTCGTGGGAGAGACAGGACGGCATGGACGGTGCCGGCGGGCCAGCCCGAGCCGCTCGCGCACCGGCAGATCCACGCAGTGCAATCTGCGCCCCTGAGAACTTCATGAGACGCACGG
>PNKK01000073.1 GCA_013822395.1 Anaerolinea sp. | reverse complement strand
CGCGTGGCGGCATCGGCATGGAGGCGTCCGATCCGGTAGGGCTGTTCCTGATACGTGTGGCGGCATCAGCGAGATCCGGCGGATTCCTTGCGGAACTCGGCGGCGAGGTCGAGAAGGGACTGTTCACGCTTGGCTCGGCGGATTTCGTCGATCGCACGAAGCGCGCGCCGCCGCCGCGCATTGTCGAAGCGATCCATCAGCAATCGCCAGCCCGGTGTTGGAGACGGGGTTGGCGCCGGCCGGAAGCCAAGCTGACCGGGCATGAGATCGAGACCGGCGAGCAGGCGCGCGATCCAGATCGTGCTGAGCCACGGTGCCTTGCCCGTCTCGAGTCTGGAAATCGATGGCTGCGACAGGCCACTTCGTCGGGCGAGGGCTCGCTGGGTCAAGCCTCTCGACTTGCGGAGCTCATAGAAGACCGACCCGAGCGCGACGAGCGCCTCGCGTGTCGCGGCGTCCTGGTCCTCGAATCGGTATCTCATCGGGACATTCAATCCCACAGGGCTTACGTCTCGGTTCGCCAGGCGATTTCACATCCGTTGGCCCCGGCGCCGATGCCGCCACGCGCATCAGAACTGGAGGGTTCGTCGGCCGAGCGAGGCGTGGGCGCTGGCACGGGGGCGCGAGTCCGAGGGCGACCGGCGCGACCACCGGACCGAGCGCCGATGCCGCCACGCGCATCGCCGCCACGCGCATCAGAACTGGAGGGGTCGGTCGGCCGGGGGGGGGGTATGGGAGCGCAGTGCTCGCGGTCGGCCTGCAACGGCAGGTCATCATCGCCGGGCGCCGTGCCGATACCATCCGCCAATGGAGCGGCGAGCCATCGCCTGGTGGAGCGGACCGAGGGCGGTCCAGCTCCGCGCGATCCGCGACGGGCTGACGGTCGCCGGGCTGCTCTTCGCGGCCTACCTCTTCCTTGTCGTAGCGCCGCAGGCCCAGACCTTCGGGTTCGACGCCATGTCCTACTGGGGCTATGACCCGGACGATCCGTACCGGCTCGCCCATGGGTCGCTTGGCTCGTTCGTCTATTCCCCGGTCATCGCTCGACTGTTTGCGCCGTTCACGTGGCTGCCCTGGGCCACCTTTCTGTGGCTCTGGACGGCCATGCTCGTCGGCACGGTCATCTGGCTCGGGCGCCGCGGGTGGCCCGACGGGGCGGCCTGGACCGGGCCGCTGATGGTCCTCGCCTTCCCACCGGTCGCGGTGGAGCTGTATCACGGGAACGTCCACCTGCTCATCGCCGCGGCGATCGCGCTCGGGTTTCGCTATCCGGCGGCCTGGTCGTTCGTGCTGCTGACCAAGGTGACGCCGGGGATCGGGCTGCTCTGGTTCGTGGTCCGGCGCGAGTGGCGGCCGCTCATCGTCGTCGGGACCGTCACGGGCCTGCTCGTGGCCGCGATCCCGCTCGCCGTGCGCCTGCCGCTCGCCGCCGCGCTCGTGGTCTGGGGCGCGCGGACCGATCGACGCTGGACGGTCCCGGCGGCGGCGGCGCTGGCCCTCCCGGTGCTCTGGTTCGCGGGACTCTCCATCCTGGCGGCGATCCCCGCCCTCCGCCGCCCGGAGCTCCGCGGTACCCATGCGGTGGGCTCGCCGCATGCGGCGGCCGCCAAGATGCCGTGACGCGCGCCTCACTCACCCGCCAGCGCGTGGTCCGGGACGGGCTGCTCCTCGCCGGGATCATCTTCAACCTGACGCTCGTCGTGGCCTGGAGTGCGGATCTCCTTCCGATCGCGGCGGCCGTCGTCCTCTTCGCCGGGCGCACCGATCGCGCATGGCTCGTCCCGGTCGGGGTGGTGATCGCCATGCCGACCATCTGGCTCCAGAGCACGGCGATCCTGACCGCCTGCTTTCCGCTCTGGGCCGAGCGAGCCCGGTGGAGGCGACTCGGAGGCGGGGTCGCCGTCGCCGAGCCGGTCACGGGAGCCGCGACATGAGACACAGCGACCGCCGGCCGGGGGCGTACATCGGGCGCGGCCAGGGACCGCGCCCGCAGCGCTGGCGCGAGCTCGCCAATCTCGGGATCTTCGCCCTCGCGGTGACCGGGTGGCTCGCCGGGCTCGGCATCTTCCTGATCCACCTGACGACCGACCCGCTCGCCGACGCTCGCGCCTACTACGACGCGGCGCGCCGTCTGAACGACGGGCTGCCGCTCTACCCGGCCGGCGCGGACCCCGACGTCGCCGAGTTCTACCGCTACCCGCCGCTCCTGGCGATCGTCCTCCGACCACTGGCACTCCTGCCGTACGAGGCCTTCGCGCTGCTGTGGGCGAGCGCCGTGCTCGCCAGCTTCGTGGTGCTCGTCCGGAGGCTCGGGATGACGCGCCGGACCTGGTTCGCGATCGGCCTGCTCGGGATGCCGATCGGCTGGGCGCTTTCGATTGCCCAGGCGCACGTGCCGGTGACGCTCCTCCTGCTCATCGGGCAGCCGTGGTCGATCGCCCTGGCCGCGAACATCAAGCTCTTCCCGATCCTCGCCGCGGTCTGGTGGCTCGGCCGGCGGCGGTGGCAGGCCCTCGGCGCGCTCGCCGGCTGGCTCCTCGTCCTGGGGCTCGCCCAGGCGCTCCTCGAGCCGGCCAACTCGCTCGCGTTCCTCTCGACGCTGAGCCTGGAGCAGGTGGGCGACGTCCGGAACATCTCGCCCTATGCGATCTCGCCGGTCCTCTGGTTCGCACTCGTGGGAGCCGGCCTGGTGGCCGCGATCGTGGCCGCGCCCACCCGGTGGGGCTGGCCGGCCGCCGTCGCGCTCGCCAGCCTCGCCTACCCGCGCCTCCTCCTGTACATGCTCGCTGGCCTCCTCGCCGCGCTCCGCGAGCCGGACGAGCCGGGGGCGGAGGAGACGCGCTTCGACGGCGTCACACAGGACCCGGCCGAGGCCCACGTCAACTCGGCGCGGTAGCGTGCGGCCGATGGCCCTGTGAGTCAACGACGGTCGATAGCGCCTGTGGACGGTCGATAGCGCCGTTCCGTCAGGGGCTGCGATTG
This sequence comes from Anaerolinea sp., assembly GCA_013822395.1. Lineage (GTDB taxonomy): Bacteria > Chloroflexota > Limnocylindria > Limnocylindrales > CSP1-4 > UBA5189. The sequence continues at coordinate 5,337 of PNKK01000073.1, read as the reverse complement.
CCATGTCCCCGATGATCGGTGGAAGTCGAGGCGGTAAAGCCCCCTCTATCGTAAGGTTGACTTCCCAAAAGCCCCCCTCTATCGTAAGGTTGACTTCCCAAAAGCCCCCCTCTATCGTAAGGGCATGCCACTCTCCCTGGACCAGATCCAGCGCCTGAACCCGTGGTGGACCAACCCCGCCTGGAGACCCGGAGACGATCTGCATCTATCCGCGGCTGCCGAGTCGCCGTTCGTCTGGGACCCCCGCCCGTTCGACGCGCAGGACATCGAGTCGGGATCGGTCTTCACCCTGCGCGGTCCGCGCCAAAGCGGGAAGACGACCCTCACAAAGCGGCTCATCGCCGAACGGGTGCGCGCCGGGCTCGCTCGGCGGACCTGCTTCCTCACGCTCCAGACGATTTCGGGCCAGGACGAGCTTCAGGATGCGATTGAGGCAGCCTTGCGACTGTGGCCTGACGAAGAGGCGACGTGGCTCTTTGTCCTCGACGAGCTGACATTCGTTCGCGGCTGGGCGAACGTCGTCGCCCACCTCCACGAGCACGATCGCGCCTTCCGCCGCGCGACGGTGATCCTCACGGGGTCGTCGGCGTACGACCTGACCGGTTCGGCCGACATCCTTCATGGCCGGCGCGGCCCCTCGAAGAGGATCCTCGACCGCCTCCACGCGCCGATGACCTTTCGGGATTACGTCGCAGCTCGTGCACCGCAGGCGCTGCCGGGGGATGTGCTCAGACTTGAAGACCTGCTGTCGCCTCAGGGGCGCCACGTGGTGGACGTCGCTTCGCTTCGAACCACGGAGCTCACGCAATACCTCGGCGAGTACACCCAGTGTGGCGGGCTACCGGCACCGGTCCGAGACATGCTCCAGGATCGGCAGGTGGCGGAGGCGACGACGCTGGCACTCTGGCGCGGGCTGGCGGCGGACATCCGCAGGCTCGAACGCAACGAGACCCGCCTCGAGAAGCTCCTTGCGCGGATGGTCGTCGGCCTTGCCTCGCTCACAAACCTCTCTGACGTCGCGCGGGACATGGACGTCGCGAAGCCGACAGCTTCCAGCTACCTCGATCTGCTGGCACAGTCATTCGCGCTGGTGGTCCTCCATCAGCGCGACACGAAACGCCAGGGCGGGCCGTCGCTCACGAAGCCACGAAAGCTCTACTTCGGCGACCCCGCGTTTGCCGCCATCCCTTCCGTTCTCGCGCCTGGCGGCCCGGTCGCATCCCTGCCGGACCTCGTCGAGAGCATCCTCGCGATCGCGCTGTTCCGCCACGCCGAGCGCGATGCGCTCGCGCATTTCCGTGAGCCCAAGCGACTCTTCGTTTGGCGGAGCAGCGACGGTCGTGAGATCGACTTCGTTGCTCCGCTCGGCGACGGCACCCTCGCGCTCGAGAGCAAGTACGGACGCCGCCTCGACGGCAAGGACTATGAAAGCATCGAGAAGGCATTCGGCGGTGGCGTCATGGTGAGCCAGCAAACGGTCATCACGGACCGGAAGGTCATGACGGTACCGGCTGGTGTGCTTCTCGCCCTCCTCGGCTGAGCCTCCGAGACCGCCGGCTGCGGCGGGTGCGTCCGCCCGCACACCCTCCAGTCGACGCCCGGCGTCTGCCTCGAGACGGACGATCACGGCATTGGGGCAAGGCCGGAGGTTCCGGGCGGCCTCAGGGAGAGAGCGCGCCGATCGGGATGACCGCGACGCCGTCGTCGCGGACGTAGCCGTAGCCGAAGCCAACGATCACCCCGAGCGCACGGGGCTTGCCGGCTCTCTTCAGGTCGATCCGCTCAACCATTCGAAGGAGGCTCGCGGCGGCAGCATCCACCCGGCCCGGTCCAAGCTTGATCTCGAATGCCGCCCAGCCACCCTCCGCCGTTTCGATGATCGCATCCGCCTCGGCGCCGGTGTTGTCGTGGTACTGGAGCAGGCGTCCCCCGTGAACCTCTGCATAGACCCGCAGATCTCGGACCACGAGCGACTCGAACAGACAGCCGAGCAGATTGACGTCACGCAGGAGTTGTTCGGGACTGGCCGACAGTGCGGCGACCGCGAGCGAGGGATCCACGAAGTGACGCTTGGCCGCGCTCCGGAGTCGCGAGCGCGAGCGCAGGCTTGGTGCCCAGGCCGGCTGGTCCTCGACGATCATGAGGCGCTCGAGGACGCGGAGGTACTCGCCCACCGTGTCATCGATGACCGTCTCTCCGGCCTCCGTGGCGTCGGCCGCGATCGTCGTCAGGGTCGCGTATGTCGCCGTGTTGCGGGCCAATGCGCGAAGGACGCGCAGGACGCGGACCGGGTCACGACGAACGCCGTCCACGCGCACGAGATCGGCGCGGGCCGTCTCCTCAAGATACCCTCGGACCATCATCAGTGCTTCTGGTACCGGGAGGTCCAGCAGGCCGGGCCAGCCACCGACGCAGACCCGCACGGCGAGGTCGGCCACCGTCAGCCCCGGATCCGGTGCCCGGACGGGTTCGCCTGCCAGCAGGCGGGCCAGCGAGATCGCGCCATCGGAGTGTCCGCTCTCGGACAGCGTCATCGGGCGCATTCGTAGTCGGAGAATCCGGCCCGCTCCGGTGTGTCGGACGGCGTCGTCGCGGGGGATCGCAGAGCCGGTCAGGATGAACTGACCCGGCAGTTGCCGGTCGTCAACAGCGCGGCGAACGTGGTTCCAGATGGCCGGCTCAAGCTGCCATTCATCGATGAGACGAGGGACCGGACCCGCCAGAACGAGCGATGGATCAAGGGCGACGGCGGCCCGCGCCGTCTCATCTACATCGAGAAGGACCTCGCTGGCCGCGGCCTGACGAGCGGTCTCCGTCTTCCCGCACGCACGAGGCCCCTCCACGATGACCGCGCCGGTCGCACGCAGTCGCGCCTGTAGCTCGGCATCGGCGATCCGCGCTCGGTAGCTCACAGGCTGCCCCCTGATATTCCCTGACCTAGGCGATTGGACGGGATATTGCAATCATACTGGCCGGGAATGTGCAATGCAACGAGCCGGGATGTGGTCGATGCGCCGGTAGGCGAGGAGCCGGGCCCCGACCAGGAGGAAGGCGTCGTCCCGGTCCGAGACCTCGATCCCGTCCAGGCGTACCGGCGGGTGGAGATGACCTCCGCCTCGCGGCCCCAGATGCCGGCATCGAGCGGCGCGGACTCGACGACCTTCGACGGCCCGGCCATCTTGAGCAGGACGCTCCTGGCCGGGCGCGAACCGCCCGGTCATGTGCCCGACGATCAGGAGTCGAAGAGGTCGCGGAATGTCAGGTAGACAATCTCGCCATCGACAATCGTGAAGGCGACCATGAGACCCGGCTCCGACGTGTCGTAGATGATGCCGCCAACCTCTCTTCTGTGGTGGCGGTGGTGCGGGTCCACGGCGATTGCCTCTTCGGCCAACTCAAGGGACAACCGCAGGCGCTCGTCTTTCAGAGCGGCCTTCCGGGCTGCGTAGGCCGGTGTCGGCTTCGCTTGAATCTCGACCTCCCATGAAGTCGGCGAGCGCCTTCTGGGCCTCAGCCTCCACGCCGATTGCGCGAACGTATCCCTGGAACTCGCTCGAACGCATCCGGTCGACATGCTCGGGCCGCGGCCAGCGCATTCGAGCAAGAAGACGACGCACGAGCGGGTTCCTCAGGCCCAGGGAGAGGATATGCAACAAGACAGCAGCTCCAACTCGGGTCGCCAAGGGTCTCAATGGACCCAGCGGGTTGTCTCGATGGTCGGGGCGGTGGACGGGCTCCCTCCCAGCCGCGTCGAGGAGGGTTGAAGCCCTCCCAACCTTAGTACCGGTCGTCAAGACAGTGGTGCCCGCCGTCTCGATGCCCGCCGTGTCCGTGGCGAGATCGACCGCCGTTCCTGATGCGCGTGGCGGCATCAAGGGCGGTCGGTGATGCGGCCACGCGCATCGCATCCAGACGTATGCGACCGATACAGCGCAGCCCGGATCTCTGGCGGTCGTCACAGCACCAGCCGGTCAGAGGGCCGCCAGCGCCTCGCCGACCGCAGCTCGAAGGTCGGGGCAGGTTGCCTCGAACGATACCGGCGAGCGCGCGACACGTAGGCGTCGATGGCCTCGATGCAGTCGAGGATGCGCTCGAGCGCTTCCCTATTGAGTGTTGTCAGGCTTCCGGGAGAGCTTGGTCCAATCGACCTGAACGTGACAGACCGGGCAATCGACGCGGTACAACTCATCGCCGCCTCGAGGCTTGGAATCCGTGAGCTTCCGCACGCCCCGCCGAACGTCCCCCGCCTTCACCCCAGGAGGTGATCGAGCACCGTCAGTTGGCGGTCGAGCTCGGGCGCGAGACGACCACGGCTCTGGGCGAGCTGATCCCGCAAGCTCATTAGAGAGCGGATCAGGTCGACCGCCGCCTCGCGCGGGGTATCACCCTCACCGAACATGGGCAACTCGGCCATCGTCGCCACGTACTGGCCTGCATCGTGCTCGATGCGAATGGCGATGGAGCGTGACGCGTAGCCCGCCGTGTGTTGATCCGTTGATGCATTCCGGACCGTGCCCCAGCGGTTCACAAGCGGCGCGGCGAGCGTCATGTGTCCCCCTCCGTGGCGGGTGGCCTGGTCGGGTAAGCGTCAGAGAGGATCTTGAGAAGCGCCTGAGCCAACTCAGGGCTGAGGCGAATGCGTGCGACGGGATCGCCGAGCTCGCCAGAGCGCTCTGGGTCTGAGAGCAGGAGGGTCAGCGTTACGCCGAAGTTCCCGGTCGCCACTTGGATACCGTCGGCAAAGAAGTCTGGGAGGCTGTCGGGACGGGTCATTCGCTCCGGGTCTGAATGGACGGCGCTAGAGAATACACGGAACGGATCTACACGGACTCACCGCCAAGAGTACTGCCCAGGCTAGTCAAGCAGCGCGGCGATCTCCGCGCACGTCCAGATGTGATCCGCGAGCCCAGCCGCAACGGGCTGCCCGTTCAAACTGAGACACTGCCCGTCGGCGCGGTAGAGGGACGGGTCCACGCCAAGACGCGAGAACAGCTCGATGAACCGGCGCCGGAAGACGGCGACGCCGAAGCGCTCGGCGTGGGCCCGGATGGCCGCCCGATCGAAATAGCGCATCGGGGTGTGGGTGTAGGCCGAGAGCCAGATCCCTGGCGGTCCTCACGAACTCCACGGCGTCGTTGCCGCGTGCCAGCGTCGCGAGCGCTACTTCCGTTGGAAGAAGAACGAGGGCAAAGCGGACGGCCTCAGGGCACGACGCGACCGACTGAACGCCACGATGCATCCCTCGGACCCTCGAAGATGACGGCCCCGTCGCCGCAATCGCCCTGGATCGATGAATGTCAACTGACTCCTGCGATCTGGATCCGGGTCCGGTGACTG
>PNKK01000072.1 GCA_013822395.1 Anaerolinea sp. | reverse complement strand
CTCGAGCCACGCCGGGGCGAGCGCGGTCGCCTGCGCCTTCGCGTCCGCGATCTCGTTCCACATGCTGCCGGTGGTGTCGAACACGAAGGCGAGGTCGGCGCCGGTCGAGCCCGAGACGAACTGGAACCACGACACGTCGAAGCTCGCGGCCTTGTCGGGCAGGAAGATCTGGAGGGCGAGCGCCGCTTCGCGGGCCGCCACGGCGGAGTCTATCGTCGGCGCGGCTTCGAGCGGCTCTCGGTCGCGACCGGGCCGCGCGGCGGGATCGGCGGCGAGGGCTGACGGCGGGCTCGGTTTCCTGAGCCGCCGCAGGACCAAGCGGCATCAGCACGCACACCTGAGTCCCAACCGGGGCCCCAGGCGCCTCGCCTACTCGAACGCCAGATGCTGCCAGCGGAGCCCGTGCGGCACGAACCCCGCAAAGTCCGCGTCTCGGCTGACCCAGGTGCAACCTTCGGTGATCGCCAGCGCTGCGTGTTGCGCGTCCGCCACCAGTTTGCCGGCGGCGCCGACGGCGCGGCATAGCCGGGCGACCTCGTCAAGGTGGTTGGCGCCGGGCGTAGCGAGCCGGCACCGTGGATGAGCGGCGAGTTGCTCCATGACCGCCAGGGCTACGGGCAGTGGCGTGGGATCCTCATAGATCCTCGAGTCGTGACGATCCTGAGAAACCCCACCGCCACCAGGACGCTCAGCGCGAACGGCTCGGGACCGTCGACGACCCCCTTCAGCCAGTCTGCGTATGGCTCGTGCCACGCCTCGTCCCGCCGATGGGCATAGACGAGGACGTTGACATCGGGCATCAGCATCGTCTAGCGCAGTCGGCTCCGGTCCTCGTCCTCGAACTCGACGGCGAAGTCGGACGGTTCGTGGCGAACGAGGCGACCTGGCCTGCCGTACGTGGTCATCGAAAACGGCGGCGCGGCCGGCACGGCGCGGCCGAACGAGTCGCGTAGCGCCTCGTTGACGACGTCGCTGACCGTGAGGTTACGTTCGGCAGCCCGGCGTTTGGCCTGACGAAGAAGCGTGTCGTCAAGCACCAAAGTTGTCCGCATACAGGTGATCATACGTGTGCTGGAGTTACCAGGTCAACACGTTGAGGAAGGCGCGTAGTCTTGGGTGTCGGAACACCACAAGGGTCACCCACCGGGGGGATCGCGAGGCGGAATGGACGTTCTCGAGGAGATCAGCTGTCCGTCGACCGGGAGATCAGCTGTCCGTCAGCAGGGAAGTCCGTGTCCGCCTACAGGGAGATTGGCATGTCCGCTGTCACCCGGCACTCCCGCCACTCCGGCCCGTGATCGACGTCATTCATCAGATCCGAGACAGCCACGCTCGGCCGGCCCGGGGATTCGTCGGGATCGGTGCATCGCCACGCTCAGATGTGGCCGGATTGATGAACGAGATCGATCAGCGGGAGGGGAAGGGGGAGGGCCGACGCGAGAGGGGAAGGGGGAGGGCCGGCGCGAGGGCAGAGGATCAGCCTGCCGACCTGCGGCCCAGGAAATGGGATGCCTCCGGAAGGCACGCGGCTTGAGCGCCTGAGCCACCAGCTCCCGCGACTCGTCGACCCGAAAGGTCGCGAGTTCGCGGCTGTTGGCGGCGGGATTGTCTGCACACCAACCGGCAGGATTGCGTGCGGCCCGAACGGCAGCCCTCGATGCGGACCGGCTGACCATCAGTCACTGACCGCCTCGGCGACGGCCTTCTTGGCGCAGGCGTCATCGACGAGGGCCTTGCCGTCAGCCGCGGCGGCGATGAGCGCGTCACGGGCGAGGTTGTTGAGGGCTCGCGGCAGCCCAAGGCTCGCCCGGTGGAGGCGGGCCACGGCGTCGTCGGCGAAGAGGGGGTCCCGACGGCCGACGAGCACGAGATGGTGGCGCAGGTACCCGACCGACTCGGCGAGGTCCATCGGCCGGAGTTGGTAACGGGTCGCGATGCGCTGGTCGAGGGCGGCGAAGACGCCCATCCGCAGGCGGCGCACGAGCGTGGGCTGGCCGACGAGGAGCAGGGCGAAGGGGGTGCGGGAGTCCATCTCGGCGCTGGTGAGGAGGCGGATCTCCTCGAGCTGCTCGGGGCTGAGCAGATGGGCCTCGTCGACGATGAAGACGACCCGTCGGCGACGCTCGGACTCCTCCGCCGCGAGGAGGGCCTGGGCCTGGGCCATCACCTCGGCCTTGAAGAAGCGCGGGGTGGCGCCCAGTGCGGAGACGATCGTGACGTACAGGCCGCGGGTGCCGAAGGCGGGGTTGGCGACGTAGATGACCTGGTGCGCGGTCGAGTCGAGGGCGCTCACCGCGGCCCGCAGGGCGACGGTCTTGCCCACGCCGACCTCGCCGACGAGGACGCCGAGCAGCGACTCGCCGATGCAGAACCGGATCCGGGCGACGGCCTCGTCGTGGGCCGGCCGGCTGAAGAGGTCGGCCGCGGCGATCGTCTTGGAGAACGGGGTCCGGGTGAAGCCGAAGTGCCCGACCCAGGGAGCGCGGGCGCTCATGAGGGCTCCTCGTCGTCGCTGGTCAGGTCGCGATACGTGAGCCGGCCCAGGGTCTCGGCGTCATGCTGCTCTTCGACCAGGCCCAGGTAGTCGACGCCGGTCGGCTCGGGGGGTGGCGGCGCCACCGCCTGGGGCACCGTCCGATGGACGTGGCGACCGAGGACGAAGGGGACGGCCGGCCCCCGGGACCGACCCTCGCACCAGACCTCGATGCGCGAGAGGTCCTCCGGGTCGAAGCGAAGCTCCACCCGTCGGCCGACGAGGGCCGGCTCGACGCTGTAGCGGTTGCCCGCGAGCGAGACCTGGGCGGTCCGGGTGACGACGCGGGTGACGGACCAGCGGAAGGCCTCGCGGAGGAGGTCGGGATCGGCGAGCTTCGGCGGCCCGCCAGCGAGGAACCGGCTGATGGGGGTCACCCCGGTCTCGGCGTGGACCCGCGTGTTGGCGTCCCGCTCGGCCCAGGCCATGAAGCGGTCGTTCAGGCTGCCGAAGGTCTCGATCCCGACGTGGAGGGCCTCGCTCAAGAACGCCTCGCGGATGAAGCGGTTCAGCCGCTCCTGCTTGCCCCTCCCCTGCGGCGAGTAGGGCTGGCTGTGAACCAGGCGGATGCCCAGCACGGCACACGTGCGCTCGAGGGCGGCGTTGGCAAAGGGAGCGCCGTGATCCAGGTACAGGTGTTCAGGCAGGCCCCGGCGCAGGATCGCCGCCCGGAGCACCACCTGGCCGGCGCGGGTGTTCTCCTCGGTCATCCAGCGGCCGTGGAGCAGGAGCCGCGAGTGGTCGTCGACGAGCAGGAACAGGTACGCCCTGCGGCTGCCGGCGACCCGGGGATGGGGCACGAACGGCCCCACCAGCACGTCGCCGATCCAGCGTTCGTTGGGATGCTCGGCCTCGTAGCGGCCAAAGACGCGCGGCTCCGATGTGAGCCGGGCGCGGTCGAGCCCCCGTCGGCGCAGGTGCTCCCGGATCGTGCGGGGCGCGACCCGTACGCTGTGGCGCGCCCGAAGGATGCGGCTGATCTGCTCGGCCGAGCGGGCCGGCAGCTCCCGGCGGAGCGCGCAGGCCTCCTCGATGAGCTCGGGGGCCACCCGGGCCGCGCCGATGTCCGAACGGGGCGCCGGGCGCAGCCCGTCGAGGCCCTCGGCCCGGCAGGCCCGGATCCAGCGGTCGAGGGTCGCCCGGCTGAACTCCTTCCGGCTGCCGTCGGGCAGCTCGTGGATCTGCGCGGCGAGCTCGCGGACGACGAGGCCCCGCTCGGCCGGGGACAGGCGTTCGTTCGTGGCCTCCGCGATGACCCGATAGCGGAACAGGGCGATGGCTTCGGCGGGGTCGGCGGGCATGGGGGACCTCCTGGGATGGCGTGTCAGCCCATCTGAGCCACCCCGCTCGAGCCTGCCAAGGGTGGGCCCGTGTTGGTGCCCAGCGGCCAGCCGCCGCAGATCGCGTTCCACAGCCGCCAGAGACCGGGCACCCGCCCGCCGAACCGGCGGCGGGCCTCCGCCGCGATCGCACCGAGCGCGGCCGGGGCCGCCGCCTCGACCCCGGTCGGCAGGTCGCGCAGCTCCGCGCCGGCCGCGACGGCGACCGCCGCGAGATGGGCCAGCAGGGCCGGCGCCCGGGCCCGGTGGCGTCGGCGCCAGTCGCGGGTGGTCGAGTGGGCCAGCCCGAGCCTCTCGGCCACGGTGCGCATCCCCGCCCCCGCGACCCCGAGCTCGAGGCCCGCCCCGATCACCTCGACCGTGTCGAGCCGGCGGGCACAGACGAAGTCGGGCAGGAGGGCGTGGGTCACCCGGCACGTCGGGCAGCGAGCGCGCCGGACCCAGATCCGGTATTCGCCGTCGTCGCGCAGCCAGCGCCGATAGCCCGACCAGGCCGTGAGCCGCGCACCGCAGCTCGGGCAGGCCTGCGCCGGCACCTCGATCCGCTTCCCGGCCGCCGCGTACTCCGCCACGGACAGGCGGCACGGCCATACGATAGCCAAGGGTGCTGTTGCCACCCCGCCGACCCTCTCGGCCGGCTCTACGACCGGGAGGGTCCTCTCGCTGACCGGGCTATCTTCGTCGCTGCGCCCCGCCCGCGCACGACTCCAGCCTCAAAGAGCGCCGCCGCTTCTCGCCGATCCGGCATCACTCAAAGGTGCCGGCAACAGCGGCATCCATGACTGAGGCGCGGCCCGGATCACTCAGCCGGGATTCAGCCCGGACTCATCTGGCGGCAGTCTCATTGGCGACACGCCCGTGGCGCTGACGAGTCCGTGCGGCCATGGGGCCGGAGGGAATGTTCGGTCGCACAGGCGTGCCTGAGCAGCCACTCTGAGGAGATCGTCCCCCATGAAATCTCGACCCGCCACGCTCGGAGCGCTGGTGGCGCTCACCACGATCTTCACCGCCTGCAACACGCCCGGGCCATCCCCGTCCCCATCGATGGATCCAGGCATGCCCGGGATGGGCGCCGGAGGCTCGCCGACGAGCTCGCCGGCCGCGACCGACGCCACCGGCGGAGCCATGCCCGGGATGGGCGCGACCGGCGGCCTGATGGCGGACGAGCCCGTGCCGACGGAGGGCGCCGTCCCGGCGACCGAGACGATCGGCCTCCAACCGCTGCCATACACCCTGGACGGGACGACCAAGGTCTTCGAGCTCACCGCGAAGCCGGTCTTCTGGAAGATCAACGCCGAGACCCAGGTCACCGCGCTCACCTACAACGGCACGGTGCCCGGTCCGCTCATCCGTGTGACCGAGGGCGACCGCGTCCGCGTCGTGTTCACGAACAACCTGACCACGCCGACGAGCATCCACTGGCACGGCCAGTTCGTCCCCGGCGCCATGGACGGAGTGGCCCAGCCGGAGCTCTCGCAGAAGCCCGTCCAGCCGGGCGAGACCTTCACCTACGAGTTCGAGGCGAAGCCCGCCGGGACGTTCATGTACCACTCGCACTTCGACACGGACACCCAGATCAACGTCGGGATGTTCGGCGGGCTGATCGTCGATCCGAAGAACTGGAACGAGATCAAGCCCGACGTGGACGAGGTGCTCTATCTCAACGAGTGGCGGGTCATCGACGGCGTCACCTACCCGGCGATGCCCTCGATGGGTGAGCCGAACTACTTCACGATCAACGGCAAGACGTACCCGGACATCCCGACGATCACCGTCAAGCAGGGCCAGCGCGTCCGCCTCCGCTTCGTCGGTGCCGGGCAGTTCGAGCACCCGATGCACATCCACGGCACGGGCGCCACGATCGTGGCCACCGACGGCTTTCCCGTGCCGGAGACGGCTCAGATCACGAAGGACACGTTCCCGATCCATCCGGGCGAGCGGCTGGACGTCGAGTTCGTGGCGGACAACCCGGGCCAGTGGGCCCTCCACTGCCACATCGTCCACCACACGACGAACGACGACGTGGAGCCGGGCGGGCTCCTGATGGTCATCAACGTGGTGCCCTGAGAGCGACGGAGCGGATCATGAGCGTTGCCAATCTGGTCATCGACGATCCGCCTCCGACGCCGCTGGCCAGGTGTGTGGCCTGCGGCGAACGGATCCCGGCCGGGACCGGCATCAGTGCGGTCGTGGGAGGGCAGGACGCTGCGGTTCGGGTGCCCCGACTGCCGATCGAAGTTCGGCGTCGACCCGGACCACTACCCGGACGATCGCCCATTCACCGACCGGTCATGCTGCGGGGGCGACGAGGGCCGCGAGGCGGACGGCCCGCCCCCGGCCAGCGAGTGGGCGCTGTAGGCCAACTTCGATGAGCAGCTTCCGGGCCGCGGTCGGGACGACGTAGAGGTCGGTCTCAACAAGAATCGCGGGAAGCACGGACCGGCGTATTGGCCAGACCAAGCCGACGGGGATCCGCGCCTCACACTCTCGCGGAAGCGGGCTGCGGCCGGTCGCCGGGGGGGGGATAGCGACCGGCCGGCCCGTCGGGGGTCATCGAGGGTGCCGCGCCAGGAGCGCGCTCTCACCACCGATGGACAGGATCATCGCGTTTGAACCTGAGAGCACGCTGAGTCCGAGCTAAGAATCGTTCGAGCCTGTCAACGGGGGCTTGAAACCGACCCTGGAACCGTCCTGGGTGCCAAGGGACAGCCGGCGGAGACGCATGTGGCGCGCCGGTTCTCAGCCTGCCGTGAGGCGACACTCACGTGGTCCTCAGGTTTGACCGGTACAAGAATCGCGGCGGCCAGCGAGTCCGAGTCGACCGCGGTCAGATCAGCGGCCAGATCCGGATCGGACCGCGATGCCGCGACGCCCGCCCCGATGGCGGAGGTGACCAGATGGACGCGATCGGTACGCTGCTTCTTCTGCTCGGAGCGCTCGCGATCGGGGTGATCGGCCAGCAGATCCGGCTGCTGCCCCGAGCCAGCGGCTGGGTGACCGGCACGGTCGCCGCGGCGATCGGCGAGTTCACCGGGAGCGAGCTCCTCGGCACGACCAGCAGCCGGGGCCCGGAGGTCGGTGGATTCTTCGTCCTGCCCGCCGTCATCGTGGGAGCGGTCTTCGCGGTCGTCGTCGACCTGGTGACCCGATTCCTGACGCCCGGCCCGCTCGGGTGGCGCTCGCCGGAGCTCCTGGCCGCCGTGCCGGGGCCGACCAGCCCCGCCCGACGGCGGAGGCACCGCGCGGGTCCGGCCGTCGCCGGCCGGACCGGAGGCGACGGTCGCCGATCTCCGGCAACGGCCCGGAGGAGCTAGCAGTCCGTCCCCGGCGCGGTCTTGCCGGACACCGCGGCCGCGCAGCGCGCGGGGTGTCGATCGGGGGCCGTCTCGATTCGGGGCCCGGTCGCGCTGATCCGGCTGGTTCATCGGAATCGCCGCGATCGAGCGTGGCTGCACACGACTTCTGTCGATTCCGCGGCTCGGCCGAGCGTGGTCGGGCCCGGTCTGATGCGCCACCTTGATCAGCGGGAGGAAGGTCCGTGTGGACAACCTCCAGGGAGTCACCGCAAGGACGGCCGCCAGGGGCTGACGCTCGTGGAGGTTCCGCCCGGCGCGTGGCTCATCCGCCCGAGCCGTCCGTGTCGCTCTCGTCGGGGGTGCCGTGCAGACCATCGTGCTCGTGGTCGGCCGGCGGCGCGCTGTCCTCGCGGAGCGCCGCGCGGACGAGCCACCAGGCAAACGCCCCGAAGACGCCGACGGCCATCACGACCAGCCAGAAGACCCACCAGATGACCGGGAGATCGGCGCCGGCGATGGGTACAACGGTCATTGTTCCCTCCCCGATCCGGGGCTACAGCCAGTAGAACACCACGTAGACGGCGAGCCACGCCGCGACGACGAAGAGCCAGAACCGGACGCCCGCCTCCACCAGCCAGTGGTTTGCGGCATCGAACCGGCCGCGCCGTCCCGACGACCACAGCGCGGCGAGAAACAGCAATCCCACGACGATGTGGATCGCATGGAAGCCGACGGTCGCGAGGTAGATACCACCAAAGCGGCTGGCCGGTGCGATCGTGGAGGTCGCCCAGTCGGCGGCGATGAGCACCAGGGCCGCCAACCCGAGCCCGAATGCCGATCCCAGGCCGGTCGTCATCGTCCGGGTCTCGCCCCGCTGGATCGCCCTCAGGCCGCGCACGGCCGCGCCGGCACTGCCCCCCAGCAGGACGGTGATGGCGCCGCCGAGCCCCACGTTCAGCTCCGCTGGGTGACCCGCTCCGGCCAGCACGAAACGCACTGAGAAGAGGGTCAGGAAGCCGAGCGACTCGGCGAAGATGACCAGCAGGAACGACCCGCGGTACATGCGGAGGTGGCGGGCGTCCAGCGGCGGGTAGGCTCGGGCGTCCCCCGCGACCCCGGCCACGCCTGCAGCGACGTGCCGCTCTGTCGCGCTCACGATCGGCCTCCATCGCCCGACTCGGACCCGGTCGGAGTTGGCG
>PNKK01000071.1 GCA_013822395.1 Anaerolinea sp. | reverse complement strand
ACCGACCATACCCCCCCAAGACCGCGGTCATTCCATGATTTCACGTAACGAAGCCTGCGCCGACCGGCCCTCGACCGCCCTCGACAAGGTTGCCCGGGGCAGCTTCGCCAGCAGCGCCTGGACCTCGTCGAGGACCCCAAATTCGCTGATCGGCGCTCTGATCAGGCCGGCGCGGCGACCCCGGAGCTCGGATAGCGCCGCTCGACGTACGCCTCGAGGAGCTCGATGAACTCGTCCACGAGGCCGTCGCCGCGGAGCGTCCGCTCCAGCTTCCCGTCGACGAAGACGGGAGCAACCGGGTCCTCGAAGGTGCCCGGCAGGCTGATCCCGATATCGGCGTGCTTCGATTCGCCGGGTCCGTTCACGACACAGCCCATGACCGCGACCGTCAGCTCCTCGACACCCGGATGGACCTCCCGCCACTCCGGCATGCGGTCGCGGAGGTGGCCCTGGATCCGCTCGGCCATCTCCTGGAAGAACGTCGACGTCGTGCGACCGCAGCCGGGGCAGGAGCTGACCTGGGGCAGGAACGATCGGAGGCCCATCGACTGGAGGATCTGCTGCGCGACCCGGACCTCCTCTTCGCGCTCGCCGCCCGGCGCCGGAGTGAGCGAGACCCGGATCGTGTCCCCGATCCCCTCCTCGAGCAGAATCGCCAGGCCCGCCGTCGACGCGACGATCCCCTTCATCCCGAGGCCCGCCTCGGTCAGGCCCAGGTGGAGCGGGTAGTCCGACCGTTTGGCGAGGAGCCGGTAGACGTCGACGAGGTCGCGAACTCGGGAGACCTTCGCCGAGAGGATGATCCGGTCGTGACGGAGACCCGTCGCCTCGGCCAGCTCGGCCGACCGTATCGCGGATTGGATCATCGCCTCGATCATCACCTCGCGGGCGTCGCGCGGCTCGACGAGACGGGCATTGGCGTCCATCAGCTCGGTCAGGAGCGCCTGGTCGAGCGAGCCCCAGTTGACCCCGATCCGGACCGGCTTGCCGTGCTCAATCGCAACGCGGATGATCGTCTGGAAGTTCTCGTCGTGACGCTTCGCACCGACGTTGCCGGGATTGATCCGATACTTGGCCAGCGCCGGCCGCCATGGCCGGGTATTCAACGAGGAGCTGGTGGCCGTTGTAGTGGAAGTCGCCGATGACCGGGACCGCGACCCCCAGGTCGGCGAGCTTGCGGAGCATGTCCGGCACGGCGGCGGCCGCTGCGTCCGTGTTGACGGTCACGCGAACGAGCTGGCTGCCGGCATGCGCCAGGCGGGCAACCTGGAGCGCCGTCGCGTCCGCGTCCGCGGTGTCCGTGTTGGTCATCGACTGGACCACCACGGGATGCCCGCTTCCCACGAGGACGCCGCCCACGTCGACCGAAACCGTGGACCGGCGCCCCGATGGGCCGGTCATGTGTTCTCCGACGACCGAGTCCGCCCCCCGAAGTGCATCGGCCGGAGGAACTGGCCCATCAGCCGCCGCCCAGCTGGCGGGCGATGTCGAACGCGGTCACCCAGACCAGGAAGGCGAGGAGCATCGCGAAGCCGACGAAGTAGGTCAGGCGCTCCGCCCGGAGCGAGAGCCGCTCGCCGACCACCCGCTTGATCATGAGCATGAGCATCCGCCCGCCGTCGAGCGGCGGGAATGGGAGGATGTTGACGACCGCGAGGTTCGCCGACAGAACTGCGGCCAGATAGAGGGTCACGAGCGGGCCGAGCGTCCAGAAGACATCGCCGATCTGGGTCGCGATCCCCACCGGCCCCGCGGCGGGCGGCGGCTCGGTGGGCCGGGTGACAATCGCGGTGACGAGCTGGCCGACGCCGTCGACGATCAGCCGGGTCGCGTCGATCGTGCGCGCCGTGCCGAGGGCGATCGCGGCCCCGAGATCGTACGTGATCCGGTCCTGCGTGGTGCGGCTCTCGAGCGGGCGATCCGGCACCTGGCCGACTCCGAGCGCCCCCTTGCCGGCCTCCAGCTCGGCCGGGGCCCGGAGCGTCGCCGACAGCTCCAGGGTGACTCCGTCGCGCCGGACCGTCAGGCCGACGGTGCGGCCCGCCTTGCTCCGCAGGTCCTGGAGGACCGACCCGGGCCCGAACGCGCTGAAGGCGCGCCCGTCCACCCGTTCGATGACGTCGCCGACCCGGAGGCCCGCCATCTGGGCCGGCGATCCGGGTTCCACGTACGGCACATAGACACCGATCGCGGGATCTCCGGTCAGGGCGATTCCGGTGAAGATCGTGAACGCGAGCACGAGGTTCATGGCGACGCCCGCGAGGAGGATGGTGAGCTTCTTCGCGAGGCCCTGCGTGGCAAACGAGCGCGGATCGTCCGCCTCGTCCCCGTCCTCACCCTCGAGCTTCACGAAACCGCCGATCGGCAGCCAGTTCAGCGTGTAGATGGTCTCCCCGACATCGCGGACGACCTTCGCGCGGGGCGGGAACCCGATTCCGAACTCGAGGACACGGACGCGGAAAAGGCGGGCCGTTACGAAGTGCCCGAGCTCGTGGACGATCACCAGGATCCCCAGGATCCCGAAGAACAGGACAACGGTGATGAGCGTCCGGATGACGTCGTTCACGCGACCGTCCCGGTGCCGTAGATCGCTCGGACTTCGGTCTCGAGCGCCACGAGGTCGTCGACGTCCGGTTCCGCGCCGCTCCGCGGCCCATACCGCGCCACGGCGGCCTCGAGGAGCCGCGAGATTCCAGGGAAGTCGAGGGACCCGTCGAGGAACCGCGCCACCGCGACCTCGTCGGCCGCGATGAGCGCGGCGGTGGCCCACGGGCCGTGCCGGCCCGCCTCGCGGGCGATCCGGAGCGCCGGGAAGCGCGTCTCGTCCGGCGCGCGGAAGTCCAGCCGGCCGATCCCGACGAGATCGGGCGGCGCCGCGGGGGACGGGCGGCGGTGCGGGTGGGTCAGGGCGTACTGGATGGGGAGGCGCATGTCCGGGGTGCCCAGCTGGGCCTTGAGGGAGCCGTCGACGAAGAGAACGGCTGAATGGACGACCGACTGCGGGTGGATCACGACGTCGATCGTCTCGTACGGGGCATCGTACAGCCAGTGCGCCTCGATGACCTCCAGGCCCTTGTTCGCGAGGGTCGCGCTGTCGATCGTGATCTTCGGGCCCATCCGCCACGTCGGATGGCGCAGCGCGGCCTCCGCCGTGGCGCCCACGAGCGTCACGGCGTCGACGTCGAGAAACGGGCCGCCGGACGCGGTCAGGACCAGGCGGGCGACCGCCGCCGCCGGCTCCCCGACGAGGCACTGCCAGATGGCCGAGTGCTCCGAGTCGATGGGGCGCACCCAGCCGAGCGGGCTCGCGAGCGCGTCCCGCGGGTCCGCGGTGGCACGGGCGGCGGCGAGCGACCGCGCCAGCGGCATCACCAGGTGGCCGCCGGCCACGAGGGTCTCCTTGTTCGCCGTGGCGACGACCGTGCCGGCCCGCAGCGCCGCGAGCACCGGCCGGAGGCTGACCATCCCACCGGTGCCGACCACAAGGATGTCGAGGTCCGCGCGAGCCGCGAGGGCCTCCAGGGCGTCGTCCCCGAGCTCCAGCCGTGAGTCCGTCGGGAGATCGCCAAGGCCGCTCCGTGCGGCCGGGTCGGCGAGGATCACGATCTCGGGGCGCAGCCTCCGAGCCTGCTCAGCGAGCAGCGGGGCATTGCGGCCCGCCGCGAGGGCGACGACCTCGAGGGACGGGTCGCGGTCGATGACGTCGATCGCCTGGCGGCCGATGGAGCCCGTCGAGCCGAGGAGGGCGATTCGGAGCCGTCTCCCCTCCCCCGCCGACTCAGCGGAAGACGACGACGGCATAGAGCATCAAGGCGGGCGCCGCGAATAGGAACGAATCCACGCGATCGAGGACGCCGCCATGGCCGGGGATGAGCGTGCCCGAATCCTTCGCGCCGGCGGCCCGCTTGAGCATCGACTCGACGAGGTCACCGGTCTGGGCGGCCGCGGCGACGATCGGGCCCAGCACGAGGCCGGCCGGCCAGGAGCGGCCGAGGCCGGCCACGATCAGAGTCGCGACGATGGTGACGGCCACCGTCCCGCCCACGACACCCTCTACGGTCTTGGCCGGGGAGATGTGGGCCATGAACTTCCGGCGTCCGTACCGGCGGCCCACCAGGTACGCCCCGGTATCGAACGCCCAGACCGACAGGATCAGCAGGAGGATCCATCCGCGCTCAGGTCCGAGGAACGCGAGTGGCGCGCCCTCGGGGATGGCCGGCGCCTGAACGGCCAGCCGGGGCACGAAGCCCAGAAGCCCCACATAGAGCGCCGCGAATGTGGTCGTGGCAAAGCAGGCGAGCCCATCGCGCGGATCCTGCCGCGTGAGTGCGGCAGCACCGACAAGGACGATCCCGATCGCGGCGAGGAGGAGGCCCGCGCCGCCGGGGACGGCCGAGATGGAATCCGCGAGCGCGACGACGAGGGCGAGGACGATGCCGAGCGCCGGGAACGCGGGATGACCGGCCGCCTCGAGGAGCCGGAATGCCTCCCGGGCGCCGATCGCCACGGCGACCGCCACGAGAGCCACGATCCAGGGGCCGCCGAGCCAGAGGACAAGGAGGAGCGGCGGGACGAGGAGCGCGGCGCTCCGCGCTCGGTCACGGAGCACCGTGGAACCTCAGCGGCCGAAACGCCGCTGCCGCGACGCGAACTCGAGAAGGGCCTCGTCTAGCGCCTCCGGGCCGAAGTCCGGCCAGAGCGTCTCGGTGGTCATGAGCTCTGCGTAGGCCGACTGCCAGATCAGGAAGTTCGAAAGACGCTGCTCTCCGCCGGTCCTGATGACGAGGTCGGGATCCGGCGTCCCGGCCGTGTACAGCGCACCGGCGATCGAGGCTTCGTCGACCGCCTCCGGCGGGATCCCTGAGGCGACGATCCGACGGACGGCATCCACGAGCTCCGTCCGGCCAGCGTAGTTGAACGCGATGTTCAGGAGCATCTCGGTCCCGCCGGCCGTGGCGTCGAGGGCGTCCTCGATCGAGGCACGGGTCTCGGGCGGCAGCTCGTCGGTCCGACCGATCATCCTGACCCGGACTCCCTGGGTCCGGAGCTCATCGGTCTCGCTCCGGATCGCGGCTTCGAGCAGGCCGAACAGGGCGGCGACCTCGGCATCCGAGCGCGCCCAGTTCTCGCGGCTGAACGCGTACAGGGTCAGGACGCGGAGCCCGCGGCGGCGCGCGTGGCGGAGGACGCCTCGGATCGCCTCGACGCCGGCCGGGTGCCCTTCCAGCTCCGGCAGGCCGCGCGCGCGCGCCCAGCGCCGGTTGCCGTCCATGATGATGGCGACGTGACGCGGGAGGTCGGAGGTGGCCGCCTCGTCGGCCACCGGGCCGTCGGTCCGCTCGATCGCCACGACGGGTCCTGGCTCATGGGCCGCTGGGGGCGCGTCGATCGGACGGACGAGCGGTGCGCGCGCCACTAGACTTCGAGGACCTCCTGTTCCTTGGCTCCACCGACGCGGTCGACCTCGGCGATGTGACGATCGGTGGTCTTCTGGACCGTCTCCAGGGTCCGGTGAACCTCGTCCGTCCCGAGCTCGCCGTCGCGCTCGAGCTTCTTCAGCTGGTCCGCCGCGTCCCGACGGAGGTTCCGGATCTCCACTCGAGCCTCCTCCATCCGCTTGTGGACCACGCGGACGAGCTCGCGCCGCCGCTCCTCGGTGAGCTGCGGGATGTTCAGGCGGACCACGGTCCCGTCGACGTTCGGGGTGAGCCCGATGTCGCTCTTGATGATCGCCTTCTCGATCGCGCCGAGGACGCTCCTGTCCCACGGCTGGATGACGATCTGGTGTGGCTCGGGCACGCTGATCCCGGCGAGCTGGTTGAGCGCCGTCTGCGTACCGTAGTAGTCGACGTGGATCCGCTCGACGAGGCTCGTCGAGGCGCGACCGGTCCGGATGCCACCGAGGTCGCGTTCCATGGCCTCAACGGCTCGGGCCATCTTGTGATCCGCCGCGGCGACGATCTCCTGGCTCATGCGGTCACGCCTCCCGTCCGGGTGCCCCGATCAGCGTCCCCACCGGCTCGCCGCGGGCGACGCGGGCGATGTTGTCCGGCTGGTTGAGGTCGAAGACGACGATCGGCAGGTCGTTCTCCATGCACAGCGCCACGGCCGCCGCGTCCATGACTCGGAGCTGGTCGCGGAGGAGGTCCGCGTAGTCCAGGCGATCGAAGCGACGGGCGGTCGACACTGTCATCGGATCCGCATCGTAGACCCCGTCGACCTTCGTTGCCTTGAGCAGGACAGACGCGCCGATCTCGACGGCCCGCAACGCCGCCGCGGTGTCCGTCGTGAAGTAGGGGTTGCCCGTGCCGGCGACGAAGATCACGACGCGCCCCTTCTCGAGGTGCCGGACCGCCCGACGCCGGATATACGGCTCGGCGATCTCGTTCATCGCGATCGCGCTCATCACGCGGACCGGGATTCCGGCCCGCTCGATGGCGTCCTGGAGCGCGAGGCCGTTCATGACCGTGGCGAGCATGCCGATGTAGTCACCGGTCGCGCGGTCCATACCGCGCGCGGCGGCCGCCATGCCGCGGAAGATGTTCCCGCCGCCGACGACGATGCCGACCTGGATGGCGGACCCGTGAACCGCGGCGACCTGGGCGGCAATGAATGCGCAGAACTCCGGATCCACGCCGTAGGTGCGGTTGCCCAAGAGGGCCTCGCCGGAGAGCTTGAGCAGAATCCGCCCGTAGCGCGGATGCGACGAGCCGAAGGGCGCGTCCGTCACAGATCCTCCCCGAGCGCATACCGGACGAACCGGCGCACCCGGATGTTCTCGCCGATCGTGGCGATCTTCTCCGTCACGAGGTCGCGCACGGCGCGCTCCTCGTCGCGGAACGGCTGTTCCAGAAGGCAGACCTCGCGGTACCACTTCCTGAGCTGGCCGTCGACGATCTTCTCGCGGATCTCCGCGGGCTTGGATGCCGCGGCCGGGTCGCCGGCGAGCTCAGCCCTCTTGCGCTCGAGGGCGTCGGCGGGAATGGCGTCGACGTCGACGTACAGCGGGGCCAGTCCGGCGACCTGGATGGCGAGGTCGCGGACCAGCTTCTGGAACTCGTCCGTCCGCGCGACGAAGTCCGTCTCGCAGTTGACCTCGATCAGGACGCCGACGCGGCCGCCGGTGTGGATGTAGCTGGACACGAGGCCCTCGCGGGCTTCCCGACCGGCCTTCCTGGCGGCCGCGGCGAGGCCGCGCTCACGCAGCAGCACGACCGCCTTCTCGACGTCGCCGTTCGTCTCTTCGAGGACGCGTTTGCAGTCCATGAAGCCCGCGCCGGTTCGCTCGCGGAGGCTCTTGACCGCCTCCGCGCTGATCGTGGCCATCCTGCTTCGATTCTCCTTGATGTCGCGGGCCGCGCCCGAGGGGATGTGCTGCGTTGGTGGAGCGGGTCAGCCCGCGACGGTGCCGGCGGCGGCCTCGCGTTCGGCGGCCTCGCGGGCGAGCTCGGCGGCGATCTCCTCGGCCGAGGCCGAGGCCGCAGCCTCCTCGGCCGGAGCCGGGGATGGGGCACCGGGGAGGAGATCCTCCTCCTCGTCCGGCGCGAAGCTCAGGGCGCCGCCGCCGGCGAGTGCAGCGACGAGCGCGTCGCTCGCCCCGATGTCGTCGTACTCGGGCTCGGTGACCATCGGCTCCGGCTCGGGTTCGGTCGTGGCACGCGCGGCACGCTCACGCGCCCCCTCGATCGCTGCGTCGGCGACGAGCGAGCAGAGGAGGCGGATGGCGCGGATCGCATCGTCGTTCGCCGGGATGATGTAGTCGAGCTCGTCGGGGTCGACGTTGGTGTCGCCGGTGCCGACGACCGGAATCTCGAGCTTGTTCGCCTCGGTCACGGCGATCCGCTCGCGGTGCGGGTCGACGATGAAGACGGCACCCGGGAGGCGCTTCATCTTGCGGATGCCGCCGAGCGTTGTGTTCAGCTTGCCGAGCTCCTCGGTGAGCTTGGCAGCCTCCTTCTTCGAAAGGCGCTCGAACTCGCCGGCCTGCTGGCGGGCCTCCAGCTGCTCGAGGAGTCCGATCCGCTTCTTGATCGTGACAAAATTCGTGAGCATCCCGCCGAGCCAGCGCTTGTTGATGTACGGCATCCCGGCACGCGCCGCCTCCTGGGCGACTGGCTCCTGGGCCTGCTTCTTCGTTCCGATGAACAGGACGGGCTCGCCACGCGCGACCGTCTCGCGAACGAAGCCGAGCGCAGCCTCCAGCCGCTGCGCGGTCTGGGCCAGGTCGATGATATGGATCCCGTTGCGCTCGGCGAAGATGAACGGGCGCATCTTGGGGTTCCAGCGGCGCGTCTGGTGCCCGAAGTGGACACCAGCTTCGAGCAGCTGCCGCATCGAGACGGACGGCACGGGGCAGGACCTCCTGTTCGGTTGCTTCCGCCGCGGACCTCGTCGCCGGGGACCGCCCGGTCGCCTGCTTGCGACCCGGCCGGCACCGTCCCGGTCGGAACGGTCCGCGTGTGGGCTCCGTCACCCCACCGGCGACGGGCGGCTGGATGTCGCGGAGGATTCCGCGGCGCGCGGAGTGTAGCACAGGGTCCTTGCGGCCCTGGCCGCGGCGTCTCGATGCTCCG
>PNKK01000070.1 GCA_013822395.1 Anaerolinea sp. | reverse complement strand
AATCGAGGATCTCGCGCGCCTCGACGAGCGAGATCGAGGTGTCGACGCTCATGCCGGCGCGCCTTCAGGGAGCCGGTCCCGGAGGATCGCGACGCCCGGCAGCTCGCGGCCCTCGAGGAACTCGAGGCTGGCGCCGCCGCCGGTGGAGATATGCGTGAAGCGCGAGGCGAGACCCTGCTGCTGGATTGCCGCGACAGAGTCGCCGCCGCCCACGACCACGGTCGCGCCGGCGTCGCACCGGTCCGCCAGGAACCTCGCGATGGCCTTCGTCCCGTGGGCGAACGACGGGATCTCGAAGACGCCGAGCGGACCGTTCCAGAAGACGGTCCGGGCGTCGGCGAGGGCCGCCTCCATCAGCTCGAGCGTCGCCTTGCCGACGTCGACGATGTGCCACGAGGCCGGGATCTTCTCCGCCGAGAGCGTCTTGTATTCGGTCCCTCGGGTGACCTCCTTGGCGACGATGACGTCGACCGGCAGGATCACCCGAACGCCGCTCGCCTCGGCGGTCGCGAGGACGCGCTTCGCCTCGTCGACCAGATCGTGCTCGGCGAGGCTCTTGCCGACAGCCTTGCCCTGGGCGAGGAGGAATGTGTTCGCCATGCCGCCACCGAGCACGAGGACGTCCACCTTCTCGACGAGGTTGTCGAGGACCTTGAGCTTGCCCGACACCTTCGCTCCGCCGACGATCGCCGCGTACGGCCGGGCCGGCGACTCGAGGAGGTTCGAGAGCTGGGCAATCTCCTTCTCCATCAGGAACCCGGCATAGGCCGGCAGGAGGGTGGCGATTCCGACGGTCGAGGCGTGGGCACGATGCGCCGTCCCGAACGCGTCGTTCACGTAGATGTCGGCGTACGCGGCGAGCTGCTCGGCGAACTTCGGGTCGTTCTTCTCCTCGGCCGCGTGGAAGCGCAGGTTCTCGAGGAGAAGCAGCTCCCCCGGGCGGAGACGCTTGATCGCGTCCACCGTCCCGATGCCGAGGGCGTCGCCGGTGACCGGGACGTTCCGTCCGATCAGCTGGGTCAGCCGCTCGGCGACCGGCCGGAGCCGAAGGCCGTCCTGGACCTTGCCGTCCGGACGGCCGAGATGACTCGCCAGGATCACCTTCGCTCCGTGCGAGAGGAGATGACGGAGGGTGGGGAGGGCGGCACGGATGCGGGAGTCGTCCGTCACCTTGCCGTCCTCGAGGGGCACATTGAAGTCGACGCGCACGAAGACGCGTCTTCCGGCGACATCGACGTCGCGGATCGTCAGCTTGTCCATCTGCGTCCTGTCTGTGTGGCGAGGGCGGGGAGCCGCCGGTCTGGTCTGGCGGTCAGGCGACGGCGCCGGCCGGCTGCCTGGCCGCGATCATTTGAATGAGGTCGGCGCAGCGGCAGCTGTAGCCCCACTCGTTGTCGTACCAGGCGATGACCTTCACCATCGTCCCGCCGAGGACCATCGTGCTCGCCGAATCGATGATCGAGGAGCGGGCGTCGCCCCGGAAATCGGACGAGACGAGAGGCTCGTCGGACACGCCGAGGATCCCCTGCATCGGGCCCGCCGCTGCCGCGCGGAACGCGGCGTTGAGCTCGTCGGCGCTCGTCTCGCGCCCCACCGTCGCGGTGAAGTCGACGACGCTGACCGTCGGGGTGGGCACGCGCAGGCTGAACCCGTCGAACCTGCCCTTGAGGTCCGGGATCACCAGGGCGAGGGCCTTCGCGGCCCCGGTCGTCGTCGGGATGATGTTCTGGCCGGCCGCGCGGGCGCGGCGCGGGTCCTTGTGCGCGACGTCCAGGATCCGCTGGTCGTTCGTGTACGAGTGGATCGTGTTCATCAGGCCGCGCTCGATGCCGACGAGGTCGTGGACGACCTTGGCCGCCGGCGCGAGGCAGTTCGTCGTGCAGCTCGCGTTGCTGATGATGTCGTGGCTCGCCGGGTCGTACCGGTCGTCGTTGACACCGAGGACGATCGTGATGTCCTCGCCCTTCGCCGGGGCGCTGATGACGACCTTCTTCGCGCCCGCGTTCAGGTGCGCTCGGGCCTTCTCGGCGTCGGTGAAGATCCCGGTGGACTCGAGGACGATGTCGACGCCCAGGTCGCCCCACGGGAGGGCCGCCGGATCCTTCTCCTTCAGGACCTTGATCTCGCGGCCGTCGATGATCAGCGAGTCGTCCGTGTGGTCCACGGTTCCCGGATAGGCGCCGTAGGTCGAATCGTGCTTGAACAGCAGCGCATTGAGCTTCGTGTCGACGAGGTCGTTGACGGCGACGACCTCGACGCCGGGGGCGCGCTCCAGGATGGCCTTGAGGGACTGGCGGCCGATGCGGCCGAACCCGTTGATCCCGACGCGAACGGACATGGGCGGGAACCTCCATCGGGGAGCCTGCACGCCGCCTTCGGCGGCAGGACGGACCCCGGGTTGAGCACGGTGTCTGGTACGACCCGAGTCTAGCAGAGGGCCTTCGCCGCGCCCTCCGCCGGACGGCGCCGCACACGTTTCGGGCGGGTGGCGATTCGGGTCAGACGGCCCTTGTGGAGTGACCACGAAGGGCCAGCAGCGGGACGGCGCCAACCAGGCCGACGTCGTCGCCGAGTGCCGCCGGCACGATCTGCACTCGATCTCGCGGGATCCGGAAGGCGGTCGTGGCGACGGCCTCTCGGGCGGGCCCCAGCAGCCGCTCTCCCTGGGCATCGGCGAGGCTGCCCCCGACCACGATCCGTTCCGGTGCGAAGGCATCCACGAGGCCCACGAGGAGCGCGGCGAAGGCCCGGCGTGCGCGGTCCATGATCGCCACGGCCTCCGAGTCACCGGCGTCCGCGGCCTCCGCGACGTCGCGCCCCGCGAGCGGGCCGGGGGCGCGCGCGGCCAGCCGGGCGGCGAGTGCCGGGGATCGGCCGCTGCGGACCGCCTCCGTCGCCAGGCGGGCGATCCCGCTCCCTGAGCAGAGCGCCTCGATGTGCCCGCGGCCGCCGCACCCGCACGGGGGGCCGTCGAGATCCACGGGAAGATGGCCGAGCTCTCCGGCCATGCCGTCCGGCCCGCCGTACAGCCGCCCGCCGACGACGATCGCACCGCCGAACCCGGTGGAGACCGTCAGGTAGATGAAGTCACGGCTGCCGCGGGCGACCCCGAACGCCAGCTCCCCGAGTGCCGCGACATGCGTGTCGCGCTCGAGCGCGGCGGGGAGGCCGAGTGCCAGCCCGATCGGCGCCGCGAACTGGACGTCACGGAAACCCGGTCCGATGTTGGGCGGCTCGACGAGCGTGCCGGCCCGCGGGTCCACCGGGCCGGGAGCGGACAGCCCCACGCCGGCGAGTCGTCCCGCGATCGCGGGCCCGGCGTCGTCGCGGACCGCCCGGAGGTGATCGATGCAGGCCGCGACGACGGCGTCCGGCCCGTTCGCCCCGGGCGTGCGCCCGTCCCGCCGGGCGAGGATCCGTCCGTCCGGGGCGACCACGGCGACCCGGATCCGGCTCGCCCCGAGATCGAGCGCGAGCACCGGGGCGGCGGGCCTGCGCCCGGAGGCGGACGAAGGCCGGAGGACGGGCGCGGCGGCGGATCGATCGGCCATCACGGCGAGCATACGGTGCCCGGAAACGACCGGACCCCCCATCCGGTCGCCCGGTGGGGGGTCCGACATTTTCATTCGAGCGTTAAGCGTCAGCCCCCGATCTTGAACACCTTCGTGCCGCACTTCGGGCAGGTGCCCTGGAGCGCCGGCTTGCCGTTCTTCATGGTGATCTGCTGCGGATTCTGGACTTCGACCTTCATCTTGTCCTTGACGCAGTAGGCCTGTGCCATCGGTACGCTCCTCCTCGGACTCCCTGCGCCCCGGGGCGTGCGCCCGGAGTCGCGACTTGACTAGATGCCGAGCGACGGTCGCCAGCGATCCGTCCCGGTCTCAACCTTGCGACGGTCGATGTCGGCGAGGATCCGCAGGCTTTCCAGCCCCGTCTCCACGCACGCCGCCTCCGCCGCGTCCTTCGCAGCTCCGACGACGAAGTCGCCGGTGCTCCGCTGCGCAAACACCGCACACACGGCGCCGGCGCGACAACGCGCCAGGCCCGCGAGCACGAGCAGTGCCGATGCCTCCATCTCGAAGTTCATGACGCGCTGCCGCGCCATGTCCTCGGCGAGGTCAGGGTATCGGATGGGAAGCTGGGGGATCGGGCGTCCCTGCGCGCCGAAGAAACCGGGCGCGGTCGCGGTGATCCCGACGTGGTAGCGATGCCCGAGGCGGTGCGCGGCCTCGATGAGGGCGCACACGGCCTCGTAATCGGCGACCGCGGGGTAGCCGTCGTGGACGAACCAGTTGGTCGTGGTCTCGAGACGGACGGCGCCTGTCGTGATCGCGAGGTCGCCGAGTCCCATCTCGGGCTGGAGCGCACCGCTCGATCCGACGCGGATGAAGGTCGGATGCTCGGTGATCGCGAGTGCCTCCGCAACGACGATCTCGACGTTGTCGGTACCTATGCCGGTCGACACGATAGAGACGCGGAGGCCCATGTACATGCCCGTCACCGACGTGAACTCGCGGTGCCGCCGTTCGAGCTCGATGGAGTCGAGGCGGCTCGCGATCCTGGCGGTGCGGTCCGGGTCGCCGGGGAGAAGGATGTACTCGGCCAGCTCTCCGGGGCCGAGATCGATGTGATACTGCCGCTCCCCGACGGGGAGCGCGACGCGGGGGTCCGCGTTCGGCAAGCCCGACTCTCCTCGTTCGTGGCGCCCGCCTCGCGGCGCGAGGCTCGGGCAAGGGTAGACGCACGTTCAAAGAGGCGTCAAGCCGATCCGGACCGGTTTGTCGGAGGACCGGTTGCGGCGGGCCGGCCCGGACGGGCTGTGGCCAGCCGGCCCGGACCGGTGGCGGCCGGATCGTTCGCGCGGCCGATACCCATGACGTCGTCCGCACAATCGACCAGCCCCGCTTCGACCACCCGGCAGGCGTCGAGCGCGAGCGGCCCGTCGATCAGAGATCGACAAGGCGTGCCCAGGAACTGAGCAGTGACTCAATTTGGAAATCGAGTCACTACCCGGGCGGGCTGTGGCCAGCCGAACCGGATGGTCGCCGGAGCTCGGCCACCCGAGTCGCGATCACGCCCACCAGCCGCAGGTGGGCTCGGCGTCGCCGCACGGCCGTCACGAGGAGTGAGAGGGCAGAGACGAGGGCGAGCCCTGCCGCCCCGAACCAGCCGCCATCCAGGCCGAGGAGCGGCTCCGCGACCCCGGCCGAGGAGACCGGGCGCGGCGAGGATCCCGCGGTGGCGGTCGGCCGGGCGCCGGCGGCAATCGGAACAGTCTCCCCGAGCGATCCCAGGCGCACGAGGCCGGCCGGGTCGGTCGCGGCGACCACGAGCTCGCCCCCGTCGCGGACCTGGACGCGGCCCACGATGCCGAGTGCGTCACCGGCCCCGATCAGTCCCAAGAAGGCCGCGGTATCCCCGCGTAGCTCCACCGGACCGATCGCCGTGCCGTCATCCAGGATGAACCCGTCGGGCGTCCTGGCCGTCACGATGCCGCCGACCCTGACGACCTCCCCGATCTGCTCGCCGAGCGTCGCGAGATCGACGGGCGCCACGTCGGCGCTCGGGGCCGATGGACCGCCGACCCCGCGACCCTGGCCTCCGTTGCCGGCGCTCCCTGCCGTCCCGCTCGAACCCCGCGGGCTGGTTGCGCCGCGCGGGCTGGTTGCGCCGCGCGCGCCCGCGGAGCCGGAGGCGCCCGGACCGGCCGGACCCGTCGCCACGTCCCATGGACCGCGCGGGACCACCGACCAGCGCTGATCGCCAGCGCTCGGATAGGGCCGCCGGACGATCCCGACGATCGTGACGGCGCGACCTTCGACGAGCGCCGTCGACGGGATCCCCGCCCCGGGGAGCCCCGTCACCAGGACGCTGGTGCTCCCGACGCGGACGTCGGCTCGCCAGCGGTCGCCGAGCCGGGTCACATCCGTGGCCGTCCCGGCGATCCTCACGAGCTGCCACTCGACCGCCTCGCCGGGCGAACCGGACAGGACGCGCGGGACGACGTCCGCACCTGCGGCGAGCACGGTCACCTGGGCGGCGCGGAGGCGCGGCGCGTTCCAGGCGCGCCCGACCGTACCCTCGACGCGAAGCCTGGTCCCCGCGGCCGGGGCGGCGAGGTCCACGGGAAGATAGACCTCGATCCCTCCCGTCACATCCTGAATGACGATTCGTCGGCGCTCGGCATCGAGCAGTCCGGCGCCTGCCGTCACCACACCCTCCACCACCGCCGAAGCGCCGTCCAGACCACGGGCGATGGCAATCGTGACGGTCGGCGCAGAGCTGCTTCCGGTCGACGGCGACGGCGAGGACGGGGAGGACGAGGCACTCGACGGCCCGCCCGGCGCCGGCGAGACGTCCGCCCGATCCCGGAGCCAGACTCGATAGCCGTCGAGGGCACCCTTCTTCGTGGCCCGCTGTCCGACGATCCCGACGAGCCGGTATGTGGATCCCTTGCGGAGATCCCCTGCCGCGATGCCGCTCGACGCATCGGCCAGGGCACGGAACGGTGTCCCCGACGGGTCGCTGAGGTCGATGGCGAGGTCCCCGCTCGTGCTCTTCGTGGGGGGGGCCGTGACCGTCCCGATGATCGAGACCAACCGGCCTTCCGTCCCCTCCCCGAGCCGGGTCGGATCGATTGCCGTGGGAACCGGGAGCGATCCTGACCCGAGTGTCGAGATCCCCTGACCCGATGGGCGGATCTCGAGCTGGCCGTATGGGGCGGAGAGCGGCCCCGTGATCGAGAGCATCGAGCCGCGGGGCGGCGGCGCCGTCCCGTCGGGAATCCGGACGAAGATCCCGCCCGTGCCGTCGCCGATCGCGAGGAGCGGTGGCGTGCCGATCCGCCCGGCCTCGGCGGTGACCGCGCCCGTGACCATGACCACGGCTCCGACCGGCATCGCCCTCGCCTCGGCGATGGTGGAGGCAAGGGCAGGCGTCGGCGACGGGAGCGGCGTGGCGGTTGGAGCCGGGGTCGGCGCCGGGGTGGCAGTCGGCGCGCCCGACTCCGTCGGTGAGGGAGCTTCGGACGGAGCCGGGGTGGCAGTCGGCGACGCGGTCGGTGATGGTTCGGGCGTCGGTGTTGACTCCGGAGTGGGTGTCGGGGGCGGGGCGAGGAGCTCGAGGTCACCGGGCTCGGTCGCATGGATCCGGTAGCCGACCGTCCCGGTGCCCGTGCTGTCGCGCTGGCCGACCGGCCCGCTGACGCGAACGGCCGTCCCGGCCTGAAGCGACGCACCGGCGAGCGCATCCGGCCCCACGATGACCCGGACCGGGCCGGTCCCATCGTCCACGAGGATGCCGAGGCCATCGGCGTAGCTCGTGGACGCACCGCCGGTGAGCCCGGCGACGCTTATCCGGCGGCCCTCGAGCTCCTCCCCGACCGCTCCGGTCTGAGCCCCGACGGGTGCGGGTAGCCGCCCGGGTCCAAGATCCACGATCGCGGAAGAGGCGACACGGAGCGTCCGCGCCCCATACCGCTCCCCGAGCGTCCCTTCGAGACGGACGGTCTTGCCGGCGGGCAGGGCGAGCTGGAGCGCTGCATCGAGGTAGACGGCGATGCCGGCCGTCGCGTCCTGGACGAAGCCGGAGCGACCCGCCTCCAGCGCGCCGAGGTCGGTCGTGAGGGTCCCGACGACGATCGCCGCCGCTCCGTCGGGGAGGCCACGCGCTTCGGCGATCGTCATCGCGGCCGGAGTGGGCACGGGGGTGGCCGTCGGGCTGGCGGTCGGCTCCGGGGTGGTCGTGGGTAACGGCGTCGGGGCGGCCGAGGGCGAAGGTGAGGGTGTCGGCGCGGGCGTCGCGGTGAGCTCGGGCGTTGGCTCCGGCGTCGGCTCCGGCGTCGGCTCCGGCGTCGGCTCCGGGGTGGGCTCCGGAGTGAGGTCCGGGCTCGGCTCGGCGGTCGGCTCGGGCGTCGGGGTCGGCTCGGGCGTCGGGTTCAGGGTGGGGTCCGGCGACGGTGAACCCGTCGGGGTCGAAGTCGGTGACGGCTCGGCGGTCGCCACGGCCGTGGCCGTCGGCTGAGGTGAGTCGGACGGCGATGGCGCCGGGGAAAGGCCCGGGGTCGGCTGCGGCGACGGCGTCGCGCTTGCTCCAGGCGCCGGCACCGGGGGGGCGGCCATGTTCTGCGGGTTCGGCGTCACCTGCAGGACGAAGTCGGCACGGTTGTCGTTCGTGTCGGTGGTGTTGCCCGACGTGCCGGTCGGTCGCCGCTCCAGACTGGTGCCGGCTGCCGGCGCGGGTGCCGTCGCGCCCTCGACGAAGGTGTTCGTAGCATCGCCCCAGCCGAGCGCGTCGATCGGTGCGCCGCCGACGACGCGCAGGACGACGGCGCCGCCGGTCGCGGCAAACCCGCCGCTGTACATCGCGTCGGCGATCGAGGTGAACACGCCACTCCCGTTAGCGATCACGAGGTGCTGACCCGGCCGAAGGAGCAACGTCGTGGTCCAGGCTGCCTTCCGTGTGACCGTGCCACCGGTCGAGGTCACATAGACGACCTCGAGTCCTGCCAGATCGACGTCGGCCGAACCCATGTTGCCGATCTCCGCGAACTCATCGGAGGCCGACGCTCCACCCGTTTGCACCTCAGTCACCACGAGCGTCGAGGACGGCCAGCCGACCACGGCGGCGGGCTCGAGCGCCGCCTGGCGCAGCCCTGGAGCCGCGACGGCGAGCGCGACCGTCGCGGTGAGCAGGAAGGCGAAGAGGGCGACCGCCGCCGTTGCACGAGCGCGTTCCACCAAGCGACCTCCGGGCGGGCAGGCTCCACGCGCCGGACGGGACGGCCGGACCGTTGTACCAGCCGGCGCTCATCGCCCGGTTGCCGGCGGCTCACCCTCCGATCGCCTGGCCCTGACCCATCGATCACCTGTCGCTCACCTGTCGCTCACCTGTCGCTCACCTGTCGATCACCTGTCGCTCACC
>PNKK01000069.1 GCA_013822395.1 Anaerolinea sp. | reverse complement strand
AACGGCAGGATGATCGACATCTCGCCCCGGGCACTGGGCGGCAATCCCCTCGGCTCGAACGACGGGCGGGGTCATCCGGTGAACCCGGCTACCGGCCGACCGTATCCGCCGAACGTGGTCAACGAGGGCGATTTCGGGCGGGTCGTGGCCGAGTTCTGGGCGGACGGCCCCAACTCCGAGACGCCGCCGGGCCACTGGAACGTGCTCGCCAACCTCGTCTCCGACGAGCTTGCCCCGGATCTCCGGATCGGCGCCCGCGGTGCGCCCGCGGACCGGCTGGAATGGGACGTCAAGCTGTACCTCGCGCTCAACGGCGCCGTCCACGATGCGGCGATCGCCGCGTGGGGCCTCAAGGGCTACTACGATTCGAGCCGACCGATCTCACTGATCCGATACATGGGCGGCCTCGGCCAGTCGAGCGACCCGGCGCTCCCGTCCTACAACCCGGCCGGGCTCCCACTCGTCGACGGCCTGATCGAGCTGGTGACGGACGAGACCACGGCGCCCGGCGAACGCCATGCGGCGCTGGCAGGCCACGAGGGCGAGATCGCGGTCCGGTCGTGGACGGGGACGCCGGAGGACCCGACGACACAGATCGGTGGCGTGGGTTGGATCCTCGCCGTTGACTGGATCCCGTATCAACTCCCGACCTTCGTCACGCCCGCGTTCGCCGGGTACGTCTCCGGCCACAGCACGTTCAGCCGGGCTGCGGCGGAGGTCCTGACCGCGTTCACCGGTAGCGAGTACTTCCCCGGCGGGGTGAGCGGCTACACGATCCCGGCCGGTTCGCTCAAATTCGAGAAGGGTCCGACCACGGACGTCCGGCTGGAGTGGGCGACGTACTTCGACGCTGCCGACCAGGCGGGCCAGTCTCGCCTGTGGGGCGGCATCCATATCCAGGCGGACGACTTCGCCGGCCGGCGAATCGGTGCGCAGTCCGGCCGGGAGGCATGGGCGCTCGCGCAGCGCTACTTCGACGGCTCCGCCACCCCATGACCGCACGACCATGACGCTTCGCCGCCTCGGCCTGCTCGCCCTGGCCGGGGTCGTGGCTGCCGCGGCCGCCGGCGCGGGCGCCCTGCTTGGCCGGCCGGCGACACCGTCGACGGCCGGCGGCGCGCCGCGCTACGTCGACGAGACCGCCACGTCCGGTCTCTCGTTCCGGTATTCGGGCGATGCCACCTACCAGGTCGGCGGCGGGGTCGCCGTCCTCGACTGCAACGGCGACGGGCGGCCGGACCTCTATCTCGCGGGCGGCGCCGGTCCGGCCGCCCTCTACCGGAACGAGTCGACCGTGGGCGGGCCGCTCCGCTTCTCGCGCGTCGAGGATCCGACGACCGATCTGACCGCGGTCAACGGCGCATACCCGATCGACGTCGGCGGGGACGGGCTGACCGACCTCGTGGTCCTGCGGGTGGGCGAGAGCGTCGTGCTGCGCGGCCTCGGCGAGTGCCGGTTCGAGCGGGCGAACGAGGCGCTCGGGTTCGACGGCGCGCCGGGCCAGACGACGGCGTTCAGCGCCACGTGGGAGGGAGAGGCCGCGATGCCGACCCTTGCCTTCGGCCGCTACCTCGTGCTCGGGGCGGACGGGATCCTCGGCTCCGACTGCGCTGATAGCATCCTCCTCCGCCCGGCGGCCGGCGGCGCCGGCTACGGGCCGGCCCTCCCGCTGTCGCCCGGCTACTGCACCCTGTCCATGCTGTTCAGCGACTGGGATCGGTCCGGCCGGCGAGACCTCCGCGTGACGAACGACCGGCACTACTACGTCGACGGAATGGACCAGCTCTGGCGTGTCGCGGCGGGCGAGGCACCGCGGCTCTACACCGCCGATGACGGCTGGGTCTCGATGCAGATCTGGGGCATGGGGATCGCGAGCTACGACCTCACCGGCGACGGCTACCCGGAGGTGTTCCTGACGAGCCAGGGCGACAACAAGCTCCAGACCCTGACCGTCGGGCCGGACCGGCCGACGTACCGGGACATCGCCCTCAAGCGCGGGGTCACCGCGGCGCGACCGTTCACGGGCGGCGACGTCCGGCCGTCGACGGCGTGGCACCCCGAGTTCGCGGACGTCAACAACGACGGGTTCACCGACCTCTTCATCTCGAAGGGCAACGTGAGCGCGCAGCCGGACTTCGCGGCGCGCGATCCCAGCAACCTGCTCCTGGGCCAGCCGGACGGGACGTTCGTCGAGGCCGCCGAGGAGGCCGGCATCGTGAGCTACGAGCGTGGGCGCGGCGCGGCGCTCGCCGACTTCAACCTGGACGGACTCCTGGACCTCGTCCTCGTCAACTACGGTGCGAACGTCATGATCTGGCGGAACGTCGGAACCGGCACCGCCGACCGGCCGGACACCATGGGCCGTTGGGCCGCTCTTCGCCTCCGCCAGAATGGCCCGAACCGCGACGCGATCGGGGCCTGGCTTGAGATCCGGATCGGGGCACTGACGGTCCGCCGGGAGGTCACCATCGGGGGCGGCCACCTCGGGGGACAGCTCGGCTGGCTCCACCTCGGCCTCGGCCCGGCATCCGGCGCCGAGATCCGCGTCCAGTGGCCAGACGGCGAGGTGGGACCCTGGGTTCGCGTCGATGCCGACCAGTTCTCGATCATCGCGCGCGGCGCCTCGTCGGCCGAGCGATGGCTCCCCGGCGGAGACTGATCGCGTCCTGCGAACCGCCCGCCTCGCGCCCGTCGCCCTCCCGGTGCCCCGCGCCAGGACCGCCGGCCGCGCACTGACCGCGCATCGCCGCGCGGGCTACACCCGCCCGATCAGCTCGCGACCCAACAGGTCAACCATGTCGAGGTCCCAGGGCAGGAAGTCCTGGAGCATGATCCGCTCGACCCCGGCCCCGGCGAAGCGGCGGACCATCGCCCGTGCCTCATCCGGCGTCCCGAGGATCCAGCGGGCCTTCCTGGCCTCGTACCAGTCGGATCCACCTGCTTCGGCAACCCCGAGCGCGCGCAGGAGCGATATCCGCCGGCGGGCGACCTCCCCCTCGTCCGCGCCGACCATGACCCCGACCATCGCCGAATGCGTGATCGTGGACGGGTCCCGACCGGCCGCCCGACAGGCCGCATCAAGGGCCGCGTACCGCTCGACCGTCCGCTCGGGCGACGACGACGTCAGGTTGAACTCATCCGCGTAGCGCGCGGCCATCCGGAACCCACGCGGCGACCCCTCCCCGCCGACGATGATCCTGGGCCGGACGGCACCGTTGGCCGCCCGCGGTCGCCCCGGCGCGTCCACCGGCTTCGGTCGGAGGAACCCACCCTCGACGCGGACCTGGTGGCCCTGGTATGACCAGCCGTCCGGCTCCATCCAGAGACCGTGGAGAAGCGCGAGCTGGTCCTCCATGAGGTCGGCCCGCTCGCCGATCGCCGGGAACGCCAGGCCGAGCGGCCGGTGGTCGGCCTCATTCCAGCCCGCACCAACCCCGACCTCGATCCGCCCGCCGCTCATCTCGTCGAC
The DNA here is from genome assembly GCA_013822395.1 of Anaerolinea sp. Classification (GTDB taxonomy): domain Bacteria; phylum Chloroflexota; class Limnocylindria; order Limnocylindrales; family CSP1-4; genus UBA5189. The sequence goes on along the minus strand of PNKK01000069.1, from coordinate 6,070 downwards.
GGTGGTGACGACCTTCACGAATGCCCCAGGGTGGCGGAAGGTCACCGGGCTCACGAGGACGCCGAGGGTGATCCGCTCCGTCTCCCGGGCGAGACCGGCGAGCACCGTCCAGGCGTCCGTTGAGGGGCGTCCGATGGCCCGGGAAAGCTCGCGTAGTGGTCGCTCCGAAAGAACGCCTCGAATCCCGCGGCCTCGGCTCGACGCGCCAGGGCGAGCTGGTCCACGTAGGAGAGGCCCTGCTGGGCCTCGATCATGAGCGCGAAGCGCACGGCAACCTCCCTTGTTCTCGCCACGAATCGTCGATGTTGACCGGACCATTGCCCGTCACTAGACTATTCATCTCATGCGAACTATCGGCGCTGACGCTGGAGCCCAGACCGACGAGTCCACCCTCGGGAGGGTCACCGCCGGGATCCACGACATGATCGCGGGATTCCGCTGCGCCGGCACCGGCCGGCTCGTGAAGGCGGGGGTCAGCATGACCCACATGCACGTCCTGTGGTTGCTGGAGCACCACGGCGACCTGCCGATGAGCCACCTGGCGGATCTCCTCGACGTCTCCCTCAGCAACGCGACGGGCATCGTCGATCGGATGGAGGAGCGAGGCCTCGTCGAACGCGTCCGGGTGCCGGACGACCGGCGAGTCGTCCTCGTCCGCATCGCGGCCGGCGGGCTGCAGGCACTCGACGAGATGGAGGCGGTCAAGCAGGATCGGCTCTTGTCGATCCTCGGTCACCTGGACGAAGCGCAGCTCGAGGGCGTCGCCACGGCTCTCGAAGCGATCAGAGCTGCCGTCGTCGCCGAGCTCGGGCCGGACTACCTGTCCGGCCACGAGCATCACCTCCCCCGAACGGAAGGAAGGGATTGACACCCATGGAAGTCTCCCCCGCCGAGACCGGCGCACAGGCACCGTCGCTCGCGGAAGACCCGGCGCTCGGCCTGAGCCGGCGCCAGAAGTTCGAGATCCTTGGAGCGGTCCTGCTCGGGCTGTTCCTCGTCGCCCTGGACCAGACGATCGTCGGGACGGCCCTGCCCCGGATCGTGACCGACCTCGGCGGCAACGATCTCTACACATGGGTCGTCACGATCTACCTCCTGACCAGCACGATCACCGTCCCGTTCTACGGCAAGCTGTCGGACCTCTACGGCCGCCGGCCGATGCTGATGATCGGCATCACCCTCTTCCTCGTCGGCTCGGCCCTGTCCGGCCTGAGCCAGGAGATGTGGCAGCTGATCGTCTTCCGCGGCGTCCAGGGCCTCGGCGCCGGGGCCCTCTTTCCGATCGCGCTGGCCGTCATCGGGGACCTCTTCACGCCCGCCGAGCGCGGCAAGTACCAGGGCCTGTTCGGCGCCGTGTTCGGGATCTCGTTCCTCATCGGGCCCGGGCTCGGCGGCTTCCTGACCGACAACGTCGGCTGGCACTGGATCTTCTTCGTCAACATCCCGATCGGGATCGTCAGCCTCGCGGTGATCTGGCGGCTTCTGCCCACGATCCGCCGGACCGGCGCGTCGCGCAACCTCGACTACCTCGGCGCGGTCGTCTTCACGATCGCGATCGGCTTCCTCCTCGTGGGTCTGACGAACAAGCAGACCGGCGACTGGGGCGACCTCGTCGTGGGCGGCTTCATCGCCATCGGCCTCGCCCTGAGCGCGATCTTCGTTCTCGTCGAGGCGCGGGCCAAGGAGCCGATCGTCCCGCTCGACCTGTGGCGCAACCGGACGTACGTCTCGTCGATCCTCTCGACGTTCCTCGTCAGCTTCGGGTTCTTCGGCGCGATCATCTTCCTGCCGCGCTGGTTCCAGGTCGTCCGGAACGAGTCCGCGACGAGCTCGGGCTACCTTATCTTCCCGATGCTGATCGGCCTGATCGGCAGCTCGATCGTCGCCGGCGCCCTCGTCTCGCGGACGGGCAGGTACAAGGCGATCGTGCTGGCGGGCCTGGTCTCGATGACCGCCGGGATCGCGCTCATGACCCAGCTGCGGGCGGATACGTCCTACCCGGCGCTCTTCCTGTGGATGTTCGTGGCGGGTCTCGGCATCGGGCCCACCCTGTCCGTCTTCACGATCATCGTCCAGAACGCGGTTCCGTTCGCCAAGCTCGGCGTGGCGACGAGCAACCTGACGTTCTTTCGCCAGATCGGCGGGTCGGTCGGGCTGGCGATCGCCGGCACGTGGTTCGGCCAGGCCCTGGTGGACGAGCTGCCGGCACAGACAGATTCCGTCTTCCGTACCATGGCCGCCGCGGCGCCGGAGGCCGCCCGAGCGCAGATCGGGCAGTTCCAGGCACTCTTCAACGCTGCCCTCCAGTCCGGTCAGGGAATCGACCTGAACAACCAGACCGGGGTCGGCCAGAGCTTCGGCGAGGCGATCCTCGGCGGGGTGCCGGCCGCCTTCCAAGCTGCGATCCAGCCGTTCGTGCCTCAGTTCGACCAGGCGTTCAACAACGCGATGAGCCTGGCGATCGCCCAGACGTTCTGGATCGGCGTCGTCGCGACCGTCCTGGCGTTCCTGGCGGCCATCGTGATGCGCGAGCTGCCGCTCCGGAAGACGCTTGGCCCGCGGCGCGGCGACGAGGGACCGGCCGAGGGCGAGCCGTCGTTCGAAACGCCGGTCGCGGCACTCTGAGCCGGCCGCGCGCGACACCGATTCGGAACGGGGCTAGGATCGGGATGTGGTGACACGTCCCGATCCTTCCGTCTCCGCCCCGGCTTCAGTCCCGGAGCCAGCCCCAGAATCGGCTCGGGAGCCAGCGCCGCAGCCGGCTCCGGATCGAGTCCCGCAACCCGCCCCCATCCCGGCCGGCCTCACGGCCATCGGCGCGGATAGCGCGCCGTTCGTCCGGGGGCTCCCGGTCGGCGACCTGTCCCCGGGAGCCCTGCGGCGGGTGACGTTCGGCGACCTCGACGTCCTCCTCGCCCACACGAGCCTGGGCATCGTCGCGGTGGACGACCGCTGCCCGCACATGTCGGCGCCGTTGAGCCTTGGCGAGCTCGAGGGCTGCGTCGTCGCCTGCCCGCTCCACATGGGCCGGTTCGATCTGGCATCCGGCGATCCCGTCCAGATGCCGACGACCGGCGGCCTGGACCCAGAGGGCAACTACCACCCGACCTGGAGCCCGGCCGGTCGCGACCCCAAGCCGGACGTGCCGGGCAGGAAGGCCGAGGCTCGCCGCCTGACCCGTGTCCGCCGGTTCCGCTACTACCCGGTTCGGATCGCAGACGGCGTCATCGAGGTGGCGATCCCGCTCGCCGGAGACTGATGGTCTCCGCTCGCCCCACTCGCGCGCCCGACCCGCGCACCCCCGCTCACCCGCTCAAATACGGGCGCCCGACCCACGCATGCCCGATGCGCGGTACCCAAATCCCACGTTGAGTCGGATCCGAGTGCATCCCGTTCACCACCACGTTCGGCACGCTGCCCATGATGTCAGATCGAGCAGCGGGTCACGCTCGGTCGAACCGCAGATGAGTCGTTTGAGAGCTCAGCCTCAGGCTCCGGGGAACTCCACCCGGCGCCGGGAGGCCCGCTTCACAATCTCGACGACCTCCGCTGGATCGTCTGTCACGGCGATCAGGTCCAGGTCGTGCTCCAGGATCATCCCCTCGGCAAGGAGCCGGGCCCGGAGCCAGTCGGTGAGTCCGCCGAAGAATGCCGTGCCGACGAGAATGATCGGGAAGTGCCGGATCTTGCCGGTCTGGATGAGCGTCAGGGCCTCGAACAGCTCGTCCATCGTCCCATAGCCGCCCGGGAGGATGACGAATCCGTCCGCGTATTTCACGAACATCGTCTTGCGGGCAAAGAAGTAGCGGAACTCGACGCCGAGGTCAACGTACGGGTTGAGATCCTGCTCGTGGGGCAGCTCGATGTTGCAGCCGACCGAGATGCCGCCGCCTTCCTGGCAGCCTCGATTGGCCGCCTCCATCACCCCGGAGCCGCCGCCGGTGATGATCGCGTAGCCCTCCGCCGCGAGCCGACGGCCGATCTCGCGGGCCTGCGCATAGACCGGCGAGTCTTCGTTGATCCGCGCCGAGCCGAAGACCGTGATCGCGGGACCGAGACCCGCGAGGGCGTCGAAGCCCTCCACGAACTCCGCGAGGATCCGGAGGGCACGCCAGGGGTCCGTGTCCAGGAAGGCCGGCCGGCCGGCCGGCTCGAGGAGCTTCCGATCCGCCGTCATCATCGGGCCGCCGGCCATCTTCGCAGCGGCACGCGGCCCGATCGTCAGACGTCCGCTCCGTCGGTGGTCGCTGATCGGCTCGCCGGGGTGGTTGCGACTCGCCAACGCTGGAAACCTCCACTCTCCACTGCCCCAAAAGGGCGTGCATGGCATCCTACGCCGATGAACGACCCTGGCCCGACGCGCCGCTCCCCGCTCCGCCTGGTGCTTGCCGTGGGGATCGTCCTCACCGGCGCGGTCTGGATCCTCCAGGGCCTCGGCATCCTCACCGCCGGCCGAAGCTTCATGATCGGCGACCCGACATGGGCGGTGATCGGGGCAGCCTTCGTCGTGACTGGGATCGTGCTGGGCCGGCGCGCCGCACGCGGTTGACGCGCTCATCGCGAGTCATGTCCTGGCATTCGCCAGCAGTGCCTTCCACGCAGCCTCGTCGCGGCCGGCGGCAAAGCCGTTGCCGACCCGGACGAGCGGGAGCCGCAGCAGCCGTTGATCGGCCAGCAGACGCGCCGCGAGCTCGTCCGCGTCCATCCGGAGGTAGCCGAGGCCGGCGTCCGCCCAGACACGGCCGGTCGCATCGGCGAGCGCCGGGGCACCGAGGCGCTCCACGAAACGGCGCAGCTCACCCGGCGCCATCGACTTGCGCCGAAGGTCGATGAACTGGGCCGCCGCCCGCCGCTCCTTGAAGAATCGAAGCGCGGCACGCGTCTCCGGCGAGTCCTCGCGTCCGAAAACCTGGATGACGGGACCGGATGGAGCGACGGGGCTCATGCGGCGCCGAGCACGACGATCGGCCGGCGGTCGGCGATGGTGAGCGGCGACATCGGGCCAAGGGTAGCGGTCCGGTACCATCGTCGGCATAGGAGGTGCCCCGGTGTCGGTGTGGTTCACGGTCCAGCTGGACGACAGGCCCGGCTCGCTCGCCCGCGTGGCGGCGGCCCTCGGTGAGCGCGGTGTAAACATCACGGGCATCGTCGGGGTTGCCGAGGACACGGACGGTGCGCTCATGCTGACAACCTCGGACGCGGCGACGACGCGCAGCACCTTCGAGACCCTCGGGCTCGCCTTCGAGGAGCACGACGCATCCGGGGACCTGGACCCGCACCGGATGAGCGTCTCAGATCTCCGTTCGCGCTGACCCGCCGAGCATCACCCTGCAGGCCGACAGCAATGTCACCCCTCATCGCCCGAGCATTCGCGTGACTCGCCGGCCGACCCTGCCCTCGACGGTCGCGGTCCGGCTCGTCGTCGACGACGGGTCTGTGGCGATCCCGACGCTGCTCGCCCAGATTGGCGAGGCGGGCGGCATCCTCCGGACGCTGTCCACCGTCCGGCGGATCGAGGCGCCCGACCAGGGCGACGCCCCCGGCGTCGAGATCGAGATCGAGGTCGAGGCGCTCGACGAAGAGGCGCTCGTCCGGACGATTCACGGTGCGCCGGGGGTCCGTGCCCACCGTCTCACCCGCTCCCTCGACCGGATCTTTGGAAAACGAGTCATCGTCATCGGCGGCGGCGCCCAGGTCGCCCAGGTCGCGCTCGGCGCCGTCAGCGAGGCGGACCGGCACAACCTCCGCGGCGAGCGGATCTCCGTGGACACGATCGCGCTCGTCGGCGAGAAGGACATCGCGAACGCGGTGCGCGCCGTCGCGGACCTGCCCCGTGCCCGCCTTCTCGTCCTCGCCGGCTCGATCATGGGCGGCGAGATCACGACGGCCGCCCGCGAGCTCCGCGAGCAGGGCATCCCGATCATCTGCCTGAACATGGTCGGCTCGATCACCGATGTCGCCGACCTCGTCGTCTCCGATCCTGTCCAGGCCGGCACGATGGCGGTCATGGCGATCGCCGACACGGCGACCTTCGACCTCGCCCGCCAGCGCGGCCGGCGGTACTGAGCCC
>PNKK01000068.1 GCA_013822395.1 Anaerolinea sp. | reverse complement strand
GCCGATTCGGCTGCGCCGGGCTTTCCTGATCGTGAAACGGCCTCGGAAGCGCACGAATCGAGCTTCGGAATGTAGCCATGAATATGCTTGACTTCTGGCACCAGATGTGCGACACTCCATGCGTGGAACGGCGGCGATCCGAGGCGATGCACGTGGCCAAAGTGGTGCGGCCATACAAGGATCGCCTGTACACGTACCACTTCCTGCGCCAGACGTACCGCGAGGGGGCCAAGGTCAAGCACCGCACGCTGGCCAACCTGAGCCACCTGCCACCCGAGGCGATCGAGATCATCCGCCGGTTGCTCAAGGGCGAGCACTTCCTCGCCGCGGCCGACGCGTTCTCGATCGTGCGCAGCCTGCCCCACGGCCATGTCGCCGCCGTCCTGGGCACGCTCCGGGCGCTCGGGCTCGACGGGCTCCTCGAGCGCCGGCCGTCGCGCCTGCGCGCCCTCGCGATCGCGCTCATCGTGGCAAGGGTGATCGAGCCCGCCAGCAAGCTCGCGACGAGCAAGGGCCTGGCGGACTCGACGCTCGCCGGACGGCTCGATCTGGGCGAGGTGAGCGAGGACGAGCTGTACGCGGCGATGGACTGGCTGCTCGGCCGCCAGGCGCGGGTCGAGCGGGCCCTCGCGGCCCGCCATCTGGGCAGCGGCAGCCTCGTCCTGTACGACGTCACCAGCACGTACGTCGAGGGCCGCTGCTGCCCGCTCGCGCGCCACGGCTACAGCCGCGACCACCGGCCCGACCGGGCCCAGATCGTGTTCGGCCTGCTGACCGACGAGCGGGGCTGCCCGCTCGCCGTCGAGGCCTTCGCCGGCAACACCGCCGACCCGGCGACGCTCGAGGCCCAGATCGCCAAGCTGCGCGAGCGGTTCGGGCTCAGTGAGGTCGTCCTCGTCGGCGATCGGGGCATGCTCACGAGCGCCCGCATCGAGCGCCTCCGCGAGATCGGCGGCCTGGGCTGGGTGAGCTGCCTGCGCTCCCCGGCGATCGCCGCCCTCGTCGACGCCGGCGACCTCCAGCTGGGCCTGTTCGACGAGCGCGACCTGGCCGAGATCAGGAGTCCCGACTTCCCGGGCGAGCGGCTCGTCGTGTGTCGCAACAGCGCCCTCGCCGCCGAGCGGGCGCGCAAGCGCGAGGCGCTCCTGGCGGCGACCGAGGCGGCTCTTTCCCGGGTCGCCGCCGGGGTCAGTCGGGGTCGCCTGCGGAGCGCCGCCGCGATCGGCCTGCGGGCCGGGCGGGTCGTCAACGCCAAGCAGATGGCCAAGCACTTCTCGCTCACGATCGCCGAGGGCGTCTTCCGCTTCGAGCGCGACGCAGCCTCGATCGCCGCGGAGGCCGCGCTCGACGGGCTGTACGTCGTGCGCACGAGCGTCCCCGCCAGCCGGCTCGATGCCGCCTCGGTCGTCGAGACGTACAAGCGCCTGTCCGCGGTCGAGCGCGACTTCCGGGCCATGAAGGGCGACGACCTGGCGGTGCGGCCGATCTTCCACTGGCGCGAGGAGCGCGTCCGCGCGCATCTGTTCCTGTGCCTCCTCGCGGCCTATGTCCGCTGGCACCTCGAGGCGGCCTGGGCGCCGCTCCTCTATCGCGACGAGGCGCCGCCGGCGCGGGTCGATCCGGTCGCGCCGCGCGGCCGCTCGGCGAGCGCCCGGCGCAAGGAGCGCGACCACGTGACACCCGATGGCCTGCCGGTCGGGAGCTTCCCGACGCTGCTCAAGCACCTGGCCACGCTGACCGACAGCCGCTGCGTGGCCCCTTGGCCTCGACGAGCGGGCGACCTTCAGCAAGCTGAGCGTCCCGACCCCGCTCCAGGACCGGGCGTTCGAGCTCTTGGGCTTCACGGCCGCCTCCGTGTAGCCAACACCGCCCGCCGTTCCGGGCCGAGTCGAGCTCAGATCGCCCGATTGGCGCTGGAAGTTCGGGCTAAGGAGGCTCCGCACAATAACATGGTCGTTATGGTGTTGGTAGGGGGTTGGGGAGGACGGTGTAGTTCCAGTCGCCGTGGAACGTGTGGGGGGTGACCGGCACCGCGGCCAGCTCGGCGTCGGTCACCTTGATCCCGTGCGGGTAGGCGCCGGTGTCGCGGTGGGCGTGGACCTTCAGTCCCCCGCGGTTTGTGGTGGCACCGATGAGGTTGACGACGACCTCGTGGCTGGTCAGCGGTCGGCCTCGCCAGTTCATGGTGATGGCCGAGAAGAGCCGGTGCTCGATCTTGTTCCACTTGCTGGTCCCCGGCGGCAAGTGGCAGACCGTGATGGCGAGGTCGGTGCGGGCGGCGAGCCGTCCGAGCTCGACCTTCCACAGCCGCAGCCGGTAGCCGTTCGATCCGCCCGCGTCGGCGGTGACGAGCAACCGCTTCGCCGCCGGGTAGGTGGCTCTGCCGAGGGTGTCCCACCAGCGCCCGATCGTCGCCGCCGCGAAGGCGGCCGTGTCGTGATCGGCCCCGACCACGACGAAGCCCTCGTTGGCCCCGATGTCGTAAACCCCGTAGGGGATGGCCTTGCCCACGGCGGGGTCGGGGAAGTCGTGCACATCGACCCGCTCCGGGCGGCCCGTCGGCTGGTATTCTCGGCCGCCGTTGGTCCGCTGCCCCACCACCTCCTTCTTCTTGGTGTCCACGCTGATCACCGGATCGCCGCCCCGGAGGTGGTCGGCCACCTGTTCGCTGAGGTAGACGAACTGGGCGTCGCGATCCGGATGTTGACTGCCCTCGAGCTGCTTCGCGGTCGCCTGGAGCGAGTAGCCCATCGCCCGCAGCAGCCGACCGACCGTGTCGGGGCTCACCGGGTGGCCAGCCGCGAGGAGCGCGTCGGCCAGGTTGCCGGTCGACTTCGACGTCCAGCGCAACGGGCACATCGGGTCGCCCCGGCTCGTCGGCTCCACCAGCGCGTCCAGACGCGCCAGCAGGTCCGGGTCCTTGGCCACCAGGCTCTTGCGTCCCGCCCCCGGGCGGCGGACCAGCGTCGCCGCGTCGACCCCGGCGTCGACCTCGGCGACCGCCTTCTGGACCGTCGTCCGGCTCAGCTTTGCCGTCCGGGCCACGAGCGCGATCCCGCCGCGACCCAACACTCGGGCCTGGGCACCTGCCAGGACCCGGCGCTGACGCTCGTCCAGCACAGGCAGGACTGTGGCGAACATCTCACGCAACGCCATCTCGGTGAGCTCCACCCCCATAGACTACCGCAAGCGTCGTAGCAACGATCACCTTATTATGCGGAGGCCCCTAAAGGGCCCCGGTTCGGTTCCGCTCGCCCTCGATTGCCTGGGCGCGCTCGTCATCGAATGAGGCAAGGTGGTCGGTGAGATTGTGGGCGCGCAGGCGCGGTCGTCCGGCCCGGAGTTCGACGATCGAGATCCCGCACAGCGCGAACGGGAAGCTCCAGAACCGGTCGAGCGGTAGGTCCATCAGCGCCAGGAGTGCCACCTTGAACACGCCGTCATGCCCGACGACTATCGTCCACGGGTCGAGCGACGGGGCCTCGCCGTAGCCGAGGACGTGCGAGCGATGCCCGATCGTCGCGCCGCCGCGCTCGCGGAGGCGCGCCAGCACCTGAGCGAGCGCGGGCTGGACGCGCGCATCCACCTCGGGGATCGATTCACCGCCGGGCGCCCAGGCTGTAAGTGGATCGCGCCGCCAGCCGGCGATGACGTCCGGCCAGCGGGCTTGAATCTCGGCCCCCGGGAGACCCTCCCACTCACCCTGCCCGATCTCGAGGAATCCGGCATCCGCCCGACGTGGCACATGCACGCCGAAGCCGTCACCCCCGGCCAGGGCCGCCCCGACCTGCTCGGCGGTCTCGGTCGTCCGGCGCAGCGGGGAGTGGACGATCTCGAGCGGCGGCCCTGACGGCACCGGCAGCGAGGGTGGATGGTGGGGTCGGGCCAGCCGGTCGGCGGCGAGAGCTGCCTGGCGGCGACCGGCGGGCGACAGGGGCGGGTCGCCCTGGCCCTGAAAGCGACCCTCCGCGACCCACGTGGATTCGCCGTGTCGGAGGAGGACGACCGTCCCGTCGAGTCCCGACGGGGCCAGGGCGTCGAGACGGCCGCCGGGTTCGCTCAGCGGTCGCCTCCCAGGCGGATGGTCCACAGGTCGATGAGGCCCTCGTGGTCGAGAATCGCCCGCGCGACGGCGTCCGGAACGTCGTCGTCGAGGGCGAGAATCATCAGCGCGTCCTCGCGCGGGGCCGAGCGCGCCAGGTGCATGGCGCTGATGTTGACGTCGGCCGCGCCGAGCGTCCCGCCGATCCGCCCGATCGTGCCCGGCCGGTCGCGGTGATGGGTGATCAGCATGACGTCCGCGGGCGCCATGTCCAGCCGGTAGTCGTTGAGCCGCACGAGCCGCGGCTCACCGTTGGCGACGGTTCCACCGACCGTCACGTGCCGCCCGTCAACGTCCCCCGACACGGTGACGAGCGCGCTGAACGAGCCGGCGTTTGGCGTCTTGCGCTCGACCACCGTGATCCCGCGCGCCTTCGCGAGGAGCCCGGCGTTCACCAGGTTGACCCGCTCGGTCGTCACGGTCTCGAGGAGCCCCCGCAGGACCGCCGCCGTCACGGGTGCCATGTCGTGCTCCGCGGGCTCGCCGGCGACCTCCAGGGTGAGCGTCTTTACCCCGCCGCGGGCGAACTGGGCGAAGAACCGGCCGAGGATCTCGGCCAGCGGCAGGTACGGCCCGATCGCGCGCGCGGCCTCGGGTCCCAGGAGCGGGGCGTTGACCGCATACCGCGCGCTTCGTCCGGCGAGGACGTCGAGGACCTGGTCGGCGACCTCCTCGGCAACGGCGACCTGGGCCTCGGCCGTCGATGCCCCGAGGTGCGGCGTGAGGACCGTGTTCGGCGCGTCGAGGAGCGGCGATCCCACCGGCGGCTCCGCCTCGAAGACGTCGAATCCCGCGCCGCCCAGGTGGCCGGACCGGAGCGCCTCGGCAACCGCGGCTTCGTCCACGATCCCGCCGCGGGCAACGTTGAGGATGAACGCCCCGGGCCTGAGCTTCGCGATCGCCGCGCTGCCGATGAGGCCGCGCGTGGCCCGCGTCAGCGGCACGTGCACGGTGACCGCGTCCGACCGCGCGAGGAGGGTGTCGAGATCCACGAGCTCGACACCGTGGAGGGCAGCCTGCTCGCTCGTGACGTAGGGATCGACGCCCACGACCACCATCTCCAGCCCGCGCACCCGGTCGGCGATGGCCATCCCGATCTTGCCGAGGCCGACGATGCCGAGGGTCCGCCCGCGCAGCTCGACACCCTGGAACTGCGCCCGCTTCCACTCTCCGCGCCGGACCGATGCGTCGGCCGGGGCGATCCGCCGCGCGAGGGCCGTGAGCAGCGCGAGCGTGTGCTCGGCGGCCGCGATCGTGTTGCCGGTCGGGGCGTTGACGACGGTGATCCCGGCCCGGGTCGCGGCCTCGAGGTCCACGTTGTCCACCCCGACCCCGGCTCGCCCGACGACCTGGAGCCGCGTCCCGGTGGCGAGCACGTTGGCGTCCACCTGGACCTGGCTCCGGACGATCAGCGCGTCGTAGTCGCCGACGACCGCGCGGAGCTCGTCCGGGGAGAGGCCGGGGGACTCGTCGACGTCGTGTGCCGCCCGAAGCCTGGCGAGCCCCTCCGGCGCGATCGGTTCGGCGACGAGGATCCTCATGCCCCGGCGGCGACAGGCACGCGCGCGATGCCGGCCTCGATCGCGGCTCTCTGGGCGGCCGCAACGGCCGCGCCGACCTCGACCGGCCTGCCGGCCGTGACCGAGACGGTCTCCAGCGTCGCGATCGCGCCGAGGATCTCGTCCACGGTCACCGAACCGAGGTGGCCAACCCGGAAGACCTTGCCGGCCAGCTTGCCCTGTCCGCCGGCAAGGACGACGCCGCGACGCTTCACCTCGCCGTTGAACGCCTTCCAGTCGACGCCGTCGGGGATCCATGCGGCGGTCACCGTCGTCGAGCGGTTCGCGGCGTCCGCGAAAAGCTCGAAGCCGAGGCCCTCGAGGCCGGCCCGGGTGGCCGCGGCACAGGCCTCGTGGCGGGCGAAGACGTTCTCCGCGCCTTCCGCCGCCATCAGCCGCAGTCCCTCGTCCACCTGGTAGATGACCGCGATCGCGGGCGTCCACGGTGTCTCTCCGCTCCGCGCGCTCTCGCGATGCCTCCGGAGGTCGAGGTAGAAGCGCGGCATCTGCGCGATCTCCATCGCCGCCCAGGCCCGCTCGGAGGCGGCGACCATGGCCAGCCCGGGCGCGGCCATCCAGGCCTTCTGGGATCCCGTGACCACGACGTCGGTGCCCCAGCCGTCCATCTCGAACGGGACCGCGCCGAGCGCGGAGACGCTGTCGACGAGGATGAGCGTCTCGGGCGACTCCTGGTGGATTGCCGCTGCGAGATCGGGGATGGGGTTCATGACCCCGGTGGACGTCTCGTTGTGGGTCAGGAGGACGGCTCGATAGTCGCCGCCACGGAGCCGCTCGCGGACTTCGTCCGGGCGGGCCGCGTGGCCCCATTCGGCACTCACCCGGTCCACGGCGGCTCCATAGACCTCGGCGATCTTGGCGAACCGGTCGCCGAACGCGCCGATCGAGACGCCGAGCACGCGGTCGCCGGGCGAGAGCACGTTCACGACGGCGGCCTCGAGGCCTCCCGTACCGGCACACGAGAGGACGGCGATCTCGCTCTGAGTCCCGAAGTAGGGCCGCATTCCCGTCTGGATCCGGCCGAGCATGGCCGCGAACTCGGGACCGCGATGGTTGATCATCTGCCGCCCGCCCGCCTCGCGAACGCTCGGCGGGAGGGAGGTGGGGCCGGGGATTCGCAGGTTCGGTTCGAAGCGGGTCACGGCACGGGTCTCCAGGCGATGGTGGTGACGCAGTCCCGATGGTCGCATGCGGCGGCCGGCCGTGCATCGGGTGGGCCGGCACGCGTTCCGAATCCGCCCCGGGTGGCATGATCTCCCCGGTTGGCGTCGCATTCGGCGCAGCCCGTACGTCGTCAACCATCACAATGTCGAGATCCCCCGGCCGCCGGCCCCGCCGCCTCGTCCGCGTCCTGCTCGTCGCCGGCCTGCTCGGCGCCTTCCTCGCCTCGGCCACGGTGGCCACGAACGCCCTGGGGGTTGGGACCCGCTTCGAGAACCTCGTCCGGCGCATCGAACTTGTCCTCGACCCGCCCCCGGACCGCCCGTCGGTCCCGACCGTGCTGGTCACGCCCAGGCCCGTGTTGACGTCGGCGCCGTCCCCGGATCTGCCCCCGCCGTCGACTCCGGCTCAGCCCCCGGGGCGCACCTCGCCAACCACGGCTCCGACGATCGCCCCGACACCACAGCCCACGCCGGCCCGCGCCGCCGTCGACGTCAACGTGGTGGCCGACCCCGAGGCCGTGTTCGCCTCCCAGATCACCAAGGACTGGTGCGCGCCGGCCACCGTGCAGATGGTCCTGACCATCTTCGGTCGCGGCAATCCGTCGGAGGCGTTCCAGCGGGAGCTGGTCTCCCGGATCGACGAATGGGAGTCCTGGCAGGACAGTCACGACGGCGGCTGGGGGCCGGCGGCGATGGTCGAGGCCCTCGTCGCCTACGGCGTCACCGGTTACGAGATCCGGGCCTACGAGACCCGTGCCGACGCGCTCCGCGACGCCGCCGCGGCGATCAGCGACACGGGCTCTCCGGTGGTCCTCCTCGCCTGGCGCGGCGCCCACGCCTGGTTGATGAGCGGCTACCGGGCGGACGCGGATCCGCGCCTCTTCCCGGACGCGACCGTCAGCGGTGCGTACGTCCTCGATGCCTGGTATCCGCGGGTGTCGAGCATCTGGGGCCCATCCGATCCGCCCGGCACGTTCCAGGATGCCGCGGAGATGGCCCGCAACTTCCTGCCCTGGGAGCGTCCCGAGGGCAAGTACCCCGAGCGCGACGGGCGATTCCTCGCCCTGGTCCCGACACTCCCGTTCGCCCCGGCCCCGTAGGGGTTGCCTGCCCGCTCGTTGCCTGCCGCTCGTCGCTTGAGTCGCATCCGCGGGCCGCACCCCGCTTGAGTCGCATCCGAGTTCATTTCATTCACGTTCATTCACGCCCACGCTCGGCCTGCTGTCCACCACGCCAGATCGAGGAACGGGTCACGCTCGGTCGATCGGCAGATGAGTCGTCCAAGGACTTCCTGAGGCCCGCCCGGGCCTCTCAAGCGCGCCGATCCCGCTCAGGCTTCGGCCGGCTCGGGCGGAGCCGGCTGGAGGGCGTGGATCCGGGGCACGATGGCGACGGTCAGGAGGAGGACCTTCGCCGCGGCGCCGAGGGCGAATCCGGCCGGGATGGCGAGGAGCCCAAGGGACGGCACGAGAGCGGAGGTCGCAGCCACGATCACGGTCAGGGACAGGAGCGATCCGGCCACCGGCCAGAGCGTGTTCCGCGTCGCGTAGCAGGCGCGGGCGAGGGGATTGGCGAGCGCGTCGAACGGGACCGAGATCGCGAAGACCGCCAGGAGCGCCGAGGTCCGGGCGACGTCGTCGGCATCAAAGTTGCCGCCGCCGAGGAGCAGCTCGATCGCGAGGCCGCCCACGAGCACGAGCCCGATCGCCGCGAGGGCGGTGAGCCCGCCGATCACGATGAGATTGTTGCGCAGCACCCGCGTGAACAGCGGCCGGTCGCCGGCCGCCGCCGCCGCCGAGAGGGTTGGGAAGACCGCCAGCGAGAAGGCGACGCCGACGAGGCTGACCGGGACGCTCTGGAAGTTCCGGGCGAAGCTGAGCGAGCTCACCGCGCCGGCTCCCAGCGTCGTTGCCAGCTGGGTGAAGAACAGGAAGATCAGCGGCTCGACCGGCTGGGCGGCCATCTTCGGGATCATCAGCCGGAGGAACTCTCGGAAGGCCGCGGTCCGGACGGCCAGGCGCGGCCGGATCCGGACGTCCGTCCGGGCGATCCCCACGATCCGGATCCCGAGGTGGAGCGCCGCGCCCGCGACCGCGCCGACCGCCGCCGCGTAGATCCCGATCCGGTCTGCGAGGAGGATGGTCCCGCCCACGATCCCGGCGTTGTACAGGATTGGGGCAAGGGCGTACCAGAGGAACCGGCGATGGGCCACGAGGAGCTCGCCGAGGGCGATCGAGGCCGCGAACAGGACCGGGGTGATGGACATCAGCCGGAAGAGCTCGACGTACTGGTCGGCCTGTGCGTCCGAGAACCCCGGCGCGATCAGCGCCGTCGTCGCCGGCGCGATCGCGAACAGGATCGCGGAGCCCGCCGCCATCACCCCGACCGCGACTGTCAGCACCGTCCGTCCGAAATCGTCGGCAGCTTCGCGATCGTCGCGGGCGAGGCGGGCATAGACGGGGATGAACGGCGCAGTCAGGCCGCTCGCGACGAGGACGTCGAGGAGGAGCTCCGGCAGGACGAACGCGGCATTGTACGCGTCGAGCTCAGGTCCGGCGCCGAAGGTCCGGGCGAAGACGCGATCCCGGACGAGCCCCATCGCGTAGCTGGCGAAGGTGAGCGTGGCGAGGAGGAGGGCACCGGGCGGCACGAGGCGTGCCACGAGGGCTCGGGGCTGGGCCATGGAGGAGGGACGCGCGGGCGTGCCGTTCCGCCACGCGGCTGGCGGCCGGTCACTCCGCCACCGGCCGACGGGTCACTCCGCGGCGTCGAGCTTCTCCTCCTCCGCGAGGCGCCGGCGGTTCTCCTCGCGGGTCCGGAGGATCCCGCCGCCA
>PNKK01000067.1 GCA_013822395.1 Anaerolinea sp. | reverse complement strand
GGCCGGTTCGGTGACACGGTGATCGGCACGTTCCGGGGACGCCCGGGCGCCGGCCCGCGGATCCTCCTCATCGGGCACATGGACACGGTCTTCCCCGACGGCACGGTCGCCCAGCGGCCGTTCCGGATCGAGGGGGGGATCGCCAGGGGCGCGGGGGTGACCGACATGAAGGGCGGTCTGCTGGCCGGCATCCACGCCCTTGCCGCGCTGCTCGAGCTGGGAGGCGGCTCATGGAAGGAGCTCCCCTTCGAGCGGATCACGTACGTGGCGAACCCGGACGAGGAGATCGGTTCGCCGACCTCGACCCCCCACATCCGGGAATTCGCCGTGGCCGCCGATGCCTGCTTCGTCCTCGAGTGCGCCCGCGCGAATGGCGACTTCGTCTCGTCGCGCAAAGGGATCGCCGACATCCGCCTGACCGTCCACGGGCGGGCGGCCCACGCCGGCGTCGAGCCCGAGAAGGGCCGCAACGCGATCCTCGCCGGGGCTCGCCTCGTCGAGGGTGTCCAGGCCCTCAATGGCCGATGGCCGGGAGTGACGGCCAACGTCGGTGTCTTTCAGTCCGGCACGCGCCCCAACGTGGTACCGGACCTCGCCCACCTCGAGATCGACGTCCGGGGCGTGACTCGAGCGGAGCTCGATGCGGCGGTCGCGGCGGTCCACGCCCTTGCGGCGGCGCCGGGCGTGCCAGACGTCACCGTCGAGATCGAGCAGATGGCGGGCTGGCAGCCGATGGAGAAGCTCGATCGATCCGGGCGTCTGGCGGACCACGTGATCGCGCTTGCTGCGCGGCTCGGGTTCACCACGCGGGACGTGGGCACCGGCGGCGCCTCGGATGCGAACACGACTTCCGGAATGGGCGTGCCGTCGATCGACGGCCTCGGACCGATCGGCGGGCGCGATCATTCGCCGGACGAGTACCTCGAGGTCGGCTCGATCGTGCCGCGGACCACGCTCCTCGCCGCGCTGCTGCTCGCCACCGGGCGCGATCCGGTGGTCGCTGGCTGGCGGAGACGGTGAACGAGGGCGACCCTGGCGGCTCGCATCGCGCCCAACGCCGGACGATCTCGTCGGGTGGGCCCTGGGAGTCCCGCTACGGTTACAGCCGAGCGATCGTTGTCGGGGAGGCATGCCACGTCTCCGGCACGACCGATGCCGGTCCGGACGGCAGGTCCACGCACCCGGGCGACCCGGGCGGTCAGGCGCGGGCGATTCTCGGGATCATCGGCACCGCGCTCGCCGAGGCCGGCTTCTCGCTCGCCGACGTCGTTCGAACGCGGATGTACGTCACGAATGCGGCGCACATCCCGGCGGTCGGCGACGTCCACGGCGAGGTTTTCGGGGAAGTCCGGCCAGCCGCGACCGCGGTCGTCGTGGTCGGGCTCATCAACGCATCACTCCTTGTGGAGATCGAGGTCGACGCCGTTCGGGACGGCTGGTCCGCGGCATACCTGTCCACCCGGCTCCAATCCTGATCGGAAATAGGCCGAAGGCCGGTGTTTCATCCTCCGGGGGGACCCGCCAAGGGCCACGCGATGACTGATCCCCAATTCGATGGTCGTATGACCGAAAGGTGAGGCCGGCGCACATCTCGCAGAGGCGAGCCGGCACGCGGCGTGCAGCCACGGGGTTCGGGGCCGGTGTCAGGCGACGCCAATCGCTCGCAGGATGGCCGCGATCGCCGCCGCGGTCACCAGGCCCACGAGGAGCCCGCGTCGCGCGACCACCAGCACGACGCAGGCGCCGACCGCCAGCCACTCGATCCCGAGGCGGAACGAGGGCTGCCGCTCGGCGTCGATCGAGACCGTGACGGCCGCGAGTGTGGCGAGGACCGCCGGCCCGACGAGGCGGACGTACTCCTGGACTCGGAGCGGCAATCGGTGCATTCCCGGGACGAGGAGCGGCGCGGCTCGCCACGGGTACGTGGCCGCACCCATGAGGACGGCGAGCCAGACAAGATCGGTCTTCATCGCGGCACCGCTGCCTCGTGGCGATGATCGCCCGCTCCGGGCGGGCTGACCAGCCCGACCACGGGCCCGAGGAGGCCGCCAGCCAGGACGCCCGCAGCGGGATCCCACCAGAGCCCCACGCCCACCCCGATGACCGCACCGGCGAGCGCGGCAACGAGCTCCCGCCGGCCGGTGATCAGCCCAACGGCCAGCCCGGCCATCGCGGCCGGAAAGATCACGTCGAGCCCGTACCGCGACGGATCGGGAATCTCCCCGCCGATCGTCACGCCGACGAGCGTGGCGACATTCCACGGGACGAAGGTGGTCACGATGGCGGCCCACCAGTAGCCCCGGAGATCGGCGCGTCCGATCCGGCGGAAGTGGGCGATCGAGAGCGCAAAGGCCTCGTCGGTGAGGAACTGGGCCATGAGCACGCGGTGGAGCCGCGGCCGGTCGGCGAGGTACGGGGCGAGCGCCGTCCCATAGAGCAGATGGCGCGCGTTGAGGAACGCGGTGAGGAGCACGACGCCGAGCCACGAGAATCCGCCGAGCACGTATCCCACGGCCGCGAACTGGGCGGCGCCCGCGAAGACGACGACACTCATCGTGCTCGCCTCGATCGGGGAGAATCCGGCGGCGCGCGCCGCCAGCCCGTAGACGAGCCCGAACCCGCCCGCCGAAGCGATGATCCCCAGGCCGTCGAGCATCAGCCGCCGGCGAGACGCCTCGACCTCGGCCTCGGTGGCCGGTCTCGGGTTGCCAGTGACCGCGCGCGTGGGGTCGGTCGCCGTCCCCGGTGCGGCGGAGGTGGGCGTCAGCGCAGGAATGTCTTCGCGCACGTCCCGTCGCAGACGACGTAGACGGCGTGAAGGTCGCGGGCGTAGCCGGCCGCGTGAAGGAGCCCCCGGCAGCCACGCGTCGGGCACTTCCAGACCCACCATCGGTCGTTGGCGTCGAGGGGCGTGGTCTCCGTGGCGAGCCTGGCGGCAAGATCCTCGCGCCCGCTGACGAGCCCGGTCACCCGCACCGCCCGCTCGACCTCGGACTCACTCGTGTACGGGTAGCTTTGGCCGACGTTCGAGGTCACCGATTCCTCCGGGCTGGCGAAGGTGGGGGGCCGGTGGCGGCGGTCCTGTGAGCGCAGCCGCGCCACCGGCGAGCGGGAGTATTGCACATGAGCTCAAGCGGGCGTCCGGTGCCGCCGAGGCTCGGGCGGCGTCGCCGCTACCAGACGGCCGGGAGGCCGGCGCTCCGCGGGTCCGTCGTCGCGGCCAGGGACCCATCCGGGGCCGACGGCCCGCCCTCGATGAGCTCGATCGCGTGCTCGTGCCCGAGCCCTGAGTCGAACGATGCCATCACCCGGACGTCGTGGCCCATCGCCGCGAGCGCCTCGAGGACCCCCGGGCCGAACCGCGGCTCGGCACGGACGACGGCCGGCGGCGCGAAGTGCCGCTCCGGCTCCACGTACCAGCGCGGCGCGGCGACCGCGGTCCGGACGTCCAGCCGGCCGTCGACGAGATCGCTGACGAGTTGCGCGTGGACCTGGGGTTGCGCGTCCCCGCCCATGGAGCCCGCGACGACCCACGGTCGATCGGGCTCGCGGAAGAGCATCCCGGGCAGGAGCGTGTGGAGCGTCCGCTTACGCGGCGCGAGGACGTTCGCGTGGCCCGGCTCGAGCGAGAAGTAGGATCCTCGGTTCTGGTAGTGGATGCCGGTCCCGGGGTCCACGAGGCCGCTTCCGAAGCCGAGGTAGTTCGATTCGATGAGGCTGACCGCGCTGCCCGTGGCGTCGACGACCGCGAGATAGATCGTCCCGCCGCCCGGCGGATTGGTTGCCGATTCCGGGCTCGACGCCCGGTTCGGGTCGATCCGCGCCGCGAGCTCCGCCGCGTAGCCCCTGTCGAGCAGCCGCGCGACAGGGATATCGTGGTGGTCCGGATCCGTGAGATGCGCGTCCCGGTCCGCCATCGCGAGCTTCGCGGCCTCGATCGCCCGGTGAATCCAGCGGGAATCCGCCACGGCCCGCCCATGGCCGTCGGCATCGGTTGTGAACACGCCCTCCGGGGGAGGCCCACCGGCCTCGAGGATGTTGAGGAGCTCCAGGGCCACGATCCCCGACGAGTTCGGCGGATGGCTCGTCACCCGGACGCCGCGATACGACGTTGAGAGCGGCTCCGTCCAGGTGGAGGTGTGCTCGCCGAAGTCGGTCGGGGCGTGGTGGCCGCCGGCCGCTGCGAGGAACCGGCCTGCCGTTCGCCGAGGTCGCCGTCGTAGAACGCGTCGAAGCCCTCGGTCGCGAGTCGCTCGAGGGTCTCGGCCAGGGCCGGGAATCGGACCAGCTCGCCGGGCCGCCACGGCCGACCGTGGGGCCGATAGTGCCTCGGGAACGGCGCCTCCGTGCCGAGCGCCTCCCTGACGATCGGAACCGTCTCCTCGACGGCGGAGATGAACCCGTCCCAAGTCGGGAATCCGCCGCGCGCCAGCTCGATCGCCGGCGCCAGGATCGCGTCCCGAGAGAGTCTCCCGAACCGCGCATGCGCATCGCCCCAGGAGCGAATCGCACCCGGGATCGTGACACTGAGCGGTCCGCGCAGCGGGAGGGTGGAGAGACCACGCGCCCGGAGCGCCGCCGCGTCGACCCCGGCGGGCGCCCGCCCGGATCCGTTCAGCGCCACCTGCCGTCGCGCCGTCGCGTCCCAGATGAGCCAGAACGCGTCGCCGCCCAACCCGCAGGCGCTCGGCATCACGGTCGCGAGGACTGCGTTCGTGGCGATCGCCGCGTCGACCGCGTGCCCGCCCGCCCGGAGGACGGACAGGCCCGCCTCCGTGGCAAGGTGGTGCGGTGCGACGACCGCCCCGTGCCGGCCCCGCGCCAGGGGCACCGGCACGAACGGCCCGGGACCGCCGTCGCTCATGTGCCGCCGTCGCTCATGTGCCGCGGGCGCTCATGCGGTGCCCTCCCCGAGCGTCGACGGCATACCGGGTCCGAGGTGATGCTCCAGCCCCCGGAGCCGCGACAGCGGGACGAGTGCGATCACGAGCAGCCCGCCGGTCGCGACGAGCAGCCCGTCCATGCCCCGCGCATCCGCGACCACCCCGCCGATCAGGCTGCCGCCGATCTGGCCGACCGCGAGGAAGACGGAATAGAGGCCCATGATCGCCCCGCGGTCGCCGGGGAATCGCTCGCTCACGTCGGCGAGGAGGCCGACGGCGGCTGGCGTCGCGCCGGCCAGGACGAACAACCCCGCGGCGAAGATGGCCGACGCGGCCAGGATCAGCGCGGTGTGGACGGGCGAATCCCCGGCGTCGAATGCCCCATGGTTGACGACCAGCCCCGCCACCACGAGGCCCAGGCCGCCCAGGATCCCGAACAGGATGATCGTCGTTCGTCGGAACCGGTCGAACCGGTCGCCCCACCAGATGATCCCGGTCCCGAACACGATCGCAATCCCGATCGCGCCGACCGTGATCTGGTTCGCGGAGAAGCCCTGGAGGAGCCACTGGTCCGGGAATCGCGGGTTGGCCTTCGCGAGCTGGAAGAGCGACTGGCTGAACCAGAGGCCGATCGAGGCGTTGACCGCGATCCAGGTCGGGGCCAGGAGCAGGACGTGGGCGTGGCTGATGAGCGAGAGGTAGCGACCCACGCCGGTGTGCTGGGCCTCGAGCGCCTCGCGCTCGCCGACCGGGTCCGTGACGCCGAAGCGGTAGATGACGAAGGAGCCTGCGTAGAAGACGGCATTGAGGAGGAACGCGTTCGGGCCGAGGAACTCGAACAGCTTTGGCGCGACGATGAACCCGGCGCCGAGCCCGGCCAGCGTGGCGCCTTCGAAGCGCGCCGCCACCTTGCCCCGGAGCGCCTCCCGGCCCGCTGTCGCGAGAGCGATGAAGCCCAGGATCGACGGTACGGACGCCGCGGTCGACGCACCCTCGAGCACTCTCGTACCGCCGAGGAGGACCACGTTCGTGGTCAGGGCAGTGAGGATGACCGCGACCGCCCCGAAGGCCGGACCGTAGAGCATCACCCGGTGGTGGCCGATCCGGTCGGCGAGGATCCCGAACAGCGGTGAAAGCGCGAGCTCGGCGAGGAAGAACGATGCCGCGAGGACCCCGACGACCTTCCCGTCAATTCCGGCCTGCCCGGCGGCGGCGAGGTCCGCGAGATAGAAGGCCAGCATCGCCCCGGTCAGGCCTGTGCTGAAGCGAAGGGTGAACGTACCGAGCAGCACGGCCCGCAGCGATCGATCCATCGCCGGGAAGGGTACCGGACCTGCGGCCCGGCTCGTATCATTCCGGTGAGGCGTGGGGCGCTCGGCGTGTCCGGCGCTGCGCCTCGGAGGAGGGCACCTGTGAGCCACGTCGCCATCGTCACGGACTCGGCGTCGGACATCGCCCCGGCCCGGGCCGCGGAGCTCGGGATCTCGGTCGTTCCGCTCGTTGTCAACTTCGGGTTGGAGACGTTCAAGGCGGGCATCGAACTTTCCACGGACGAGTTCTGGCGTCGGATGACCGCCCCGAGCGCCCCGTTCCCGACGACCGCCGCCTCGGCACCTGGCGATTTCAAAGCCGCTTACGACGCCGCCTTTGCGGCCGGTGCCGAGGCGATCGTCTCGGTTCACGTCGCGAGCACGCTGTCCGGCACGATCAAGAGCGCCGAGATCGCGAAGGGGATGCTGCCGGATCGGGAGATCCTCATCGTCGACTCGATGGGCGCGTCGATGGGCGAGGGGCTGCTTGCCGAGCTGGCAGCGGGGATGGCCCGCCTCGGCGTCGGCGCGGCCGAGATAGCCCGCGTCTGCGAGGAGCGGCGGACCGATGTCGCGACGATCGTCGCGCTCGACACGCTCGAATACCTGAAGCGCGGCGGCCGGATCAGCGGCGCCCAGGCTGCGATCGGAACCCTCCTTTCCGTGAAGCCGATCATCGAGGTGAAAGAGGGCAAAGTGGAGACCGTCGACCGTGTTCGGACTCGTGGCAAGGCGCGCGAGCGGCTCATCGAGCTCGTCTGCACCCGCTCGATCGAGCGCCTCTCCATCCTTCACACCACCAACGCCGAGGTCGAGGCATTCCGAGAGCAGCTCCTGCCGCGGGTTCCGGGCGGCATTGACCCGGTGAACGTGACGATTGACCTCGTCGGGCCGTCGGTCGGTCCGCACCTGGGCCCGGGCTGTGTTGGAGCCGTGGCCCTCTACCGGCACGACTAGGGAACCTGGCCGGCGGCGATCGCGCCCAGAGTCGCCGCAGAAAACATCAGCGCGTAACGGCAGCGGCCGATCGGCACCTTCCCGGGGAGCCACTCGGCCCCGCCATGAACGGTTGCGGCACGGTTGCGAATGGGATTCCGGCAGGTGTCGGCCGTCGCCGCGCCGGGCTATACTCCCACCGTTTCCACGCGTGACGCGTCCCGCCTTCGGGTGCCGCGCCGCGCCCGTGGGGTCGTCCGGGAGACGGCCCAGCCTTCCGGGCCAGCAGCGGCCAGCCCGATCCGGAGGAACGCCTCACCCATGACCACCGAGCACGCGACTGCCCCTATCAACGCCTGGGCGGTCGCGCAGCAGCAGTTCGATCTTGCCGCCGAGCGGCTCAACCTGGACGCAGGCATGCGTGCCGTCCTGCGCGAGCCGCGCCGCGAGCTCACCGTCCACTTCCCCGTCCACATGGACGACGGCTCGGTCCGCGTCTTCACCGGCTATCGCGTCCAGCACAACCTGGGCCGCGGCCCGGCTAAGGGCGGGATCCGCTACCACCAGGACGTCTCGATCGACGAGGTCAAGGCCCTCGCGATGTGGATGACCTGGAAGTGCGCGGTCGTCGGCATCCCGTACGGCGGCGGCAAGGGCGGCGTCATCGTTGACCCGAAGCAGCTGTCGATGCGCGAGCTCGAGGCGCTGACCCGCCGGTTCTTCACGGAGATCGAGGTCCTCGTGGGCCCCGAGAAGGACATCCCGGCCCCGGACGTCAACACGAACGCCCAGATCATGGCCTGGATGATGGACACCTACTCGATGCATGCCGGCTACACGGTGCCGGGCGTCGTGACGGGCAAGCCGATCAGCCTCGGCGGCTCGGAGGGTCGCAACGAGGCGACCGCCCGGGGCACCGTCTACTGCATCGTGGAGGCAGCCCGCCACCTCGGCATCGAGCTCCCGAAGGCGAAGGTCTCGGTCCAGGGCTTCGGCAACGCCGGGTCGATCGCGGCCCAGCTGATCGTCGCCGAGGGCGCAACCGTCGTCGCGGTCTCCGACTCGACGGGCGGGATCCACAACCCGGACGGCCTCGACATCGCGAAGGTCATCGGCTGGAAGAAGGAGCACGGCACCGTTCAAGGCTTTCCCGGCGCGAAGGACGTCACGAACGCCGAGGTCCTCGAGGTCGAGTGCAACATCCTCATCCCGGCCGCCCTCGAGAACCAGATCACCGAGCGGAACGCCGGCAACATCAAGGCGAAGCTCATTGCCGAAGCTGCGAACGGCCCGACGACGCCCGAGGCAGACCGGATCCTCTGGAAGAGCTCGAAGTTCATGATCCCGGACATCCTGTGCAATGCGGGCGGCGTTACGGTCTCGTACTTCGAGTGGGTCCAGGATCTCAACCGCGACCATTGGAGCGAGCAGGTCGTCAACGCCAAGCTCAAGGAGATCATGGTCAAAGCGTTCACGTCGGTCCTGGCCATCGCCCGCCGCGAGCAGTGCGACATGCGCACCGCGGCCTATCTGCTGGCAGTCCAGCGGGTCGCGGACGCGATGTCCATGCGCGGCCTCTACCCGTAAGGGCTTGTCAGGTAATTAGAACTGTGGTATGATGCATGGGTGATCGATGAGACGGCCATCGCAGCCCGGTTCCTGCTGGTCTCCCCGCTGCTCGATGAGCGGGCCCGCCGGCTGACCGCGGGTGCCGAGGCGCTGGCCATCGGGCGGGGTGGGGTGGCGGCCGTGGCCCGGGCGACGGGGCTCGCCCGCACGACCGTCGCGCGCGGCGTGGCCGATGTTCAGGCGGGCGAGACCGTCGAGCGGGGGCGCATCCGCAGGCCCGGTGCCGGGCGACCGCCCATCGAAGTGCGTGACCCCACCCTGCGCGCCGATCTCGAGGCGCTCATCGAGCCCACCACGCGGGGTGATCCCGAGTCGGCGCTGCGCTGGACGACGCGGAGCGTCCGGAACCTGGCGGCCGAGCTGCGACGCTCCGGGCACACCGTCAGCCACCAGACCGTGTCGGAGCAGCTCCACGAGCTGGGCTACAGCCTCCAGGCCAACCGCAAGGTGCTCGAGGGCACCAGCCACCCCGACCGCGACGCCCAGTTCGCGCACATCAGCACCGCCGTCCAGCTCTCCCTCTCCCTGGGCCAGCCCGTGATCAGCGTGGACACCAAGAAGAAGGAGCTGGTGGGGCCGTTCCGCAACGGCGGCAAGGAGCTCCGCCCGGCAGGCGACCCGGAACGGGTGCTGATGCACGACTTCGTGATCGATGATCCGGAGCACGGCCGGGTGAGCCCGTACGGCGTCTACGACCTCGCCGCCAACGAGGCCTGGGTGAGCGTGGGCACCGACCACGACACCGGAGCCTTCGCGGTCGAGAGCATCCGCCGCTGGTGGCAGACGATGGGAGCGCCCCTGTATCCCGAGGCCCGGCGGCTGCTGGTCACCGCCGATGCCGGGGGCAGCAACGGCGCCCGTCTCCGGCTGTGGAAGGCCGAGCTCCAGCGGCTCGCCGACGAGACCGGCCTCGAGATCGCGGTCTGCCACTTCCCGCCCGGCACCAGCAAGTGGAACAAGGTCGAGCACCGCCTGTTCAGCGCCATCACCATGAACTGGCGGGGCAAGCCGCTCGTCTCCCACGAGGCGATCGTCAGGCTCATCGCGGCGACCACCACCCGGACCGGCCTGAAGGTCCGCAGCGGGCTCGACACCGGGTCCTACCCGAAGGGCGTGAAGGTGGGCGACGCCGAGATGGAGGCCCTGTACCTTCAGCGTGACGCCTTCCACGGCGACTGGAACTACACGCTCATCCCGCGCCAGCGCCTACCACTGGGCTGACGCTGTCGTTTCTTGACGGGCCCTAAGCCGCTGACTGATCCGGCTCAGCCCCGCGTTGGCGGCTGCGTGCCCTCGCTCACGCACGTTGGAGTGCGCTCGCTCGGGTGCTCGCCGCCGCCTTGGGCTGAGCTCGGCTGAGCCAGCGGCGGCCGGTAGCTGATCCGGCTCAGCC
>PNKK01000066.1 GCA_013822395.1 Anaerolinea sp. | reverse complement strand
GGAGAAGGCAGAACTCATGCACGCCATCTACGAGCGGATCACGGTCGCAGGCCCCGAGATCGTGGGTGTCCGGCTGACCGCGGCGGCCTATGCGCACGGATTGGCGCTGGCGCTGCCCGAAAAGGTTGAAATGGCGCGCCCGACAGGATTCGAACCTGCGACCTTCGGCTCCGGAGGCCGACGCTCTATCCGCTGAGCTACAGGCGCGCGAGCAACGATCATACCCGCTGAGCGCGGTTAGACCTCCTGCTCGCCACGCGGGCGGGCGATCTGGTGACCGTCTCGCTCGGCGGCTCCGTTGTGGGTCGGGATGTACACGCTCGCCGAAGCCCACAACCCGAGCCGTATCAGATGGCCGTCGGCATCGAGAGCGACCACGCCTGCGCTCGCCTGTCTGTGCTGCCCATCGCGATCCCGACCGCCTCCGCGGCGCGATCCGCCTCAGCCATCCACTGCCTGCGTTGCGGCGTCCGGGCGGCGGAACTCGTCGTCGAAGGTGCCGGGGCGGAAGGTGCACGAGATCGAGAACATGGCAACCCCTCAACTGAAGGGGACGCGCAGTGCCCCGTCGAGGTCGGCCCAGAGATCCTCGACGTTCTCGATGCCGACCGACAGGCGACAGAGAGTGGGGCCGACGAGCGCAGCGTCGCCCGCGTACCGAGCGCGGCGCTCGATCAGGGATTCGACGCCCCCGAGACTGGTCGCGTGGGTCAACAGCCGCAGACGGGCAAGGAACGCCTCGGTCTGCTCGACAGTCCCCGCGACCTCGAAGGACAACATCGACCCGGATCCGCTGGATAGCACGCGCGTGGCGCGCTCGTGCTGCGAGTCCCCAGGCAGGCCCGGGTAGTGGACCGTCGAGACATGCGGATGTGACGCGAGGCGGCGGGCGAGCTCGGCCGCCGATGCCTCGGCCCGATCGAGCCGGACCGCGAGCGTGCGCAGGCCGCGCAGTGCGAGGAACGCCTCGAGACTCCCGGGGATCGCGCCGTGATCGTGGCGGTGGGCCGCCAGGGAGTCCGCGTGTGCATCGTCCCGGCACACGGCCGCGCCCAGCAGCAGATCCGAGTGGCCGCCGATGAGCTTCGTCGCAGAGTGCATGACGATGTCAGCGCCGAGGTCCAGCGGGCGCTGGCGAAGGGGCGTGGCGAACGTCGCATCCACGACCGTGATCGCGCCGCGCTCGCGCGCGCCCGCGGCGATCGCGGGGACGTCGGCGACCACCATGAGCGGGTTGGCGATCGACTCGACCCACACCATGTCGGCCCCGTCGGCTGCGGCGAGGATGGCGGCGGTGTCGTCCGCCGGAACCATCCGGAGATGAAGGCGGCCGTGCGCCTGCATCCGCTCGAAGATGCTCCTGACGCCGTAGTACGTCACCGTCGACAGCACCACGGTCCCGCCCACCGGCACGAGGTCGGCGATCGCGGTGGCCGCCGCGAGGCCCGACGCGAACGTCACGGCCGTTCCCCCGTCGAGCGCGCCGAGGGCAGCCTCGAGCGCGCCCCACCCGGCGTTGCCGTCGCGGCCGTACTCGATGGTCGCGTCGTGGACATACGTCGAGCTCATCGTGACGGGCGGGTTCATGGGGGCACCGGGCACGCGTGCCGGCCGGCCGGCCTGCACCGCGACGGTGTCGGGAGTCCACTCCGGGTCGAGGGTCACGGGCGTCGGGTACACCGACTCGGTCATGGAGTGGTCCTCCTTCATGCGCGAAAAAGATCGGAGCGGCTCCCGAAGGAGCCGCTCCGTTGCTGTCCCGGTGAACATTCCGCCGAAGCGGATGCTCCCCACGCGTCAAAGGCATCTATCACGTCGGCTGCACCGACTACCCTGACCCAACCTACCCATGACCTTGCCGCTGGGGCAGCGGACTGCGCGAACGCAGTGACGTGAGTCTAACCGAACGGGCGCTCGAATCCAACCCTTTTCGACGCGCCGTTTGTGTAAATTCCTTAATCAAACACGCACCGGCCGACGATCCGCCGTCTGGCCGGACGCGGGGTCCGCGGCCTCGAGCCGCCTCTGCTCGTCGCTCGGTCGATGGATCGGCCGGGGATCGGACGTGATCGGCAGCGGTGGGTCCGCCTCGAGGAGGCGCGTCCGCCGGGTGCGTCTGTCCCGGGGACACTCCAGCCGTCCCGTCAGTCCTCGTGGATCGTGACCGAGGTCATCGCGACCGGGTCGTCCGGAAGGTCGCGGGCGTTGCGCGGCGCGGCGACGATCTGATCGACGACCTCCATGCCCTTCGTGACCATGCCGAAGATCGTGTAGCTCTTCGGCAGGCGGCCGCCGCTCAGGTCCTGGTGGCAGATGAAGAACTGGCTGCCGTTCGTGTTCGGGCCGGCGTTCGCCATCGCCAGCGCGCCGCGCGCGTAGTCGCCCTTGAACGGCTCGTCGGCGAACTTGTAGCCCGGCCCGCCGGTTCCCACGCGAGCGCCGTCGAACGCGGACTTCTTGCCGTACTGGCCGTCGCCGCCCTGGATGACGAAGCCCGGGATGACGCGATGGAAGACGACGCCGTCGTAGAAGCCCTTCCGAGCGAGGTCCACGAAGTTGCCGGCCGCCTTCGGGACGTCCGCCGTGTGCAGCTGGACCTCGATGTCGCCGAGGTCGGTGGCAATGGTTGCGCGGGTCATGATGATGTCTCCTGGAGGGTTCGGGTAGGTCGGGTCCGTCGCGGGATCAGGGGTTCGAGACGGTGACGGTATCCATCGCGATTGGACTGGTCGGGAGCTCGGCGTCGGCAGCCGCAGCGATGGCGTCGACCGCCTCCATCCCAGCGGTCACACGTCCGAAGACCGAGTAGTCCGGGGGGAGGTTGCTGTCCGCGAGGACGATGAAGAACTGCGAACCGTTCGTGTCGCGCCCGGCATTCGCCATCGCGACGACGCCGCGCGCGTACGGAGCGGTCACCGGGTCGTTCGCGAACTCGTAGCCGGGCCCGCCGCTCCCGGTTCCGGTCGGATCACCGCCCTGGATCACGAAACCGGGCACCACCCGATGGAAGACCACGCCGTCGTAGAACCCGCACGCAGCCAGTGCCACGAAGTTCCCCGCGGCGAGCGGGCCGAGGTCCGCCTCGACCTTGATCGTGATCGATCCCTTCGCCGTCTCGATCACGACGGTGCGTGTCTCACCCGCCGGGAGGGCGGGGGGCTGGCTCGTGGGGCATGCTGAGCCGGCGGTCGTGGGCGTGGCCGTCGCGGGCGCAGCGCTCACGGGCGCGGCCGTCGGGGTGGATGACGCCCCCGTGGCGCAGGCGGCAAGGACGATGGCGAGCGCACCGGTCAGCGCGAGTGCGACCTGCAGGCGTGGGCGATGGATCATGCGGCGGCCTCCCGGGCGGCGGTGTAGTCGATCGCCCCGGACAGGAGCGCCTCGCCGAGGATGATGCCTCCCGCGCCGGCATCGCGCAGGCGCCGGACCCCCTCGAGGTCCCGGACGCCCCCGGCGACGAGGAGCTCGACGTCGACCGTCCGGGCGAGCTCGCTCAGCGTGGCGACCTCGGCCGCCTCACCGCCGTGTGACAGGACGAGTCGTGCAACGCCCTGCCCGACGAGCTCGTCGGCGAGCTCGCGGAGGGTTGGAACGCGAGGCCGGCGCCACGGGAACGCCGCGAGCCGGTCCGGCCGCGCGTCGAGGCCCACGGCCAACCAGTCGCCCGCGACCGCGAGGCAGGCTCGAAGCGCCGCCGGGTCGTCCGCGACCGCGAGCCCGACGAGGACGCGCGTCGCCCCGGCCGCGAAGGCGAGCCGGATCCCGTCCGCCGTGTCCACGCCGCCCGCGAGCTGGAGCGGCGTCGCGACGCGCGCGGCGATCTCGCCGACCGCCCCGAGGTTCACCGGCGATCCCGCCCGCGCCCCGTCGAAGTCGATGAGGTGGATGAGCGGTGCGCCCAGGTTCACGAAGTGCTCGGCGATCCGGTCCGGCCGGTCCGTGGGCGCTCCGACTCCGGACGACACACCGGGCCAGAAGACCACCCGTGAGCGGCCGCGCTCGAGGTCGATCGCCGGGATGACCTGCACGCAGCCGCCGTCAGCGCCGCGCGGCGGCGCGGTCGATGCCGTTCGCCCCGCCGGTTGCGGGTCGGGCCTCGTCGGCGAGAAGTCGACGGTGGAAGCTGATCGGCAGGGAGCCGTTCCGGAGCAGCGTGTCGTGGAACTCGCGGAGGGAGAAGGCGCCGCCGCGCCGCCGCCGCTGGTCCTCGCGCAGGCCCAGGATGAGGACCTTGCCGAGGAGATAGGAGAGCGGGTAGGTGGGCGTGGACGTGTAGCGCCGGACTTCCGCGCTGGCGTTGGGACGCTCGAATCGCGTGTGCTCGATGAGGAAGTCGGTCGCCTCCTCGATCGACAGCTCGCCGCGGTGCATCCGGATGTCGAGGACGATCCGGCAGGCCCGCCAGATCGCGTCGGTCGCGAGGGCCAGGCGGAAGGCCGGCCCGTCGTCGAAACCCTCCTCGCGCATCATCTGCTCGCTGTACATGCCCCAGCCCTCGACGAACTCGGGCGCGTCCGCAAAGAGCCGCGTCAGCGACGGATGGCGGACGGCGATCGCGAGCTGGAGGTGATGGCCCGGATAGGCCTCGTGGATGCTCGTGTTGCTGATCGAGGCGCGGTAGTGCTCGCGCATCGCGTCGGGGTCGTCGTCCACGGACGGCGTGACGATGTACGTGCCGACGGGATCCCGGTCGAACGGCGCGGGTGCGAAGTAGGCGGCAAACGGCATCACCCGGCGCAGGTAGGCCGGCGTCGCGAGGACCTCCACGCGCTCGTCGTCCGGAACGGTCACGAGCCGGCGGTCGATCAGGAACTGCCGCGCCCGGGCCATCGCCGCGCGGTATTCCCCGAGCGCCTCGTCGAACGTCGTGGCGTGGTCCGCCTTGATCCGCTCGACGACCTCGAGCTCCGGTGCGTTCGGGTCCAGCTCCCGTGCTGCGGCGGCGCGCGCCGCGTGATTGGCGGCCAGCTGGTCCAACCCGATCTCGAGGATCGCCTCTGCGTCCAGGCCGTCGAAGGCCCGCAGCGCGACGAGGGCGTCGTACCGTTCCCGGCCGAGCGCCCAGTCGTCGGTGCCGCCGGCGAGGGTGGATTCCACCCAGGTCGCGTGTTCCGCAACGGCCACCCGGGCTCCCTCAACCGCTCGCTCCAGGCGCCTGGCCTCGGCCGCCGACAGGCCGAGCGTCCCGGCCGCGGCGAGAATCTCCCCGAAGAGCGACGGCAGGTCGCGCGCCGACGCGATCGCCAGCTCCTGCCAGGACCGGACCTGCGGCCCGACGGCCCGGGTCCGATGGGCCGCCAGGTGCTCCGGGACGTTCTCGAGACGGCCGGTGATCGCCGCGTAGCGCTCGGCCGGTGTCCCGAAGTCGCGGGTGAAGAGCGGGAAGAGGGCATCGCCGACGGCGTCGATCCCGGACGAGTGGCGCTCCCACCGGCGAACGACGTCCGCGTCGAAGATCACGCGCCGCACATTGTGGATCTCCAGGTCACGCTCGAAGCGGACCGACGCGGACAGGCCCGACGGATCGAGTGCCTCGACCGCGGCGAGGTGATGGCGCTCCTTCTCGATCTCGCCGAGGATTCGTTCCCGGCTCGCGTCCGGCAGCCGGTCGTCCCAGGCGTGGATCCCGAGGTACGTGGCCAGCACGGGGTCGTCGGTCACGACCCTCGCGAAGCGCGCCTCGACGAGGTCGTGGAACGCGTCGTCGAGGGGGCCGCGATCGGGCGCCGGGGCGGGTCGCGGGAGGGCCACGCCGCCGAGGATCCGCCGTTCGCTCACGCCGGGCTCCCGGCGGTCGCCGTCGGAGCTCCGGTTGCCGCCGTGGCTCCGGTTGCCGCCGTGGCTCCGGTCGCCGCCCGCGTCGTTGCCCGGAGTGCCTCGTGGACGGCGGCGATCGTCCGGTCGATCTCGGCCGGGCCGATCCCGACGTGCGTCGCGGCACGGACCTGGTCGTGCGGGTACCACTCGAGGAGGACGCCGTGGGCGCGGACGGCCTCGAGGAAGGCCGCCCGGTCGCGCTGGACCCGGAACAGGACGAAGTTCGTGAGGACGCGACCCGGATCGAGCGGTCCGTCGTCGGGCTGGGCGATGTCGCCGGGTGAGACGATCCCCGGCATCGAGGCGAGCGCCTCGGCGAGGCGCCTGGCGTTCGCGTGATCCTCCGCCAGCCGATCGATCATCCCCGCGTCGCCGTCCCGGAGTGCCACGAGGCCCGCGGCCGCGAGGATGCCCGCCTGGCGCATCCCGCCGCCCACCAGCTTCCGGCCGCGCCTGGCGCGCCAGATCACGTCGCGCGGACCCACCACCACGCTCCCGACCGGGCAGCCGAGGCCCTTCGAGAGACAGAAGGTGACGGTGTCGGCGTGGCCGGCGAGCTCGGTCGGGCGGACGCCGAGGGCGACGACCGCGTTCCAGAACCGGGCGCCATCGACGTGGAGTGGGACGCCGCGCTCGTGGGCGATCGCCGCAACGGCTTCGGTGTGGGCCACGGACAGCGGCCGGCCCATCGAGTGCGCGTGGGTGTTCTCGATGGCCACCAGGCCGGTGATCGGCTCGTGGGGGTCCATCGGATCGCGGAACGCGGCCCGGATCTCGTCGAGGTCCATCGTCCCGTCCGGCCGCTCGGCGAGCGCACGGACGGAGGTGCCCACGATGACGGCGTGCCCGGCCGCCTCGTCGAGCACGACGTGGCTCTGGCGGCCGGCGATCGTCTCCTGCCCGCGTGCGAGGTGGGCCAGCTGGGCAACGAGGTTGCCCATCGTGCCCGAGGCGACGAGGAGGCCGGCCTCCTTGCCGAGGAGCTCGGCCGCGCGCTCCTCGAGGGCGATGACCGTCGGATCGTCGCCGAGAACGTCATCGCCGACCTCCGCGGCGGCCATCGCATGACGCATCTCGGGGGTCGGCTTGGTGACGGTGTCGGACCGCAGGTCGATCAGCTCCATCGGCCCGGGCAGGATACCGCGTCGCTCTATTTCGACGGGTGACACACCGAGGAGGCGGCGGCGGCCGAGGAAGGTGGCGTCGAGGACGCGAGTGCCGGGAGGCGCCAACGCCGGGCTCGGGCGACCGCCGCCTCGGCCAATGCGCTCGAGGTGTACCGTGCGATGACCATGGGTCGCCGTCCCGAGCCCGAGACCATCGACGTCGATCTGTCGCGGGAGCCCATTCGGCCGGACCATGGGTATCGCGTCGGAGCCAGGATCAGCGTGGGCGATGTGGGCCGGACGCGGCTTGCCGGTGCGATCGCCATCGGGATCGTCCTGATCGGGATCGCGTTCGCCGCGGTCGGGTCGTTGCTGCCGCAGGTCCCCGAGCTCCCCGTGGCGCCCGTCCCCAGCCGGTCCGTCGCCACGCCGCTTCCGGCGATCGCGCTGCTCCGCCCACCCGCGCCCACCCGCCTGCTGCCCGTCTTCGCCGGGGGTCTCCGCTGGCTGGATCCCTCGAACGGGACGACATCGGGGGACATCTACACGGCTCCACGGGGCGGTCTGCTCGTCGACGCGGAGGGCCGCGCGCTGTGCGTCTGCCTGGAGATCCCGTGGTCGGAGGACCGGCTGATCGCCCGCGTCACGCTGCGGCGCTACTCGTCTGGCGGCGAGGAGATCGCTCGGGTGGCGCTGTACGAGCTCGAGACCACGGAGCGCGGCGCCTACGGCGAGCCGATCCAGGTCGAGCCGGCCATCGCCCCCGACGGCCGGTACCTGTGGATCGCCCGTGCGGTTCGGGACGCGCGGGCCTGGAAGATCGGCCTGGATCGGGTGGACCTCGCGTCGCTCGAGGTCGACTCGTCGATCGAGCTGGACCCGATCCCGGTCCCGTCGCCCAACGACGACACCGTCCTCGTGTCACCAAACCGCGGCTGGATCACCCATCGGAGGTCGACCGTCCGGATGAGCCTGCGCGTCTCGCCCGACGGCTCGCGGCTGTCCGTGCTCCTGTCCCTCACCTCCGATCCCAGGCTGGGCATGCTGCTGCCCGCGTACCAGCTGGAGCGGCTCGTCGTGGCCTCGGATCTCGCAGCCGGGACGCTCCCCGAGGTGGCCGTCCCCGTTTACGACGCAACCTTGGACCCGTGCGACAGCGAGCTGTCCGGCTGGGCGACGAACCGCCTTTTCATCACGATCTGCAGCCGCCCGGAGGGCGACGGGGTCCAGCCGTTCGTCCGGATCGAGGACCCGGGCGACCTGACCCGTGACGTGACGGTGGGTCCCCCGGTCGGCACGAACGACTCGGAGTGGCTGCTCGATACGAGTCGCGGCGCCCTGTACCGCTGGTCCAGCCTGGCCCACGTCTTCACCCGACTCCAGGTGGCCACGCGGAGCATGGCCACGCTCGCCATCGATCGGCTGCAGGTTGGAACCGGCGATCTTGCGCCCTGGCCCGCTGCCGCCGGTGGCGAGTCGCCCTGGACCACCCTCGCAGACGCCGACCTCCTCCGGCCGGCTCGCATGGTCGGTTCGCGTGATGGGACGCTCATCTATGCACTCGGCTTCCGGAGCGTCGCGGATGAGATGCGCGACGATCGGATCGCGTCCACCGGGATCTGGGTCTTGGACGCCGAGCGGACCGTGCCCATCGCCCGTTGGGCGCCGGCGGCCCTGTACGATCAGATCGGGTTCATGCCCGGCTGGGAGCGTCTCGTGACGGTCGCGCTGCCCGGAATAGATGCCGACGGGGATCCGGCCGGCTGGTCGACCTCGATGTGGCTCCAGGATGCCCGAAGCGGGGACATCGTCGAGATCCTTGGCAACGTCACTCAGACTCGCGGCTTCGACCCCATCCTGCTCGCCCCGAACGCGCCGCGCGGGATCGCGGGCTTCTGACACGGCTTCTGACAAGGCCCTGCCGTCCTGCTATCCTCCGCACTCGCCGCATGGACCCGTGGTGTAGCGGCCCAACATGCCAGCCTGTCACGCTGGAGATCGCCGGTTCGAATCCGGTCGGGTCCGCCATCAAGATGCATTCACCCGACGCCCCGTTCGCCCGCCCGGACGGGGCGTCCCCCTGTCCGGGGTACCCTGCGGACGTGGGATTCGACCCTCTGATGATGCCGCGCCGGGCCGTCGCGATCCGCCGAGAGCGTGTGCGCGCGGTGGTGGCGCTCGTGGCGCTGATTGCCCTGCTTGCCGCCGGATGCAATCCATCGGCCACGCAGTCGCCCTCTCCGACGACGGACCCAACGCCTCCGCCGACGACCGCGGCCGCCCCGGCCACGCCCGTCCCGACGCCGACCGTGGCCCGTCGGGCCCTGGTCCCCGTGACCGACTTCCGCGCCCCGTGGACGGAGACCTCGGCCGAGGAGGTCGCGGCGGTCCTGGCCGGGACCTCGGAGCGGTACGACGCGATCGAGGTCGTCGAGACGCAGCGATTCAAGGTCCTCGCGGCGCTCGGCCTCGGGCT
This sequence comes from Anaerolinea sp., assembly GCA_013822395.1. Lineage (GTDB taxonomy): Bacteria > Chloroflexota > Limnocylindria > Limnocylindrales > CSP1-4 > UBA5189. The sequence continues at coordinate 1,240 of PNKK01000066.1, read as the reverse complement.
CCCGGAGGACCCTGCACAGCTCATCATCGCCCCGGATCCGGCGACGCTCCGAGCTGACCTCGTCGATAGCCGAAGGCGACTCGCGTTCCTCCTCGTCGACGACGTCGACCCGAGCGTGCGAGCCCTCGGCTGGGAGGGCTCGTCTCTGTTCGGCGTGGATCGGGTGGCGAGCGTCGCTGAGTGGCCGCTCCAGGCATCGTTCTTCGCCGGCCCCGGCATGGCGCCGGACGTGCCTCAGGGGCGGTACGACCCTGCGACCGCCTGGACCCTCGTGGCGGGCGGCGACATCCTGCTCGACCGCGGCGTCGCGCTTGCGATCCGGGAGTCCGCGCGCGGCGCCGACTTCCCGTTCGATGGCGGGACCGTCCGGATCACCTCCCGCTGCCGGGATTGCTCGGCCTTCGGCTGGGACCTCCCGCGGGCCGAGCGGACCGGGGACGAGGGCGCCGTCCGGGAGCTCCTGAACGACGCCGACCTCGCGATCGCGAACTTCGAGAACCCGGCACCGGTCGGGTTCACCTGGCACGAGCGCGGCACCACGTTCAGCGCGGACCCGAAGCTCATCGCGGGTCTCGCGAACGCGGGGATCGACTGGGTGTCGCTCGCCAACAACCACATCCGCGACGCGGGTGCGCGCGGGATCCTCGATACGATCGCCGCGCTCGACCGCTCGGGGATCGCCCACTCGGGGGCCGGCGCCGGCAGCGCCGCCGCGCACGCCGCGTCGATCCTGGACGCCGGCGGGATCAGGGTCGCCGTCCTGGGCTACGACACGATCGCCCCCTCGTACTGGACGAGCGACGCGTCGAAGGTCGGCTCAGCGCAGATGACGGAGGAGGCCCTCACGACGGACATCGCCGCCGCCCGGGCCGCAGGGGCCGACCTCGTCATCGTCTTCCCGCACTGGGGCATCGAGTACACGACCCGGGTCTCCGCCCAGCAGGAGCGGCTGGGCCACGCGGCCATCGACGCCGGCGCGGACATGGTCATCGGCAACCACCCGCACTGGGCCGGCGCCGTGGAGATCTACAGGGGCAAGCCGATCTGGTACGCCCTCGGCAACTTCGTCTTCGACCAGACCTGGTCGGAGCCGACGATGGAGGGGATCACCCTCGAGCTGACGTTCGACGGGACCCGCCTCGTCCAGGCGCGGATGCGTCCGCACCTCATCCTGGATCGCGCCCAGCCCAACTTCATGGACCCCGCCGGCAGCGGCGCGGTCGTCATGGACCAGATCTGG
>PNKK01000065.1 GCA_013822395.1 Anaerolinea sp. | reverse complement strand
CGACGGGCCGCTTGCGGGATCGCTGGGCGACTGCTCGTTGGCGGCGAGCGTCGGAAGCTCGGCGAGGCTCGACTCAGACGGGTTCCTTCGCCAGGTGGCGCTGCATGGCCGCCTTGCGCGAGAGGTTGACCCGGCCCTGCCGGTCGATCTCGGTGACGACGACCATGACCTCGTCGCCGACGGACACGACGTCCTCGACGGTCGGCACGTGGTAGTCGGCGAGCTCGCCGATCCGGACGAGGCCTTCCTTGCCGGGCAGGATCTCGACGAAGCAGCCGAAGCCCATGATCCGGGTGACCTTGCCGAGGTACAGGGCGCCGACCTCGACCTCGCGCGTCAGGCTCTCGATCCACTGGATCGCCTTGCGCGAGTTCTCGCCGCTCACCGCGGCGATCTCGACCGTGCCGTCGTCCTCCACGTTGATCTCGGTCTGGGTCTCCTCCTGGATCTTGCGGATCATGGAGCCGCCCTTGCCGATGATCTCGCGGATCTTCTCCGGGTTGATCTTGATCGTGATGATCCGCGGCGCGAAGTCGCTCATCGTCTCGCGCGCCTCGGGCATCACCTCGGTCATCTTGTCGAGGATGCTCAGACGGGCGTCGAGCGCCTGCTTGAGCCCACCCCGGATGATCGCCTCGTTGATCCCCCGGACCTTGATGTCCATCTGGAGGGCGGTGATTCCCTCACGCGTCCCGGTGACCTTGAAGTCCATGTCACCGAAGGCATCCTCCTTGCCGAGGATGTCCGTGAGGACCGCGAACCGGCCTGCGCCGTCGGTGATCAGGCCCATCGCCGCGCCGGCGACCGGCGCCTTGATCGGCACGCCGGCGTCCATCAGGGCGAGCGTGGAACCGCAGGTGGACGCCATCGACGTGGAGCCGTTCGACGTCACGCACTCGGAGACGAGGCGGATGACATACGGGAACTCCTCCTGGCTCGGCAGGACCGGGATGAGGGCGCGCTCGGCCAGGTTGCCATGCCCGATCTCGCGCCGGCCCGGGCCGCGCATCTGCTTGTTCTCGCCGGTGCTGTACGGCGGCATGTTGTAGTGATGCAGGTAGCGCTTCTCGGTCTGCGGGCTGATCGTGTCGATCCGCTGCACGTCCGACGAGGCGCCGAGCGTGGCCACCGTGAGCGCCTGGGTCTCTCCGCGGGTGAACAGGCCGGAGCCGTGGGCGCGCGGCACGAGGCCGACCTCCACCGTGATCGGCCGGATGTCGGTCATGCCGCGGCCATCCATGCGGATGCCCTCGTCGAGGACGAGCTGGCGGACAGTCTTCTTGTGGACGAGTCCGAACAGGCTCTTGCTGACCCGGGCATTGCGGCGCGCCGTCTCGAGCTTCGCCTTCGCCGCATCCTTCGAGGTCCGGTTGGTCCGGATCGAGTCAGCGATCTCGCTCTTCAGGGTGGCGATCCGGCCGGGCAGCTCGCCGGCGAACCAGATGAGCAGGTTGGCCGTCGCCTCCGCGTCCGGCAGGGCGCGGTGGTTCTGGGCGAGCTCGATCCCGAAGACCTGCGAGAGCGTCTCGAGCTTGTAGTTCTGGAGATCCGGATAGCCCTCGCGCGCGAGGACGAGCGTGTCGAGGTAGCGCCCCGCCTCGAAACGCGTCCCGTCGCCGAGCGCCTCCTCGAGGAACCCGAGGTCGAACCCGACGCTGTGGCCCACGACCAGCGCATCGCCGATGAAGGCGAGGGCCTGCTGCGCGGCCGCGGCCGCCGACGGCGCCTTCGCGACATCCTTGTCCGTCAGGCCGTGCATCTGGTTGCCGAGGATGGGGCGGGCCGGCTTGACCAGGGTGGACCACCGGTCGGCGATCTTGCCGTTCTTCACGCGGACGGCGGCGATCTCGACGAGATCGGCCATCTTCGGATCCGTGCCGGTCGTCTCGACGTCGACGACGACGAACTCACGCTTGCCTTCGACCGCCCTGACGAATTCGAGAACCGAGTCCGTGCCCGGCTCCAGGAACGGCGTGTGCTTGGCCTTGCCGACCGCCTCGCGGAGTTGCTCCTGAAGGTCGATGAGCGGCTGGATGGCACGATGGCCGAAGAGGATGCCCTCCGCCATCACGGCTTCGGGCAGGAGGTTCGCCCCCGCCTCGACCATCATGATGGCGTCCCGCGTGCCGGAGACGATGAGGTCCAGATCCGAGTCTGCCAGCTGGCTGTGGGTCGGGTTGATGACGAACTCGCCATCGATCCGGCCGACCCGGACGGCGCCGATGGGGCCGAGGAACGGGATCTCGCTGATCGTCAGCGCGGCCGAGGCGGCGACCGTGCCAAGGACGTCTGGGTTGTTCTCCTGGTCCGTGGAGAGGACCGTGATCACGAGCTGGACGTCGTCCTTGTAGCCCTCGGGGAAGAGCGGACGAATCGGGCGGTCCGTGAGCCGGGCGGCGAGGATCGCAACCTCCGACGGGCGCGCCTCGCGCTTGATGAAGCCGCCGGGAATCTTGCCCGCGGCGTACATCCGCTCCTCGAAGTCGACCGTCAGCGGGAAGAAGTCGAGGCCGGGGCGAGGGTCGCTCCGATTCGCGGTGCCGAGCACCAGGGTATCGCCGTAGCGAACGGTGACGGAACCCCCGGCGAGTCGGGCGAGCTTGCCCGTCTCGATCGTGAGCGTGCGACCGCCAAGCTCGGTCTCGAATATGTTGGACACGGGGTGCTGTTCCTCCTGCCGTGGAGGAGGCGACGATCTTCCTGGCCGATCGACCCGACGGGCGCCCGATGCGATCGACCCCGGGATGGACCCGGGGTCAGCTGGCAACGAGGGCTAGCGGCGGAGTCCGAGCCGTGCGATGACGGCGCGGTAGCGCGTGTTGTCCTTCTTCACGAGGTAGGCGAGAAGGCGACGGCGCTGGCCGACGAGCTTGAGGAGGCCGCGGCGCGAATGATTGTCCTTCTGGAAGCTCCGGAGATGTCCGGTCAGGTCCTTGATCCGCTCCGTGAGGAGCGCGATCTGGACTTCCGGGGACCCGGTGTCGCCGTCTCTGACGGCGAACCCGGTGATGATCTCCTGCTTCTCTTCCCGCGCAAGCGGCACTCGGTCCTCCGACACGAACGTGACTGTATGGCGTCTGCTTCAGCTTTGACCGGCGGATGGTACCAGCCGTGGGCGGATCGGGCAAACGATCGGGCAAACGATCGGCATACGCCGGATCGGGAACGTCCACGCCGAAGATCCCGGGCGACCGGCACCTGGGGTTGAGTCCGGCGTGACCACGGGGCACAGCTTCCGCACGGTGCTGTCGCACCTGTGCGCCCGAGTCAAGGTTCGGCACGCGGCGGAGCCGTTTGCCGGCGATTGTGCGCCCCATCTGTGTCCTCGAGTCACAGAGCCGCCTCGTCAGCGCTGAATCTGTGACCGGCAGACAAGTGGCGAGGTTGCCGCCCGATGACTGGGGAGAGGGGGACGCGGTCCTGTGATCTACTCACGTCGTGAAGAGCAGCGTCACGCGCCAGGCAAGGTCCTGACAGTCGTTCGCCGGGGCGTGGCGGTTCCGGGCGAGGCCCACGCGTCGTGTCGGGTCGCGCGTCGCGTCGGTCGCAGGATGCCTGCTCGAGCCTCCAGTCAGTCAGCCGAAGACAACCCGGTAGCGGGCGTGCCGCGCGCGGCCCACGCCCAGCAGCGATACCTGACCCTCCGCGTCGACGCGCGCGGTCGCGGCCGAGAAGGCTGTTGCGTGCCCCGGCCCGGCGACTGCGTCCCCCACATGGACCGGGTACTCCCCGGCCGGCGGGAGCGCAACGGGCATCGGGAAGACGAGCCGGACGTTGTCCGCCGGGGCCGCCCTCCCCTCTCCCACCAAGGCGTACGGACGGCCCAGCAGCCGCGCTGCGCCGGCGAGGTCGCCGGCGGCGATGTCCGAGCGGATCTCGCCGCTCCGGACCGGCCGGCCGTCCAGGTCGAGTGACGGGATGACCACCACCTCGAAGCCCATCGAGGCCCCGAGCGCGGCGATGGCCTCTGGGGTACCTCGCCGTTCATGACCGAACGCCGACTCCGGGGTCATCAGGAACCCCGCGAGCGGTGAGCGATCGGCAATCCGGCGGACGAAGGCCTCGTGGTCGGTCATCCGAAGAGCGAGATCAAAATGCTGGACGATCGTGACGGCAACGTCTGCCGCCTCCAGCCGCTCTACGCGCTCGTCCGGATCGCACAGCAATGGGGGCGCCGCCCCGGTGAGGATCTCATCAGGGTGATGGTCGAACGTGATCACGGCCGGCACGGCGTCGCGGCGGGCCGCCTCCTCGCGGAGGCGTCCGAGCAGGTAGAGATGGCCCAGATGAAGACCGTCGAAGACGCCGACGACGACGAACAGGCGGCCGAGGTCGACACGGAGCGCGGCGATTCCCGGGACCACGAGCATGCGCCCTCGCGACACAGGCCCGGGATCAGACATCAGCGGCCACCGTCTCCGGGGACGCCTGCGGTCCTGCCTCTGCACCCGCATCGGTGCGCCGGGCGAGAACGCCCAGCGCACCGGGCAGCATCTTCGCCGGAGCGATCCGTCTACCCTCCACAGACCCGATCCCGACAATCGTTCCGGCGGCGTCCAGGAGCCGGATCGGCTCGCCGGCAGGCAGGTTCCCAACGCCACCGGCCGGGCGGATGAAGCGGCCCATCGCCGCGTCGGCGATCTCATCCGGCGCCAGGCGGACTGACGGCATCCCATCGAGTCCCGCATCGACGGGGAGGAGCAGACCGGCGATCGCAGCCGTGCCTGCCGCCGACGCAGCCCGGAGGCCGTCGAGCGTGACCGCGTTCTCCAGGCGGAACGGGCCGCTCGCGGTCCGCACGAGTGCGCCGAGGTACGCGGCACTCCCGAGCGTCGCGCCCAGGTCGCGGGCGAGCGCCCGGACGTAGGTCCCTGCGGAGCACGCGATGTCGACGATGGCGATCGGCCGGACGGGGTCGTCCGAGTTCCAGGCGACGAGCTCCATCTCGTGGATCGTGACGGTCCGCTCCGCGAGCTCAGGCGGTGCGCCCTCACGGGCGAGCGCGTACGACCGGCGGCCGCCGACCTGGATCGCCGAAAAGATGGGCGGCCGCTGGCGGATCTCGCCATAGAAGCGCGCGAGAGCCGCTTCGACCGCCGTGGCCGCCACGGTCGGGCCGGTCACGGGTGTCAGATCACCCTCGAGGTCGTCCGTCGTCGATGCGGCGCCGAAGCAGATCGTGGCGCGGTATCCCTTCCGGTCGCCGAGGTGGTACTCCACGAGGCGGGTCGCGCCGCCGAGAAAGAGCGGCAGGACGCCCGACGCGAACGGATCGAGCGTTCCGCCGTGCCCGATCCTGCGGGTCCCCGTGAGCCGCCGGGCGAGCGCAACGACGTCGTGGGAGGTGGGCCCCGAGGGCTTCGCGAGGATGAGGACGCCGTCCATCCCGGACGCGTCGGCGCGCCGCGCCACCGTCAGCGCCGGACAGCGGCCGCGAGCCGCTCCGCCTGGGGCAGAACCAGCGCGCGCGCCTCCCCGACAGCCGCCGGCAAAGACGCGCCGGCCGCCCGGGCGTGGCCCCCGCCACCAAACAGGCCCGTGAGGACCGTCGCGTCCACCCCGCCCGGCTTCGTCCGAACGGAGATCCGCGTCGTGGCCGGGCCGGCCTCTTTGAACAGGATCGCCACCTCGGCGGCCTCCGACTGCGACAGGAGGTCGATGATCCCCTCCGAGTGCGCGCTCATCGCGCCGGTCTCGGTGAGGTCCACCGCCATGAGCGTGGAGTGGACGACGAGCCCGCCACCGGCCGTCTCGAGTCGGTCCAGCACACGCCCGAACAGCCGGAGCTGGACGTCCGGCTTCGTGCGGTAGAGCCATCGCGAGATGTCGGCCAGTGGCGCACCCGCCGCGACGAGGGCCGCGGAAACCGCGAGTGTCCGCGGCGTCGCGTTCGGATGGGCGAACGTCGCGGTGTCCATCACGATCCCGGCCATGAGCGCGGTCGCAAGCGCGCCGTCGCCCGCCGCGAGCGGCACGCCGAGGTTCGCGGCCAGCAGCGCGACGAGCTCGCACGTGGCGGCGGCATCGGGATCCACCCAGTCGGCGGGACCGGCCGCCCCGTTCGAGGCGTGGTGGTCGATGACGACGGCAGGCAGGCGCTCGAACAGCGCAGCGTGCCGCTCTCGGACGGGCCCAACGCGGTCGAGCGAGCCGCAGTCGACGAGGACAAGGAGATCGTACGCGCGGCCGGCCTCCGGATCCGTCCCGAACTCATGGATCCCGAGCAGGAAGTCGTACAGCGGCGGCGGCACGTCCGAGCAGATGAGCGACGCGCGTCCCGCGCCCGCCTCGACGATCGCCCGCATCGCGAGCGCCGCGCCGAGCGTGTCCGCGTCGGGGTTCTCGTGACTCACGACGAGCACGTCCCGGGCATCACGGATCCGATCCGCGACGGCCGTCGGGACCGCCCCGAGCCAGGCGTCGAGGGCGACGTTCATCCCCGCTCTCTCCTGGAGCCACCGTCCTGGCTGCTCCGACGGCGCGCTTCACGGGCACGCCGGCCGGCTCGTGCCGGCGAAGGGCCGGGACGGGCGGCCGCCGCCGTCTCGGCCTCGGGCTCGGGGTCTGGCGCATCGCCCTCGTGCGGGAGACGCGGCACGGGGGTCGGGAGCACCGCCTCTGCGGCGGCCAGCTCAGTCGGGTCCGTTCCGGTCTCGAGCTCGGTGAGCAGGCGGAGCACGCGGGTGCCCCGCTCCATGGTGTCGTCGAGACGGACGTGGAGCTCCGGGATCCGCTTGATCCGTAGCCGTACGCCGAGCTCGTGGCGGATATAGGGCATCGCATGCGACAACGCCGCCACCGCGGCCTCGCGCTCCTCACGGGTCCCGATCACGCTGACCCAGACCTTGGCGTGGCGGAGGTCCGGCGTCGTCTCGACGTCGGTGATCGTCGCGAAGCCAATCCGCGGATCGGCGATCTCCCGGGCGAGCATCTGCCCGATCTCCTGCCGCAGCAGCTCATCGACGCGATCGGTCCTCTGGGTCATGGGGTCGCCGCGCCGATCGCCGATGCGTGCGTTGCCGGGTGCGGTCCTCGCTCACGCACGTTGGAGCACGCTCGCTCCGGTCCTCTCCGGCGCCTTCGCCTCGCCGACCGGCATCGGCGAGACCGGCTCACGAGTGGCATCAGGAAGCCCGGGAGCGGCTCACGGTTTGGGTACTGAAGCATTCGATGACGTCACCCTCCTGGAGGTCGTTGAAGCCGGCGAGGGCGATGCCGCACTCGAATCCCTGGGCCACCTCACGGACGTCGTCACGGAAGCGCCGGAGCGACTCGATCCGGTCGGTCGCGATGATCTTGCCGCCTCGCCAGACGCGAGCGCCGCCGCGGACGATGCGCCCGTCGGTGACGTAGGAACCGGCAATGACCTGGCTCTTGCCGACCTTGATCACCTGGCGGACTTCCGCCCGACCCTCGACGACCTCCACGACCTCCGGCTCGAGGAGGCCGGAGAGTGCCTTCTCGATGTCGTCCGTCAGCTGGTAGATGATGTCGTACATTCGGACGTCGACCTTCTCGGTCTCGGCGGCGCGGCGCGCCGTGTCCGTGATCCGGGTGCTGAACCCGACCACGATCGCATTGGACGCGGCGGCGAGCATGATGTCGTTGTCGGTGATCTCGCCGGCGCCCTCATGGAGGATGTTGATCTTCACCTCGTCCGTGGCCAGCTGACCCAGGGCGTGCGTGATCGCGCCGAGGGACCCCGAGACGTCCGCCTTGAGGATGATCCGGAGCTCCTTGGCCTGGCCGGCTTGGATCTGCCGGTAGAGGTCCTCCAGCGTCGCCCGACCGCTCCCCTCCCCGCCCCTCGAGGCCAGCTGGGCCCTGCGGCCCTCGACCATCGTGCGGGCTTCCTTCTCGTCGGCCACGGCCCGCAGGATGTCGCCGGCCTCCGGCACCTCTGACAGGCCCAGGACGACGGCGGCGGTCGCCGGACCGGCCTTCGGGATCCGCTTGCCCTTGTCGTTCTCGAGCGCTCGGACGCGACCGTAGGTCTCGCCGACGACGATGACGTCGCCGACGCGGAGTGTGCCCGTTTGGACGAGCGCGGTGGCGACCGCGCCTCGGCTCTTGTCCATTCGCGCCTCGACGATCGTGCCGATCGCCGCCCGCTTCGGGTTCGCCTTCAGATCCTGGAGATCCGCGACGAGGAGAACCATCTCGACGAGGTCGTCAAGGCCCATCCGGCTCTTCGCCGAGACGGGCACGAGCGGGGTGTCGCCGCCGTACTCCTCAACGACGACGCCGGCCTCGGTCAGCTCCGTCTTGACGCGATCGGGGTTCGCGTCGGGCTTGTCCATCTTATTGAGGGCGATGATGATCGGCACCTTCGCCGCCCTGGCATGGCTGATCGCCTCCAGCGTCTGGGGCATGACCCCGTCGTCGGCGGCGACCACGACGATCGCGATGTCCGTGACCTTCGCGCCGCGGGCCCGCATAGCGGTGAACGCCTCGTGGCCCGGGGTGTCGAGAAAGACGACCCGCCGGCCGTCCTTCGTGACCTCGCTCGCGCCGATGTGCTGGGTGATGCCGCCCCGCTCCCCGGCCGCCACGGTCGTTGACCGGATTGCGTCGAGCAGGCTGGTCTTACCGTGATCCACGTGGCCCATGACCGTGACGATCGGGGCCCGGGTCACAAGGGCCGCGTCGTCTTCCTCGGTGAAGAGCTCCTCCTTTATCGCCTCGGACGCGGCGCCGTCCGCGCCGTCCTCACCACCGTCCACGCTGGACGGGGCCTGCGGCTCGGCGACCTCGTAGCCGAGCTCGCCGGCCACGAGGGCGGCGGTGTCCCGGTCGATGAGCTGGTTGATCGTCGCGAAGATGCCGCTCTTGATGAGCTCTCGAATGACGTCCGCGGGGTTCACCCCGAAGAGGTCCGCGAGCTCCTTGACGGTGATCGTCGCCGGCAGCTCGATGGCGCCGCGCTCGCGTGGGTCGGCGGTCTGGACGCTCGACGCGGCGAAGGCGCCGTCCCGACGCGGCGGCTTGCGCGGCCCGCGACGGCCGCGGGTGCCGCTCCTACTCCTGGCCACGGGCTTCTCCTCCGATGGTGTCATTGGTGACGGTCGACGCGAGCTCGTCTCGGAGCCCTGGCGGGACCGGGGTCTCGAGGGCCCTGGACAGGGCGCCTCGATCGATGGCTACAGTGATGCAGGCGAGCTCGCGGCAGACGTACGCGCCACGTCCACTGGCGCGACCCGTCGGGTCGGCGCGGATCGTGCCGTCGGGCGATCGAACGACCCGGAGCAGCTCGCGCTTCTCGCGGGAAGTCCGGCACGCGACGCACGAGCGCGTCGGTGGCCGGGGCGCGAAGCGCACCACCGCGGGCCGGACTACGGCGCCACCTCCTCGGAGGCGACCTTCTTCGCCCGGGCGCGGGGCTTCTTCTCGGTGACCGGCTCATCAGCGGCCGGCTCGGGCTCGATGGCCGGCTCGTCAGCGGCGGTGACCTCCTCGGAGGCGACCTTCTTCGCCCGGGCGCGGGGCTTCTTCTCGGTGACCGGCTCGGTGGCGGGCTCTACCAGGGCCTCGGCCTCGCCGGGCTTCGGGGCGACGACCGGCGCGGCGGCCGCCCCAGCGGCTTCGGCGGCCCTGGCCTCCGCAACCGAGACGTCGCTCCGGATGTCGATTCGCCAGCCGGTCAGCCGCGCCGCGAGGCGTGCGTTCTGGCCCTCGCGTCCGATCGCGAGAGATAGCATCCGCTCCGGCACGGTCACGTTCGCGATCCGGTGCTCCGTATCGATGTCCACGGACAGGACCTGCGCCGGCGACAGCGCGTTGGCGACGAACTGTGCCGGGTCGTCGTTCCAGGGAATGACATCGATCTTCTCGCCGCCCAGCTCCGCCACGACTGCCTGGACACGGGCGCCCCGCTGCCCGACGGTCGCCCCGACCGGGTCCAGGCCGTCCTGGCGCGACGACACGGCAACCTTGCTCCGGCTGCCGGCCTCGCGCGCGATCGCCCGGATCTCGACGGTCCCATTGTGGATCTCCGGGACCTCGAGCTCGAACAGGCGCTTCAGAAAGCCCTTGTGGGTGCGGCTGACGAGGAGCGTTGGGCCCTTGGGTCCCCGGCGCACCTCGAGCACGAACGCCTTGACGTTCTGGCCGATCCGGTAGTGCTCAAGGGGCGACTGCTCGGTCGTGGCAAGGATGCCCTCCACGCCCTTCCCGACGTCCAGGACGATGGCGCGGGGCTCGGCACGATTGACCGTGCCGGTGATCAGCTCGCCCTCCCGACTCGCGAACTGGTCATAGACGACGTCGCGCTCCGCCTCGCGAAGACGCTGGAGGACGACCTGCTTCGCGGTCTGCGCGCCGATCCGGCCGAAGGCGTCGCCGTCGAGCTGCTCGATCTCGATGAGCTCGCCGGCCTTGGCGTCGGGCTTGTGGGCGCGAGCCTCCTCGATGGTGAGCTCGGTGAGCGGATCCTCCACCTCGGCCACCGCCGTCCGCGCACGGAACACGCGGATCTTTCCGCTCTCGCCGTCGATCTGGACGTGGATGTCCTCCTCGTTCGCGATCCGGCGGTACGCGGCCTGGATCGCCTCCTCCACGGTCCGGATGAGCTGCTCCCGAGGAACCTGCTTCTCGGCGTTGAGCTGGAGGAGGGCACCGACGAAATCTCGACTCATGATCGCTTCGCCCTCCGTGCAACGATCTCTGTGCCACATACAGCCGCCGAATAAAAAACGTGGGGGTCACCCACGTCCACGAGGCGGCCGTTCGATTCGCCGCGGAGTATACACCCGGGCGCGTTCTACGACCCAGACACCGAGCTTGCCCGATCCCACCATCGAGCGCCTCGCGAAGGTCTCGGCGTTGCGCTGCCGCGATGGTCGGGCCGCCGACCTACGGCAGGTACGAGGCGATCGTGTCGAG
>PNKK01000064.1 GCA_013822395.1 Anaerolinea sp. | reverse complement strand
TCGGCCTACGACGCGATCCGCCACGACCCGCGGTTCTGGGCGGAGCTGAACGAGCTCCTCGGCCGGTTCGCGGGCCGCCCGACGGCCCTCTACCGGGCCGACCGGCTGGCCGAGGCCGTTCGGACCGAGGCCGCGCGGCTCGCGGGTGCCGCCGCGGTGCCCTCAGCGCCCTCGGCTCCCACCCGAGCGATCCCGTCGATCCGCCTCTACCTCAAGCGCGAGGACCTCGCTCATACGGGCGCCCACAAGATCAACAACGCGCTCGGCCAGGCGCTGCTCACCCGCCGGCTCGGCAAGTCGCGGGTCATCGCCGAGACCGGCGCCGGCCAGCATGGCGTGGCCACCGCGACTGCCTGCGCCCTCCTTGGCCTGCCGTGCGTCGTGTTCATGGGCGAAGAGGACATCCGCCGCCAGGCACCCAACGTCCTCCGAATGCGAGCCCTCGGCGCCGAGGTCCGGAGCGTCACCTCCGGCACCGCCACCCTCAAGGACGCGGTGAACGAGGCGATGCGCGACTGGGTCACGAACGTCGAGACGACCCACTACGTCCTGGGTTCGGCCATGGGTCCCCACCCGTACCCGACGATCGTGCGCGACCTCCAGCGGCGGATCGGGGACGAGGCGGCGCGCCAGCTCGCCGACGTCGAGGGCCGGCTGCCGGACCTCGCCCTTGCCTGCGTCGGCGGGGGCTCGAACGCGATCGGGCTCCTCGCCCGCTTCATCGGGGAGCCGTCCGTCAGGCTGGCGGTCGCCGAGGCTGCCGGCGACGGCGTGGCCACCGGCCGGCACGCGGCGGCCATCGCCGGCGGCACTCCGGGCATCCTCCACGGTTCGCGCTCGCTGATGCTCCAGGATCGTGACGGCCAGGTGGTCGAGGCGCACTCCGCGTCCGCCGGTCTCGACTACCCGGGTGTCGGGCCGCAGCTCGCCGCCCTCGCGGAGGGCGGGCGCCTCGAGGTGGCCACCGCCACCGACCGCGAGGCGATCGCGGCGATGCGCACGGTGACGCGGACGGAGGGGATCCTCCCGGCCCTCGAAACCGCCCACGCAGTCGCGGCACTCCCCAAGCTCCTCGCCGGCATCGAGGGCTCGGGCCAGCCGTTTCCGGACGGGGCCCTCGTTCTGCTCGGTTTCTCCGGTCGCGGCGACAAGGACATGGCCGCCCTGGAGCGGTTCGCCGACGTCGGGCCGTGGCCGGGCGTCGACCCGGTCGGCCGGTGATGGCGACCCTCGTCACCCCGACCGGGACCCCGCACACGAGCTTGACGGCCGGTGGCCGGCGGATCGCCGCGGCGTTCGCGAACGCCCGAGAGCGCGGCCGCACCGCGCTCATCCCGTATGTTGTGGCCGGCTATCCCACCTCCGACGGCTCGTTCGCCGCCGCCTGCGAGGCGATCGACGCCGGGGCGGATCTGCTCGAGATCGGGCTGCCGTATTCGGATCCGCTGGCCGACGGGGCGACGCTCCAGCGCGCCTCGCACGCCGCGCTCCTCGCCGGCGCCACCTTCGACCGCTCGCTCGCCCTGGTGGCCCGCCTGGCGGCCGCCCGGCCGGGCATCCCGCTCGTGACCATGGGCTACGCGAACCAGCTCATCGGCGGCGGCGACGGCCGGGACCGCGCGGCGGCACTGGCGGCGGCCGGGGCGTCGGGCGTGATCGTCGCCGACCTGACGCCCGACGAGGGCGGCCCGTTCGAGGCCGTCGCCGCTGCCGCCGGCCTGGCCGTCGTGTACCTCGTCGCCCCGACGACGGCGCCCGCGCGTCGCGCGGCGATCGCGGCCCGGAGCGGCGGCTTCCTGTACTGCGTCAGCCTCGTCGGGGTCACGGGGGCCAGGACCAGCCTCCCTTCGAGCGTCCGGCGGCTCGTCGCCTGTGTCCGCGCCGTGTCGCCCGTGCCCATCGCCGTCGGCTTCGGCGTCTCACGGCCGGCCCACGTCCGGACGCTCGCCAGGGCCGGTGCAGACGGGGTCATCGTCGCGTCCGCCCTAGTCGATGCCCTCGGTCCGGACGGCACTGACGTGGCGCGGATGAGCCGGCTCGTCGCGTCGCTCCGGGCCGCCGCGTTGCGCTAACCTCCCACCGTGGCCATGCCAATCGTCGTCACGATCGAATCCACGCCGCGGCGCACATTCGCGACCGTGGCCGACTGGCCGGGCTGGTCGAGGTCCGGCAGGATGGAGGCGGATGCCCTGGCCGCGCTCGCCGCCGCCGCCGACCGCTACGCGCCGATTGCCGCCGCCGCGGGCACGTCCTTTCCCGGGCCGGACGAGCGCACGTACGAGGTCGTCGACCGGATCGAGGGCGGTGCCGGGACGGACTTCGGCGTCCCGAGCCGGGTGACCGATCTCGAGCGCCGGCCGGTCGGCGCCGCGGACGCCACCCGGCTCGCCGGCTTGCTGGCCGCGGCCTGGGCGGCCTTCGACCGGATCGCCGCGGCAGCGCCGGAATCGCTGCGGAAGGGGCCGCGCGGCGGCGGTCGTGACACCTCGAAGATCGTGCAGCACGTCGTCGAATCCGATCAGGCGTACGCCCGCGAGATCGGGGTGCGGGTCAAGCCGTTCGGTCCGGACGACCGGGCGGCGCTCGACGCCATGCGGGCGATGATGCTCGACGTCCTGCGCCGGCCGTCCGACGGGAACCCGCTGGCCGACCGGAAGTGGCCGCTGCGCCACGCCGCCAACTACATCACCTGGCACGCCCTCGACCACGCTTGGGAGATCGAGGACCGGAGCGCGCCCGCCTGACCGGGCCAGCGCATCAGCCCAGGCCGATCGCCTCCGCCGCCCGACTGCGAAGCACCGCGGGTGCCTCGCCGGCCTGCAGCAGCTCCCTGATCGCGGTCGCGCCGTCCGCCTTCGAGAGCTTGCGACCGTCGGGACGGCGGATGAGCGGATGGTGGAGGAATCGCGGCGGCTCGGCCCGGCCGAGGAGCCGGCTGAGCCGGATCTGGGCCGGCGTCGCGTCGAGGAGATCCTCGCCGCGGATGACGAGATCGATGCCCTGGCGGAGGTCGTCGACGACGACGCAGAAGGCGTACGTCCAGTTGCCGTGCCGGTCCCGAACCGGGGGATCGCCGCCCGCCGACGGTTCGCCGGGCCGCAAGCCGAGCACGAGATCCGTCCACCCTTCAGAGCCGCCCCCGAGCGCCGCCCGCCACGTCACACCCGACTCCTCCCTCGCGAGCCGGCGAGTTGCGCAACCGCCCGGGCAGCCCGACCCGGACCAGGGCCGGCCGTGCCTCGCGAACCACGTCGTGAACGTCGACCGGCTGCAATCGCAGGCATAGACGAGCCCCCGTTCATCGAGCAGCGCGAGCGCCGTCGCGTACGCTGGCTCGTTGTCTCGCTGCCGGTATGGCGACGGCACCCCGGGCCGGAGCGAGCCGATCGGCGGCTCGTCCGGCTCGAAGCCGAGTGCCTCGAGGTCGTCGAGGAGCGCCGTCTCGTACTCCGGACGGCAACGTTGCCGGTCGTGGTCCTCGATTCGGAGGATCACCTGCCCACCGGTCACCCGGGCCACGCCCCAGACCGCCACGGCGTTCGCGACGTGACCGAGGTGGAGGTACCCCGTGGGTGCCGGGGCGAACCGGGTGCGAAGGCCTGGCGGCAGGTCCCGGACCGCCGCGGCAAGCACGGCCCCGAAGCCGCCCGTGGCGGGGCCACTGGGGTCAGCCGTCGCCGGCCTCCGAGCGCCGACGGTCGGCCGCCTCGAGCGCGCGGGTCACGGAGAACAGCCGACGATACAGGGTGAGGAGGTCGGCCTGCGGAATCGGCCCCCCGTTGGCGATCGCGACACGGAGCAGGATCTCACGCTCTCGTTCGATGTCGCGGATGCCGCGCCGGCCCGCGGCGACCTTGGCGCGGCCAACCTCACGGGCCAGCTCCGCCCGCTCGTTGAGGAGCTTGATGAGCCGGCGGTCGAGGGCATCGATGCGCCGCCGGAGGCGCCGCAGCTCCGGGGTCTCCCCAGCGTTCCCCGTCTCGCGCCGTAGCTCAGCCACGGTCACCTCCGAAGTCGGCCGCGATCCGCTCCAGCGCCCGGTGGTAGCCACGCGCCCCCTGGCCGACGATCGAGGTCAACGCGATGTCGGCGAGGAAGTTGACGTGCCGGAACGGCTCTCGGGTCGAGGGGTCGGACAGGTGGACCTCGATGAACGGCCGCTGGACCCCGAGGAGTGCATCCCGGAGCGCGACCGAGGTGTGCGTCAGGCCGCCCGCATTGACGATCGCGACGTCGAAGTCCCGCCGATGGAGGCGGTCGATGAGGTCGCCCTCGTGGTTCGACTGGAAGAAGTCGACATCGAGGCCCAGCTCGGAGGCGCGAGCCGTGATCCCGGCGTGGAGCTCGTCGAGTGTCTCTCGACCGTAGATCTCGGGCTCGCGGGTCCCGAGGAGGTTGAGGTTCGGGCCCTGGAGGACGAGGACGCGGGTCATACGGGACCTCCGACTGTGGCGGGGCTGAGAAGGCCGGCCGCGACGTCGCGGACGAGCTCGTCGGGGACGTCGTCGCGTACGACGTGGCCGGTCGCGGTCGGGAGGACCCAGCGAAGGCGTCCGGTCCGGTGCTTCTTGTCCGCGCCGAGGTGCTCCAGGACGGCATCAAGCGGGTAGGGGAGCGTCCCGGCACCGAGTCCGAGGATGTCCAGCAGGCGCTCGATCCGCGCCGCCCGCTCGGGGGGAGTCGCGCCGGCGGCCGTCCCGATCCGGCAGGCCGCCCGGAGTCCGTACGCCACCGCCTCGCCGTGGCGGAGGTCGCGGTACGCGCCCGCGGCCTCGAAGGCATGCCCGAGCGAGTGGCCGAGGTTCAGGGCGATCCTGACCGCCGACTCACGTTCGTCAGCGGCGACGACCTCGACCTTCGCCCACGCGCAGCGCTCGACGAGCTCGGCGATCGACCCGTCCGCGGCCACCGCGGGGTCGCCGCTCGCAATCGCCGGCCCTCGCGTCTCGAGGAGCTCGAAGAGACGCTCATCGCCGAGGGCGGCCATCTTGACGGCTTCGCCGAGCGCCGCCCGGCGCTCCCGCTCGGGCAGCTCGGCCAGCAGCGCGACGTCGATGACGATCGCCGCGGGCTGGTGGAACGCCCCGACGAGATTCTTGCCCTCGGGCAGGTCCACGCCGGTCTTCCCGCCGATAGAGCTGTCGATCTGGGCGACGAGCGTCGTCGGGACCTGGATGAACGGAATGCCCCGGAGATACGTGGCGGCCAGGAACCCGGCCGTGTCACCGAGCGCGCCGCCGCCAACGGCCACGAGTGGCTCGCCCCGCTCCACGTGCCGGCGGGCGAGCTCCCGCGCGGCGTCCTCCACGACCGACAAGGTCTTCGCCGCTTCGCCCTGCGGGAGCAGGACCAGGTCCATCGGGAGACCGGCGGCCCGCAGGTCCGCCTCGAGCGTGGGTCCCACCGCCTCCCACGCCCTGGGCTCGCTGACGATGACCGCCCGCCGGGCGCCCAGGCGCTCGAGCTCATCGGTGACGAGCCGGCCGGCCACCCCGTCGCCGATGACAACCCGCCCGATCGTGGTGTCGGCCCGTAGGAGCACCGCTCCGGCAACGGCGCGCCCCTCGCGGACAGCGCGGTCCACGGCATCCACGACCGAGGACACCTCGGCCATGCCCGCGATCCGTGTCGCCGCCCCGTAGAAGCGGCCGCGTGCGGCGGTGAGCTCGCGCAGCGCTCGAATGGGATCCCGACCGGCGATGAGCGGTCGCACGTTCGGGCTCCGGCGCAGCCGCTGGGCGAGGACCTCCGGGCGGCCGTCCAGCCAGACCGCGGTCCGGCCCCTGTAGAGGCGCCAGCGGTTGCGCGGGTCGATGATCGCGCCGCCGCCCGGCGCGATCACGCGGCGGATGTCCGGGGACGGGTCCGGATCGCCGAGCTCGGCGATCACGGTCCGCTCGCGCGCTCGGAAGCCGGCCTCGCCCTCGTCCGCGAAGATCGCCGCGATCCGGCTGCCGGCCTCGCGCTCGATGACCTCGTCGAGGTCGATGAACGTCGCATCGTGGCGTGCCGCCAGCCGCCGCCCGACGGCGCTCTTGCCGCTCCCCGGCAGGCCGATCAGGACGACGTCCATCTCGCCCGGCCTAGTCGTCGCCGCCGGAGCCGGTCTCGTCGCCCCCCGGTGTCACCGGGCGGCCGCCGATCATCGGCCCGGGCGGGGTCGACGCCATGAGCCGGCGATGCGCCGCCATCCGCTCCGTCACGACGTCCATCCGGTCACCGCCCAGCGTCTCGAGCACGAACCGCGCGAGCGTCAGCATGACCATCGCCTCGCCGATCACGCCGGCCGCCGGCACGACGCTGATGTCGCTTCGCTCGTAGTGCGCCTTGTCCACCGGCTGCCCGGTGATGAGGTCCGCCGAAGGGAGCGGCCGGGCGAGGGTCGAGATCGGCTTCACCGCGCCCCGGACGACGATCGGCTCACCGTTCGAGATCCCGCCGGTGAGGCCGCCGGCATTGTTCGAGCGGTGGATCCAGTGCCCGTCGTCAGCTCGCCCGTCGATGATGTCGTGAACGGCCGAACCGAACCGCCGGGTCTGCTCGAACCCGAGCCCGAATTCGACGCCCTTCACGATGTTGATGCTCATCACCGCGGCGGCGAGCGCGGCGTCCAGTCGGCGGTCCCATTGGGCGTACGAGCCGAGCCCGATCGGTACCCCGTGGGCGATGACCTCGAAGACCCCGCCGATGGTGTCCCCGTTGGCCCTCGCCTCGTCGATCCGGGCGATCATCCGGGCTTCGGCGTCGGGGTCCGGGCAGCGCAGCGGGGACGCGTCCGCGTCCTCCCTCGATCGACTGCAGCTCGCCGGGTCGATCGCCTCCCCGCCAACCTCGGCGGTGAACGACCAGACCTCGACCCCGAGCTCGCGGAGGAGCGCCCGCGCGACCCCGCCGGCGGCGACCCGGGCGGCCGTCTCCCGCGCGGACGCCCGCTCGAGGACGTTCCGGACGTCCGAGTGGCCGTACTTCAGGGCCCCGGCTAGGTCGGCATGGCCGGGCCGCACGCGGGTCACCGGTGTCGCCCGCTTGACGCCCTCGGCCGCGGCCACCCGGAGCGCGGTCGCCTCCTCGTCGGTGAGGGGCGCCGACTGCATCACCGTTCCCCAGCTCTCCCAGTCCCGATTCCGGACCAGAAGGAGAATCGGCGACCCGAGCGTCCGACCGTGACGGATCCCGGCCATGATCTCCGCCCGGTCGGTCTCGATGGCCTGGCGGGCGCCGCGCCCATAGCCCTTCTGGCGCCGCCCGAGGTCCACCGCGAGGTCGTCGGCGGTGAGCGCGAGACCTGCGGGGATGCCCTCGACCGTGACGCCGAGCGTCGGCCCGTGCGACTCGCCGGCGGTCAGGAAGCGGAACGGGTCCATGGTCGTCCCGTCGGCCGCGCGGTCAGCCGGCCGCCGCTGGCGCGGCCTCGTCGCCCGCCGGCTCGCCCTCGGCGGAGCGGAGACCATGGGCGCGAGCATTCGAGAGTGCCTCGGCCATGACTTGAAGCGGGGCGGGCTGACCGGTCCACAGGGTGAAGGCGGCTGCACCCTGGTGGAGGAGCATCGTCTCGCCGTCCTGGACGGTGGCGCCGGCCGCGTCGGCGTCGCGGAGGAGCCGGGTCCGGTTGTAGATGAGGTCCAGGACAAGGAGTCCGGGCGTCAGGACCTCAGCCGGGATCGGGCTCACGTCTGTTGTCAGGCCGATCGACGTCGCGTTCACCAGGACCTTTGTCTTGGCGAGCTCGGACTCGATGATCGACGGGTGCCAGGGCATCGCCCGGAGCTCCATGTGGGCAGCGCTCCGCCCGAAGTGCTTCACGAGGCCCTCGGCGCGGTGGAGGTGCCGATTGAAGACCACGACCCGCTGGAAGCCCTCGCGGATGAGGCTGTAGACGACGGCGCGCGCCCCCCCGCCGGCGCCGAGAACCACTGCCTGGCGCGGCATCTTTGACCGCCCGACGAGCCTGTCGAGGGCCGCCGCGAAGCCCGGCACGTCCGTATTGTGACCCACCAGCCGCCGGCCCTCGCGGGTGATGGTGTTCACGGCCCCGGTGGCGTGCGCCTCCTCGGTCAGGCGATCGACGAGCGGAACCACCCGCTCCTTGTGGGGGATCGTGATGTTCGCCCCGAGGAAGTCGTCGGCGCGGAGCTCCCCGATCGCGTCCGGCAGCTCGATGGGAGGGCGATCCCAGAGCTCGTAGGTCGCGTCGATGCCCTGTGCGTCGAACGCGGCCTGCTGCATCGCGCCGGACAGCGAATGGGCGACCGGGTGGCCGATGAGGACGACCCGCTTCGTCATGGTCGGATCCTTTCGAGATCGGTGTAGAAACCGGGATAGGAGATCGAGGCGCTCTCCGGCCGCCCAACGGTGGTCCGGCCGGTGGCGATGAGCCCGGCGATCGCGAAGGTCATCGCGAGCCGGTGGTCGTCGAGGCTATCGACGGGTGCACCGGTGAGACGCACGGGCCCGTCGATCGTGAGGTTCTCGCGGTCCACGGCGATCCGCGCGCCCAGGGCGCTCAGGCCCGCGGCGATCCCGGCAAGCCGGTCCGACTCCTTGTGACGCAGCTCGCCCGCGCCGCGGACGGTCGTCCGGCCCCGGGCCTGGGTGGCCGCGAGGCAGAGGATCGGGATCTCGTCGATTGCAGCGGCGACCTCGGCCGGGGCGATGTCGACCGCCTGGAGGTCGGACGTGCGAACGACGAGGTCGGCCACCGGCTCCCCGATGCCGTCGTCGGGACGACGGGAGCCGCCGCCCGTCAGCGGACGCTCCTCGATCCGCGCACCCATCCGGGCGAGGAGGTCGATCACCGCCCGCCGCGTCGGGTTGACGCCCACATTCCGGATGACGAGCTCAGCGTCGGGGTGGATCGCAGCGGCGACCAGCCAGAACGCGGCCGCGGACGGGTCGCCGGGGACGCGCTCTTCCATCGCCTGCACGACCGCGCCTCCATCGATCTCGATCACCACCCCGCCGTCGCCGTCAGGCAGGGACCGGACGGTCACGCCGCGCGCCCGGAGCATCCGCTCCGAGTGGTCGCGCGTCGCGACACGCTCGCGCACCCGGGTGGTCCCGCCCGCGCGCAACCCGGCAAGGAGGATCGCGGACTTCACCTGCGCCGACGGCACCGCGGTCGTCCAATCGATCGGCCGGAGGGGACGGCGACCGGTCACGGTCACCGGTGGGAGGGAATCCCCGTCATGGGCTCGGAGCGTCGCGCCCATGACGCGCAGCGGTTCGATGATACGGGCCACCGGCCGCCGTCGCAACGACGGGTCGCCGTCCAGGACGGCCGTCACGGGCACCCCGGCGAGGATCCCGGCGAACAGCCGAAGGCTCGTCCCGGAATTCCCGCAATCGAGGACGCCGACCGGCCCCCGGATCCCGTCGACACCCGGCGAGACGATCCGGTACTGCACTGTCCGCCGGTCGTCCGCCACCCGCTCCACGGTCGCCCCGAGAGCCTGGACGATGCCCGCCGTCGTGCGGACGTCGTCGCCATCGCCGGCCCCGTGGATCCGGCTTTCGCCGCTCGCGAGGAGCGCGAGCATCAGCGCCCGGTGGCTGATCGACTTGTCGCCCGGCACGCCGATCTCGCCCCGCAACCGCGCCGCGGGGTGGATGACCTGGATGCCGGCAGGGTCGCCACCGGCAGGGGCCGCGAAGGTGTCCACGTGTCTAGTGCTTCGAGAGCCCGCCCGCGCCGATGCCGAGCGCGGCACCGGACTCGAGCGGGTCGCCGTGAAGCGAGTGGACGTGCTCGTGGACGGGCACGAGGGCCTTCATGAGGTCCGTGAACTGGGCCGGGTTGAGCTGCTGCTCCGCGTCCGAGAGCGCCTCCTCCGGCTGCGGGTGGACTTCCACCATGACGCCGTCCGCCCCGACCGCCACGCCGCCGATGGCCAGCGGCTTGACCAGCCAGCGCTTCCCCGTCGCGTGGCTCGGGTCCACGATCACAGGCAGGTGGGTCAGGTGGTGGAGCAGCGGCACGGCCGCCAGGTCCAGCGTGTTCCGGGTGTAGGTCTCGAACGTCCGGATGCCGCGCTCACACAGGATCACGTTCGGATTGCCCGCTGCAACGATGTACTCGGCGGCCATCAGAAGCTCCTCGATCGTGGCCCCGAAGCCGCGCTTCAGCATCACCGGCCGCGCGACCCGGCCCGCGGCGTTGAGCAGCGAGTAGTTCTGCATGTTCCGGGCGCCGATCTGGAGGATGTCCGCGTACTCGGCGACGATGTCGACCTGGTTCGGTTCCATGACCTCGGTGATCGTCGGCAGCCCGGTCCGCTCGCGCGCCTCGGCGAGGTAGCGGAGGGCCTCCACGCCCAGGCCCTGGAAGCTGTACGGCGAGGTCCGCGGCTTGAACGCGCCGCCCCGCAGGACGGTGGCCCCGGCGGCCTTCACCGCGTCCGCCGTCTCCATCAGCTGGTCCCGGCTTTCCACGGAGCACGGCCCGGCCATCACCGTCAGGCCGCCGTCCCCGACGACCGCATCGAGGACGCGGATGACGGTGTCCTCGGGGTGGAATTCGCGTGACGTGAGCTTGAACGGCCGCGAGATCGGGGTGATCGTCTCAACGCCGGGCAGGGCGGCCAGCCGGCTCATGAGGGCCTGCTTCCGTGGGCCGACCTCACCGACAACGGCGATCACGATGCGCTCCTGGCCGGCATGGTCGTACGGCGTCATACCCTCGGCGAGGATGTGGCTCTTGACTCCGAGGATCTCGGCCTCGGTGGCGGTGCGGGCCATGACGATGAACATCGAGCGCCCTTCCTTCGGGACGGCCGGACCGGAAACAAAAAAGCAGAGGTCTGCGCCTCTGCTTCGCCCGGCACGACGTGTGCCCCCGGCCTCAGGTGCCGGGAACGATCATGCCGGGTCGGTAAACCAATAGAAGCGAGCCATCACTGTCCCGGACGGTAGCCGAGCCCCCGCCTCGGTGTCAACCGCTTCCCGCTCATCTGTGTGGACGGCCA
>PNKK01000063.1 GCA_013822395.1 Anaerolinea sp. | reverse complement strand
ACACCCCCCACGATGAGCGCCCGCTCCGGTTTCGTCGCCTCGCCCTCGAGTTCTTGCAGGAGGACCCCACCGCATGACCACGCCGGTGACCTGGCATCAGGCCGTTCCGTACGAGGACATCCGCTACGAGCACTCCGGCACGGGGATCGCCAAGGTCACGATCAACCGCCCGGAGGTGCGCAACGCCTTCCGTCCGGAGACGGTGCAGGAGCTGATCGATGCGTTCGCCCGGATCCGCGACGACGCCTCGATCGGGTGCGTCCTGCTGACCGGTGAGGGACCGGACGCCTTCTGTGCCGGCGGCGACCAGAACTACAAGAGCCACGCCGGCGGGTACGTCGGGAGCGACGGGCTCGCACGCCTCAACGTCCTCGATCTCCAGCGCCAGATCCGGTCGCTGCCGGTTCCGGTCATCGCGCTCGTCAACGGGTTCGCGATCGGCGGCGGCCACGTCCTTCACGTCGTGTGCGACCTGACGATCGCGAGCGACAACGCGGTCTTCGGCCAAGTCGGGCCGCGGGTCGGCAGCTTCGACGCCGGATTCGGGATCGGGCTCCTCGCCCGCCTGGTCGGCGACAAGAAGGCCAAGGAGATGTGGTTCCTGTGCCGGCGGTACACGGCGGCCGATGCGCTGGCGATGAACCTCGTGAATCACGTCGTTCCGCTCGCGGAGCTCGAGGCCGAGGGCGTTCGCTGGGCGGACGAGATCCTGGCGATGAGCCCGACGGCGATCCGCTTCCTCAAATCGGCCTTCCTCGTCGCGACCGACGGGCTGGCCGGGCTCCAGGAGTTCGCCGGCAACGCGACGGGCCTCTACTACACGACCGACGAGGCGCACGAGGGGTCCCGGGCGTTCCTCGAGAAGCGGCGCCCGGACTTCTCCTCGTTCCCGAGGCGGCCGTGATCGCCCGTCCGAGCCGGTGAGCACCGCCGAGCCGGTGAGCACCGCCGAGCCGATGGGCACTGCCGAGCCGGTGGGCACCGCCGAGCCGGTGAGCACCGCCGCGTCGTCCCCGATGGGCGCCCGACCGTCGCGTTTCCGGATCTGGCTGATGGCCGTCCGACCCGCGACCCTGCCGGCTGCGGTGACCGGCGTCGTCGTGGGGATCGGCGCGGCGCTCGGCAGCGGCGCTCCCGGCCGGATCGATACGGCGGCCGGATGCCTCGCGGTGGCGCTCCTCCTCCAGGTCGCGGCGAATCTGGCGAACGATCTGTTCGACTTCCGGCGCGGCGCCGACGGCACGGCCCGGTCCGGTCCGACCCGCGTGGCGGCCGCCGGCCTCGTGACCGAGCGCCAGCTCGAGCTCGCGATCGCCCTCACGGTCGGCCTCGCGGGGGTCATCGGGCTGGGGCTCGTGCTCGTCGGGGGGGCGGTCCTGCTCGCGGTCGGCGTCCTCGCGGTGATTGCCGCCCTGGCATATACCGGCGGTCCCTGGCCGTACGGCTATCGCGGGCTGGGCGAGGCCTTCGTGTTCCTCTTCTTCGGCCTCGTCGCGGTCATGGGGACGGCATATCTCCAGGCGGGCCGCCTCGAGCCGCTCTACGTGGCGGCGGCGATCCCGGTCGGGGCGCTGACGACGGCGATCCTCGTCGTGAACAACCTGCGGGACATCCCGACCGATCGCGCCGCGGGGAAGCGGACCCTCGCCGTGATCCTGGGTGCCCGAGCCACGAAGCTGGAATACGCGCTCCTGCTGGGCGTGGCGTTCGCGGTGCCGATCGCGCTCGTCGCGGCCGGGCGTGAGCCGTGGGCGCTCGCCCCGCTCATCTCGGCACCACTCGCTGTGCCGCTGCTGCGGACGGTGCGCGACTTCGCCGATCCGCGCGAGCTCAATCCGGTCCTCCAGGGCACGGCCCGTCTGGCGCTCGTCAACGGGCTGCTGTTCGCCGCCGGCCTTGCCGCGGGGTCGGCGACGTGACGCGCGACACGGTCGGGCCGTGAGCGCGGTCAGGCTGCTCCGCGCGGACAAGGTTCGGGTCCCGTTCCGCCGACCGTTCGCGACGGCCGCGGGGATGTGGCTCGCCCGCGAGGCATGGCTGGTCCGGCTCATCGATGGCGACGGGCGGATCGGCGTGGGTGAGGCCGTCCTCGAGCCGGCCGACGGCGAGACGGCCGCGACCGTGCTGGACCATCTTGTCCGTGACGTCGCGGCGGCCTCCGGAAGGGGCCTTCCGGAGGCCGAGGAGCTGGAGCTGCACGGTGCGCCGGGCCGGGCGCTCCGGGCGGCCCTCGACGCGGCGCGGTTCGACCTCGACGGGAGACCGTCCCGGCCGCTCGCCACGGGGGGCACGGGAGTCGGGGTCAACGCGACCATCGCGTCACTCGGGCCGGCGGCGTCGGCGGAGGCCGCGAGCCAGGCGCTGGAGGCGGGATTCACGACGATCAAGCTCAAGGCGGGCGCCGAGCACGAGACGGAGGTGCTGGTTGCCCGAGTCCGCGCCGTCCGGGCAGCGGTCGGCCCCGACGTCCGCCTCCGGCTCGACGTCAACGGGGCGTGGGACCTCGAAACCGCCACGGAGCGGCTCTCGGCGGTCGCCCGCTACGGGATCGAGTACGTCGAGCAGCCGCTCCCCGGCGACGATCCGGCGGCCTTCGCGGAGCTCAGGCGGCGGGTCGGGATCCCGCTGGCCGTCGACGAGGCGGTCACGTCCGTCCGGGCGGCCCGCGTTCTCCTGGAGGCCGAGGCCGTGGACGTCCTGGTCGTGAAGCCGGCACGGGTCGGCGGGCCCGCGGTTGCGGCCGAGATCGCCGCGCTGGCCGCGGGCCGCGGCGTGCCGGTCGTCGTGAGCACGCTGTTCGAGACCGGGGTGGGCATCGCGGCGGCGCTCGCCACGGCGGCGGCGCTGCCGGATGTCGACACTTCCGGGCTCCTGAGGCCGCCGGATCACGGGCTCGCCACTGCCGGACTCCTCAGGCACGACCTGCTCGTCGAGGGGCTCGTCGTCGAGGACGGGCGGATGCATCTGCCGGGCGGGGCGGCGCCCGAGGGCCCGGCTTTCGAGGGCACGACTGCTGAGCGCACGGCGCCCGACCGCACGGCGCCCGAGCGCACGGCCCCCGAGCGCACGGCGCCCGGGGGCCTGGGGATCGTCATCGACGAGGAGGCGGTGGCCCGGTTCGGCGTCGAGACGATCGGGGCCCTCGGCTGATGGGCGCATGGTCGCCGGAGCAACAGATCCGGTCGCACGCCATAGAGGCCGCGGCCGACGTCGCCGTCATCGACGGCAGCGTCCGGTGGACGTGGGCGGACCTCGACGAGCAAGTGGACGGGCTCGCCGGCGAGCTGTCCCGGGCGGGTGTTGCGACCGGCGAGATCGTCGCTCTGTTTGCCGGGTCGTCGGCGCCGTCGGTCGCCGCGCTGCTCGCGATCCTGCGAGTCGGCGCGGTCGCTGCGCCGATCCCGGGCGGCCTGACCGGGCGGGAGCTGGCCGCGGCGAGGGCGGTCCTGGGGCCCGCGTTCGTGGTGCACGAAGAGGGCGCCGAGGGGGAGGCCTCGAAGATCGGCGGTCGGCGTCTGCTGCTCGTGACGCCCGACGGAGGGCATGCCCGTCTCGACGGTGGCCGCCAGTCGGGCGGCGACCCGCCCGGCACCGTCGTGGGCCGCGTGGCCCCGGGCCGCGACCGACCCGGCCGTCGTCGTCCTCACGTCCGGGACGACCGGACGGCCGAAGGGCGTGGTCCTGTCCGGCGAGGCGCTTGCCGCGAGCGCCGATGCATGGCGCGCCGCACTGCCGCCCTCCACCGGGTGGGTCCTCGCCCTCGGCCTGGGTCACGTGGCCGGGCTCGGCATCCTATGGCGGGCGATCGCCTCGCGCGTCCCGGTTCACATCGTGCCGCGGAACGATCCAGCCGCGCTGCTCGCCGCTCTCCGGACCCGTCCGGCGCCGAGCCACGTCTCGCTCGTCCCGACCCAGCTCGCCCGGGTTCTGGACGTGGCCGGGTCCGCACGGGCGCCGACGTCGCTGCGGGCGGCCCTGCTCGGCGGCGGACCGATCCCGGCGGCGCTCGTCGAACAGGCGATCGGCGCCGGCTGGCCGGTCCTGCCGACGTACGGCCTCAGCGAGGCCGGATCGGGCGTCACGGTCCTCCCGACGACAGATGTCGCGCGGCATCCCGGGAGCGCCGGTTCGCCGCTCCCCGGTGTGCAGGCTCGGATCGATCACCCGGACCGGACCGGTGTCGGCGAGATTCTCGTCCATACCCCGGCGCGGTTCTCCGGCTACCTCGGCGACGAGGTTGGCACGGCCCAGGTGCTGTGCCCGGACGGGTGGCTCAGGACGGGCGACCTGGGCCGGCTCGACGACGGAGGGCGGCTCATCGTCGTCGATCGGCGCACGGACCGGATCGTCCGCGGCGGTGAGAACATCTCGCCCGCGGAAGTGGAGGCGGTGCTCCTGGCTCACCCGGCCATCGCCGATGCGGCGGTCGTCGGCCGGCCAGATCCCGCCTGGGGCCACGTGCCGGTCGCGGCGATCGTGCTTCGCGATGCCCTCACAGATCCGGGCGACGACGCCCTGATCCGACATTGCCGAGCCTCCCTGGCCGGGTTCAAGGTGCCGGCGGCGTTCATCCGGCTCGGATCGCTCCCACGGACCGCCTCCGGCAAGCTCCGGCGCGGCGCGCTCAGAGCCGCGATCACGCCCGCGCCGACGCAGAGCACAGACGGCAGGGCCGAGTCGGACGACCCACGCGGCACGCGCTGCCTCGTCAGCCCCGACGGCGTCCGGCTCGGATGGCACGAGACCGGCAGCGGACAGGATCCCATCCTGCTGCTCCACGGCACCCTGTCCAACGGTCGGCAGCTCGCTCGCCTCGCGGCTGAGCTCGCCCGGCGCGGCGGGGGCCGGGTCCTCGCCGTCGATCGTCGCGGGAGCGGCGCGAGCCGCCTCGCCGATCCGGCTCCGTTGGGCATCGGTGTCCACGTCGAGGATCTCGTGGCGATCCTCGATGCCGAGAGGATCCGGAGCGCCACAGCCGTGGGCATCAGCTACGGCGGCGTGCTCGCGCTCGAGCTCGCGGCCCGGCACCCCGAGCGGGTCCGGGCGGTCGTCGCGTGGGAGCCGCCGTACGGGTCGCTCGCCGATGAGGGGATACAGGCGAGGCTCCTGGCGATCGCCGGCGCGACAGAGGCGGCGCACCGGGCGGGTGGACCGGCTCGGGCCGCGGAGACGTTCCTCCGCGGCGTTGCCGGTGACGCCGCGTGGGACCGGCTCTCACCCCGAGCACGGGCGTTCATCGAGCGGGAGGGCGATGGGGCGCTCGCCGACGTCCGCCTGGGCGGCCTCGACCCCGACGGCCTCGCCCGGATCTCATGTCCCGTCGTCGTCCTCACCGGCAGCGCGAGCGAGCCGTTCTATGGTCCGATCGCCGACTCCCTCGTCGCCCGGGTCCCGGGTGCGCACCGCATCCGGGTGCCGAGGCTCGGCCATGCCGGGCCGATCACGGATCCGGCGGCTGTCGGCGCCGTCATCCACGAGGCGCTCGTCGAGGCCCGCACGAGTCGCCCCCAGCCTCCCGGTGGAACGATGGAGCTGGCCCGATGAGCCGGGCCGCCCCGAACGATCCATCCGGCGAAGGCAGTCAGCATGGAAACGCGGCCCCCTCGACCGAGGTCCGGGCGATGTTCGATCGGATCGCCCGCGTCTACGACCCGCTGAACCTGGCGATCTCGGCATTCCAGGAGCCGCGCTGGCGCCGCCGCCTCGTCGCGCGAGCCGGACTCGGGGCCGGAGGTCGCGCACTCGATGTCGCGACCGGGACCGGCAAGGTCGCCGCCGACCTGCAGCGCCGCGTGGGACCCGACGGTCACGTCCTGGGAGTCGACCTCTCGCCGGCGATGATCGATGTCGCGGCACGCCGGTTCGCAGACCGCCCGGGCCTGGCATTCGTCGTCGGCGACGCGTTGGCCCTGCCGACCGACGATGGCGGCTTCGATGCGGCCACGATCGCATTCGGCATGCGCAATCTGCCCGACTACCGCCGGGGGTTCGCCGAGATGGCCCGCTCGGTCCGCCCGGGCGGCCGCGTCCTGTGCCTCGAGATCGCCCGCCCGAGGAGCCGCCTGGCCCGGATCCTGCGGTGGTGGTTCGACCGGATCGTGCCCGCGATCGGACGGGTTGCGGGTCAGGGCGGCGCCTATGCCTACCTCGTCCGGAGCGTCAAGGCCTACCCGGCGCCGGACCGGATCGCCGAGATCATGCGAGAGGCCGGGCTCACGGACGTCGGCTGGGAGAGCCTCTCGGGCGGGATCGTCACCCTGCACGTCGGAACCGTCGGACCGCGCTGAGGGCTCGCGATCCGCGGCGGGGCATCGATGGCGCGAGACCCCCGGGCGGCTCGGTGGGGTACGATCCCGGGCTCATGACCAGCCCCATCCGACCGCTCATCCGAGCACGCGGCCTGACCAAGCGCTTCGGCACGTTCACCGCGGTCGACGCGATCGATTTCGATGTCGCGCCGGGTGAGGCGTTCGGGTTCCTCGGCCCCAACGGGGCCGGCAAGACCTCGACCATGCGGATGATCGGCTGCACCTCTCCGGCGAGCGGCGGCACGCTCGAGATCCTCGGCCTGGATCCGGCGACCCAGGGTCCGGAGATCCGCGGCCGTCTCGGCGTCGTGCCCCAGCAGGACACGCTCGACGAGGAGCTGACCGTCCGAACCTCGTCATCTACGGGCGATACTTCGGCCTCTCCCGGGCCGAGTGCGGGCGGCGCGCCGACGAGCTCCTCGAGTTCGCGCAGCTGGGGGAGCGCGGCGGCAGCCGCGTGGAGCCCCTCAGCGGCGGGATGAAGCGCCGCCTGACCATCGCCCGGGCCCTCATCAACGAACCCGAGGTCCTCCTGCTCGACGAGCCGACCACCGGCCTGGACCCGCAGGCGCGACACGTCCTCTGGGATCGCCTGTACCGCCTGAAGCAGCGCGGGGTCACGCTCGTCCTGACGACCCACTACATGGACGAGGCCGAGCAGCTGTGCGACCGCCTCGTGGTCATGGACAAGGCCCGGATCGTCGCGGAGGGGTCGCCGCGGGCGCTCATCGAGCAGTACAGCACCCGCGAGGTCGCGGAATTCCGCTTCCCGGTCGGGGTCCAGGAGTCGCTCGACGGCCAGCTCGACGGCCTCGCTGATCGGATCGAGCGCCTGCCGGATCGGGTCCTGCTCTACGCCGAAGACGGGGAGGCGGTGGCGGTCGCGGCCCATGACCGAGGCCTCCGGCCCGAGACGGTCCTCGTCCGGCGGTCCACGCTCGAGGACGTCTTCCTCCGGCTGACCGGCCGCTCGCTCGCCGACTGACTCGACGCGTCCTGACGATGACTGCACGCGTCCTGCCACCGTCAACGACCGAGGCCAGGCCGGCCGCGCCGTCAGACCTGGCGGCTGCCGGCCGCGTCTTCGAGCACTACGCGTACCAGTACCGGCGGTCCTTCCGGGGCTCGATGTTCAGCTCGTTCGTGAGCCCGGCGCTGTTCCTGACGGCCATGGGCGTCGGCCTCGGGGGCTACATGAGCGCCGGGAGCCTGGAGGCGCTCGGGGGCGTCACGTACCTCCAGTTTCTCGCGCCGGGGCTCCTCGCCGGGGCCGTGATGCAGACCGCGATCTTCGAGTCGACGTTCCCCGTGATGTACGGCCTTGTCTGGCGGCGGATCTTCCACGCCATGCACGCCACCCCGATCGGGCCCCGAGCGGTGGCAAACGGCACGCTCCTGTGGATCGCTTTCCGGCTCGCGCTCGTGGCGGCGATCTTCCTGGCCGTTGCCGCCGCGCTCGGGGCGCTCACGTCGCCACTCGCCGTCCTGGCGATCCCGACGGCCGTGCTCACCGGGCTCGCCTTTGCCGGACCGATGGGCGCGTTCATGGCCACCCAGCGCACGCCGGACAAGTTCTCGGCGATCTTCCGCTGGGTCATCACGCCGCTGTATCTCTTCTCGGGGACGTTCTTCCCGATCGCCAGCCTCCCGGCCGCCCTGCAGCCGGTCGCCTGGCTGTCGCCGCTGTTCCACGGCGTGGAGCTGACGCGGGGCTTCGCTCTCGGGACGATCGGAGGGGCGCCGCTCGCCGCGCTCGCCCACGTCGCGATTCTCGTGGGCGTGGCCCTTGCCGGCGCCCTGCTGTTCAGCCGGAACGTTCGCCGGAAGCTCGCCGCATGAGCGCCACGGCCGCATGAGCGCCACCGCCGCATGAGCGCGACGAGCGATCTTCGGGTTCGAGCTGCGCTCGGGGTCCCGCGCGCCTGGCACCTGATCGAGCGCAACCTGTTCGTCTACCGGCGGACGTGGACGATCATCGTGTCCGGCTTCTTCGAGCCGCTCTTCTACCTCGTCGGGATCGGGTTCGGGCTTGGCCGGCTCGTCGGCGACGTGACGGGGCCCGGCGGCCAGCCGATCCCCTATGCGACCTTCGTCGCGCCCGCGCTCCTCGCGACCGGCGCCATGAACGGCGCGGTTGCCGAGGCGACCTTCAACTTCTTTTTCAAGCTGAACTACAACCGAACGTTCCAGGCGATCCTGGCGACCCCGCTCTCGGTCGCCGACATCGCCGTCGGCGAGATCGCCTGGGCGCTCATCCGAGGCGGCCTGTACGCGGCCGGGTTTCTGGTGGTCCTTGCGGCGCTCGGTCTTCTGGCCTCGCCGCTGGCGATCCTCGCGCTGCCCGCGGCGCTGCTGCTCGGCTTCGCCGCGGGTGCCGTCGGGATGGCCGCGACCTCGTTCATGAGAACGCGCCAGGACTTCGACCTGATCAACATCGTGGTCCTGCCGATGTTCCTGCTCTCCGCCACGTTCTACCCCATCGAGACCTACCCGGAGGCGATCCGCACGATCGTCGCCTGGACGCCGCTCTACCAGGGCGTGGCGCTCATCCGGGGGTTGACCGTGGGGGTCGTGGGGCCCGAGTTGCTCGTCAACGTCGCGTACCTGCTCGTCATGGGCGGGATCGGACTGTGGGTCACGTCGCGGCGCCTGAACCGCGTCCTGCAGCAGTGACGGATCGCGGTTCGCCGCACGGCTCGCGACGCCGGGCAGCGAGAGAGGTGGCTCTTGACGCGCTGCACGGCGAGATCGTCGGCTGCCGCCGGTGCCCCCGCCTCGTGGCCTGGCGCGAGCAGGTCGCGCGCGAGAAGGTGGCCCGCTTCCGCGACGAACCCTACTGGGGTCGACCGGCCCCGGGTTTCGGTGATCCCGATGCCCGGATCCTCCTCGTGGGCCTCGCCCCGGCGGCCCACGGCGCCAACCGGACCGGCCGCGTCTTCACCGGGGACGCGTCGGGCGACTTCCTGTGGAGCGCGCTCCACGCCGTCGGGCTCGCGGACCGGTCGTCGAGCCGCCGCGCCGACGACGGCCTGACTCTCCACGGTGTCCGCGTCGCGGCCGCCGTGCGCTGCGCTCCGCCGGCCAACAAGCCGACCATCGATGAGCGCAACGCGTGCGCGCCGTTCCTTGCCCGGGAGCTCACGATCCTCGACACGGTCCGGGTCATCGTGGCGCTCGGCGAGTTCGCCTGGAACGCCGTCCTGCGGACCCTCGCCGGGACGGGCGAGGCGGTTCCGCGGCCACGACCGAGATTCGGGCACGGCACGGAGGTCGCGATCGGCGACCGGATCCTCATCGGCTCATACCACCCGAGCCAGCAGAACACCTTCACCGGCAAGCTCACGGCGCCGATGTTCGCGGTCGTCCTGGCACGGGCGCGCAGCCTGGCGGGCCTCACCGGCGAGGTTATCGCATGCCCTCTCTGCCAGACATACCTCCAGGGGAGATCGCGACGATTACGATGAGGCGACCTTCCTGTCCGTAACAGGCCCTTTCAGGATCTCGGCCCACTCCGAGTAATCCTCGATTGCGAGCCTGATCCCGAACGAGAGTCGACTCCCCGACCGGCCGATGCCACCGCCGACGATCGCAGCCTGGCTGGCGATGAACGTCCCTTGGCGGTGCAGCGTCAGCAGGATCGGCGATATCTCCTCCGCGTCTTCCTTCGGGATGTATCCGACCTGGCGGCCAAAGACCTCCACACGGACCGCGTTCCGGTCGTATCGGTTGTCCGGTTCGGCCACGAGGACGGCGACCACGTCTCGACGTCGAACCACGCCATTGGCCAGGTTGGATACCTCGGCGAGTTCGTCCTGGTAGTGGCTCTCGCCAACGACCTGCTGCTCCTCCTCGTCGTTGGAAAGGTCGATGAAGCGCGCGCCCGGCATGGCGTCGAACGTGAGGCGCCAGGCCTGTGTGTGCAGGACCTCGGCCTGCGCCGTCGCCATCCGATCGAGCTCGGTGGCCTCGCGTCCAGTGGCGGCTACCCACTCGGCCTCCATCGCTGGCAGGTCGA
The DNA here is from genome assembly GCA_013822395.1 of Anaerolinea sp. Classification (GTDB taxonomy): domain Bacteria; phylum Chloroflexota; class Limnocylindria; order Limnocylindrales; family CSP1-4; genus UBA5189. The sequence continues at coordinate 786 of PNKK01000063.1, read as the reverse complement.
TCTCCTGCAGGAGATAGCGGAGCCCGTCCGGTCCGCTGCGCACGAACACGATCTGACGACAGAGCTTGCAGCGGGTCTTCGCCTTCGGCACGGGCACCATCGGCTCGCTGCAATACGGGCACAGCTCGCTTGCATAGGCTCGCTCGGCCGGCCCGACGTAGGGCCTGCTGGGGCGCCCGGTCTCTGCGGGGGGATCAGGGACCGCGGGAAGGGCGCGCGCGACTGGCGCCAGCGGGGCAGAGATGCTTGCGGTCGATCGACGCGACCACCAGACCAGCGCGAGCCCAGCGGATCCGATCGCGACCAGGAGCGAGACCTGCCAATAGGTGACGATCAAGCCGAGCGCGATCAGAACGAGGACCAGCGCCCCGAAACCGCTGATGCCGCCGCCCCTGTTCGCCACCCGCCCACTCCCCAGCGCTCCCGGTAACTATGCGCTTCCGCGCCCTGGCCCGGGGGCCATTCGCGCTAGACCCGACCCGGGTACCCTCGACGCTCGGCACCGCCCAGACGAAGCAGCCGCCGTCCGAGTCCTCTGGTACCCGGTGGAGGACCGGTGCGCCGAGCTCCTTCTTCACGGGCTGCCTCCAGCACGGCCAGCGGCGTGTTGCCGATGGCGATGATCCAATGAGGGGACCCGGGCCAGGCCCGCGGGGTTCGTGGTGGCATTCGGGAACTCGCGATCGTGGCAGGCCGCTCAGCCGTTCGTGGCCTGCCAGCGCGCGACGGCTGTGTCCAGCCGCGCGAAGGCGACGCCCGGAAGCCCCTTGGCCGCGGCGATGAACG
>PNKK01000062.1 GCA_013822395.1 Anaerolinea sp. | reverse complement strand
CCCCAGGCGCAAGGAATCGACCGGACCCGGGCCGGCGCGGCGCAGCATCCTGAAGTTGCTTGCATTGAACACAAAGGCGGGGCAGGCAGGCGCGGGAAACGGGTGTGGGCTTTGGCTCCCTCCCTGGCCAGCCGCCACCGACGGAGCGCGGGGTGCAGCCACCGGGTGACGGGCTCCGAGCGGGCGACGGGCTCCGAGCGGCGACGCGAAGGTCCGCGGGGACCCGTCAGCGGCAGGTCCCGCTGCCCGAGTCCGTGAAGGTGCCGCTGCCGGCCGGTACGAACTGCCAGGCGTAGCTGGCCGGCGATAGCGTGAGCTTGATGACCCCGAAGGTCGTGTTGTTGCGGACCTCGCTGTTGGCGCGGATCGTCGAGAAGCTGCGCAGGCTCGCGCCGCCGGTGCCGACCACGAACTGGCGGATGCCCTTCGCGGGATCGGCCGCGCCACTGGGCGTCTGTGGGGCGAACCGCTCGTAGTCGTGGTCGCCGCCATTGACGACGATCTCCGCGCCCGCCTCGTACAGCGCGTTCCAGAACGGTGCGACGCTCGTGTTGTTGCCGGTGGGTCCGGACGTGAAGCGCGGGTCGTGCCAGTAGGCCAGAACGCAGGCGCGAGGGTTCGTGGCCAGGTCGGCGCGCAGCCACTGCTCCTGCTCCGACCCGGCGATGCAGCCGACCTTCGTGCAATTCGAATTCAGGGAGTAGATCCGCCAGTCGCCGAGGTCATAGGCGTACCAGCCGGCGCCGTTCGGGCCTGCCCGCGCACCGAAGTAGTCGAAGTAGCCCGCCGCACCGGAGGTCCCGTAGTCATGATTGCCCGGAGCCGGGTAGGTTCGATCTCGGAACGCGCCCCAGGTCGGGCCGTAGCAATCGCGGAACTCGGCGGCGGTCCCGTTCTCGTAGGCGTTGTCGCCGGCGGTGAAGACGGTCCCGGCGATGCCCGCGACCAGCTTTGCCGTCGCGCTGTCCGCCGTGAGGCCGCATGACGCGATGTCGCCGGCCCCGACGAGCACGGCCCCGGCCGAGGCAACGGGGGGTGTCGGTGTGGGGGAGGGAGCGGGCGGAGGCGGCACGGTTGGCGAGGGTGTCGGCGTCGGTGACGCCGGTGGCGGCGTGCCTCCGGCGGCCGGCGCGAGCACGACGAAGGCGTCCAGGTCCACGCGTGGCGTTCCCGACGTTCCGAGCACGCGGATCTCGACCGTCCGTTTCGCGGAGGTCGGCCAACTGCGGCTGAAGACCACCAACCGTGCGGCGGAGCTGGGTCGGTTGGTCTGGACCGTGCCGGCAGCAGCACCATCGATGAAGACGTCCGCGGCGCCGCGGAGCGGGCCCACCGCTGCCACCCAGGACACCGAGCTCCCGGTGAACGTGAACCGCGCGACAGCGCCGGCGGATCGGGTGGTCCGGGCCGCGCCGCCGTCGTAGTACTTCGAGGCGGCCGGGCTCCAACTGCCCTTCACGAATGCCACCGCCCCAGCGGTCTCCTGGGCCACGGTGAGACGGAAGGCGGCGGCGGTCGTCCAGGCTCCGACGTTCCCGGCCAGGTCCACGGCACGGACCTGGAACTGGTAGGTCCGATCGCGGGGCATGGTGAGGGTCGTGCTCCGTGCGGCGGCTGACGCCTTCGGCATCGTCGTCCACGCCTTGCCGTTCACGCTCCGCTGGAGCTCGTAGGACACGACGCCGGATCCGGTCTCCGCCGCGGCGTCCCAGGCGACCGTGACCGTGACGCCGGTGCCGATCGCGCCGTTGACCGGCAGGCTGACCTGCGGCGCAGCGGCGACCGGGGCGGTCTGGTCGTCGAGCACGGTGATCGTCGCGGCGCCCGTCACGCCATTTGCAGCCGCCACGACCTGACCTGTCCCGGGCGCCGTGGCCGTGAACAGGCCGGCCGCGTCCACGGTCCCGATCGGGGACGTCACCGACCAGCTCACCTGGCCCGGGGTGATCGGAACGGGGTTGTAGCCGGAATCCATCCCTTTGACCGTGAGGCTCACCGTGCTGTTCCGATACAGGCTTTGGGAGCCGGGTTGGACGACGAGCGCGGCAAGCGGCCCGGTGGGCACGTTGCTGACGACCTGGATGCTGTTGGTGACGCCCCGCTCTCCATTGGTGGGCCGGTTGACGAGGACCGGCCCGCTCGTCCCCGCCCGCCGGACGGCGAGCGACGTGGAACCGCCACCGTCCAGGTTCAGCGCGTCGACCGCGCCGCGCGACACCATCACCTCGGCGAGCTCGGTGAGGCGCATTCCCCGGCTCCAGCCCGGCTGCCCGCCGTCCACCGTGACCAGGACGAGGCGGCCGTCGGCGGTCAGGCCCACGGCGCTGCGGGCGAAGAGCTGATCGGCGCTCGTGGGGCGGGGGGAGATGTTGACCGCTCCGTTGCCCACGATCCACTCGCGCCCCCCGACGGCCTGCTGGACCGACTCCCAGCCGGGGGTGGCGGAGATCGTGAGGGTGACAGGTTCGCCGGGCGACAGGCTGGCCAGCGGCGACGTCGGCGGGACGGTCAGAACCACGGTCGCCGGGTCGATCGGCCAGCCTCCCTCGGCCGGCCGGACAGTCGTGACCAAGCCCGTCCAGGTCCCCGACGCCCGCAACGGGAGGGCGAGTCCGCCGATGACGACATCGATGCCCGTCGCCGCGCTGCTCGTCCGGCTGCCGAAGCGCGGCGTGTAGAGGACTGCCTCGGTCGACCGTCGAAGCTGGTTGATCCGGCTGATCGTGTACTGCGTGCCCTGGCTCGTCGCAAGATTCACAGCGAGGGCCGGCGAGCCGAGCATCGGACGACCGTCCGGTCCCACGCCGAACGTGGGTCGCGGGCCCGGCGCGGTGGTCACGAGCTCCCCGCCCTCCACGTGCAGGCCGTTGGGCGCCAGCGACATGTCATTGGTGAAGCCGCCCCACACGTCGCCGTTGATCGCGGCGACGACACGGTGGCCTTCGGACGAGCGATTCCTCGCCTGCGTACTGGTTCGCTCGAGCCCCGTGACGCGGCCGTTCGAAAGCGACGACTCGAACGAGATGACCGGGTTGGACAGGTCGACCTCGACGATGTTGACGGCCTGGCTTCCCGCGGTCGTCACGACCTTCCCCTGCTCGAACTGGACCCCGGGCGCGAGCGGCTCGCGCCCGGCCGAGGCAAACGCGCTGACGATCGCGGCCGAGGCCGGGGAAGGGGCGACCAAGGGCGGGGGCGCGAGCGCCACGATCAACGCCAGGACGAAGGTCGGGGCGGCGAGGTGCCTCGGCGGCTTCGGCATGGGATCGCTCTCGTGCAGGGGTCGCGTGGGTCGCTTCGCTGGCGGGCCTTGCCCGGTGTACTGAGTCAGCCTACCGCATCGGCGCATGATGGCCTTCGGCGGGCGATCCCGCACGGCGGTCGATCCCGCACGCCACGCCACGCACCCGGGGTCTGGATCGGGTGCGGCGGCGGTAGATGCAGCTGGTTGATCGGAAGCGCCGCGTCTGAGCGTGGCCGACCACGACCTCTGTCGATTCCGCTGTTCGGCCGAGCGTGGACGGGCCGTGTCTGATGAGCCAGGCGGCCAGGTGGATCAGCCCACGCGAGTCCTCGTCAACAACGTGCCCGGGGATCACGGCAAGAACGCCGCCCAGTCCTCGCCGGTCCAGTGGATGATCGGACGGACCGCCATCGGGCCCTCGATCGCCTCGCGGCGGCGGCGGGCCGAGGCGACGGTCTCGCCCCAGCCGGGCGGAACGAGTCCCGGGGCGAGGTCGCTGAGGGGCGCGAGAACGAACAGGCGCTCCTGGGCATCGCGATGCGGCACGACGAGCAGGCGAGGCGCCCTGCCCTGATCGAGCGACTGGCCCTCGGGCGGACGATCGATGGCGAGCCGCGCGCGACCGAACACGAGCAGGTCGAGATCGAGCTCCCGCGGGCCCCAGCGCCCGCGGTCCTGCCGCCCGAAGGCGCGCTCGAGTCCCTTCAACGCCACGAGCAGGGCGAGGGCGCCCGTCGCTGGATCCGGCCCAGCGGGCACGTCAAGAGCAACGACCGCGTTGCGGAACTCGGGCTGATCCGCGAGGCCGACCGGCCGCGTGGCGTAGAGCCGGGAGACTCCGCGCATGCGGACCTCGGGAAGGACGGCCAGCGCACGAACCCCCGCGGCGAGGGTTGCCGACGCATCGCCGAGGTTCGCCCCGAGACCTATGTACGCTCGGACCCGACCCATCGGCGAGCCACCCTTCCTCGCTAGACTCGCGTGCGTGTCACGCGTCGTCGCCATCATCCTCCACGCCGTGCCGCGCGCGGGGGCCGGACCGCTCGAGCTGGCGTTCGCGGCGGCGCGCGCGAGGAACGCCGAGCGCCAGGCTCGCGGCTTCGAGACCGCCGGCGCGGACGCCCGGATCGTCGAGACCGGGCCCGCCGGGGCGCCCTTCGGCGCCAGGCTGCGCGAGATCGCGGCCACCGAGGCCGGGGCGGGCATCGTCATCCTCGGCTCCGGGAGCGTCCCGCTGGCGACGTCGGTCGATCGGCGGGCGTTCATGGAGGCCGCCGGGGGCTCCGGCGCGACGCTGACGAACAACCGGTACTCGGGCGACATCCTGGCGATCCCGCCCGAGGTCGATCTCTCCGCCCTGCCTGACCTGGTGGCGGACAACTCGGTTCCGCGCTGGCTCGCCGAGCGAGGCGTCCCGGTCCGCGACCTCCGCGGACGATGGCGACTCCAGGTCGACCTCGACTCGCCGATCGACGTCCTCCTCGCCGGCTTCGCGCGGCATCACGACCCCGCCTTCACCCGGGTCCGTGATGCCGCCACGCGCATCAGGAATCGAGCCGCCGACTCACGCGCCGAGCTGCTCGTCGCCGGGCGAACCTCCGCCGCCACCCTTCAGTGGCTGGAGCGCGCCACCGCGAGCCGGACGCGCGCGCTCATCGAGGAGCGGGGATTCCGCACTGCCACGCCGGACCAGCGGCCGGCCCGATCGACGCTGGGCCTCCTCATCGACCGCGAGGGCCCGGAGGGCTTCGGTCGGCTCCTCGCCGGGCTCGCCGATGCCGCCGTCGTGGACAGCCGCGTCCTCCTCGCTCATCGACTCGGGACGGACGAGTCCGCCTGGCCGGCGGCCGAGGATCGGTTCGCGAGCGATCTCCTCCTCCACGAGCGGATCGCCGACCCGTGGCTGCGGGCGCTCACCCGCTCCGCGGCGGAGGCGGACATCCCGATCCTCCTCGGCGGCCACACCCTCGTCGGGCCTGGCGTGCGTTTGGTGGCGCGCGGGTAGCGCGGCGCCGCCGACGGCGCACTCCGCCAGTCCGGTGCGCCCCGGCCACGGAATCCGCGCCACCCGGGACGAATGTCCCACCGTCGGGTCATAGCCGGCAGCCGCGACTTCGCACCACACTCCGCTCCGGCGGTGGCACTGGCCGACCAAGCCAGACATGGTGTCGCCTGCCGCGCCACGGGTAAGCATGCAATCATCTGCCGACGGCTCCACGGTCCGACCCGCAATCCGCGGGCATGTGGTCGCGGCCGGACTCTTGGCGGCGTTGATCCTGACCGCGCCGCTCGCGGGAGTGCACTCGACGAGCATCGGCCCGGATGGGCACGCCCGGGAGCGGGTCCCGGCAGCAGCGTCAGCAACGGAACCCCGCTCAGGAGAGTCGGCGAATTCGGCCGCCGGCACGCCCGTCCAATCGGGTGCCGCGTCGGCAACCTCCGCCGATAGCCGCGCAGCCACTGCCGCTCCGCCGGTTGCCAGCCCAATCGCCCGACCGGCGGAGGCCAACGGACCTCCGGACGGCTGGTACGCCCTCAAGGATCGGGACCGCGGTACATGGCTCCGGATCGACCTCGACCCGGCCACGCTCGACTTCGGGTGGTTCTCCTTCGCCGTGCCCGGCGTCGGGATCTACGTGAGCACAGCGCCCACGACGATCGTACTCAAGCGCGACGGCTCAGCTGTGGCCACCTATGACGGGCTCAGCGACCTTGATCGTCAGGCCACGATCGACTCGGTGTTCGGGATCAACCGGTCGTCAGGGTCGACGGAGCGGGCAAGGATCAGGTTTCGAGCGCAGATCGACCCGGGGCGAACCACGGGCAGCGGCGAGCTCTGGCACGACGGGAGCCGGTACGACCTCGTGGATACGCCCCCTCCCGTCGGTCCGGAGGCGGCCCTCGGGTCCACGGTCCGGGCGCTCAAGGCCCAGGACTGGGGCGCACTCTACGATCTCTCCTTCAGTTGGACCCGCGAGACGATCTCGCGCGAGGAGATGGTCCGAGCGGTGTCGGTGGCGTGGTCCGAGCACGGCACGGTCACCGATGTGCGGGTGGTATCTCCGGCCGAGTCTCGCGGTGGCGAAGCCGGTTTTGACACCGCGGCCGCGACGATCTCGGTGACTCTCGAGAAGGACGGGCTCGCCACGACCTACCTCGCCGACGTGTCGCTGCTGCTGGAGCGAGACGGGTGGAAGCTCCTGAGCATCGACAAGATGTAGATGGTGCCTGCCAAGTCGTCGTTCGAACCGATCCCGACGTAGTGCGAGCGGTTGAGCTCCTCGACTGACGCAAGGGCTGCGGGCAATCGGCCTACGATCTCAGGCGTGCAGATCCGACCCGATTTTCATCGCACCACCTTCCGGGTCCGCCCGGTGCGATACGGCGGCCCGCGGACGGGACGATGACCCGCATGGATCGTCCAGTGGTCGGCCTGCGACGCGTCGCCGACCTCGAACCACGGGCGGACCCCGGCCACGAACCCGCGCTCATCGACGCGATCCGGGCGGAGATCCGGGCCTCCGGGCCCATGACCTTCGCCCGGTTCATGGAGCTCGCGCTGTACGACCCCGAGCACGGCTACTACACCGGCGAGTCGTCGCCGCCCGGGAGGTCCGGCGACTTCCTCACGGCGCCTGAGTCCCACCCGATCTTCGGCTGGGCCGTCGCGCGCCAGCTCGAGGAGACATGGGATCGCCTGGGCCGGCCGGGCTGGTTCACCGTCCGCGAATACGGCGCCGGCACCGGAGCCCTCGCGGCCGGGATCATCGAGGGCCTGGCCCGTGCCGGCTCCCCGCTCCGCGGCCCCATCCGATACCGGATCGCCGAGCGGGCGCCAGCGCGCGTGGGGCAGGTCCGGGAGCGCCTCGGGTCGATCGGCGCGGCGGAGGTCCTCGAGCCGGACGACGACACGCCGGTCGTCGGCGCGGTCCTCGCCAACGAGGTCCTCGACGCGCTGCCGGTCCACCGCGTCGAAGGACGCGAGGATGGGGAGCTCGTCGAGCTGTTCGTCGGCCTCGACGCCGCCGGGGAGCTCACCACGGTCGCCGGAAGGGCCTCCACCGCCGCGCTGCTGGCGCGCCTCGACGGGGAGGGGATCCGCCTCGCTCCCGGCCAGCGCGCCGAGGTCTGCCTGGCGGCGGACACGTGGCTCGGGGATGCTGCCGCGGGCCTGGCCCGAGGCCTCCTGCTCATCGTCGACTACGGCCACCCCGCGGCGACGCTGTACGAGCCGGCCCGCGGGAGCCTGCTCCGCGCCTACGTGCACCACCGGGTCCACGACGACCCGTACGCCAACGTCGGGCGGCAGGACCTCACCGCCCACGTGGACCTCACGGCGGTGGAGCGCGCGGCGACGGCCGCCGGCCTCGTCCACCTGGGCACAACGACCCAGGCCGCGTTCCTTGCCGGACTGGGGTCGGGGGAGCTCCTCGTGGCGCTGCAGCAGGACTCCGAAACCACGCTCCAGGCCTACCTCGACGCCCGGTCGGCGCTCTTCCGGATGCTCGACCCACAGGTCACGGGCAGGTTCGCCGTCATGCTGTTCGGACGCGGGCTCGCCGGCGAACCGCGGCTCGCCGGCCTTGCCTTTCGGACGCCGGGCCGGGCCTGACCGGGCTCGGACTCCGGTCTACCGGCGATCGTTCCGTGGGATCCAGGCACTCTCAAATAGGTATGGCTACCTATTGCAAAGCGGGACCCCGAATCGCCACGCTTCCGATGGGCAATGCCCCACGAGGGGCGGCTCGCGATCCTGCACGCGCGCTCGGCGTGAGCCGCCTCTCGACCTCGTCCCGCCGCCCCGAGACCCACTCGGCATCGAGAGCCGGGGCCGCCTGCCGGGGCCGCCGCTGCTAGAATGCCCGGCGGGCGACGGCCGTTTGATGACCGTCCGTTGCGACTGCCTCCCAGGGGTCGTCCCGCCCAAGGACGTTGCCTTCAGCGCGAACGACGCCCATTGCCGGTGCCGTTCGGAGTGAGGATTGGTTGACCGGCATCTGGTACATCGTCGGGTTCGCCATCGCGGCCGGGTCGTTCACATTCCTGACCTTCGGCGCCGCGTGGCTCATCTCCCACCGGAACCGCGGCGACGTCCACAAGGGCCTGCCCTACGAGTCCGGTATCGATACGTACGGTGACACCCACGGCCGGTTCGGGCTCTCGTTCTACATCTACGCCCTGCTCTTCGTCGCGTTCGACATCGAGGTCGTCTTCATCTACCTCTGGGCGATCGTCTTCCGCGACCTGCTGCTGGGCGGCTTCGTCAGCATGCTCATCTTCGTCCTGATCCTTCTCCTGGGGCTCGCCTATGCTTGGCGGAAGGGGGTCCTCAATTGGCGATGAGCCACGACGGCCCGGAGACCGCGATGACGACGAGACCGCGATGACGACTCCGAAGGGTGACGAGCCCACGAGCGCGCTCGTCGTTCAGGGCTCGACTGCCGTCGCCGCCCCGATCGTCGTCCGCAACGAGCTGTGGTCCGCCGCGGACCCGGCCGCCTACGACGGCGGCCGCCCGTCCGAGATCACCCACCTTGCCGAGGTCGAGGCGAGCGGCCTGGCTGCGCGCGACGACGCGCGCTGGTCCGGCGTCCTGGAGGTCATCCCGACGAAGGCGGACTACGTCCTGGACCTGCTCCGCGCCAACAGCCTCTGGCCGCTTCTCTCCGGGCTCGCCTGCTGCGCGATCGAGATGATGAGCGCGGCGACCTCCAAGAACGACATGGACCGCTGGGGCATGTTCCCGTTCCGAGCCTCGCCGCGGCAGGCGGACGTGCTGATCGTGGCCGGCACCCTCACGACGAAGATGGCCGGTCCGCTCGTCCGGCTCTGGGAGCAGATGCCGGAACCCAAGTGGTGCGTCGCGATGGGCGACTGCACCTGCTCGGGCGGCCGCTACAAGCGGAGCTACAGCACGATCCAGGGCATCGACCGGGTCATGCCGGTCGACGTCTACGTTCCAGGCTGCCCGCCCCGGCCGGAGGGCCTGATCTACGGGATGATGAAGCTCCAGCAGCTGGTCAAGGACCGCCGCGGCCATTGGCCCGAGCGCGCGGTGGGTCCCACGGTGCCGGCGGGGGTCTGAGCCGGTGGACCGAGCTCTCAAGAGCCGCCTGGAGGCGCGCTTCGGCGACGTCCTGACCGGGCCCGTCCGCCAGCGCCACGACGAGACCGAGCTCCGGATCGGACCGAAGGACGTCCCGGACGTCCTCCGCGCCCTCCACGACGAGCCCGAGTACCGGTTCGAGATGCTGTCCGATCTCGCCGGCGTGGATACCGGCGAGCACATGCAGGTCGTCTACCACCTCTGGAGCGAGACGACCTCGGACTGGCTCAGGGTCATCTCCGACGGGCTCTCCCGCCAGGATCCGCGCACGCCCTCGGTCACGTTCCTCTGGAAGGGCGCCGAGTGGATGGAGCGCGAGGCGTACGACATGTTCGGGATCACCTTCGAGGGCAACCGCGACCTGCGTCGGATCTACATGCCGCCTGACTACACGAGCTTCCCGCTGCGGAAGGACTTCTTCCTGCCCGACGACGCGGCCCGGTCCCCCGGCGGCGGCGTCCGGCAGATGGAGCGGAGCCACGCCCCGCACAACGCGCCCGCCGACGCCGTGCGGCGCGCGAAGCCGTGAGCCCGGAGACCGATTCATGACCGCCCCCACCCGATCCGACGCCCGGCCCTCGGCGGACGATCCGCGCGTCCTCCTGGACCGCGAGATCGGCGTCTTCGAGCCGATTCCGCCGTACCCGCCGCGGACAGAGCGCGAGGCCGAGTTCTATACGCTCGGCGACGGCCAGATGCTCCTGAACATGGGCCCCCAGCACCCGTCGACGCACGGCGTGCTGCGGATCGTCCTGAAGCTCGACGGCGAGAAGGTCGTGGACCTGGACCCGGTCCTGGGCTACCTCCACCGGGGCGTCGAGAAGCTGTGCGAGAACGCGGACTACCACCAGGTCATCAGCCAGGTGGACCCGCTCGAGTACGTCAGCTCGCTGTTCTGCGAATGGTCGCCGGTGATGGCATTCGAGAAGCTCCTCGACGTCGAGGTGCCGCGGCGAGCCGAGTACATTCGGGTCCTCTCCGGCGAGCTGAACCGGGTCGCCAGCCACGCCCTGTTCATGGGCTGGTTCGCCCTGGATCTCGGCGGCCTGACGCCGATCCTCTGGTCGTTCATCGAGCGCGACGAGATCGTCGAGATGCTCGCCGCCCTGACCGGCCAGCGGATGCTCTTCAACTACTTCCGGATCGGCGGCGTGAACGGCGACCTGAACCACGAGTTCATGAGCCGCCTCGGCGACTGGATGAGCCGGGCGACGGAGCAGATCGAGGCGAACCTCACGCTCCTCAACGAGAACGAGATCTTCGTCCGGCGCGCCCGCGGCCTCGGTGTCATCGACACCGCGACCGCCCTCCGGATGTGCATGACAGGCCCCAACCTGCGCGCCACCGGCGTCCCGTTCGATGTCCGGCGGGCGCACCCGTACTCGGTCTACCCGGAGCTCGACTTCGACATCCCCACCCGGAGTGAGGGCGACTCGCTGGCCCGGTACCTGCTCCGGATGGACGAGATCAAGCAGAGCCTCCGGATCATCGACCAGTGCCTCCACCAGATGCCGGACGGCCCGGTGATGGCGAAGCTCCCGCGGCTGCTCCGTCCCCGACCGGGCCGGGCCTACGCCGCGATCGAGGGGCCGCGCGGCCAGTACGCCACCTATGCGATCAGTGACGGGACGGACCAGCCGTTCCGGATGCGGATCCACGACCCGAGCTTCGTCCACCTCCAGTCGGTGGGGCTGCTCATGCGGGGCGACCTGATCGCCGACTGCATGGCGATCATGGCCTCGCTCGACCCGGTCATGGGAGGGGTAGACAAGTGACCGCCGTGGGACGGG
>PNKK01000061.1 GCA_013822395.1 Anaerolinea sp. | reverse complement strand
CACTCCCGCCCGTGATCGACGTCATTCATCAGATCCGAGACAGCCACGCTCGGCCGGCCCACGGATTCGTCGGAATCGGTCCATGGCCACGCTCAGATGGTGCCGGATTGATGAACGAGATCGATCAGCGGGAGTGGAAGGGGGGAGGACCAGCGCGAGGCAGAGGATCAGCTGCCGACCTGTGGCACACGAGCTGGGATGCCTCCGATGTGCACTGGGCGTTCGAGGGCCGGTGCTGACTCCCGGGGGCGGAGCTGAGGTCGGCTGATAGGCTGTGCCGATGGGGATCGAATCGGGCGACCCAGCGATCGTCGCGAGCGGACCGCGCGAGGCTGTCGACGGGCACCGCCTGCTTGCGCGAGCGGTCGGTTTCGGGCGGGCGCTCCGGAAGGCCGGCCTGCCGGTCGATCTCGTGGCGGAGATCGATTTCGCACGAGCGCTCGGGATCGTCGACATCGGTGACCGCGAGATCGTCCGAGCCGCCGGGGCGGCGGTGTTCACGAGGCGCCGTGATGATCGACCGATCTACGACCGAGTCTTCGATCGCTACTGGCGCCGGCGTTCGCTTCAGCCGAACCTCGAGGGACCGGGGACCGAGCAGCGACCCGAGGCGGCCCCGGCAGAGGAGGGAGTCCCGCAGGACGCGGCGATGCCGGGCGATGAGCGATCCGAGCTGCCCGAGGACCGCGCGGGAACCCCGATCCCCACGGACGGCGACGTGGACGAGGACGAGACCGCCCCGGACCTCGTCACGATCTCGCCCGACGCGTACAGCCGCTCCGAGACGATGCGCCACCGCGACTTCGACCGGATGACCGCTCAGGAGCTCCGCGACGCAGAGAAGCTCGTGGACCTGCTGGAGCCCCGCCTCGAGCTTCGCCGGACGCGACGGTACGAGCTGCACCGGCACGGCCGCCGCCTCGCCCCGCGGGCGATGTTCCGGCAGAACCTGGGGACCGGTGGTGAAGTCCTGTCCTGGGTGTGGCGGCGGCCGATCCGGCGCCCGCGGCCGCTCGTGGTCCTGTGCGACATCTCCGGCTCGATGGAGCGCCACAGCCGGCTCCTGCTCCGGTTCATCCAGGCGCTCTCCGCCTCGTCGGCCGTCAAGACCGAGTCCTTCGTGTTCGGGACTCGCCTGACGCGAGTGACGCGCCTGCTCAAGGACCGGAACCGCGACCGCGCCCTGGCCAAGGTCGCCGACGCGGTGACCGACTGGGCCGGCGGGACGCGGATCGGGGAGTCGTTCCGCGACTTCAACCACAGGTGGGCCCGCCGGACGCTGCGGTCCAGTGGCGTGGTCATCGTGGTGTCGGACGGCTGGGACCGAGGCGACCCGCGGCTGGTCGAGGTGGAGACGGCGCGACTTCGCCGCAACTGCCACCGGCTGGTCTGGCTCAACCCGCTCGCCGGAACCCCCGGCTACCAGCCCCTCGCCGCCGGCATGCGCGCCGCCTACCCGTACATCGATGACTTCCTGCCTGCCGGCACGGTCGCCAGCCTGGAGCGGCTCGGCGAGATTCTGGCCGGTGGCCGCGGGGCCGACACCCGGCGGGGGAGCGAGGCGGCCGCCCATGTGGCGCCGGGCCCGGACGCGGTCCGCACGTTCTCGCCCCCGCCGAAGGTGGTTCGCCAGCCGGCGGACCCGCACGCGGCGCAGCCCCTCCGCTGAGTACCCCGCGCCCCCGGTCAGTAGGTCAAGACGCGGACCGGGGTCAGGGTGAAGTCCCGCTCGTTCCGAGTCAGCACGGCCGCCCCGACGTGGTGGGCCTCCGCGGCGATGAGGGCGTCCGGCACGCTGAGGAAGCCACCCCGCCGGATGGCCTCGCGTCGCCATCGCCCGGCGTCGCGCGCGGCCTCGGGCCCGGCCTGCACGAACTCGACCGCGCGCAACAGCGCGACGAACGCCGGCTCCTCGGCCGGTCGAAGGCCGGACTCGACTTCGCAGACCCCGACGAGGTTGACGAACGGCTCGTCCCCGACCTCGAAGAAGGATGCGAATCGATCGATCGCCGCCCGATCGCCCCGGAGGTGGTCGATCAGGAAGGTCGAGTCAAGCATCACGCGCATCGGGTGACTCGGGCTCGGGTGTCGGGGTGTAGTCGTCCGGTACGAAGGTCGCCATGCGCCGCTGTTCGCGGACCCAGTTCACGACGTCCTCCGAGGTCCGCCAGTAGGGGTAGTCCTCTGCTTTGAGGATGCCGGCCGTGGATCGGATCGCCTCACGAAGTCGCTCACGCTTGAGCTTGGCCTCGAGGGCCTCCGCGACGAAGCGGCTCCGGCCGCGCGGACCGGCGAAGCGGTCCACCTCCTTGAGCAGCGCCTCCGGGAGCAGCAGGTTCGTGCGCACAGCCATGCGCATGAGTATACACACGGGCGCGACGCGTCGGCGGCGCCGCGAGTCCCGTACGCACCCGCCACCCCCGATCGACGCCCGCCGTAGGATGGCGCCATGCGAGACCTGCTCGATACGCTCGCTGCGTGGCGTGCCGAGGGCGCGGAGGCAGGCCGCGCCGTCGTCGTCCGGACCTTCGGGTCCGCGCCGCGCCCGGAGGGGGCCGTCCTGATCGTGGCGGACGATGGCCGGCTGATGGGCTCCGTGAGCGGCGGCTGCGTGGAGGGCGCTGCGGCCGAGGAGATCGAGCGCGCCCGCCGGACCGGCAACGCCAGGGTGATCCGCTACGGGATCAGCGACGAGGAGGCCTGGGACGTCGGGCTGGCCTGCGGCGGGACGATCGACGTGCTCGTCCAGCCGGCCGTGCCGGCGGCGGTGACGGCCGCTGCGGCAGGGTCCGCCGGGCCGCGGGGCCGGTCGGTGGCCGTTGTTACGCCGCTGCCCGCGGACGCGCCATCGGCCGCGTTCGGACCACACCAGCCGGGCGACGGCGAACCCCCGGCGCCGCCGATCGTCGTCGAGGCGTCGGGCGAGCTGCTCGAGGGCACCACGGGCAGCGCTGAAGCGGACGCGGCGCTCAGGGGCGCCGCGGCGCGAATCCTCGACGACGGGCGGTCGCGAACCGTCGAGGTCGGTGATCGCGCGTTCTTCGTCGAGGCGTTCCCCGTCCGGCCGCGGCTCGTCGTCGTCGGGGCGGTCGAGGTCGCGCGATCGCTCGTCCGGTACGCGCGCGAGCTCGGGTATGAGACCGTCGTCGTGGATGGGCGCGCTGCGTTCGCGACGCCGGAGCGGTTCCCGGACGTCGACCGAATCGTCGTCGCCTGGCCCGACGACGCGTTCGACGAGCTCGACGTGGGACCGAACGACGCCATCGCGATCCTGTCGCATGACCCGAAGTTCGACGAGCCGGCGATCGTCGAGGCGACCCGGCGCGGCTGCCGGTACGTCGGGGCGGTCGGATCGCGGAAGACGCAGTCCGACCGCCGCGAGCGCCTTCGAGAGGCCGGCCTGACGCCCGACGAGATCGGCGACCTGCGCGGGCCGATCGGCCTGGATCTCGGTGGCCGGGACCCGGCCGAGACGGCGCTGGCGATCATGGCCGAGATCGTCGCCGCGCGGCGCGGCGGCTCCGGTGTCCCGATGCGCGAACGCCTGGCCCGCGAGACTGCGGCAGGGTGAGCGGCTCGGCAACGGCGGTCGTCCTCGCGGCCGGCGCCGGACGCCGGTTCGGGGGCGGCAAGCTCCTCGCACACCTCGACGGACGGCCGATCCTTCAGCACGTGCTCGACGCCCTTGCGGAGGCCGGCATCGAGGATCCGGTGGTTGTGGTCGGGGTGGATGCGGTCGCACTGGAGGGTGCGATCCGCTGGCGTTCGGCCCGCCGCGTCCGCAACCTCGAGCCTGAACGCGGCCTGTCGAGCTCCCTGCAGCTGGGCTGGGCCGCGGCCATGGCCGCCGAGGACCCCCCGGGCGTCGTTCTCATCGTCCTCGGGGACCAGCCGCGTCTCGATCCGGACGTCGTTCGATCCCTGCTCGATCAGCCGAAGGATCCGGCCCGGCCGATCATCGTGGCGCGCCACGCCGACGGCGCCCGCAACCCCGTTCGCCTCGAGCCGGAGGCCGCCGCGCTCGTCGACGAGGCCACCGGCGACCGCGGCCTGGGCCCCCTGCTCAACGCCCGCCCTGAGCTGGTCCGGATCGTGGACGTCGGTGGCTCCAACCCGGACATCGATACCCGGAGCGATCTCGCCACCCTCCTCGCCGCGGCCTGGGCGCGCCGGGTCCGCGACAACGCGGCCCAGGTGGAGCGGATCCGCGAGACGCCCGATGGGCGCGACTTCTACGCGACGGTGAGCCGGACGTTCGTCGCCGATCCGGCCCGGGCGGACGACCCGGTGCTCGAGACGCTGCTCGCCCATACGCGTCCCGATGAGGCCTGGCTGGACATCGGCGCAGGCGCGGGCCGGTATGCGCTCCCGATCGCCCGCCACGTCCGGGAAGTGATCGCGGTGGATCCCTCGACCTCGATGCTCGAAGCGCTCAGGGCCGGCATGACGGCCCACGGCATCGCCGGAGTCCGGACGGTCGAGGGTCGTTGGCCGCCGGATGCGGCGCTCCGGCGTGCGCTCGGGCGGGACCCGGTCGCGGACGTCGCGCTCATCGCCCATGTCGGCTATGACATCGAGGCGATCGGGCTGTTCCTCGATGCGACGGAGGCCGCCGCTCGCCGTCTGTGCGTCGCGGTCGTGATGGAGGAGAGCCCCGCGTCGGTCGCGGCGCCGTTCTGGCCGCGCGTCCACGACGAGGCGCGCGTCCCGTTGCCGGCGCTGCCCCAGCTCGTGGAGCTGCTGACGGCCCGCGGAGCCGCGCCGGAGGTGGCCTGCGTGACGGGCGAGCGACGCCGCTGGTCGGACCGGGACGAGCTCGTCGCCTTCCTCCGGCGCCAGCTCTGGACCGCTCCCGGAAGTCCTGCGGATGAGCGGCTCCTCGCAGCGCTCGATGACCTCGCCGTCACTGGCACGAACGGCTCGGTGGTCGTTCGCGACGCGCCGGCCCCCCAGATCGGGATCGTCAGCTGGGCAACCGCCGCCCGCCACCCGCCAGGTGATGCGCCCAGCGCATGAGTTGGGACAGTCGTGCGGCCGCCCTGCAGCGGGTCAGCCCCCCGCGCATGAAGGTGCACGGTTGATGCTCCACCGACATGGCCGGCGACACCGGCCAGGCGCGAATGCTCGAACGCATGCGCTCTGGGTATGAGCGCCGCCGATTCTTGCCCATCAACACTTGTTTCGATTCTTGTTTCGATTCTTGTTGACGCAACGAGATTGTGGGGCGATACTCGCGCCTCAGCCGCCTCCGGACCCACGAGCGGGGTTGACAGCGTCCCCGTCCGCCGGCCCGATCGTCAATCCAAACGTCTCCCCGTCACCGTAGGACGGGATGCGCACCCTCCGCGTCCGAGGGCAAATGGAGGATCGATCGAGCGATGATTCCGTCCGCGTTCGACTATGTGCGGCCCGCCGATCTCGGCGAGGCGCTCCGGATCCTGAAGGAACGTGAGGGCGAGGCGAAGGTCCTCTCGGGCGGCTTCAGCCTCCTGCCGCTGATCAAGCTCCGCCTGGCCCAGCCGGGCCTGCTCGTGGACCTCCGTGACGTCGGTGGGCTCAACGGCCTGACCCGGGACGGTGACCTGTTCCGGATCGGCGGCCGTGCGACCCACCGCCAGATCCTCGAGGATCGCCCACTCACGGACGCACTGCCGATCATGAAGGATGCGGCCTCGAGGATCGGCGACCCGCAGATCCGCAACTGGGGGACGATCGGTGGATCGGTTGCCCATGCGGACCCGGCCGCGGACTGGCCGGCGGTCCTCCAGGCGCTCCACGCCTCGATCGTCCTGCGCAGCGCCGACGGCGAGCGGACGGTCCCGGCGCGCGGCTTCTTCATCGACACGTTCACGACCGGAATCGAGCCGGCGGAGATCCTGACCGAGATCCAGATCCCGTTCCCGCCGCCGCGCAGCGGCGGGTCGTATCAGAAGCTCGAGCGCCGGGCCGGCGACTTCTCGACGGTCGGTGCGGCCGTCCAGATGACGCTCGGCGCGGACGGGCGGATCACCCAGATCGGGATCGGCCTGACCGCGGTGGCGGACTCCCCGTTCGCGGCCACGCACGCGGAGGACGCCCTCCGTGGTGCCCACCCGAACGACGAGCTGTTTCGCGAGGCTGCAGCCGCCGCCTCGCGCCAGAGCCGGCCGGCGACGGACAGCCACGGTCCGGCCGAGTACAAGCGGGCGATGGTGACCGAGATGACCGCCAGGGCGCTGCGCGCGGCGCTCGCGCGGGCGCAGGCGCAGGGGTAGGGGGCCACGATGACCACGCAGCACGTCCGCGTCACCGTCAACGGGACGGTCCGCGAAGCCGATGTCGAGCCACGTCTCCTGCTCGTCCATCTCCTTCGGGAGACGTTCGGGCTCACCGGCACCCACGTTGGGTGTGATACGAGCAACTGCGGCGCCTGCACGATCCACGTGAACGGGTTGAGCGCCAAGAGCTGCACGATGCTCGCCGTCCAGGCGGACGGCGCCGAGATCAGGACGATCGAGGGCATGGCGGACGGAGCCACGCTCCACCCGTTGCAGCAGGCGTTCTGGGACCAGCACGGCCTCCAGTGCGGCTTCTGCACGCCTGGGATGATCATGCAGTCGGCCTGGCTCCTCGGCCAGAACCCGGACCCAACCGAGGACCAGATCCGCGAAGGGATCAGCGGCAACCTGTGCCGCTGCACAGGCTACGTGAACATCGTCAAGGCCATCGATCAGGCCGCCGGCGCCCTGCGCGCCGCCGACGCGGCGAAGTGACGGGGAGTGCCGAGATGACGACAGAGCTGGAGCCCCGCACGAGTGCCGCGATCGGTGGCATGGGTCACTCAGTCAAGCGCAAGGAGGACCCGCGGTTCATCCGCGGCGCCGGCGAGTACATCGAGGACGTCGTCCTCCCCGGCATGCTCTGGATGGACATCGTCCGGAGCCCGTACGCGCACGCGACGATCAAGTCGATCGATGCGTCCGAGGCCCTCAAGGTCCCCGGCGTCCTCGCCGTGATCACCGGCGCGGATCTCGAGAAGGCCGGCCTCCACTGGATGCCGACGCTCGCCGGTGACAAGCAGATGGTCCTGCCCACCACGACCGTCATGTACCAGGCCCAGGAGGTGGCGGCCGTCGTGGCGACGGATCGCTACGCCGCGGCCGACGGGGTCGCTGCGGTCTACGTCGACTACGAGCCATTGCCCGTGATCGTCGATCCGAAGAAGGCGCTGGAGCCGGGTGCCTTCGTCCTCCGGCCGGACCGCGGCCCGGACAAGGCGAACAATCACATCTGGCATTGGGAATCGGGCGACCGGGCAGCCGCCGACGCGGCACTTGCGAGCGCCGAGGTCCGGGTCTCCGAGGATATCTACATCCCGCGGATCCACGTCGCCTCGATCGAGACGTGCGGCTGCGTCGCCGACTGGGACGCCGTCCGTGGCCAGCTGACGCTGCACATGACGAGCCAGGCGCCGCACGCCATCCGGACGGTGCTCGCCCTCGTGTCGGGCCTGCCCGAGCAGAACATCCGGGTCAAGACGCACGACATCGGCGGCGGCTTCGGCGGCAAGGTCCCGGTCTATCCGGGCTACGTCCTCGCGGTCGTGGCATCTCTCACCGTCGGCAAGCCGGTGAAGTGGATCGAGGATCGCTCGGAGAATCTCCAGGCGGATTCGTTCGCCCGGGACTACCACATCCACGCCGAGATGTCGGCGACGAAGGCCGGCAAGATCACCGGACTCAAGGTGAAGACGATCGCGGATCACGGCTATTCGGACGCCGCCGCGGACCCGTCGAAGTTCCCGGCCGGCCTGTTCAACGTCATCACCGGTTCGTACGACTTCCCCGACGCGTTCGTCGAGGTCGATGGCGTCTATACCAACAAGCCCCCGGGCGGCGTCGCCTATCGCTGTTCGTTCCGCGTGACCGAGGCGGTCCACGCGATCGAGCGGATGGTGGACATCCTCGCCCACGAGATCGGGGTGGACCCGGCGCAGCTCCGGATGGAGAACTTCATCCAGCCCGAGCAGTTCCCGTACAGGACCCCGACCGGCTGGGAGTACGACTCCGGCAACTACGGCGTCGCCCTCCAGAAGGCCATGGACCTGATCGGCTACGACGACCTCCGGAAGGAGCAGGCCGAGAAGCGGGCCAGGGGCGAGCTCATGGGCATCGGCATCAGCTCGTTCACCGAGATCGTCGGGGCCGGGCCGTCGAAGGATTTCGACATCATCGGCATCAAGATGTTCGACTCGTGTGAGATCCGGGTCCACCCGACCGGCAAGGTCATCGCCCGGATCGGCGTTCAGAGCCAGGGCCAGGGCCACGAGACGACCTTCGCCCAGATCATCGCCGAGGAGCTCGGCTTCCCGGTCGGGGACGTCAAGATCGAATACGGCGACACCGACACCGCGCCCTACGGGCTCGGCACGTACGCGTCGCGGTCCACGCCGGTCGCCGGAGCCGCCACGGCGATGGCGTCGCGGAAGATCCGCGAGAAGGCGAGGCAGATCGCCGCCCATCTCCTCGAGTGCTCGCCCGACGACCTCGAGTGGGAACCCGGCAAGTTCACGGTCAAGGGCTCGCCGGACCGGTTCAAGACGATCCAGGAGATCAGCTTCGCGGCCTACACGAACCACCCGGTGGGGATGGAAGCCGGCCTCGAGGCGGTCGACTACTACGACCCGCCGAACCTGACCTTCCCGTTCGGGAGCTACATCTGTGTCGTCGACATCGACAAGGGCACCGGGCAGGTCAAGATCAGGCGCTTCGTCGCGGTGGACGACTGCGGCAACATCATCAACCCGATGATCGTCGACGGGCAGATCCACGGCGGGCTGACGATGGGCTTCGCCCCCGCGCTCCTCGAGTCCATCACGTACGACGAGCTCGGCAACAATCAGGCCGGCACGTTCATGGACTACCTCCTCCCGACAGCGGTCGAGACGCCGCGCTGGGAGCTGGACAAGACGGTCACCCCATCGCCGCATCACCCGATCGGCGCCAAGGGGGTCGGGGAATCCGCGACCGTCGGCGCCCCGCCGGCGATCGCGAACGCCGTCGTGGACGCCCTGTGGCACCTGGGCGTCCGGAACATCGACATTCCGATGACCCCCCAGAAGGTCTGGGCGATCCTCCACGAGAAGGGGCTCGCCTGAGGTGGCGGCCGGCCGCTCGCTCTTCGCGCGGGCCGCTGAGCTGGAGGCCGGCGGCCGGACGTTCGCGCTCGCCACCGTCGTGGCGGTCCGGCGGCCGACCTCGGCACGACCCGGTGCGTCAGGGATCATCCATCCGGACGGCACCATCGAGGGCTGGGTCGGTGGCAGCTGCGCCCAGCCCGTCGTCGTCCGCGAGGCGCTCCGGGCGCTCGCGGACGGCCAGCCGCGTCTCCTCCGGCTCTCGAAGGACGTCCCCGGCGAGGGCCGCCGGGCGGATGGCGTCATCGAGCTGGTCATGACCTGCCACTCCGGTGGCACCCTGGAGATCTACGTGGAGCCGCACCTGCCTGCCCCGTACCTGTGGGTCGCCGGCACGACGCCGATCGCCGGCGCCCTCGTGGCGCTCGGCGCGGCCGGCGGCTGGCGCGTCACGCTGTTCGACCCGGTCGCCGATGCCGAGTCGTTCCCGGCCGCGGAGGCCATGCTCGGCGACCGGGACCTCCACCTCCTCGAGTTCGCGACGCCCCCGTACGTCGTGGTCGCGACCCAGGGCGTCTGGGACGAGGAGGCGGTCCTCGCTGCCCTACGCCGGGATGTCGCCTATGTCGGGCTCGTCGCTTCCCCGACGCGCGCCGCCGTGGTCCGTTCGTGGCTTCGCGAGGAGATGGGCCTCCCCGAGGACCGGATCGCGGCCCTGCGGGCTCCGGCCGGTCTCGACCTCGGGGCGGAGACGGCGGAGGAGGTGGCGCTGTCCATCCTCGCCGAGCTCGTCCAGGTCCGGCGTGGACGGGCTGCATTCGTCGCAGCACCGGGCCCGGCGACGATCGCGGGCCGCGCCGCCTCCGACGACGCGACCGGCCCGGTCATCGACGATATCGTCCTCCTCGACCCCGTCTGCGGGATGACCGTACGTCGCGACGATGCCCGGCACCTGGCCGAATACGGCGGTGTCGTCTACGCCTTCTGCCAGATGAGCTGCCGAACCCGGTTCATCCACGATCCGGCCTCGTTCGTCCCGGCGCCGCTATCATCCGAGGCTGCATCCCCCGAGGCGTGACCGGCCGAACCGGGGCCGCCTCGCCCGTCACCACCGGAGGCCGCTGATGGAGTTCTCGGGCGCCGTCGACATCCCCGCGACCCGCGATCGTGTCTTCGCGTTCGTCACGGACCCGGAGGAGGTGGGCGCCTGCGGCCCCGGCGTCGAATCCATCGAGGTCATCGACGCAACGCACTTCCGGGCGAAGGCGAAGGTCGGGGTGGGGTTCATCCAGGCCCGGTTCGTGGTCGACCTCGAGATCGCCGAGCAGCAGGCTCCGGATATGGCGGTCATCAAGGCCCATGGTCAGGCGCCGGGGAGTGCCGTGGACGCCGTCGGCCGGATGACCCTCGTCGACGGCCCCGAGCCCGGGACCACGACGATGCAGTGGTCCGCTGAGGTCAGCCTCAGCGGGATGCTCGCGAGCGTCGGCGCGCGGATGGTCGAGGGGACCGCCAACAAGATGATCGGTCAGACCTTCGACTGCGTCCGCGCGAAGATCGCCGCCGAGGGCTGATTGGAGCGGCTCTCACGGGTCGTCGGGCCCGTTCGGACGAACGTCCACCTGCTCGCGGACGCGCGGACGCGCGAGGCGATCGCCATCGACACCGCGATCCCGTCCCTCGCCTGGATCACCGAAGCGCTTGCTGAGCGTGACTGGACGCTCAAGCTGATCGTCACCACCCACGGCCACTGGGATCATCACGGGGACAACGCCGCGGTCGCCGAGCACACCGGCGCCTCGATCGCCGTCCATGCGCTCGACGCCCACCGGCTCACCGACCCGCGTCCGCTCTTTGCACCGTTCGAGATTCCGCCCTGCGTCCCGGCCGTCGAGCTGGCCGAGGGTGGCGAGATCCGGTTCGGCGAGATCCGCTTGACGGTCCTCCATACGCCCGGGCACACGGAGGGCTCAGTCTGCCTCTGGTCGGCCGACGACGGCCTCCTGTTCAGCGGCGACACGCTGTTCGCGGGTGGCTGGGGGAGGGTGGACCTGCCCGGCGCGTCCCCGGAGCAGATGGTCGAGTCGCTCGGGCGGCTGGCCACGTTCGACGATCCGCTCGCGGTCCTCCCGGGCCACGGCCCCGAGACGACGATCGGCCGCGAGCGACCGTGGATCGAGCTCGTCGTACGAGAGGGCCGGCTTCTCGGATAGTCGCGCCTCGATGGACGCGCCTCGG
>PNKK01000060.1 GCA_013822395.1 Anaerolinea sp. | reverse complement strand
CCTCCTCCCGGAACTGGCGGTCGCGTTCCTCCGCCCAGGCCGCGCGAAAGGTGGCCCGG
Organism: Anaerolinea sp.; assembly: GCA_013822395.1. Classification (GTDB taxonomy): domain Bacteria; phylum Chloroflexota; class Limnocylindria; order Limnocylindrales; family CSP1-4; genus UBA5189. Next base: position 11,320 of record PNKK01000060.1, on the reverse strand, counting down.
TCTGCCAGGCGCAGGACCTCCGAAGCGTCGTCCACCGTTCGCTCCGTGACCCGGTGGAGTGCCTCGCGACTCACGGGGACGAGCGTGTTCCCGAAGTCGAACGTGATCGCGCGGATGCCCCGCAGCAGCAACTCACGACGTTCGCGCCCTACGATGGTCGTCCCATCATGGCCTCATGCGTCGTCGGCTCCGGCCCGCTGGTACTTCGATTTGATATCGCTCCAGCAAGGCGTGCACTCGAGCGACGGAATCCTGGGCGACAGCTCGGGCGCGCTTCCGTACCTCCGTCATTTCGTGTCGGAGCTCCGGATAGAGGCCGCCCTGCTCGATCGCCTCCAACGTGCGCACCCACAACTCGCCCTCCTCGACTCGGAAGGCGGAGAGACGCTTCAGGTTGAGCGTGATGGACTCGAACGGGATCTCGGTGTGCTGACCGCGGCTCCGATTCGCCGCTTCCGCCACGACAATGTGGGCCGGCACCACATACCAGGCGTCCTCCGGCGCGTAGTAGGCAACAAGCGGAATGTACTTCACGGCCCGTACCTGGTTCAGCGTGCTCGTCGTCGCCCGCTTGATCTCCACCGGGTAGCCCTCGAGCAGGACATCACCATCAGATGCCGTAGGCGCCGACTTCGCCCCCGTCAGCTCTCTGAACCGTGCTTCGGCCGATTCGCCGCCGTGGCTGATCCCGAATGCTTCACTCACCGCGGCACAACGCTGAGGGCCTCACCCAGCTCCATCTGGCTGCCGACGATCTCCGCAAGCCTGCGTTGGGTGATCTCGATCGCACGCGGATTGCTGTCAACAACGAGGCATCGCCGTCCCAAGCGCAAAGCCGCAACACCTGTCGTTCCGGAGCCGCAGAAAAAGTCGGCCACCAGGTCACCGGGATTGCTTGATGCCCGGACGATGCGCTCGAGCAGTTTCAACGGCTTCTGCGTCGGGTATCCGGTTCGCTCACGGCTGTTTGTGGGAACGATCGTCATCCACCACACGTCGGTCGGGAGCTTCCCTCGCGCTGCCTTCTCCGGTCCCACGAGGTCCGGGGCCATGTACGGAAGGCGGTCGATCTCCTCACGGTTGAACGTCCAGCGGTCCGACTTCGCGTACCAGAGGATGTTGTCGTGCTTCTTGGGCCATCGATCGCGGGACCGCCCACCGTAGTCGTAGGCCCAGATGATCTCGTTGAGGAAACGTTCCGAGCCGAAGATCTCGTCAAGCATGAAGCGAGCGTAGTGGATGGAGCGGATATCGAGATGCAGGTAGAGGGAACCCATCGCCGAGAGCACCCGGTGAATCTCGACGAGCCGCTCGTACAGGAACTCCAGGTATTCATCGAGCGACATGTCATCGCGGTAGCTGTGGCTGGACACCACATCGAAGCGGTAGGTGCGCCCTCCGAACCCGTTCCGGAGCCGGTGACCGTTCCCCGTTCTGATGGTTTCGAGTCGGCGCACCTGGCCGGTCCCGAATGGGGGATCGATGTAGACCAGGTCAACGGATCCAGTCGGGAGGCGCCTCAACACCTCGAGGTTGTCACCGTGCACAACCTCGACTGCGAACTCCGACGGCGAGGTCCCCGCGACGGGTTGGCCAGTCAACATCGGATTCGTCACTCCAGCGCTCCTCGTTCGTCCAAGCATATTCGCTTCTCGATGGGCGCTCGGGTCATCGGATCGCGCTCGCCGGGCAGATCTCGCGGTACGGGCAGTACGTGCAGGCCATCGCCCCCGGCCGGGGGGTGTAGTCGCGGGCCCGGATCCCGGCGGCGGCGGTTCCGATCCGCTCGCGAGCTTTGTCGAGGCGCGCCGCGTCCATCGCCGCCCTGCCCACGAGCCCCGAGTCGAGGAAGTAGAGCTGGACGGCGTCCGGCAGCCGCCCGGTCATCGCCTCGTAGGCGATGGCGTAGATGTGGAGCTGGAGCGAGTCGCGCGCTCGCTGGCGCGCCTTTGCGGGATCCCGGACGTCGCTCGACTTGTAGTCGGTGATCGTCACCTGCTCGGGACCGAGGAGCCCGAGCGATGGCTCCACCACGTCGGCGCGGCCGCCGGTCGCGGCCCTGGAGGCCTCGCCGAGCGCCATTGCCACGTCCACCTCCCCGGCCGGGCCGTCGCCGTGGGCTGGGACGATGTCCACCCGGTCGAAGCGGCCGCGGATCCGGTCGCCACCGAGGCTGAACGAGAACTCGCGCTCGACCCACACCGGCACGACCGCGTCCGGGAGGAGCCGCTCCTCGCGGAATCGGCGAAGGGCCGCGCGGCCCGCCTCAAGCCGCGCGAGCTCGTGCTCGCGGGAGACGAAGCCCTCGTTGGTCCAGGCCGCCTCGAAGACGGCAAACAGCTCTGCCTCGGACAGGATCCGGCCCCGCCCCTCGGCGCGGTGGAACTCCTGGACCGCCTGATGGAGGGCCGATCCGTAGACGAACGAGTGATGCGGCGCCGTGGGCACGTGGAGGACGTGCGAGTAGTGATAGCGCTTTGGGCAGGTCAGGTAGGCGTCGATCGAGGAGTGGCTCAGCAGGAGCGGGCCCTCGATCGGACCCGACTCGCGCGCGAGTGAAGCGGCCGCGACCGGCGACATGGCCGCCAGCCGCTCCAGTGGCGCCGATCCCGCGCCGCCGGCGCCCGGTGTCCCGGCCGACAGCGGCAGATCGAGCGCCTCCAGGACGAACGGCGAGACCCGGCGGGCCCGCGCTCCGCCGTAGTCGGCGGCGTGGGTGAGGATGAGCTCGTCGCGGGCCCGGGTCATGGCGACGAAAAAGAGCCGGCGTTCCTCCTGGAGATGCGGATCGCCGTGCGTTGGACCGGCGCCCGCGAGCACATCCGGCATCGCGAGCGGCTCGCGCCGGAAGGCGGCCGGGAACCGGCCGGTGACGAGGCCCGGGAGGATGACGACCGGGTACTCGAGGCCCTTGGCCTTGTGGACGGTGAGGACGGCGACGGCGTCGAGGTCCGGATCCGGCTCGGCCGACGCGGGATCATCGCCCGCGTCGATGAGCGTCTCGAGGTGCCGGGCGAGAAAGACCGCTCGATCGTCGGCCAGGAGCGCCGACTGGCCGCGGACGATGTCGAAGAACCGGGCGACGTTCGCGAGTGCCTCGTCCGCGCCGGCCGATTCGCCTGAGGCCAGCGCTGCCAGCCATCCGGTGTCGCGGAGGAACGCGTACAGCACCTCGCCGGCCGGCCGCTGGTGCCCGAGATCGCGGAAGCGGCGGAGATCGCCGACCAGCCGGGCGACGCTCGTGCGGCCCGTGTCCGTGAGCGGGAGCGTCTCCGGGTGCGCGTCCACCTCCTGGAGCACGTCCCACACCGATCGATGCCGGCGCCGCGCCGAACCCATCACCGCGCTCAGGTCCTCGCCCCCGACGGCGTAGACGGGAGACGCGGCGAGCGCGTAGACGTCCGTGCTGGACGCCGGGTCCGCGATGGCTCGCAGGAAGGCCAGGAGGACGCGGATCTCCGTACGGCCATACAGGCCAGAGCTTCCCGAGAACCGCCACGGGACACCCGCGAGGTTCAGGCTCCGGAGGATCGGGTCCGCATCGACGTTCGCACGGACGAGGACGGCGTGGTCCCGTGGACGCGCCCCGGCCTCGATCCGGCGCCGGAGATCGGCGGCGATCCAGTCCGCCTCCTCGGCGCCTGTCGCGAAGGCACGGTGGCGGACGGGCAGCGCGCCACCCGGCGTGCGCTCGGGTCGCAGCTGCTTCGAGATCCCGACGCGCGCCTCCAGGCGGTCCGGATCGTTGAACCGGACAAGCCGGTGGGCGGCATCCAGAATCGGTGCCGTCGAGCGGTAGTTGCGGCGGAGGACGACCGTCCGGGCGCCCCGGTATCGCTCTCGGAACTCGAGGATGTTGCTGATCGCGGCACCGCGGAACCGGTAGATCGACTGGTCGTCGTCGCCGACGACGGTGACGTTCCGATGCCGCTCCGCGAGCACCGCCACGAGTTCCGACTGAACGCGATTCGTGTCCTGGAACTCGTCCACGAGCACGTACCGATAGCGGGACTGGACGGATCCTCGGATGGCCGCCGACTCCCGAAGGAGCCGGAGGGCGAGCGACACCTGGTCCCCGAAATCGATCGCCCCGCGTTCGGCGAGGAGCGTCGTGTAGCGCTCGTAGGCGCGCGCGAGCTCGGCCTGACGGCGGGCCGTCTCCAGCTTCGCCTCTACGGCGTCCGTATCCGCGGATCCGGCATCCGGGGTCACATCCAATGCCGCCCGGGCGGCGTCAGCCTCGCCTTCAAGGGACGCCGCGTACGCGGCGTACCGGGCCGGACTGACGTCCTCGTCCCGGCATCGCGCGAACAGCGTGGCGAGCGCGCCGAGGAACCGTGTCGGGTCGCCGAGCGGGAGGTACTCGTCCAGGCCGAGCTCGAACAGGCGCTCACGGAGGAAGACCACGGTCTCCGCGCGCGACAGGACGCGGGCGTCGGGCGAGCGCCCGACCTCGAGCGCGAATTCCCGGATGAGCCGGTCACCGAACGCGTGGAACGTGGAGATGCTCGTGTCCGCGAAGCCGTACGGCACCAGCTGATCAACGCGGACCTGCATCTCGGTGGCGGCCTTGTCCGTGAACGTGAGCGCGAGGATCTCCGAGGGCATGGCCCGCCGCGTGGCGATCAGCCAGGCGATCCGCCGGGTGATCGCCTCCGTCTTGCCGGTGCCGGGGCCCGCGACGATGAGGAGCGGCCCCTCACCGTGCGTCACCGCGCGCCGCTGCTCGGGGTTGAGGCCACCGAGGAGCGCCTCCAGTCCGGGTTCTGCCTCCACCGGATCGTCGGCGAGCGGTCCGAACCCCGCCCAGACGGGGAGCTGATCCAGGGCGCCCGGCTCGCGTCGGGAGCGGAGGCGCCTCACGGGTGTGGTCGACGTGACGGCGCGGTGGAGTGGGCGGGAGGCGTCGGGCGAGAGTCGGTCCATGAGCGCAGGATCGGCGTCGGGCGTGCCACCTCTGTTGGCACCGTCGTTCGGGTCAGCCGACGGCGCGCGCGACGGGCGCCGTCGCGATCCGGAGCGCCTGGGCCTCCTCATCCGAGAGGGCCGCCTCCGCTTTTCCGCCCGCGATCGCCTTCGCGTAGACGCGGGTCATGTTCCGGGCATGGAGGCTGCTCACGACGAACCCGTCCCCGTGCGCGTCGAGGAGCGCCAGCGCGAAGCTCTGGTTCCCGCCGGTGTCCTCGAACGGGTTGAATCGGACGAGCCCGACCCGGGAGAACGCCAGCTTCAGGTCGCGTTCCAGGACCGCGGTCCGGGCCTCCATCCCGTCGAGGTCGCGGACGACCTCATGCACCCTGGTCAGGTGGGCCTCCAGGATCGCCTCCAGGCTTCGCTCGTCGCTGCCGCGAGTGATCGCCGCGAGCCGAGCATTCAAGCGCCCGATCCGCCGCGCCTCGACGATCGCGAGCGCGAGGAGGAGCACCACCGCAACCGCCAGCGTGGCGACGATCGGTCCCAGGTTGTCGCGAACGATCGTGTCGAGGTCGATGGCCGGGTCTCCTCCAGTGCTCGACGGGAGTCTACCGCCGCGCGCTCACCGCGGACGCATCGGCGTCTCGATGCCGCCTCACCGGCGCGCCCGGTGTATCCTTCCCGCCCGGCGACCCCCACCCGACCACCTCGTAGGAGCACCACCGGCACAATGGCGAAGCGAACGCGCTACCCCGGCCGTCCCGCGGCCAGACCGGGCGCCCGACGGCCCGGCAACGGGCCGGCCACCCGAAGCTCCGCCGCGTCGGCGCCGCTCAGGAGCGTCGGCCTGACCGAGGCCGAGCTCGAGCGAGCCGCGCAGATCGAGGCGGAGCTCGTGGCCCGCGAGCAGGCCGCGATCGCGGAGAACGCCCGGCGTCGTGCGCGAAGCGGTCGGGGGATGGACGTGGCGATCGCCGGCGACGCCGGCACGCCGCTGTCCATTCGAGCTGCGCACGAGTACGCCTACGTGGCCCGCGACGTCCGCCGGATCGTGGTGACCGCCGCGCTGATGCTCGCGATCCTGGCCGGGCTCTGGGTCATCGTGAATCTCGGCGGAGCCGGCCTCGGCTGACCAGCCGGGCCGCCGGGTGGCGGCCGGAGGCCGGTTCTCCCCTCAACGGGTCCCCGGTTCGCGCGACGCGATGGCTCGCTCGAGGATGTCGAGGACCGCGTTCTGACCGTCGAGAATCGTCACCTGCTTCTTGCCGAGCTCATGGAGCGCGACCAGCGTCGCGTGGTCGGCCGTCGCCCGCGCATCGCTCGCCGCCTGGGCGCGATTGGCGCTCACCTGGAGCGAGATCATGATCGAGAGCTGCGGCAGGTTCAGGATCGTGAGCAGGAGCGGCCAGGGCGTCCTGTCGAACCCGACCACGTTGCCGGCGAACAGCCAGAGGACGATCGCCGCGGTGATCCCCACGAAGAGCCACATCGAGCCGACGAGGCGATTGACGAGATCGGCGATCCGATCGAGGACACCCTCGCCGGCGACGTCGCGAGACACGACGAGCCTGGGGACGTGGAGATGCGGCGCATCCTTGGCGCGCGCGACCTCGACGGTCGGGACGAGCGCCGACGATTCGAGCATGAGGGCCTCCTTCTGTCGTACCGCCGGTCAGGCCGGCTTCTTCGCGTCGGTCACCAGGCCGCCAGGCTCGAACCGCCGCTTGACGAGCTCGACGAGTGCGAGGTAGGCGCTGACCAGGACCACCAGCAAGGGCCAGAACACGAGCGGCAATGGAGCGAACCCGAGCATCGGGCCGAGGGGGCTGAGCGGGATGAGGACGGCGGCCGTCAGGGCGGCGACGATCGCACCCAGGAGCGGGTCGCTGGGCCGGCTGCGCCAGAATGGGCTGAGACGCGTCCGAATGACCAGGACCACGAGCACCTGGGTGAACAGTGATTCGATGAACCACCCCGTCTGGAAGACCTGCTCGTTGACGCCCAGGACCAGGAGCAGCACGCCGAAGGTCACGTAGTCGAAGAGCGACGAGATCGGCCCGAAGATCAGCATGAAGCGCTGGATGGCCCCCACGTCCCAGCGCGCCGGGACCGCCTCCACGGACGGGTCGATCGTGTCGGTCGGGATCGCGGTCTGCGAGGCGTCGTAGATCAGGTTGTTGAGCAGGATCTGGCCGGGCGTCATCGGCAGGAACGGGAGCAGCAGGGCCGCCCCGGTCATGCTCAGCATGTTCCCGAAGTTGGAGCTCGTCCCCATCCGGATGTACTTGAGGGTGTTGGCGAAGGTGCGCCGGCCCTCGATGACGCCCTGGTGGATCGCGGCCAGGCTCGACTCGAGCAGGATGATGTCGGCCGCCGAGCGCGCGACGTCGGTGGCGTTGTCCACGCTGATCCCGACGTCGGCGGCGTGGAGGGCCGGCGCGTCGTTGATGCCGTCTCCGAGGTAGCCGACGACCGCACCGCCGTCGTGGAGGGCCCGGATCACCTGGAGCTTCTGACCCGGATCGACGCGCGCGAAGATGGTCGTCCGCTTTGCCCGGGCGACCAGGGCAGGCTGCGTGAGCCCGCGCATCTCCTCGCCGGTCAGGACGCCCTCGACGGCAAGCCCGACCTGCTCCGCGACGTGGCGGGCGACGAGATCGTTGTCACCGGTGACGACCTTGAGGGCGACGCCGTCGCGGCCGAGCTCGGCGATCGTCTCGCCGACGCCGGCCTTGGGCGGGTCGCTGAAGAGGATCAACCCCTCGAAGACGAGGTCGCGCTCCACGCCCTCCGGCTCGAGGAGACGGAGCGGCCCGCCAGGCTCGCCGACGCCCAGCTCCCCGGGAGCGAGGCTCCGCGACCCGACCGCCACGAGACGAAACCCCTGTGCGGATGCGCCGTCCACGAGCCGGGCGAGCCGCTCGTGCTCGGCCGCGTCGATCGGTCTCGCCGTGTGGTCCTCACGAACGTGGCTCGACCGCTTCAGCACCGACTCCGGAGCGCCCTTGGTCACGAGGAGCGGCGGATCGGCCGCACCCCGGACGACGACGCTGAGGAGCCGGCGGGTGAAATCGTAGGGCAGCTCGGCCACCTTGCCGTAGGTCGCCAGATCGGCTGGTTGCGGGGTGTCGGCGAGGATGGCCGCGTCGAGCGGGTTCGTGAAGCCGGTCTGGAAGTGGCTGTTGAGGTAGGCGAGCTCCAGGGCACGGGCCGCTTCGGTCGCATCGTCGCGGTGGATGCCGACCGAGCGGACGACGCCGAGCTTGCCCGTCGTGAGAGTGCCCGTCTTGTCCGTGCACAGGACCGTGACGCTGCCCATGTTCTGGATCGCCGGCAGGCGTTTCACGAGCACGCCGCGACGGCTGAGCGCGCGCGCTCCCTGGGTGAGGTTGAGGGTCACGATGGCCGGCAACAGCTCCGGGGTGAGGCCGACGGCGAGCGCGATCGCGAAGAGGAGCGAGTCCAGAAGCGGCCGATGCAAGGCGAGGTTGATCGCGAGGACCGCGATCACGAGGACCGTGGTCACCCGGAACACGAGGCCCCCGAAGGCCCGGACTCCGCGCTGGAAGTCGTTCTCCGGCGCCCGCTCTGCGAGGTGATGCGCGATCTCACCGTACGCGGTCCGGGCGCCGGTCGCCTCGACCACTGCGCGTCCGGTGCCGCTGACGACGCTCGTCCCGAAGAAGGCCAGGCCATCACGATCGTCCGGCCCGGCCGGGCCGAGCGCGGCGGCCCGCACCGACTTCGGCGACGGCGCCGACTCGCCGGTCAGCGATGCCTCGTCGATGTAGAGGTGGTCGGCCTCGACGATCCTGACATCCGCGGGGACGATGTCCCCCGCGCTGAGCACCACGAGGTCGTCCCGGACGACATCGTGGATTGGAACGTCCCGACGCTCGCCGTCGCGCACGACGGTCGCATGCAGCGTCAGGCGAGCCTGGAGTGCGGCGACCGCGGACTCCGACCGCGCCTCCTGAACGAACCCGAGCGTCGCGCTCAGCGCCACGATCGCGAGGATGATCGCGGCCGTCACATCGTCCCCGACAACGAGGCTCACGAGGCTCGCCGCGACGAGGATCAGGACGAGCGGGCTGGCGACCTGCGCGACCAGGATCGCGAGGAGGGTCCGACGGCCGCTGCCCCCGATCGCGTTCGGGCCGTCCTGGCGGAGTCGATCCGCCGCCTCCAGGCCGGTCAGTCCCGAGTTCCTCGACTCGTCCGAGGCGACGTAGGGAAGCTCTGGCCGGGGCCGAACGATGCCGTCAGGTGCCGTCATCACCGGTCATGCTACGCGCGTATCGTTCGCGCCTGTCCGGGGAATGCCGCGTGGCCCGGCACGGCCGCGTCCTGGCGCCCCTAAGATGCGCCCGATGCCGTCACGTGGTCCGTCCCCTCGTCTGACCGGTGCGCGCCCCGAGGCCCTCTTTCAACCTCCTCCGGAGCGCCAGCCGCTGGCGGCCCGGATGCGGCCGCGGACGCTCGACGAGTTCGTCGGCCAGGAGCATCTCGTCGGCGAGCGGGGTCCACTTCGCCGGTCGGTCGCGCGCGGCCACCTGACATCGCTCCTCCTGTGGGGGCCGCCGGGGACCGGCAAGACATCGCTGGCGCGGCTCCTCGCCGCCGAGATCGGCGCCGACTTCGCGACCCTGTCGGCGGTGATGTCGGGCGTCGCCGAGGTCCGCGCGGCGCTCGCCGAGGCCCAGGAGCGGCTGACCCTGAACGGCCAGCGAACGGTCCTGTTCATCGATGAGATCCATCGCTTCAACAAGTCGCAGCAGGACGCGCTCCTGCCCCACGTCGAGGACGGCACGGTCACCCTGATCGGCGCGACAACCGAGAACCCCTACTTCGAGGTCAACTCGGCGCTCCTGTCGCGCCTCCGCGTCTGGCGCCTGGAGCCGCTCACGGATGATGACGTCGGGATCGTCGTCCGGCGCTCCCTCGCGGATGCCGAGCGCGGCCTGGCCGGCTCGCTCGGTCCGGAGGGCGGCGTGGCCCTCCCCGACGACGCGTTCGAGCACCTCGTCTCGATCGCCGGGGGCGACGCGCGCTCGGCGCTGAACGTCCTCGAGGGAGCCGTGGCGCTCGCCGAATCGGAGAGCATTCGCGACGCCGACGGCCGGGTGGCGCCGCGACTGGCCGACATCGAGGCCGCCGCCCAGCAGCGGGTCCTCGCCTACGACCGGGCCGGCGACGGCCACTACGACACCGTCTCGGCGTTCATCAAGAGCCTCCGCGGCAACGACCCCGACGCCGCCGTCTACTGGCTGGCCGCGATGATCGCCGCCGGCGAGGACCCCAAGTTCATCGCCCGGCGGCTGATCATCAGCGCGAGCGAGGACGTCGGCAACGCCGATCCCCGCGCGCTCCAGGTCGCCGTCGCCGCCGGTCAGGCGCTCGACTGGATCGGCCTGCCCGAGGCCCAGTACGCCCTCGCCCAGGCGACGACCTACATCGCCACCGCCCCGAAGTCGAACCGGGCCGGCCAGGCCTACTTCGCCGCGGCCGGCGACATCGATGCCCGTGGCGCCCTCCCCGTGCCCCTCCACCTCCGGAACGCCGCGCACCCGCGAATGAAGCACCACGGGATCGGCGTCGGCTACCGCTACCCGCACGACTTCGAGGGCGCGGACGTTGAGCAGCGCTACCTGCCCGACGAGCTGGGCGAGCGCCGCTACTACCTCCCGACCGATCAGGGTTATGAGTCGACGATCGCCGAGCGGATGACCCGCCGGGCCGCTGCACGCGAGGCGGCCCGGGCGACGGGCCAAACGCCGAGATCGCGGATACCCGGTCCGGAGATCCGGCCCGGCGGTGGCTCCGGGATCCTCCGGACGCGCGAGGACAATCGGCGCCGCCTGGCGGACGACGAGAAGCGCGACGCCGCGGAGTGACCCGTCGCCGGCGGCGGAGTGGCTTCAGCCAGACGGGCAGCCAGCAAGGCGGAGTGAGTTGGCCTTGATCCAAACTTCGCGTCCGGATGCCGTCGTCATCGGCCTCAGGCTCCCCGCAATGGCGCCCTCATCGGAGCCCGTTACCAGCCAGGGCTCGCCACCATCCACCTTGACGAGCTGCCCGCCCGCGGCCGCAACTGCCTCACCGATCGTGCCGGCGAACACTGCTGGCTCTCCGATCCAGCGGCCCTTCCCGCCAGCCTCGATCACCGAGTCGAGCTCCACCGGATCAATTGGCGGAAGCATGACGTCGAGCGCTGCGATGCACGCCCCGACGCCCCATAGCTCTCTCGCCACCTGCGCCTCGTTGTCGATCGCGCCACCGTCGTTCACTGCTCCGAATGTGAACGCACCCGCCAACACCAGTCCAAAGAGGATTCCGGCCGCCGCCGCAAGACCTGCGCGCCGCATGCGACCCATCGTGATAGGTGTCACCGCTGAGACGATCTGAA
>PNKK01000059.1 GCA_013822395.1 Anaerolinea sp. | reverse complement strand
ATCCGGCAACATCTGAGCGTGGCCATGCACCGATTCCGACGAATCCGAGGGCCGGCCGAGCGTGACTGCCTCGGATCTGATGAATGTGCTCGATCACGGCCGGGAAGCGGAGGACAGGCCGATCCCGACGCGTCCCGATCCCGACGCGTCCCGATCCCGGATGGCATACTCGGCGGGATGGATGCGCGCTTGCCCGCAGCGGAAGTCGCCGCGCCGACACCCTCTCCCCAGGCACACGGGAGCCACCAGGCTCTCATCAGGACGCAGTCGCTCACCAAGCGCTATGGCACCGTGACGGCGCTCGATGCGCTGACCCTCGAGGTCGGAAGCGGGGTCATCGGGCTCGTGGGTGCCAACGGGGCGGGCAAGTCCACGCTCATCAAGATCCTCCTTGGGCTGCTCCCGCCGACCGGCGGACGGGCCTTCGTGCTGGACTGGGACGTGGCGACGGACGGGACGCGGATCCGGCAGCACGTGGGCTACATGCCGGAGCACGACTGCCTGCCGCCGGACCTGTCCGCCACCGAGTTCGTCACGCATATGGCCCGCATCTCCGGGCTTCCGCCGAACGCCGCGCGCGAGCGCGCCGCCGAGGTCCTGCGGCACGTCGGTCTGTACGAAGAGCGGTACCGGCAGATCGGCGGCTACTCGACCGGCATGAAGCAGCGCGTGAAGCTGGCCCAGGCGCTCGTCCACGATCCGCGACTGCTCCTCCTCGACGAGCCGACCAACGGCCTGGACCCGGCCGGACGAGGCGAGATGCTCGACCTGATCGCCCGGATCGGCAACGAGTTCGGGATCCCGATCCTGGTCGCCTCGCACCTCCTCGGTGAGATCGAGCGGGTCGCCGACTTCCTGCTCGCGATCGACGCCGGTCGCCTCCTTCAGGCCGCCCCCCTCGCCACGCTCACGCATCGAACGGGCGTCCTCGCGGTGGAGGTCGAGGAGGGCACGGACCGGCTGTCCGCGGCGCTGGCCGGCCGCGGTCTGAAGACCCGAGTCGACGGCCGTCACCTCTTCATCGGCCTCGAGGACGACCGGCCGTACGACCTCGTCCGCGATCTCGTGGACGACCTTGGCCTCTCGCTCGTGCGGATCGAACAGGACCGGCACCGCCTCGAGGACCTGTTCCGGACCCCCGGCGAGCTGGCCGTGCCCGGGCCGGACGCCGCGCAGTGAGCGGCCAGCTCGTTGATCTGACGACCGCGCTGGACGCCGCGCAATGAGCGGCCAGCTCGTTGATCGGACGACCGCGCTGGACGCTGCGCAGTGAGCGGCCAGCTCGTTGATCGGACGACCGCGCCCGGCGCCGCCCTGTCCGGCAGCATCTACGACCTCGGCTACCAGCACTACGACGGGCCTCGGCTCGGCCCGGGCGCGGCCGTCCTGGCCCTGTTCGTCGAGAGCCTGCGGTCGTGTTGGGGCCTGGGCCGCCCGACTCGCTCGAAGATCGTCCCGATGGGCCTCCTGGGGATCGCCGTCCTTCCGGCCCTGTTCGCGGTGGCCTTCGAATCGCTCGCCGGCGGCCTGGTCAGAAATCCCATCCGCTACGACGGCTACTTCTCGAGCATCGTGCAGATCCTGATCCTGTTCGTCGCGGCGCAGGCGCCGGAGCTCGTGGGCCGGGACCAGCGGTCGCGCGTGCTCGCCCTGTACTTCTCGCGTCCGCTTGCTCGGTTGAGCTACGCCGCCGCGAAGCTCTCGGCGCTGGTGACCTCGCTGCTCCTCATCACGCTGCTCCCGCAGGCCGTGATCTTCGCGGGCAAGGTGCTGATGGGGAAGGATCTCGTGGCCTCGTTCGAGCAGAACATCGAGGTGGTCCCCCCGATCCTCTTCACCTCGGCGGTGGCCGCGGTCGTCATGGCCTCGATCGCCCTGGCGGTCGGGTCGTACACGCCGCGCCGCGCGTACGCCACCGCGGCGATCTTCGCGATCTTCTACCTGACGCTGGCCGGCGCGACGGTGGCCGCGCAGATCGACGCGTCGGGCCCGACCCGCTACGTCGTGCTCGGCTCGCCCACCCTGGCCCTCGAGGGCCTCACAGCGTGGAGCTTCGATGTCCCGCCCGACGACCTGCTCCGCCGCGCCAGGCTCCCGGATGAGCTGTACCTGGTCGCAACCTCGGGGATGGCGCTCCTCGCCCTGGTCCTCCTCGCGCTTCGCTACCGGAGGATCGCGGCGTGAGCACGACGCCTGAGGCGCCGTCGACGACGACCTCGGCCCTCACGCCCCCGTCACCGACCCCCGCACCGAAGGCCGGCCGGATCGTCGGCCCGGTTGCCGCCCCGAACGCCGGCATCGAGCTCCGGTCGGTCTCCCGCTGGTACGGGAACGTCGTTGCCGTGAACGACATCTCGTTCTCCCTTGGCCCGGGCGTGACCGGCCTCCTCGGTCCGAACGGGGCGGGCAAGTCGACGCTCCTGCATCTCATGTCCGGCTTCCTCCGCCCGTCGGCGGGCGAGGTCCGCGTCGCCGGCGGTTCGGCCTGGCGGCGGCCGGAGCAGCATCGGCTGGTCGGCTTCGTCCCCGAGCGCGAGGCGGTGTACTCCTTCCTGACCGGCTTCGAGTTCGTCCGCTTCAACGCCCGGCTCCAGGGGCTCGCGGACGTGAACGGGGCGGTGGCGCGGGCGATCGAGATGGTCGATCTCGCGGACGCGCAGCACCGACCGGTCGGGACGTACTCGAAGGGCATGCGCCAGCGGATCAAGGTCGCCGGCGCCCTGGTCCACGATCCGCCGATCCTGCTGCTCGACGAGCCGTTCAACGGCATGGATCCGCGCCAGCGGCTCGGGATGATGGAGCTGCTCGGGCGGATGGCCGACGAGGGTCGCGTCGTCCTCTTCTCGTCGCACATCCTCGAGGAGGTCGAGCAGGTCGCCCGACGGGTCCTCGTGATCGTCGCCGGGCGCCTGGCCGCCTCGGGGGACTACCGGGCCATCCGCAAGCTGATGACCGATCGGCCGCACGCCTTCACCGTCCGCTCGAGCGACGACCGCCGGCTGGCGACCGTGCTCATCGAGCACCCGGCCATCTTCGCCGTCGAGCTGAGCGACGGGCTCCTCACGGTGCGGTCATCGGACTTCGCCGCCCTGAGCCGGGCGATCTCGGGGCTCGCCCGTTCGAGCGGCGTGACGCTCTTCGAGTTGATCCCGACCGACGAGTCCCTCGACAGCGTCTTCGCATACCTGGTGCAGCGGTGACCCGGGTTTGCGGCGCCGCGAGGACCGCCCGATGATCGCAGAGATGGTCCGCGTGACCGCGCGCCAGCTCCTCGGGCGCCGCCGGACGCTGATCATGCTCCTGCTCGCGCTCGCGCCGATCCTGCTGGCGCTGCTGTTTCGCCTCAGCGACGCGCCGGCGGGCTCGATCCGTGGCGATCGCGACTTCCTTCGCGCGGTGTTCGACGCGTTCATCGTGACCCTGCTTCTTCCGCTGATCGCCCTGCTGTTCGGGACGGCGGCCTTCGGGGCGGAGGTCGAGGACGGCACGATCGTCTACCTCCTCGCCAAGCCGATTCCACGCTGGCGGACCGTCCTCGCGAAGCTCTTCGTCGCCGCGGTCGCCTCGATCGTCCTGGCCGGCTCCGCGACGCTCCTCACCGCGCTGATCGCCGTCGGCGGCGTCGCGCAATCGTCGGGGATCGTGACGGGCTTTGTCGTCGGCGTGGCCGCCGGTGCGGTCATCTACACGTCCGTGTTCGTGGCGCTCAGCCTGATCACGAGCCGAGCGCTGATCGCGGGGCTCGTGTTCGTCGTCCTGTGGGAGGGCGTGCTGGCCAACTTCCTGCCGGGCATCCGGTTCCTGAGCATCCGCCAGTACACGCTCGGGATCGCGGATGCCGTCGGCGTCGACGGACGGGTCATGGCGGACACGCTCGACATCGGTCTCGCCGTCGGGCTCGGCTCCGCGGTGGTCAGCCTGGCCACCCTCGTCGCCATTCGCCGGCTCGGGGGGTTCGAGATCCCGCAGGAGGATTAGCGCCGCGCACGATCTCGCTACTGGGCCGCGAACCACTCCCAGATCGTCCCGACGAAGGCGGTCTGGCCGCCGCTCGGCCCGCTGAGGACGTACCGCGTGCCGTCCGGTCCGACGCCCGTCAGGACGAGCGAGTAGAAGCTGACGCCCGGCGTGCGATCGACCCGGAGCGTCGCCTGGAGCCGGGTTCCAACGAGTTCGGCCGGAGCCGTCGCAAACGGCATGGGGAAGTTCGGATCCGGACTGATGTCGCCTGACGACCTCCGCCAGGCCTCGAAGCGGAGGTCGTGCCAGCCGACCAGATCGATCGCCGGTGCCACCTCGACGAAGGGAGTAACGAGGCCGTCGTCGGCGGAGTAGCCGACGTCGCGGAACGCCCCCGCGACGTCGTCGGGCGGACGTCGACCCATGAGGTCGAAGCCCTGCGCCCGCCACATCTCCTCCACCGACGCGTAGGGGCCCTCGACCGCACCTTGGGTCGTTTCCCCCTGGGCGGACGCGCCGAACAGCACGATGACGGGCAGCACGAAGCCGACCACGGCGGCGAGCAGGATGTGCCGCATTCGGATTCGGGGGCCCGGCCGCTCGATCATGATCGTCGCGCCCGCCGCAAATGACACCGGAATGAGCAGCTCGGCTCCGACTGCCGGCCAGCCGAGCGGCATCCGTAGGATGAACAGCACCCAGATGCCGAGGACGATTGCCCCGCCGAGCGCCCACCAGGGCCCGACCTCACGGACCGAACGGAGGCTCCGGGTGGCCGTTGCCTTGACCGCCCGTCGGGCGCCGAGGAACGCGCCGACACTCATCGCGCCGGCCGCCAGGGCGGTGGTCCAGGCCTGATATGGAACACTCGGGTCCAGGGACCAATCGAGTCTGATGAAGCGGTTCAGGGCCGCGCCCAGGACCGCGATCACCAACGTGACCGTCATGAGCAGTCCATAGCCGAGGATCGTCCCGCCGATCCCGTGTCCGGCCGCCGCCCAGACGCCGCCACCGGCGCCGGCCAGCAGGCGTCGTCGCGTCTGCTGGGCTCGGCGGAGTCCGTTGGCCAGAACCTCGGGCGAGCCGAGCCGGGCGATCGCCTCACGCTCGGCCTGCTCCTGGGTCAGGCCTTCCTCGATCAGCGCCGCGGTCGCGTCGGCGAGGTGGGCGGCGAGCTCATCGCGCACGTCGCCCGCGTACGGTTCGGGCAGACACAGGCCGGCGGAGACCCGGGCGAGGTACTCGTCGGTGGTGGCCGGACGCTCTGGGTCAGCCATTCGAGCCGTCCTTCAGGGCGACCCGCTCGACGCTCCGGGCGAAGCTCGTCCACTGTTCGAGGCTCGCCTGGAGCAGCTTCTGGCCCTTGGCCGTGAGCTGGTAGAAGCGCCGACGGGGACCGCGCTCGCTTCCTCGCCAGGTTGCCGTCAAGGCGCCGTCCTGCTCGAGCCGGTGGAGGGTCGGGTAGAGCGAGCCCTCCGATGGCGCAAACGCTCCGCCACTCCGGTCCCGAATCTGGTGGGCGATCTCGTAACCGTACAGCTCGCCGTCGCCGATGACCGTCAGGATGAGGAGCGGCGTGGTTCCCTTCTGCAGCTGGGAGCCACGGAGCAGGAGCCCGGGCATCCATCTACCTCGCAATACGATGTAGCCGTTACTGTGGCTACCGGGCCGTTGGCCGTCAAGTGGCGAGTCGTGATCGTGGAGCGCGGTGACACCACCGCGTCGGGCACGTCGCCGGGATGAGGTGGCCCGGGCGAGGCGCTCGCGAGAGGAGTCTTGTGGCCGGTCTGGCCAATCGGACGACGCGGGACACTACTCGCGGTGACCTGCGCAAGGTCGCGTCGATCGGGCGGGCTCTGGCTGCAGCGATTCGCACCTGAGCGTGCCGGCGCGCCGCGGCAATCGGGGGGAGTGGAGCGGGAGACGGGTCTCGAACCCGCGACATTCAGCTTGGAAGGCTGACGCTCTACCGACTGAGCTACTCCCGCGCGATTCGTGCTGCGCGCTCGCGCCGAACGTGAGCGGATGGGCATCCTTTCCGGATGGACAGGACGTCTCGCACGTCGCGCATCGTACCCGAAGATCGCGCTGGCGCGACCGGTCTCACGATCGGCACCGCGATCGACTCCTATCGGCTCAGCCTGCGGGCGGACAACAAGAGCCCGGCCAGGATCAGAACGTACCTTGCGGCTTTGGCACAGTTCAGCCGGTTCCCGGCCGAACGCGGCATGCCGCGGGTTCTGTGGGCGATCCGCGGGGAGCACGTCGAGTCGTTCATCGTCGCACTCCAGGACGCCGGCCAGCGCCCGGCGACCGTGTCGGTGGCCTATCGGGGTCTTCAGCCGTTCTTCTCGTGGGCGCTCGGCGAGAACGAGATCGAGACCTCGCCGATGGAGTGGATGCGCCCGCCGATCGTTCCCGAGGAGCCTCCCGCCGTCCTGCGCGAGGCCGAGCTCAAGGCGATCTTCGACGCCTGCTCGGGCTCGAGCTTCGAGGATCGCCACGACACCGCGATCGTCCGGCTCTTGCTCGACACCGGGATGCGCCGGGCCGAGCTGGCCGGGGTGAAGGTTGACGAGGTCGACCTCGACCAACAGGTCGCGATCGTCATGGGCAAGGGCCGTCGACCGCGGGCCTGTCCGTTCGGCAACAAGACCGCCCAGGGGCTCGACCGCTACCTGCTGGTGCGGCTCGCCCACCCGTCCGCCAACCGACCGGAGCTATGGCTCGCGCCGCGTGGCGCCCTGACCTACGGCGGGATCCTCCAGATCCTCCGTCGCCGCGGCCGCCAGGCCGGCATCGAGAGGCTCCACTCCCACCAGTTCCGCCACACGTACGCCCATATGTGGCTCTCAGACGGCGGCAACGAGGGCGACCTCATGCGCCTCGCCGGCTGGAAGAGCCGCCAGATGCTCAGCCGCTATCTACTGCGATCCCTCTCAGATCTGAAGGTGTTTGCAGTGACTCGTCCGGCAGCGCTGCCTGGGTCTTCGCCGCGGATCGCCTACCAGGGATTGTATTCATTGGTAGTGGATCAGGCGCGACGCCATCCGCCGTGAGCGCATGCCATGTCGTTTGAACCTCAAGTAGTATTGAAGGAATGACCGACACCGTGGCCGAGCGGAGGCCGGACTTCGAGGCTCTCTTCGGCACCGCCACCGAGCAAGCAGGCTACTTCACGGCCGCTCAGGCGCGGGCCGCCGGCTACAGCTGGCCGCTGCTCTCCTACCACGCGAAGCACGGCCGCTTCCTCCGCGTGGCTCGCGGCCTCTACCGGCTCCGCGACTACCCGTCCTCGCCGCGGGAGGAGCTCATCGCCGCCTGGCTTCGTCTCGCACCCGACGCCGTCGTATCGCACGACTCTGCTCTGGAGCTGCTCGACCTGTCGGACGTCATCCCTGGCTCGATCCATCTGACGGTGCCCCGGGCCCGGCGCAAGCTGGTCCGACAGCACGGAGTCACGACCCACACGACGACACGACCACTCGCTTCGGGCGACGTGATCACGCGCGATGGTGTCCGCCTGACCGCGCCGGCGCGGACGATCGTCGACGTCGCCGAAAGCGGGGGCGCGCCCGAGCAGGTGGTTCGGGCAACACGCGAGGCGATCGATCGTGGCCTTACGACGCCTGCTCGGATCAGGGCGGCGGCGGGATCCCGCGGTCGCAGGGTCAAGAACCTCATCCAGACCGCCCTCTCGGGAGCGGCCTCGTGAAGTACACCTCGGCTGCGGCCTTTCGACAGGCACTCGAAACTCGCCTTCGTGCCATCAGTCGCGACCAGGGCTCCTCGCTGGTCCGCCTCCGCAAGGCGGTGGCGTTCGACCGGCTGCTGGCTCGACTCCTCGTCGCCGCGCCGGGTCGTTGGGTGCTGAAGGGTGGTCTCGCTCTCGACTACCGGTTCGGCGCCCGCGCCAGGACCACGAAGGACATGGACCTGGCGACCCAGGCTGGGGAGGAGGCCGCGACCAGCGATCTTCTCTCTGCAGGAGATCTTGACCTGGGCGACTACTTCACCTTCGCCATCGAGCGGACGTCCAAGCTCGACCAGCTGGTCGAGGGGTCGGCCGTGCGGTTCCACGTTCGAGCCGATCTCGCCGGTCGCCGCTTCGAGGACTTCGTCGTCGACATCGGCTTCGACATGCCGCTCGACTGGGAGCCGGATGTGCTGGTTGGGCCCGACCTGCTCGGGTTCGCGGACATCGACCCGGTCAGCGCGCCTTCACTGCCGCTCGAGCTGCAGATTGCCGAGAAGGTCCACGCGTACGGGCGTGCGTATGGCAGCAACGGAATCGGAAGCACGCGGGTCAAGGACCTCGTGGATCTCGCGCTGGTCGCAACGACGGCCGAGCTCGACGCGGCGAGGGTCCGCCGAGCCATCGAGGAGACCTTCGAGCATCGGAGCGGGCGCGACGTACCGACGGCTCTGCCTCCGCCGCCGCGCGATTGGGACGTGCCGTTTCGACGCCTCGCAGGGGAGATCGGACTTGTGGCCGATCTGGCAGCAGGCCACGAGCTCGCGGCGCGACTGCTGGATCCGATCCTGTCCGGGGAACTGGCGACGGGTCGATGGCATCCAGCCGGTCAGGGGTGGCTGGTCGACGGAGCGAGTTCCAGCAAGGAGTGAACGGCTGATGGCGCGTACATGGCTGTCGATCCGGGTTGAGCTCGTCGAGGGGCGGGGTGAGCGCTTCTGGCCCAGGCCGGGGCGGATCTTCGCGGCTGCCCGGAGCCACACGTTCGCCCAGCTGGCCGAGGCGATCGACGACGCATTCGCCCGCTGGGATCGTGCCCATCTCCACGAGTTCGAGCTGGCCGACGGGATGCGGCTGACGACGCCATACGAGGAGTGGGACTCGGTCGGCCCCGTCGCGGACGATCGGCGGACGAAGCTGAGTCGCCTGAACCCCGGCGAGCAGTTCGTCTACGTCTTCGACTTCGGCGACGGCTGGACCCACCTCTGCACCGTGGAGTCCGAGCGCATCGATCCGCTCGATGCCCTCGGGATCATCCCGGCCGTGCCCCTCTCGCACTGGGGCTGGGGCAACATTCCGGACCAGTACGGGCGCCGCTGGGAGGGCGACGACGGAGAGTCGCCCCCGCCTGCGAACCCCGGCGTCTCGGACCTGCCCCCGCTCCGCCCGTGGTGGGGCGAGCGCAAGTGATCAAGCGACGACGGTGAGCGCTGTGGGGTGAGTCCAGCCCTGGGGCTCGGTTGCCGTCCGCGCCGTCCCTAAACAGCACTATCGTCGCGGCATAGTATGTCGCCGCCATAGCTGGCCCCCTCCAAGCCTCCCAGCCGACCAAACTCTGGTCCGCGAGCGACCAGGCGCATCAGAGGCGGTCGAGGGCTGACCGCCGACGATCTCGGGCCTCGTCCAAATGTCGCCGCCTGGCCGCCACGACTCACGCGCCGATCACCCCGACCCGATGCAGGTCAATCCGTGGGCGCGGGGAGCTCTGGCAGCAGGGCCGTGGCGAGAGCTTCCATGGTCGGCGGCTCGCCGCAGTCCTGCCAGCAGTCCCCGACGTTGAGGTCCAGCGTCAGGAACAGCACGTCGTCGTTGGGATAGAGCAGCATCCCGCTCTCCAGGATGATCGCGGATCTGTCCGCCAGCTCGATCGGTTGTGGGCGGAGATCGTCCACCGAGCCTGGCATCAGGCGGCGGACGAACGCGTCGGCCACCTCCTGCGCGGGGACCGGTTTCAGTGCGCCGGCCACGGAGCGCTCGATCCGGATCGCCACGACGTACCGGCCGTTCCACGTCGTCGCACTGGCGTAGGCGACCTGGAGCGCCGGCTCGAAGCCGCCCGTGCACGTGACGAGGGCGTACCACAGCGAGCCGGGCCAGTACGGGTGGAGGAGCGGTGTTCCCGTGATCGAGGTCTTCGCCAGCCGCTCGCCGAGCAGCCGGTCGGGCAACAGCGCCTCGAGCTCGGGGGCTCGAGGGGCGTTCGCCTGTGGACGGAACTGATCGGAACCGATGTTCTCGGCGCCGGCTGCGCACGACGCGGCCATCTCGTCATCGGCCGCGCTCAACGGATCGCGGTCGGCTGCGATCTCGGTGCCATCGCCTTCACCGCCGTCATCCGTGTCGTAGTCGAACGGGTCCGTCCCGAGGTCGCCGAGCTCGCGCGACATCGACAGCCCGTCGCCGTCGGCGTCGAGCGCGCCGTCGGCCGGGTCCTCTGGATCGAGGCCGTTGCGGATCTCGACCTGGTCGCGGATCCCGTCGCCATCCGAGTCGACCGCCGGCCACATGTATAGCCCGAAGCGCACCGCGCGCTCGTACCTGGTCGCTCCCTCGCCCCCGACCGATCGCACCGTGATCAGGTACGAGCCGGCCTCGAACGGGCCGGGGAGATGGCGCTCGTACCTGTTCCCGATGCAGCAGACGAGGGCGTTCTCCTCCGGGGCGTCGCCCAGCTCGACCGCCCGTTCGGACCCATCGGGCGCGAGGAGCGAGGCCGTGACCGTCGCCGGGCGCGGCCCGCCGTCCATGAAGCCGATGGTCAAGCCCTCGGTCGCGTCGAGGTCGGCCTCGGCACGGGCCTCGGGAAACGGGCTGAAGAAGGTCTCGACGTCATAGGCGATCGCCCTGCCAGGCGCCGCGTCGTGCACGCCGAGCTGCCACTCCCCGGCGGAGGCGGCCCCCACCCCGACCGAGACCCGGTCCCCGAATGCCGAGACGCGAACGTCCTCGCTACCCTGCTCGACCGTGAACTGCTGTCCGTCCGCATTCGTGATCGTCATCGCGCTGCTCGCGATCCCGTAGGTCGTGAACCGGGCAAAGACCTGGCCATCCCCGATCCCGATCGGCAGGTTCGCGCTGCCGGTCGCGTCCGGCACGAGCACCCCCGTCGAGACAAGCGCCTGTTGCTCCAATGCCCGGCGGACGTCCGCGACGCGGCGGGTCAGGTCGGCCGGCTCGACGGCGTGGCCGTAGGACCCACCGCCGAACACGGCCAGGGAGGCGAGCGGCGTCTCGTCGGCATCGCGACCGTAGGTCACGACGTTGACGTCGTCGACCGAGTCCCCGCGCAGCGACCGGCTCACGCTGTCATCCGCGTCCGACGCGATCAGGAGGATGCCGCGCCGGATCGAAATGGCCCCGCCGCGCTCCTCGAGCTGAGCCGCCCGGCGCAGTGCGGCCGCGATGTTGCGTGCACCGCTCGCTGGTGCGGACCAGACCCGTTCGATCGCGTCCCGGCGTCCGCTCCCCATCGCCACCGGTTCGACGATCGTGTCCGCGTTCTGGGAGGCCCTCAGGACGCCGATCTCCGTGCCGTCGGTGGCGCTGACCATCAGGTCGATCACCGCCTCGCGGATCGCCTGCGCGGTCGTGGCGTCGACGCCATCCACGAGGTCGACGACAACGATGATCGTGGCCCAGTTCTCCGTGTACGGCACGACGTCCGCCTGCCATGCTGGAACATCCGCGCCCGGCGGGGTTGTGGGAGGCGGTTGCGTCGCCGCGACGCCGGCCGATGCGCTCGGTCGCGATGCGGATGGGGTAGCCAACGGGGTTCCCGAGCGATCGCACCCAACGGCAAGGATGGCGAGCGTAGCGACGAACACCACCACCAGGATGCGCGGGGCAGCGGGCACGCGAGTCGCCACGTTGTGTACGAGCATCGGGCGGCCCCTCTCCGGATCGCAATGCGAGGCAAGGCTACACCCCGGGCCAGCCGCTTGGCAGAGGACGGAGGTGCACGGGCGCCGCCATGTTGGGTGCCATGGGCGAGACTGGACTTCGTGCGTGCACATCGTAGTTGGCACGGGGAGGCCCAGCCGAGCCCGTACCATGGGCACTGACAGA
>PNKK01000058.1 GCA_013822395.1 Anaerolinea sp. | reverse complement strand
ATCCGGCGGCCGCTGCGGCGGCCACGAACCTGGTGAATAGCGACGTCGCCGGAGCGTATCCTCGACGCGTGCCACGGCAGCCCCAGAATCCCGAGGAGCGAGCGCGACGCGAGATGGTGGCCGCGCAATTGCGCGGCCGGGGAATCGCCGACGAGCGCGTCCTCGCGGTGATGGGAGCGCTGCCCCGCGAGCGCTTCCTTCCGCCGCGGTACCGCGACGTCGCCTACGCCGACGCCGCCGCGCCGATCGACGAGGGCCAGACGATCAGCCAGCCGTACATCGTGGCGCGGATGACGGAGCTGCTCCGCGTCGCGCCGGGCGACCGGATCCTGGAGATCGGCACGGGGTCCGGCTATCAGGCGGCGGTGCTCGCCGGGCTCAAGGCGCACGTCACCTCGATCGAGCGCTTTCCGGCCCTCGCGGACGCCGCGCGAGAGCGCCTGGCGGTGATCGGGATCGAGGGCGTGGAGATCCGCGTCGGCGACGGGAGCCTGGGCGATCCCGACGGAGCGCCGTGGGACGGGATCATCGTCACGGCGGCGGCCCCGGCGGTGCCCGAACCGCTGCGCGAGCAGCTCGCGATCGGTGGTCGCCTCGTCATCCCGGTTGGCGGCCGATGGGAACAGCAGCTGCTGGTCATCGAGCGCCGCGGGCTGTCCGAGTGGGTGGAGACGTCCGACGGCGCGGTGGTCTTCGTGCCGCTCGTCGGTAGGGAGGGGTTCGCGGAGTCGGGGTCGGCTGGATCGGCTGGATCGGCTGGATCGGCTGGGTCGGCTGGATCGGCTGGGTCGGCTGGGTCGGCTGGCCGGCATGACGAGCCGGCCTGAGCGCTCGGTATACTCGGCCGGCCATGTCGCACGTCTTCATCGCCCCCCATCCGGACGACGTCGCCCTGTCCTGCGGCGGCCTCATCGCGAGCCTCCGCGAGCTCGGCCAGAACGTGACGATCCTCACGGTCTTCTCCGGCAGCGGGTCGAGGTCACCGCTGACGACGTACCAGCGCGAGGCGCTCGGCTTCGGCTCCAAGGCCCTCTGGCCGAACACCGAGGCATTCAATCGATCGTCCATCCGGGCCGACTTCCCGCCCGAAGCCGGCCCATCCGGCGCGCCACCGTGGGCGGCCGAGCCGGACCGGCTCGATGCGACCCAGGAGGACGCCGATGCCGCCGCCAAGCGGTTCTGGCAGCGTTCCTCGTGGTATCGCCGGGCAAGCATCCGCAACCGGCCGCTCGCCGGGCAGGTGCTCATCGACGACGTTTCGACCCAGGGCGCGATCCTGACCGACGAGGTCATGGAGGCCGCGGCCGCCGGCGAACTGATGGCTCGCCGGCGGGTCGAGGACGAGCGGTACGCGTATTTCGCCGAGGCGGCGGTCGTCTTCCTCGATCTCCCCGACGCCGTCTTCCGAGGCTATGAGGGCGATGACGAGCTGCTGGGCACGCCGCGCCCGGACGACGAGGCCCCGGCGGCCCGGATCCGCAGCGAGATCGCGCGCCTGGAGCCCCAGACCGTGTACGTTCCGCTGGGTGTCGGCAACCACGTCGATCACCAGCTCTGCCGCGAGGTCGGGGTCGCGCTCGTCGGCGAGCCCCGATCGTGGGTGATGCCCGGTCCGGAGTGGGCCGGCAACGTCGTCTTCTACGAGGACTTCCCGTATGCCTGGTGGAGCGGTTTCGACCGCCTGGAGCAGCTGCCCACCGGCGCGCTCGACGGCCTTGGTCCGGACATCCTCCTGACACCCGAGTACGCCGACATCGGCGACCAGCTCGAGCGGAAGATCCGCGGCATCGCCCTCTACCAGAGCCAGATGGACCGGCTGTTCGGCGGAGAGCGCGAGATGGCCGCGGCGGTTCGGGCCCACGGCGCGATCACGGCCGAGCTCGGCGGCCTGCGCGGCGCCGCGGAGCGATACTGGCGCACGCTCCGGGCCTGAGCCCGGGCGATCGGTGGATTCGCACGGCGGTCATCGGTCGGCTCGAACCCACACCGTTCCCTCGCCGTCGGCATACACGAGCCGCCAGCCCTCGTCGTTCGCGAGCGCCGAGGCGAGCGGCGTCGTTCGATCGCCCTCGGCAACCACGATCGTCACGCCTCGTTCGTCGAGGATCGAGCTCCAGCCGGCTCCGGCCGTGGTGACGATGTCGCCGTCCGCCCAGGCGTCGGTCGGGATCACCTCGATCAGCGAGTCGAAGGCATAGGCGGGTGCCGGGATGGCAAACTCGAACCAGGAGCCCCACGGCTGCGGGTTCCAGATGCGGTCGGCGGGCCGGGCGATGTCGCGCAGCTTGGTGGTGACGCCCGATGGCGCGAAGACCAGGAGTCCGTTCGGGGCGCCCGTTCCCGGGTCCGTGGCGCGCCAGACGGGCAGCAGGGCCACGCCGCCGACGATCAGGGCTGCGGCGATCAGCGCGTTGAGCGGGCTTCCCCGGGGCACGGGACGAGGTTGCGGAAGAGGCGGGGGAGGAGCGGCGTACCGCTCGGTCTTTGGAGTGAACGCGAGGCCCGCGAGGGTCACCGCGGCCACCGGCGGCCACCAGGCGATCCCACGCACGGCCGTGGCGGCCAAACCACCGAACGCCACGAGGGTCAAGAGCGCCGGCCAGGCGAGCGTGCCCCGCCGGCGGGCGATGACGACCACCGCCACGACGACCAGGGCCACGCTGCTCCAGAACAGGATCCCCGGAATGTCCGTGAGCGTTGGGGGCTGCCACTCGATGATCCGGGTCCTGACGTCGGAGTTGAGCGACAGGGTGGCGGCGTAGCGCCAACCCTCCAGTCCGAACGGCGTGACGAGCGTGGCTGCACCCGTGGCGACCGTGACGAGGAGCATCCGAGTCGCGCGCGGCGAGCGCTCGTGGACGTCCTCCAGCCAGGCAAGCCCGGCGAGTGCCGGCGCGAGGACGAAGCTGCCATGCACGTTGGCCCAGGCGACCGCGATTGCGGGCATCAGCCAGATGAGACCCGGGCGCCGCCGTCGCCCCGTGAGCAATGCCAGGGTCAGGGCGAAGCCGAGCACGCCGAGGAGCTGGGGTCGGAGTGAGAGCGCCGGCGCCGCGACGATGAACGCCGCGATCGTGAGCCAGGCCGCGGGCCGGGCCCCGATCCCGGGTGCCCGCCACCGCACCGCCAGCAGGACGAGCCCGAACGCGATCGCGAGGATCGCCGCCCGCAGGACCGCCAGCCCTGTCCAGCCGCCGAGATCGAAGATCGCCGCGAGGACCACCTGGGCGCCCCATTGCTGGTCCAGCCAAGGTCGACCAGCCGACGTGAACACCCACGCATCCGTGGTCGGGATGCCGCGTCCGGCGAGGATGTCGGCGCCGGCGCGGAGCTGGTAGGCGAGGTCCAACGTCGGCACTCTGACGAGCGCGGCGAGCGCCGGCAGCACGATGGCGAGAAAGGTCCAGAGCTCCGGCAACGTGGGCCGGAGCAGGCGCTCGCGCAGCGGTCTCGCCGGCGGGTTGGAGGACGCCGGCGGGTTGGAGGACGCCGCTTCGGCGGCGCCGGGGGCCCTCATCACCGCGCCGCTTCGGAGCCGGCCTGGACCGGGCGGCGAAGTGGCCGAACCGGCCCGATGGCCACGGCCCGGATCGGGCCGATCGTCGAGGCATGGATCGGCAGGAGCCCGGCGGTCATTGGGTCATGCTAGTGCCAGCGTAATCCGCTCCGCAGGGGTCCGAAGGTCCTGCTCCGCTCCATCCACCCGAGCGCTCACTTGACTCGTGGGCGGGCTTGTGCGTCGAGAGGTCCGGGTGATCCACAGAGGTCCGGTGATCCCGTTGACGAGTAGTGTTCCGAAACTACCATGCAATCGTGGTGATTCAGGAAAGGTTGTCCGACTGGATCTCGTCCGCCGAGGCGGCAGATCGCCTCGGCCTGACCGCTGGGCGCGTACGCGAGCTCATCGCGTCAGGGGCCCCTGCGCGCTCGCCGGGTCGGCAACCGGTTCGTTGTCGATCGCGGCGATGTCGATGCCCGCGCCTCGGGTGGCACGATGGTCGGCCGACCCTTCAGCTCGCGGCGAGCCTGGGCGCTCATCCTGCTCGCGTCGGGGTCCGTGCCACCCGGGCTGGACCGGGTGACCCTGTCCAAGCTCCGGCACGTTCTGCGCGGGAAGGACCTCTGGTCGATCCGTCCGCGGCTCGCGTCCCGCGCGAAGCACCGTGAGCTCCGGGCGCACAGCTCCGATCTCCCGCGCCTCGAGGCCGAGGCGGGCGTCCTGCGGACCGGGGCACGCAGCGCCGCCGCCGCAGGCCTCGGGCTCGTCGCGCCCGATGCCCCTGTTGAGCTTTACCTCGATGCCTCGACGGCCGAGCGGCTCGTGGTGCGCTATCGGCTGCGTCCATCCGACCGCCCGAACGTCGTGTTACACGTCGTGTCGGCCGATGTCCGGAGCTGGCTCAGCGGCCCCGTCGCGCCGTGGCCGGCGGTTGCGCTCGACCTCGCAGACAGCCGCGATCCGCGGAGCCAGGGAGTCGCTCGAGAGCTCCTCTCCCGGGCATGACGGTCGCCATCCTCCCGCACGACGACGCGGAGGTCTGGGCCACCGCGCTCGAGGTCGCTCGACTGTTCCCGACCTGCCGTGGGTCCTGCGTGCGCAGCGAGCTGAAAGCCGCGGATCGCCAGGCTCTCGGACGGGTTGGGCCGTTAGCCGACGAGAGCCATGGCGCATGGCGGGCCGTGCCCGACCCCGGCGACGCGCAGGCCGCATTCGCCCGCCTCTCGGACTGACGCGCAGGTCGGGGCATCGCTGCGGCAGACCGCTCGGCGGGTCGAACCGGCGCCCGCTACCCCGCGAGCCGGCGCTCCGCGAGGACCGCCTCGTCGTAGATCGTCTCGACCGCGCGGGCCATCAGCTCCACGCAGAAGCGCTCATGGACGAGGTCGTGCCCAGCCCGCGCCAGCGTGTCGGCGAGCGGATGATCGCGCAGGAGCCGGCTGATCGCCGTCGCAAGTGCGCCCGGATCGTGCGGCGGCACGAGGAGCCCGGTACGCCCATCCTCGATCATCTCCGGGATGCCGCCCACGTTCGAGGCGACGACCGGTCGCGACAGCGCCATCGCCTCGAGGATCGTGAGGCCCTGCGCCTCGCGGTAGGAGGGCAGGACGGCGACATCGAGCGCGGCGGTGACGGCCGGGACGTCGTCCCGGCGCCCGGTGAACACCACGGACCGGGAGATCCCTAGGGCCTCCGCCTGGGCCTGGAGTGCCTCGTGCCGGCTCCCCTCACCCACGACCAGGAGCGTGGCGTCCGGGAGCTCGGCGAGGACGTGCGGCCAGGCATCGAGGAGGGTCGGGTGGCCCTTCTCCGCCTCGAGGCGGGCCACGACGCCCACCATCGGGCCCTCGGCCGGCAGGCCGTACTCCTCGCGGAGCGTGCAACACGGCTCCTGGTGGTCGTAGCGCTCCAGGTCCACCCCGTTGTAGATGAGGGTGACCGGCGCCCCGACCCGGCCCTCGTCGGCGATCTTGTGGACGATCGACGTCGACACCGCGATCAGGTGGTCCATCCGCGGCGTCAGCCGCCGAACGAGCGCCCGGTCCTCATCCGATCGGACGCGTGACGAATGGACGGTCCCCACGACATATGGCCGCGGCAGGCCGGCCTCGGCGACACGCCAGGCGGCCTGCGTCCCGACGACCTCCGCCCGGTACATGTGGTTGTGGACGACGTCGGCACGGATCGCCGCGAGGTGTGCCGCGACGCCCTCGATCGCCGCCTCGTCGTCTGGAATGTCGATGACGCAGATGGGAATCCCGGCCCGCTCCAGCTTGCGGACCGCGCTCCCCGGCGAGAGCGAGCAGACCGACACGTCGTACCGATCGCGGTCGATCCGGGACAGGAGATTGTGAACGTGCTCCTGGGCGCCACCGTTCGTGCCGGTGGCGAGCACCTCCACGACCCGGATCCGGTCGCGGCCGTCCGGGAGCGGCAGCCGGAAGACCGGCTGGAAGCAGGGATCGGTGGCGAGCGGCTTGCCCATCACTCCACCCTTCGTCGGACGAGCAGCCGCTGGATGGGCTCGTCCCGGGCGCCCCACTCGTACTTGTAGCTCTCGTCGCCGCGGAGGAAGTCCATCCGGCGCTGGCCCCGCTCGAGCGCGCGGCGCAGGAACCGCTCGACCATCACGACCCCCGGCGAGAGGTCGCGGGCATCGGGGTCCACGCCGGCGTTGTAGTAGAGGATCGCGTCGGCGGTCTCGAAATGGACGCCCGCCGCGATCCGCCGGCCGCCGACGGTCAGGAAGCTCAGCCGCAGGGCTCCGCCCGGCCCGAACAGCTCGAACAGGCGCCTGAAGAGGACGCGGCTCTGCGCGCCACCCTCGGTTGGTGGAAACAACCCGTCCGCGCCCCAGCGGCGTTGGTGGAGGTCGATGAACGCCTCCAGGTCCGCGAGCGGGTCAGCCGACTCCGCCAGGACCACTTCGCCGGCGGCCTCGGCGCGCCGGACCTTGCGCCGGATCTCGTGGCGCTCCTTCTTGTCGAGCGTCCCGAGATACTCGTCGAACGTGCCGCCCGCGGGGAGCGTCGCCACCGGGCAGACGTCCTCGCGCTCCAGGTTGAGCGTCCAGCCCTCGGCCATCTCGCGCCGGCGGAACGCGGCGGCCAGGGCGTCCGCCACGGGGTCCTCGCAGCGGAGCCGGCGGAGGTCCACGACGTCCCAGGCCTGCTCCGGTCCTGCCGGCCGGGTGGCCTCGGCGAGGTGTGCGACCAGGGCGTCGGCCACGGCGGGCAGGTCCGCAGGGTTGGCGAGGATCGTCGCGTAATCGGCGTGGTATGAGGCCCCGAAGAAGATCGCCTTCGCCGTCGGCGGAACGGGCGTCAGGTCCGCGCCGTGCTCGTGGCGGAGGGTCGTGTGGCGCTCGGCGTCCTCCGGCTCCACCTCGTGCCGGTGCATCAGCGGGACGATCGCGACGGGATCGGCATCGGGAGGACCGTCCACCGGGACGGCGACGAGCGTCTGCTCGTGGGCGCTCTCGCCGTACGCGTCCCACCAGGCGCGATGGAAGGCCCACGCGGAGAACGGCGTGGCCCACGGGTTGGCGGCCGCCAGCCGGTCCCACGTCTCGCGCGGGATCGCGGTCAGGTTTCGGGGCTGGATGCGCAGCGCCGGCGCGGCAGCCTCGAGGACGGCGGCCGATGGAACGGCGACGGGCGCGGGGCGCGGGGCGCGAGGTTCGTCCTTCGGGGCCTCTGGACAGGCAGGCTCCGTATCGATGGCGGACAGGGTCACGGCGCGAGCATAGCACCGCCCCCCGAGGCTGGTTGCCGAGGCAACGGTTTGGCGCCGGCGGGCCGGAGCTTCGCGTGCGCCGGGTCAGATCCCGACGAGCCCGGCGAGGAACTCTGCTGGTCCAACCACCGGGAGGACCGCGCGCAGGTCGAGCAGATGGGCATCGCCCGAGACGAGCGCGTCGACGCGGGCCGAACGCGCCAGGTCGATGAGGTACTCGTCGTCGGGATCGGTACCGATGAGCGTGGAAGAAGGCGCTGGATCCTCGTGGACAACGCTCTCGCTCCGGATGAGCTCGACGTAGGCCTCGACGTCGGCCTCCGTGACGTAGTGCCGGAATTTGTCGCGGCGGAGGACCTCGAGTAGCTCGTCGAGCAGCCTCGGTGAGACGACGAGCTCGAAAGCGCCCGCGCGCAGCTCAAGCAGCAGGCGAGCACTCGGCCCACTCGGGCTGATCAAGGCCGAGACGAGGACGTTGGTGTCAAGTACCGCGCGCGACACGCTTCTCGGCCCGCACGGCGTGGGTCTCCGCGACCGCCAGCCGCATCGCCTCTGCCTCATCGAGGTTGCTGCGAGCCCAGACACGGTTCACCACCTCGAAGCCGAGGTAGGCGCGCAGGGCTTCCTCCACGACCTCCGAGTCGCGCCTGTCCGTGCGGGCCGCTCGAACGCGGGCGGCCCGCAGGACATCCTCGTCGACGTAGAAGGTGACCTTCCGCTTCGTGGCGCCCGTCATAAGGATGCCCATCCTAGCGCCATAGCGTCATGCTGGCAAACAGCACGACTGCGCCACTCAGCAGTCGGGGGAACCGACCTCGTCTGGATGTTCCCCGCGTTGACTCGGATGCCACCGGCGGCGGCCGTTCGCCATCACCGGTGCGCTCGCCCTCCCTCCCTGACCACCGCGATGAGGGTCACCCAGTAGCTGGCCGCGTACGTGATCGGCGGGATGACGGCGATCGCCGGCACGGACGTCGCGAGCGGGATCAGGACGGCCCAGCGATGGCCGCGCGAGACCAGCCAGGCGACGGGCAGGAGGAGCATCAGGGCGTAGTGGTCCCACAGGATCGGCGAGATCAGCTGGGAGGCGATGACGACAGCGAGATACGAGGCGACCGGGGTGCATCGGAAGGTCGCCCACACCACGACGGCCGCCACGAGGGCCCAGTTCGCGATCTGGATCGCCCACGCGGCGGCCTGGCCCAGGCCCGCCTCGAACGCCATCCGGCCCGGCGTGAAGTTGTGGGGCGTGTCGATCGGTTTGCTGACGCGCGCCAGAAGGGTCGCCTGGTCCACCCAGGAGCTGGGGCCCGCGACGATCGTCGCCAGGAGCGCGAGCACGCCGAAGACCGCCAGCCCGAGGAGGACGGACCGGCGACGACCGGTGAGAAGTGCCCAGCCGAACAGGAGGGCGGGCTGGATCTTGATCGCCGTCCCGACCGCGATCGCCGCCCCGAGGCGCCAGGGCTGCTCCATCCAGCGCCAGCCGATCGCGAACGTGAGGAGGATGATCGGGCCCACCTGGCCCAGCTTGATCGCGTAGACCAGCGGCCAGGAGAGGCCGCCGAGCAGGAGGATCACCCAACGGATGTTCCGGCTGACGGGGAGGATCGCGACGGCCGCCGCATAGGTGACCATGAGGAGGACGGTGAAGATCCAGGCGGCGGCCGCCGGATCCAGAACGGCAAGCGGGGCGGCGAGAAGGACGAACGGCGGCGGGTAGTAGAAGAGCCCGAACGCGCCCGTGTAGTCGAACGACTGGTCGTACAGGATCCCGCCGTCGAAGAAACGCCGGACCGCGAGGTCATAGGACAGGAAGTCGAACCCGAGGGTCCCGGCCTGCCAGGACGCCAGTGCGGCCGCGCTCGTCACGACGACGAGCGTCGCGACCGCCGTGACCGGCAGGGCAGTCGCAATGAGCCGACCGCGGTCCAACCTCATCGGCAACGGTCCATCAGCTCACCCCGGATCCCGACTCACCGCCGGACCCGCCGGTGGAGGAGCGGGATCCGGAAGAGGTCCCAGGCCACGCGGAGGGCGAGCGCCGGCCCCGGATGCATCCGTGAGCCGCGACGGTCCGCCCACCGGATCGGCACCACGGCCACCCGATACCGGAGCCGGCGCGCGAGGTGAATCAGCTCGACGTCGAAGACGATCGAGGTGATCGCCTGGCGGGAGAAGATCTCGCGCGCCGCGTCGCGGCGAAACCCCTTGAAGCCGCACTGCGTGTCCGCGACCGACCCGCTGACCCAGATCGACGAGAGGGCATGGAAGAGCCGGCCGAGGAGGCGCCGGAACCCCGGCTGTGACGCCCGCATGTCCGAGCCGTCCGGCTGGATCCGGCTCCCCAGCGCGACATCGGCATCGGCGAGCGCGGCGAGGAGCCTGGGCAGCTGGTCCGACGGCGTCGCCATGTCCGCGTCGGCGAAGACGATCACGTCGCCGTCGGCGGCGAGCATCCCCGCCCGCACCGCGGCCCCCTTTCCCCCGTGCGGGACGCGGAGCAGCTCCAGGCGGACCGGCGCGTCCTCCGGGACGGCCGCCTCCGGCCGGTCCAGCACGAGGTGCGCGGTCCGGTCCGTGCTACCGTCGTCCACGACGAGGACGCGGATGCGCGGCGGGAGCGAGGCCTCGCTCCCCTCCTCCAGGGGTGCGCCGAGGAACGCGAACAGCTCGTCCAGCGCTGGCCCGATCCGCGCCGCCTCGTTGTAGGCCGGCAGGACGAGCGTCAGACCTTCGAACGCGCCGGCGCGCGAGGGCGTGGCGGGCGTGGCGGGCGTGGTGGGCTCCTGTGCCGTCGAGGTCGACTCCATTGCGCGGCAGTCTATCCGCGCGGGCTGGTCGGGCGACCAACCGATCGTCCCGGTGTCCTGGGCGGCGCGGGCGCGGTCGGACCGGGGTTGGGCATGCACGACCGGCAGGGGTTCTCCAGGCGAGAACCAATTGGCGGAATCGGCGCCCGCCGACCAGGTCATGGAACCGCTCGACCGAGCCTGGAACGACGCGGGAGGGCTGTGGATAGCCGCTCACGTTCAGCGCCGACCCCGATCGGCCCGATCTCGAAGGCTGACCGACCATCGCGGGAAGACAGCGCCGGGCTGCCCGAGGGGATTTCGGCCATTAGTCCGGCGGAGGAGAACAACCGACGACGGGCGACGGGCGACGCTATCGCGATGCTGTCGTTGCCGCGATGGTCCGTTCGCCAGGGCGGCGCCGGGCGATGCGTCGATGCGCGTCTCCTTGCCATAGGCCGGAACAGCGGTATAATCCGAGATACCGCTGTCGAGGCTGAACACGGTGTCCAAGCTGTACTACACGCCGAAGGAAGTCGCCGAGATCCTGGAGGTCAGCGACGATACCGTCCTCGATCTCGTCAACCGAGGCTCGCTGCCCGCCCTTCGGGTCTCGCCGCGCATCACGCGCATTCCCATCGCGGCCTTCGACGCATGGCGGGAGGGGTTCAAGCCACGCCGCCGACGCGTGACGATCGCCGCTGCTCGACGACGCGTCGTGGTCGGGGAGGGAGAACACCTGCCTTCGCCGAGCAGGGTGGCCCGCGGGTGATCCCGCCATCAAGGAACGAGCTGCTCGTTTATCTCGCAGATCTCGTGGAGGAGCTTGAGCGGTACGCCGTCACCGTGCTGCCGCCCGATGACCGCGACGAGATCACGCTTGGACGGGAGCGAGATGGAGGCCTGATCATCGACCTCAGTGGTCATCTCCCCACGTCGCCCCGATCGAGGATCGCTGAGCTGGAGTTGTTCGAGCGCTGGCGGCTGATCGGCCCGGACCAATGGGCCTGCTTCGAGTACACGTACGAGCTCCGACACCACGCGATCGGATACCGGCGAGCGTTCCATCGCCATGATGAGGATCATTTCGTCCGCAGGTATGGCGTCGCGACCCACGAGCACTGCGAGGCAACGCTGGGGATCGAGGTGTGCGGCCACTACCACGGCCGGCCCGTCGTGGATGCCTTCGACGGGTTCCGCCGGCTGTACGACACCTGGCTGTCGGACCAGGGGCCAGACTGCAGCGCGCTCGTTTGCATCGGCTGAGCACCGGCGGGCCTTCGGCGCCTTGTGCTCTACGAAGCCGGCGCGGCGCGGGCCCGGAGCAGCCGGCGCGGCGGGGGCCCGGAGCAGCCGAAGCGGGCGGATGTCCAGGATGAGCCCGAGGGCGAGGACTCAGGCTCGCACCGTATCGTGTGGTTGGACGATCGGTCCAGCGCTTCCAGCGCCCGCACACCCCAACGTCTGACTGTGCTGACTGTGCTGACTCCCCGGGGCCGCCGCTCCCCGGAACGCCGCCTGCCGCTTCCGATCGTGATCGACGTCATTCATCAGATCCGAGACGTCCACGCTCGGCCGGCCCGTGGATTCGTCGGAATCTCTGCATGGCCACGCTCAGATGTTGCCGGAGTGATGAACGAGATCGATCTCGAACCGCAACCTCCCGCCGGCGATGATCAATGGTCTTGCCTACGCCCTGATCAACCGGTCGATCAGACCGGCTGACTACATGCGCCTGACGGGTCGCAGCAAGAACAGCGCGACTCGCGACCTGCGC
>PNKK01000057.1 GCA_013822395.1 Anaerolinea sp. | reverse complement strand
GTTTCAATCCTCACCCGGCGCGATGGCCGGGTGCGAGGGCACGCTCAAGGGTCACGGGGGGCGCCTTGGGGCGTCCGAACCACGTTAAGATACCGGTGAGCGCCAATGACCGTGGCTTCGAGTGCGATGCGCTCGTCCGAGGCCCTCGATTGACCGACGGACGACCCTCGCGGAGCCGTGCGCGAATCACCGCAGGCCGGATTCCTGCGCGGACCCCGCCCTGTCTGCCGAACAGCTCCCGGTCCGCGCACAGGCATCACAGCACCAGAGGATCGTGCATGTCGAATGGGATCTGGCGGCCGAGCGTTCGGATGAACCGGCCGCGCGGCTCTCGCAGTCGGTAGATCCGGAGACCATCCTGGCTCGGGTCGATCTCGGCGCCCAAGCGCGCGAACAGCTGTTCGAGCTGCCCTCCGTTCAGGGTGCATTCGAACACGGACTTCTGCACACGCTGACCGTGACCCTCGCAAAGGGCAGCCACACGCCGGAGCCGTCGTCGTCCGGCCGCAGTGTCGGTGGCGACGTCGTAGGCTACGAGATACTCCACGGCGATCAGCGATAGAGGAAGGGAGGGTAGATGGATAGATCCCGCCGCAGATGGCGGGCGAGGAGCCTCGCCTGTACGTGCGGCACGAGCCCAAGGGGCACCTTCCGGTCAAGGGCCGCATGGCGAACCTCCTCCTCCTTTCGCCGCTGGAACTCAACCAGGACCGTCCGCCGACCAACCTCGGTCAGCTGGACGGCCCCACCTGGCAGCTCCTCGAAGTCCCCGGCTGCAAGCTGACGGCGGTTGATCAACCGCAGTGCCAGTCGATCGGCGATGACCGGCCTGAACTCCTCCATGAGATCGAGCGCCAGCGCGGGCCGGCCTGGGCGAAGCGCATGCAGGAACCCGACCTGGGGATCGAGCCCGACGCCCTCGAGTGCAGCCGCGCACTCAGCCCGGACCAACGCGTAGAGGAACGAAAGAACAGCATTCGCGCGATCGCGCGGAGGCCGGCGCGTCCGGCCATCGGGCGTGAAGGCCTCGCGTTCCACTCGAACGAGCGAGCCAAACACCTCGAAGTATGCGCGAGCCGCCTCTCCCTCCGCGCCGCGCACGACATCGAGGTCCGTCGCCTCTTTCAGCCGATTCAGGCCCGCAGCCAGCCGCTCGGCGGCAACATTCAGGGCACTGCGGTCATCTGCCATGGCCGCCTCGCGAGCACCACGCAATAGAACCTGACGACTGTTCTGAATCTTTGCGGCAACGATCTGCCGAGCGATCTGGTAGGGCCTCTCGGGATCGGAGAGGGCGAGGTGCTGGGCGCGTCGGAGCAGGACATTCCCGCGCGTCTCGCCCTCCACGCGAGCCCGGAATCGACCTCGGTGGTCGAGCCAGACCAGGGCGCGCCCATCCTCGGCGCAGCGGTCGATGAGATACGGGCTGATCATGATCCGTCCAAAGACAACGATGCCGCTGAGCCTGAGGAGTGGCACGCGGAGACGGGTCTCCCGGTCGACCTCGACCCGAACCGTATCGTGCTCGAGATGGAGCATCGCGCCCTGCGTCTGGACGTACAGGACGTTCAGCAGCTCAAGCATCACTCGGTCCCACCTCGAGCGGCCGGAAGAGGGCGCCCTGCAGGCCCCGAAGCCGGTGCGGCTCGCCCACGACACTGGGCAGGCAGGCGTTGATCAACGAGCATCTCGGACACCGGGCGTCGTTCGGAGCAGCCGGGAGACGCTGCGCAACGAGCATCTCGCGGATGTCCTCCGCCATTTCGATTGTCCGGCTCCGCAACGAGTCCGTGAACACCACCTCGGTCCTCCGGCGCACGGCATGGTGGAAGATCGCCCCGCGGGGAACCTCGGCCGACAGCATCTCCTCGAGACAGAGCGCCTGCGCGCAGAGCTGGAGGTCGGCGTGAACGCCGTGCGGGCGACCGACCTTGTACTCGATCGGGTATGGCCCCTCTGGTCGGAGCTCGACAACGTCGGCCTTCCCACGCAGCCGGTACCGCTCCGACCAGAGGGGGATGCCGCGGAGAATCCGGACCCCGTCCGCCGCGCTCTCCTCGCCCTTATCTACGCGCTCGTGCGCAAGGCGCCCACGGATCGTGTACTGGTTCTCATCGAACGTCTGCTCGACGTGGATCAGCGCGCACTGGCGTGGGCAGTAGCTGAAGTGCTCGATGGCGGAGATCGGAACGTCGATCTCCGCCTCGAACCAGGGTTCCATCGTGGGTCAATTCTCGAGCCGAGTCAGAACGACCCCCGGCGGAATGCCGTCGCTGTCAACCGTGACGACGTAGTCGCCGAACGAGCGAGGCGCATCAACCGCTTCCCGTCGGGTGGCGGTGACCCGGTTGAACAGGCGCTGCGCCGGAGCGTTACCGAGACGGCTCTCGTGGCTGAAGACATAAAAGGCCCGGCAGGCCATCAGACCACGGGAGGACGAGCGGTCGAGATCCCACATATTCTGGAGCGCGTCCCAGAACAGGCCGAGGTCTTCCTCCGTCACGCCGGTCTGGGCGGCGAAGTGTGGATTGAAGAAGCCGTAGGCGCGGTAGAGGCCGTAGGGAACCAGGGCCTTTCGCCCCATCTCCGTCTGCTTCCCGCCCTTGCCCTCGCCCCCATCCTCGCCGACGATCACGCGCGCATCTTCGGGCCTCGTGACGGCGACGCGGGTGATGCTGAGGTCGAGCGGCACGATCGGGTCGATCGACCGGGCGAAGGTCATCTGGACGGGCCCGCGCACCTGCCCGCAGTTAACGCCGGTCGTCATGACTGCCCCGAACATGCGGATGTCGTAGAAGTTCCGGCACATCCATTCTCTGGCCTTGTCCACGTCATCTCGGCTCTGCTTGGCGCCGGTTGACTTCAGGCCAAGGTCGTCGTACGCGCGCTGGTGGAGCGTGTTCAGGGCCTCGCCACCGCTCTGGACGTAGATCTTGAACGCACCTTCGTCGCCGCGCGCAGCGTCGACCCAGTCGCGGACCTTCCGCTTGAGGGAGACGTCGGTGACGAGCCCCTGCATGGTCTCGGGATCGACGCGAGGAAGGTTTCCTGCGTCGGGATCTCCGTTGGGATTCCCGTCGGACACGTCGAACAGCAGGACAAAGTCGTGCCGGCGCTCGACATCGAGGTGCGGCTTGGTGGTCATCTCAGCTCCCCTTCTCAACTTCGTCGGTCCTGTCGTCGGTGATGTCGACCACGGGCGCGGGCGACATGCCGCGTTCTTTGGCGGCAATTGCCTCTGCCCGGTCTGCAGCGCGCTGGTGGTAGTAGCCGAGCGCGAAGAGCCCCTGGTCCTCGATGTTCAGGGTTCGCGGGAAACCGTCCAGATGGGACTGGACCTCCTCAAGACGTCGCTCCAGCGCGCGCCACGCACCTGGCCGGTCTCGCTCGAGCCGCGCCAGATGCGGTCGGGCTCCACGAAGTAGGCGGGGGAAGACCGACATGGGCGCCGAAGAAGCGGTCCCATAGAATCGGTCCACGATCCCCGCCTTCACGCCGGGGAGGGCCGCCCGCTGCGCTTCCTCGAGGACTGCAAGCAGCCGCCCGCAGTGATAGGCGGGTCGCGCATGATCGACCGCGAGCTGGACCATGGTGTCCTCCACTTGCTGACCGGGTTGACTGAGCAGCACGAGCTTGATGAGCGCCGCGCGGGGTCTGTCGACGTTCTGTTCCGCACGGTTCCTGCGCACGACCTGATAGAGCAGGCTCATCGGGAGCGGTGCTCTCGTCAGGGCCGACCGAAGCAGCGCTCGCGGCACCGGAGGTGCGAGCTCTCGCGCCGGATCTCGAACGGTCGACGCGGCAAGTGCGTATAGCCCGAGCGGGCGCGGAACCTGCCCGTATGCGTCCACGATCCGCTGGCGCTCGAACCACTGTGCCAAGCTCGCCTTGGCGGCACCGACCGTCGTATCCAGCCAGTCCCGGATCACCGTCCTTCCCCCGCTGGCAGACAGCGACACCGCGTAGAATGCGACCTCGTCGGCGTCCGCCCGGAAGCGCGGATCATGGAGCGACCGCATCATCGTCTGAACGTCGGCCGGATCCGGGTCGACGAGCATCGACCGGAAGAAGAAGGCCACCGGCTCGCGGGTCCAGAAGATGAATGCCGCCTTGCCCACGATGACGCGGGTGTCGACGCCGGCTAGGAGCTCGTTCGCCGCGCGGGTGAACCCCTCGGCGCATCGGGCGCACGTTGGCGCCACGAGCGACGCCGGCTGACCGTACGACTCGAAGGCTGGAGCGTTCGCCGAGATGATGCTGGTGCCAGAGGGCTGCCCTTCCGGAACGCCCTTGACCTTCGCCTGAAGCCGGGTGAGGACCGGACGCTCCTGCCCGCAGACAACGCACTGCATCACGGGGGCCCCCGCCAGCTCCGGGTCGTGTGTATCCGACCAGAATCTCTGGACCGATGGCAGATCGGTCGGGAAGACGCCATCGACACGGAAGGTGATGAGCCCACCGTGATCGAAGTCGTCGCCGAGCTCGAGCTCGCGGAGCGGATCGCGCTCCATGAAGGCGAGGACCGATCGAACGGCCGGTTCGTCCGTGACCCCCGCACAGCGGGTGAGGAGTTCGAGGTACGCCGCGTGGCTCGCCTCGACCCGATCCGGTTTCGAGTCCGGCCCGACGAGACCGAGCGTGTAGTCGGCCTTGTCAGCCAGGAGGAGCGGCTTGATCCCCGATGCTCGCTGCACCTGCGGCGCGGCGCGACGGACACCACGCTTCGTGCGCGGGCTTCCGGGATCCGCCGTGTCGATCGGGACCGGGGTCAAAGCGCGGCCCGATCCATCGAGATCGATGATGTAGCGGATCGCTGTCTCAGCGTACAGTGTCGGCAGGAGAGCTGGCCGGCCGTCCCGAGGACGGTCGAGATACTCGTTGAGGCTCCTGAGTAGCATGGCTCAGGCTCCCTTGACCGATTGTGCCGGGATCCGGGGTATCCGCAGCACGCCCCCGTCGAGTCGTGCCTCAAAGAACTGGGGTGTCCCCCGTCCGGATCGGTCGGGCGCGTACGTGATATCGAGGAGCATCAGCCCGAGCCCTGTCGTCTCGGGGATCGGAGCCTCCGTTCCGTCGGGTTCCGAGAACGAGGCGGCGAACTCACGGCATCCGAGGTAGGGGGTGGCGAAGCAGCGCCCATCACGAACGCGGCGGCGGAACTGGTCGCGGTACTTCGCGGGCTCGTCTGTTACGTCCGGGCGCATGTCCACGTGGGCGCGGACGAGGTAGCTGACGTCTCGCAACCCGAGGGTATGGCGCTGGGCGCGATTACGAGGGTCGCTGGCGTTGTAGCCGCCCCCGTGTGCTCGCCAGTCCGCAGCAGCTCGCTCGCTCGCCCGGCCGTTGACCTCGTTGCGAAGAATCGAGAAGTACCGGATCGGGTTGAGCACCCAGATCTCCTCTATCCGCCAGCGGAACTCCGGCTTCCAGAAGATCGCCTCGAGGGCGCCACGGGCCGCCGACGGCGTCATGACCGGGTAGCTCACCCGTTCCACCTTCATCTCTGGCCGGGTGAAGCAGGCAAACTCGCCCGTTAGCTTCACGGTCACAGGCGGATGCACGGATTCCATTGGCGCCTCCTTCACACCACGAGTGTTTCGAGTCACGGATCGTCTCCGGTGAGACCTCGGACAGGATCGTAGTCCCCCAGCCAGCGCCCGACGCCGGGCATCAGCTGCCGGATCAGCCCGCGGTCGCGGTATCGCGCGGCAAGCTGCGTCCGCACGGACACGAGATATGGCTGAAGCTTCCGCAGGACACCGCGCGCCTCGGGAGACCCGGCCTCCAGTCTGTCGGTCAGTCGCCCAACCTCACGGCGCTGACCGGCCGAGCCGTAGGCCACGACGACACTCTCGGTATCGTCTTCGATCATCCGGAACAGCTCATCGACCTGCGGGTAGTTGAAGGCTTCGCGCAGCGGTTGGATCCGATTGGCGTCGGCGTCGACGAGATGGAACAGCGACCGGAAGTACGCCGTCGCCGTTCCCGGGTCGTCCGGATCGATCGGACCATCGCCGAGCATCGAGGCTGTCACGCCGATCCCGACCTTGTAGCTCGCAGACGGTGCCGCGGCTTCCGCAGGCTGGAAGACGACGACGCGACCGGCTTCGAGATGGCCCTCGCGATTACATCGACCGGCGGCCTGAATGATCCCGTCTAGGGGCCCAACAGCCCGGAACACGACAGGGAAGTCCAAGTCGACGCCCGCCTCGACGACCTGCGTTGCGATCAGCCGACAGGGCTCGCCGTTCAAGAGCCGTCGGCGCACCTCAGCCAGTACGTCGCGGCGATGGGCGCCGCAGAGGGCCGTCGAGAGGTAAAGCGCCGCAGCGTCGTCAAGCTCATCGAGGAGCCGGTTTGCATCCCGCTTTGTGTTGCAGACGACGAGCACCTGCGACTCCGCGCCTACCAGTGACGCGAGTTCCGGCCAGGGGAGGGGCGGGGTTGTTCGCCAGTCATATTCCACTCGTTTGAGCGCCGCGAACATCCGCCGAACGTCCGGGACGATCTCGACCGCCTCGACGGCGTCGAAGTCGACGATCGCCTCGAAGGCGGGCTGCGTGGCGGTCGAGAGGACAACGCTCGCACCGTAGTGCTGCGTGAGCTCACGCAGCACATCCAGGATGGGCCGGAGAAGCTTCGAGGGGAGGGCCTGAGCCTCGTCCAGAATGATGACGCTCCCGGCGAGTCGGTGGAGCTTCCTGGTATGGCTGGGCCGATTGGAGAACAGGCTCTCGAACAACTGGACGGTCGTGGTCACCACGATGGGCGCATCCCAGTTCTCCGCCGAGAGCCGCGCCCACGTGCTCGCCAAATCCGGAGCCCCTTCGTCGTGCCCTGCCTCACGCACCTGGCTGTGATGCTCCAGGACGACCGGCATCGAGTCCCCTTTGGTCTCGAAGATCGACCGGTACACGCCTGCGGTTTGGTCGGTGATCGTGAGGAACGGCACCGCAACGACGACTCTCCGCTGCCCATTTGCGAGGGCATGCCGAAGAGCGAAGGCCATCGCCGAGCGCGTCTTGCCTCCTCCGGTCGGAACATTCAGGCGAAATACCCCTGGTTTCTGACCGGCGGCGGCGAGACACGCCTCGTACACGATCCGCCGTTCGTGAGCGACCACATCGTCCGGGTGCGGCGCGTGGAATCTCAGCTGGTCTGCCTCAAATCGGCGCCACAGCTCGCTCAGCGTGACGCCAGCCGCTCTTCGACGGCCCTTGTCCGGGTCGAAGTGCCGCTCGGTGTCGAGGAAGTCGGCATCCACGATTGCCGAGAACAGCAGCCGCATGAACAGCT
Organism: Anaerolinea sp.; assembly: GCA_013822395.1. Classification (GTDB taxonomy): domain Bacteria; phylum Chloroflexota; class Limnocylindria; order Limnocylindrales; family CSP1-4; genus UBA5189. The sequence goes on along the minus strand of PNKK01000057.1, from coordinate 4,590 downwards.
CGGCAGAGCGGCGGTTGCCCTCGATATGGGAAGGCACGTTCGATGGTCTACCCGGCTCCAGGTCGGGGATCGCGTCCGCCGCAAGGGTTATTGCCTCGGCTACCGCCGGGTCGGCCTGTCGCATCTCCAACCAGGCCTTGAGTTCCGTGGGCGTGCGGAGTCCGCCGTGATGTCCTTGGATGAGAAGGGCGAGCGGCCCAAGACGACGCATTGCGACACAGCTTCCAGCCGCCTTATGGTCCGGCCCATGGCCTCGATGCGACGGATCGGCTTCGCAGCGCTCGAGGTATCTCTGGAACTCCGGGTGGAACTTGCCGAGGTCGTGCCACAGCCCGACAAGACGCGCAACCTCAGGCGCCCCGAGAGGCGCTGCAAACTCCGCGGCAAGCTCGGCCACTCCGCGGAGGTGGGCTACGAGATCGTGACGAACGCCGATCTGGTTCATTGAGTGTGCGAAGGCCACAATCGGTTCCTCGCGCGCGGCTTCGATATAGAGAATCTGCCCTCTCCGCGTGCCAGCTAGCGTGTCACAAGCAACGGAGCCGAATCTCGCTCTCGAACGGTCGAAGCGACGCCGTGGTCCGTTTCAGTCCCGGCCGGTTACCGCCACGCACAAGCTCACCCGTCTCCATGACCGCGAACGGCGCCTCCGCTCAGCCCGCGGTCAACACGGCCCGCACCCGTTCGTGGAGCACACCGTTGGTGGCGAGGGTCGTGCCGCCGTCGAAGATCCGGCGGCCGGCGAAATCGGTGACACGGCCGCCCGCCTCCTCGACGAGGACCACTGGCGCAGCCACGTCCCAGATCGACAGGCCCACCTCCACCATGACCTCGGCCGCACCCTCGGCCACCAGTGAGTAGCCCCAGAAGTCGCCGAAGCCACGCTCGCGCCAGGCGGCCTGGAGCAGCCGCGTGAACCCCGGCGCCTCGCCGCCGGCGATGACGTCCTGCGTACCCGCATAGACCACCTGAGCGTCCGCGAGATCGGCGACGCCCGTCACGTGGAGCCGCCGCGGCGCCCCGCCCCGGTCTGCGCCGGCGAGCGGACCGGCCCCCCACGCTCCCCCACCCCGCCAGGCGTACCAGCGGCCGCCCATCGCCGGCGCGGAGATGATCCCGGCCTGGAGCTCGCCGTCCCGCTCCACCCCAAGGAGCGTCGCGAAGATCGGCACGCCGCGGAGGTAGTTGTGGGTGCCGTCGATCGGGTCCACGAACCAGCGGACGGACGCCCCACCGCCGTCCGTGCCGTATTCCTCCCCCACGACCCCATGGTCGGGGAACGCGTCCGCGATCCGCTCGCGGAGGAGCCGCTCGATCGCGGTGTCCGCTTCGGTGACGAAGGAGCGGTCCGGCTTGCGGGTCGTGACGGGGTGCCGCCGGAAGTGGCGGAGCGCGATTTCGTCCGCGGCGTCGCACCAGCCGAGCGCCGCCTCCACCCAGCCGCGGAGCTCGGCATCCGTGCCGCGCCGGAGCGAGCCGCTCCATTCGGAGCCGTACTCGCGGGCGCCCGACCCGCCCGACCCGCCCGAGTCTCCGGTCACGAGCGGATCCTCGTCCCTTCAGGATCCCACAGCGGCTCGCGGGCGACCTCGAAGCCGATCCACTCGCCGAAGACCTCGATCTCGCCGCGGGTGCCGATCGCCGCCTCCTCCGGCGGCAGGTACGCGTAGGCGATCGAGCGCTCGACGGCGAAGCCGTAGCCGCCGCTCGTGACTCGTCCGACGATCCGCCCGCCGACCCGGACGGGCTCGTTGCCGAGGGCCACCGAGCGCGGGTCGTCCAGGACGAGGCAGCGCAACCGCTTCCGCGGTCCTCCGGCCTTCGCCGCGACGAGAGCATCACGACCCAGGAAGTCCGTGCCCTTGTCCAGCCGGACGGCGAACCCGAGGCCCGCCTCGTACGGCGTCTCCTCGGGCGTGATGTCGGCGGACCAGACGCGATACCCCTTCTCGAGGCGAAGGGCGTCGATCGCGCGGTACCCGCACGCCACGAGCCCATGGTCACGGCCGGCCGTCCAGAGCGCGTTCCAGAGCGCCCGGCCGTACTCGGCCGGCGGGTAGAGCTCCCAGCCCAGCTCCCCGACGTACGTGACGCGGAGCGCGAGGACCGGCACCTCCGCGACCGAGATCTCGCGGGCCGTCAGGTAGGGAAAGCCCGCGTCCGAGACATCGTCCTTCGTCAGCGGGGCGAGGATGTCGCGCGCCCGCGGCCCCCACAGCCCCAGGCAGGCACGGGCAGAGGTGACGTCGCGCACCCGGACACCACCGCCCGCTCCGGCGTCGGCCGGGAGGTGCTTCCGGATCCAGCCCAGGTCATGATTCCCGAACGCGGTCCCGGTAACGATCAGGAATCGGTCGTCCGCCAAGCGTGTGACGGTGAAGTCGCACTCGATCCCGCCGCGCCGGTTGAGCATCTGCGTGTAGACGATCGAGCCCGTCGGGCGGTCGATGTCGTTGTCGCAGAGGTGCTGGAGGAAGCCCAGGGCGCCTTCGCCCTCGACCTCGATCTTGGCGAAGCTCGACTCATCGAACAGGCCGGCCGTCCGCCGTGTCGCGAGCGCCTCCGCACCGATCGCGGGGCTCCAGTGCTCGCCGGCCCAGCCGCGCGGCCGAAGCGCCTCGAGGGTCGCCCGGTCGCTGACGCCGGCGCCCTCCTCGTTCGGGGTGAACCAGTTCGGGCGCTCCCACATCGACTTCTCGCCGAAGACCGCGCCGAGCGCGGCAAGCTCATCGTAGGCCGGCGAGAGGCGGAGAGGTCGAGCGGCCGTCCGCTCCTCATTCGGGTAGTGGATGTCGTAGTACGTGGCGTAGTTCTCGTACGTCCGGGCAAGCGTGAGCTTCTGGCTCCGGTACTGCCCGCCGAAGCGCCGGATGTCCATCTTCCAGAGGTCGAGGTCCGGCTCGCCGTCGACGATCCAGCGGGCCATCTGCTGGCCGATCCCGCCCGTCCCGGCGATCCCATGGGCGCAGAACCCGGCCGCCACGAAGAACCCGCGAACCTCGCTCTCGCCCAGGATGAACTCGTTGTCCGGGGTGAACGCCTCGGGGCCGTTGATCATCCGGGTCACGCCGGCGTCGGCGATCGCCGGCACGCGCCGGATGGCGCCCTCCATGATCGATTCGAAGCGGGGCCAGTCCGGGTCCAGAAGCCGGTGGTTGAAGTCCGCCGGCACGCCGTCGAGCGACCACGGGGCGGGGTCGCGCTCGTAGCCGCCCATGCACAGCCCACCGACCTCCTCCCGGAAGTAGCACAGGTTGTCCGGGTCGCGCATGGTCGGCAGGCCGGGGTGGACGCCGTCGATCGCATGGGTGAACAGGTACTGGTGGGCCATCGGGATGATCGGGACCGTGATGCCGGCCAGCCGGCCGATCTCCGGGGCGTACATCCCGCCGGCGTTGACGACGACGTCGGCCGCGATCGTGGACCGCTCGCCCTCGTGCTCGACCTCGACGCCGGTGACTCGCCCGCGTTCCACGTTGATCCCCACGATCCTCGTGTGCTGGCGGATCTGCGCGCCCCGGGCGCGCGCGCCGACGGCGAGCGCCTGGGCAAGGCCGGAGGGATCGAGCCAGCCGTCGGTCGGGAGCCAGACAGCACCGAGGACGCCGTCGATGGTCATCAGCGGGAAGCGCTCCTGGGCCTCCTCCGCCGAGATCAGCTCGAGCGGCAGTCCGAAGGTCTTCGCCCAGCCGGCCTGGCGCTGGAGCTCCTCGTAGCGCGCCTTCGTGGACGCGAGCCGGAGCGAGCCGACCTCGTGCCACGAGACGTCCACACCGGTCTCCGCGGCAAGGCGCCGGTACAGCGCCGCCCCGTACATCATCATCCGGGTCAGGGTCACGCTCGAGCGGAGCTGGCCGACGAGGCCGGCGCTGTGGAACGTCGAGCCGGACGTCAGCTCGGCGCGGTCCACCAGGATGATGTCCGTCCAGCCGAGCTCGGCCAGATGGTAGGCGATCGACGTCCCGCCGACGCCGCCGCCGATGATCACCGCTCGGGCCTGCTCGACCATCCGCGCCCGCTCCCCTCTCCGCTGTCCGATCCGACTGCGACAGGGTAGCGAGCCACGCGGAGCGGCGTCGCCCGGACGCTCCATCGCGCGCCGGGCCGTGCAGCGGGCGGTCCATCCATGGTGCAATGGGTCACGATGACCTACTCGGTCGGCATCTGCTCTTCGACGACGTCGAGGTCCTGGACTTTGCGGGACCGTTCGAGGTCTTCTCAACCGCCTCCCGGGTGGTGGGAACCGGAGCACCACCGGCGTTCAACGTCTTCACGATCGCGGCGACTTCCACGGTGCGCGCCCGCCATGGCCTCGTCGTTGTGCCCGCCTACCGGACGGGCGAGGAGCCGCCGATCGACGTCCTCGTCGTCCCCGGCGGTGTCGTCACGGGAGCGCTCGCGCACCGCCCGACGATCGAGTGGATCGCCTCCCGAGCGGCGAGCGCGCAGCTCGCGACGAGCGTCTGCACGGGAGCCTTCCTGCTGGCCGAGGCGGGTCTCCTCGACGGGCGGCCCGCGACGACCCACTGGGAGAACCGAGCGCGGCCGGAGCGCATTGGGCGACACTGCCGGGCGCCTGGCGGGTCCGGG
>PNKK01000056.1 GCA_013822395.1 Anaerolinea sp. | reverse complement strand
TCCGCCTTGGCCGGGGCGCGTCCGCCGGCGGTCACAGGGTCCGAATTGGCGCGTCCGAGCGCGGGCCGACCACGCCCGAGCGCGGCGGAGGCACTCCATGATGGCCGTTTCACGGGCATGGGGGCGCCTGACCGTTCCGGGGAAGGTCGTCTTCACGGTCGTCCCGCTCCTCGCGGTCCTCACCGCGGGACTCATCACGGTCATCGCCATCTTCGGCGGGCCGATCGTGGACGTCCTTGCCGCGAACCTCGGCATCGTCCGGTTCGTCGCCGCGGCGACGATCATCCTCCTGATCACGATCCCGATCGCCTTTCTCAACATCTACCTCGAGATGAAAGTGATCGCGCTCATGAATCTTCGGGTGGGGCCGGACCGGGTGGGGCCGTGGGGCTCGCTCCTGTCCGTCGTCCACGGCCTGAAGGTGCTCATGAAGGAGGACTTCACGCCGACCCGCGCGGACCCGATCGTCTTCACCTGGGCGCCGGTGGTCACCTACGGCGCGGCGGTCATGACCGTCCTCGTCCTGCCGTTCGCACCCGGCCTGTACGGGCAGGACTTCAACATCGGGCTCCTGTACTTCTTTGCTGTCGGCGGCCTCGGCGTCGTGGGGCTGCTCATGGGCGGGTGGGCCAGCTTCAACAAGTACTCGCTCCTCGGCGGCCTCCGGTCGGCGGCCCAGATCATCAGCTACGAGATCCCGCTGACGCTGTCCGTCGTGGGCCTGCTGATCCTGGCCGGGACGATGAGCCTGAACACGATCGTCCAGCAGCAGTCCGGCTGGTTCACCGACTGGTACGTCTTCCGCCAGCCCCTCGGGTTCCTGATCTTCTTCATCGCCGCGACGGCGGAGGCGAACCGGACCCCGTTCGACCTGACCGAGGCGGACTCGGAGATCGTGGCCGGCTTCGCGACCGAGTACTCGGGGATGCGCTTCGGGTTCTTCTTCTTCGCCGAGTACGTGAACATGTTCATCCTGTCGGCGCTCGCCGTCGTTCTCTTCTTCGGCGGCTGGAACGCCCCGTTCCCGTTCCCGGAGCTGTCGATCTCCCTCGACCCCGGCGGGCTGGGGCTGCAGCTCCTCTTCCTGCTCCTCCTCGTGCCGCCGCTGGGGACGCTGATCTTCGCCGCACCCTTCTACCTGCTGCGCAGCTCGATGCGCTGGTGGGTCGCCCTGATCATCGGCTTCCTCCTGTTCAACGTCGTCGCCGGCGGGCTCGTCTTCGCCTGGGCGTACGTGAGCTTCGACTGGGTCGCCGGCCTCGTCTGGTTCCTCGGCAAGACCTTTGCCTTCGTCTTCGTCTTCGTCTGGATGCGCGGCACGCTGCCCCGCGTCCGGATCGACCAGCTCATGGGGTTCGCCTGGAAGTGGCTCCTCCCCGCCGCCCTGCTCAACCTCTTTGTGACGGCCGCCGCGGTCGTCGTGATCGGATCGTGAGGACCGCCCGATGAGCCTGATCCCCGGTCTCGGCATCGTCCGCGGCATGGGTCTCACCCTGCGGCGCTTCTTCGAGCCGAAGGCGACGATTCGTTACCCCGAGGTGAGAGCGGACATCCCGCCGAAGTTCCGCGGCCGGCTTCAACTCCTGTACGACGAGTACGGCACGCTGAAGTGCGAGACCTGCTTCCAGTGCGCACAGGCCTGCCCGATCGAGTGCATCGACATGGGCGGCCTGGACACGAAGGGCCGCTTCCACGTCCACTGGGGCGCGGCCGAGACGTACGGCGAGCGGCGCGAGGAATCCGCACTCCGCCGATCCGGTCGCACGGTGCCCGACCCGGCGTACACGCCCTTCGAGGGGCTGGACGTCGGGCCCGTCGACACCATCCTCGAGGAGCACGACCACGACCCGAACCGGATCCTCGAGATCCTGGAGGCGACTCAGGCCAAGTACGGCTACCTCCCGGTTGCCGCGCTCAAGCGGATCAGCCAGGTCACCGGTGCGTGGTACGCGATGATCTACGGCACCGCGTCGTACTACCGCCACCTCCGGTTCGAGCCGCCAACCCAGGCTGAGCAGGCCGCGGCGATGGACGCCCGCCGCCCGGCCGAGGCGGCCTTCCTCGCCGGGCTCGGCGCTTCCCTGGCTGGGCGGGCGGCCGGTGGGGCCTCGCCGGCCGGCCGATCGGGCGGCAACGCATGACCGGCATCGCGGTCCTCGAGACCCCAACGGGCTGGCCGGCGATCCTCCTGCCACGCTCGGCGGCCGGCGCCGGGGCCGCCGATCCCGCGGACCTGGACGCGGCCGTGAGGGCCGGCGCGTTCGAGGGGCTCCGGAGGGCCGTTCGCGATCTCGGCGCGACCGGCACGATCGCCGTCGTCGGCGCATCCGGTCTCCGCGGTCGAGGCGGGGCCGGCTACCCAGCGGCCGACAAGTGGCGCGCGGCGGGCGGCACGGCCGCCCCCGGGCGCATCGTCGTGGCGAACGGCTACGGCGCGGACCCCGCAAGCCAGACCGACCAGACCCTCCTGGAGCAGAACCCGTTCGCGGTCATCGAGGGTCTCGCGATTGCCGCCTTTGCGGTCGGGGCGGAGGAGGCGATCATCGCCGTTCGCACCGAGGCGACCTCCGCGATCCGGCTCCTGGAGGCCGCGCTGGCGGCGGCCTCGGACGCGGGCTTCGTCGGCGCGAACGTCCTCGGTGCCGGCCGGCACCTCGACGTGACCGTCCGGACGGTCCAGGGTGCCTACCTCCTCGGCGAGGAGACGATCCTCCTCAAGGCGCTCGAGGGCAAGCGCGGGCAGCCCGAGCAGCGTCCGCCGCACCCGGCGACGCGTGGCCTTCGCGGCCTACCGACGGTCGTCCACAACGTCCAGACCCTCGCCGCGATCCCGTGGATCCTCGTGCACGGCGCGGACGCCTTCGCGAAGATCGGCGCCGCCGACTGCCCCGGCACGATCCTCGTCCAGATCCGCGGCGCCGGGCGCTCGGGCGTCGCCGAGGTCCCACTCGGTACGCCCCTCCGGCAGATCGCGGCCCTCGCCGGCCCGCTCGGCGCGGGGCGGTCGGTCAAGGCCGTCCTGGTCGGCGGCCCGTCGGGCGGCATTCTCCCATCCGACGCGCTGGACATCCCGTACACGTTCGACGCGCTCCGGGCCGCCGGCGCCCACGTCGGATCCGGGTCGGTGATCGTGGCCGACGACCGCGCCTGCATCGTGGACCTGGCGCGGGTCCTGACCCGCTACTGCGCCGACGAGGCGTGCGGCAAGACCATTCCGTGCCGGATCGGCACCCGGCGGCTATCCGAGATCGGGGATCGCCTCGCCGCCGGTACGGCGCGGGCCGGCGACCTCGATCTCCTCGCCGATCTCGCGGCGGATATCGTGGGTTCGGCACTGTGCGACCACGAGCGCCTGGCGACCCTCCCGCTGATGAGCGGGATGCGATACTTCCGAGCGGAGCTCGACGAGCATCTCGAGCGCAGCTCCTGCCCCGCGGGCGTCTGCCATCCGGTGGCGATGGCGACGAGCGCGACGCACTGAGGCCCCGATCTTGGCTGACCTGATCACGCGCCCGGACAACCGCCCCGACACGCCGATCGTGTTCGACACGGTCACGGCGCGCGAGGACACGCTCGCCGAGCGGCTGCTCACGACGCAATCGCCGCAACGACCGCAGTCCACGCCGGCCATCCGGATGGAGGTGGACGGACGGGTCATCGAGGGCTTCGAGGGCCAGACGATCCTGGAGGTCTGCCGGGACAACGGGATCGAGATCCCGACCCTGTGCTACGAGCCCAAGCTGCCCGGCTTCGGGGCGTGCCGGATGTGCGTCGTGGAGGTCGAGGGCGAGGAGCACCCGCCGATCAGCTGCTCGCGAGCGGCCGAGGACGGGATGAAGGTCCAGACGCAGACGGACGAGCTGCGCCGACTCCGCCGGACCAACCTCGAGCTGATCTTCTCCGACCACAACGCGTACTGCCTGCCGCCGTGCCAGAACAAGTGCCCCAGCCACATCGACATCCCGGGCTTCCTGAAGCAGAACGCCGAGGGCAACTGGCGCGAATCGGCCCGGGTCTTCAAGCGGACGATCCCGTTCCCGTCAATCCTCGGCCGGGTCTGCCCGGCACCGTGCGAGGATCACTGCCGCCGCGACGAGGTGGACGAGGCGATCGCGATTCGCGACAGCCACCGCTACGCGGGCGACCAGGTCCTCAGGCAGATGCTGGACGACGGCATCGACCCGCCGCTCCCGTTCGAGGTCCAGACGCAGACCGGGCGACGGGTCGCCGTCATCGGCTCCGGCCCGGCCGGCATGGCCGCCGCCTACTACCTGTTGATCAACGGCCATGACGTCACGGTCTTCGAGCGAGACCCGGCCCCGGGCGGGATGCTCCGCTACGGGATCCCCCAGTACCGCCTCCCGAAGGTCGAGGTCCTCGAGGCGGAGTACGAGTCCGTCACCCGCCTCGGCGGCAAGATCGTCTGCAACCAGGCGCTGGGCCGAGACTTCACCCTGGACGATCTCCAACTCCAGGGCTTCGACGCGGTCCTCGTCGCGATCGGCTGCTACGACACGAACAAGCTGGGTGTGCCGGGCGAGGATGCCGCCGAGGTCCTCGACGGCCTGGAGTACCTCCGGACCGCGACGCTCGGCCTGCCCTACCCGGACCACGCCGGCAAGCGGGTCGTCGTCGTCGGCGGCGGCTTCACCTCGATGGACTGCGTCCGGACCTCGGTCCGCCAGGGCGCGAAGGAGGTCACCCTCGTCTACCGCCGCGACATGAAGGACATGCCGGCATCGGGCGAGGTCCACGAGGCCATCGAGGAGGGCGTCACCGCCATCTTCCAAGCCGGCCCGACGCGCGTGATCACCGACGAGGCGGGCAACGTCACGGGCGTCGAGTTCATCCGGATGGCGCTCGGCGCACCTGACGCCTCCGGTCGCCGACGCCCAGAGCCGGCGCCGGGCACCGAATTCACGATCCCGTGCGACCGCGTCCTGCTCGCGATCGGGCAGGGCCCGGACCTGACCTGGATCGGCCCGGGATCCACCGGGCCCACGGCCACGAAGAATCGGCGCCTCCAGGCGGACGCGGTGACGTTCGAGACCAGCCGGCCCGGCGTCTTCGCCACCGGCGACGTCCGGATCGGCGCCGCGACGGTCGTCCAGGCGATTGCCGAGGGCCGCCGGGCCGCGTACGCCGTGAACGCGTACCTCCGCGGTCACGACCTCTCGGAGATCAAGACCCGCCAGACGCTGGCCGAGCCGCAACCCGAGTTCCTGTCCATCGTGCCGTTCACGGCGGAGGTCAAGGAGCCGCGCTACCGGATGAAGGCCCTCGAGGCCGAGGTGCGGAACAAGAGCTACGTCGAGTACGAGATCCCGTACTCGATCGCTGAGGCGGTGGCCGAATCCACCCGCTGCCTCCAGTGCACCTGCGAGGCGATCGGGTTCTGCGACCTCCGCCGGCTCGGGATCGAGTACGGGACGACGCTCCAGACGCTGGAGCCGCATCACCACCAGGGCGCCGGCTACCGGAGCGTGACCGAGAACCGGTTCACTGGAATCAACCACGACTACATCCGCGACGACAGCCACGCGTTCATCCTTCGCGAGCCGTCCCGCTGCATCGATTGCGGCCGCTGCGCCAACGTCTGCGCCGAGGTGGTTGGGGCGGCCTGCTACGACTTCATGCGGATCGGCTTCGACACGCTCGTGACGACGCCGCTGGACATGAGCCTGAACGACACGCCGTGCGTCTCGTGCGGCCGCTGCGCCGAGACGTGCCCCACCGGCGCGCTCATGCCGAAGCCGCGCATCCTCACGAAGTACGAGGTGGACGAGAGCCGCTGCATCCTGTGCGGCATCTGCGTCGACGCCTGCCCCTACGACGCCCTCCGCGACGGCGGCGAGTTCGAGCTCGCCCATACGAGCCGAGAGGAGCCGATGATCGACCTCATGGCGCTCGCGGCGGTGGACCGCGAGACGGAGGTCACATACATCCGCCGCGAGCGCGACTGGCTCCAGCGCGCCGCCGACGAGGGGCGGTTCGTCGATCGCGGCAAGCTGCTGCCGGTGCTCCCGGCAAGCATCGCGCTCGGCATCGGCAACGGCAGGAGCAGCGGGGGCACCGCCCTGGCGACGACCGGGCGTGACGACGACGGTGCGGGCGGCGGCGCGCACGCGAACCCTCACGCCAGGTAGCCGACCCGTGCGCGCCTGGCTCTATCTCGTCGCCGCGGCCGTCGCCGGGGCCGTCATCACGACGCCCGCCCTGCTCGTCCTCGTGTTCGCCGGCGGGTCCGTGGACGACGCCCTGTTCGCGGCGCTCAGCACGCTCATGCTCGTCTCGGCGCTGGCGGTCGTGGTGATGCGCGACATCATCCGCTGCGGCCTGGCGATGATCGTGGCGTTCCTCGCCCTGGCCGGGATCTATGTCATCGCCGGCGCCCCGCTCGTGGCGGCGGCGCAGGTGATCGTCTACATCGGCGCGATCAGCGTCCTCATCCTGTTCGCGATCATGCTCACCCAGTCGAAAGCGGGCCCGGCCCGCCTCGTCTTCCAGACGCAGGCCGCGCCGGCGGCGGTCGCAGCGATCGTGCTCGCCGTGCTCATCACTCTCGGCGTGGCCACGACGGACTGGGGCGAGGCCGGGCGGCGAGCTCGGCTCGCGACCGATGCGCTCGCGCGCGTCCTGTTCGACCAATACGTGCTCCCGTTCGAGGTGGTCAGCGTCCTTCTCCTCGCGGCGGTGATCGGCGGCGTGTTCATCGCCAAGCGAGAGAGGGGACCTGACTGATGGGCCTTGCGGACTCTCTCGACGCGTATCTGATCCTCGCCGGCGGGTTGTTCGCGATCGGCACCTTCGGGTTCCTCGCCCGCCGGAACGCGATCAGCATGCTCATGTCGATCGAGCTCATGCTCAACGCGGTCAACCTCGCCATCGTCGCCTTCGGATCGTTCATCCCCGACCTCCGGGCCGACGGATCGGTGATCGCCCTGATGGTCATGGCGGTCGCCGCGGCCGAGGCGACCGCGGGCCTCGCGATCGTCATCGCGATCTACCGGAACCGGAAGACGCCGCTCGTCGACGAGTACGACGCGATGCGCCGGTGAGCATGGACACGCTCATCCCGCTCATCGCCGCGCTGCCCCTGGCCGGCTTCCTCGTCACCGCCGCGATCGGGCGGCGACTCGGCCGGCAGGCCCACTGGATCCCGGTCCTCGCCGTCGCCGCGTCGTGGCTCGTCGCGATGGTCGTGGTCGCGACCGCGCTCTCCGGCGCTGCCCCGTTCGCGGAGGACGGCTACGCGGTGAGGCTGTGGGAATGGATCCCTGCCGGCAACCTCCAGGTGGAGGCGGCGCTCCTCGTCGACAACCTGGCCGCCGTCCTGCTCATCGTCGTCACCACCGTTGGGCTGCTCGTCCACGTCTATTCCATCGGCTACATGCGCCACGACCCGGGCTACTGGCGCTTCTTCGCCTACCTCAACCTGTTCATGTTCTCCATGCTCGTGCTGGTCCTCGGCGACAGCTGGCTGACCGTCTTCGTCGCCTGGGAGCTCGTGGGCCTGTCGTCGTACCTGTTGATCGGGTTCTGGTACCGAAAGAGCTCGGCGGCCCTCGCGAGCAAGAAGGCGTTCATCGTCAACCGCGTCGGCGACGTGGGCTTCGCGCTCGGGATCATGGCCATCTGGGTGAACACCGGGACGCTCAACATCCGCGATTCGATCGACGTTCTGACGAGCCAGCCCCTCACCGCCTTCCCGGTCCCGATCGGGATCGTCGCGCTCCTGATCTTCGCCGGCGCCATGGGCAAGAGCGCCCAGTTCCCGCTCCACGTCTGGCTGCCGGACGCGATGGAGGGCCCGACTCCCGTCTCCGCCCTCATCCACGCCGCGACGATGGTGAACGCGGGCGTCTACCTCGTCGCCCGCGCCAATCCGATCTTCGCGAGCGCCCCGGAGGCGATGGTCGTCGTCGCCGCGATCGGGATCTTCACGGCCATCCTCGCGGCATCGATCGCGCTGACCCAGACGGACATCAAACGCGTCCTGGCGTATTCGACGCTGTCGCAGCTCGGCTACATGTTCGCGGCCTTCGGCGTCGGGGCATGGACAGCGGCGATCTTCCACCTGATGGCCCAGGGATTCACCAAGGGCCTGCTGTTCCTCGCCTCGGGATCGGTGATCCATGCCGTCCACGATGAGCAGGACATGCGGAAGATGGGTGGCCTCGCGAAGCGAATCCCGCACACGTACCGGACGATGCTCATCGGCTCGCTCGGGATGGCCGGGATCCCGCCCCTCGCCAGCTTCTTCTCCAAGGACGAGATCCTCGGCGAGTCGTTCATCCTCGGGTTCGCCTGGGTCTGGGCGATCGGCATCATCGTCGCGATCATGACCGCGTTCTACATGTTCCGGCTCATCGGCCTCACGTTCTGGGGAGAGAGCCGGGTGGACAGGGCCGTCGAACCGAAGATCCACGAGTCGCCGGCCGTCATGACCGTCCCGCTCTGGCTCCTCGCGATCGCATCCATCCTCTTGGGCATCTGGCTGAGCTGGCCGGGCCCGCCGCTGGGGCCGCTCTTCGGCGTCGAGGGTCCGGGGCTCCTCGCCGGCTGGCTCGAGCCGGTCTACGCCCAGGGCCTCGAGATCCTGGGCCAGCACGAGGCCGAGTTCGCGCTCTTCGGGATCGACGGCGCCCTGATCCTGGTCAGCGTCGCGGTCGCCACGGCCGGCCTGCTCGCGGCGTGGCGCCTGTTCGGCGTCGAGATCGGCCCGCTCCGGCAGCGCGCGCGTCCTGAGCGGGTCCGCGCCCTGTCCGCCCGCGTGCCGTTCCTGTACCGAGCCTCGCTCAACAAGTGGTGGTTCGACGAGCTCAACCACCTCCTGTTCATCGTCATCGGCGGCCGGGTTGCCGCGGTCCTGTGGTGGTTCGACGCGAAGGTCGTGGACGGAATCGTCAACGGGATCGGGTCGGTCACGCGCCGGAGCGGCGGCGGGCTCGCCCGCGTCCAGACCGGCCGCGTCCAGAACTACGCGCTCGGCATCGCGATCGGACTGATCGTGATGGCCGGCTCGTACCTCATGATCGCGGGGCGCTAGGCGATGAACGGGCTGCCCATCCTCTCGCTGATCACGTTCCTGCCGCTCGCCGGCGCGCTCGTCGTGGCGCTCCTCCCGGCGCGGTTCGCGCGACCGGTCGCGCTGGCCGCCGCGCTCCTCGCCTGGGTGGCCTCGCTCCTCCTGGTCGTCGGGTTCTCGCCCGAGCGCGACGGGCTCTTCCAGTTCGTCGAGGAGCTCAGCTGGATCCCGCTCTTCGGGATCGAGTACAAGCTCGGCGTCGACGGGCTGTCACTCGTGCTCGTCGTCCTCACGACGACGCTGACCTGGATCAGCATCCTCGCGAGCTTCAAGCCGATCCAGACCCGGATCAAGGAGTACATGGTCTCGTTCCTGATCCTCGAGGTCGGGATGATCGGCGTCTTCCTGGCCCTGGACGCCTTCCTCTTCTACATCTTCTGGGAGATCGTCCTCGTCCCGATGTACCTGATCATCGGGATCTGGGGCGGCGCCAACCGGATCTACGCGACGATCAAATTCGTCCTCTACACGCTCGTCGGGTCGCTGCTCATGCTCGTGGCGATCCTCGCCACGGCGTTCGCCTTCCAGGCCGCGAACGGCAGCGACTGGACCGGCGCGTTCGACTTCGAGGCCCTCCGCGAGCTCGCGACCGCTGGCGGCGGCTTCGACCCGACGCTCCAGCTCCTCGCCTTCGGGGCGTTCTTCCTCGCCTTCGCGATCAAGGTCCCGATGTTCCCGTTCCACACCTGGCTGCCCGATGCCCACGTCGAGGCACCGACGGCCGGCTCGGTCATCCTGGCCGGCGTGCTCCTCAAGCTGGGCGGGTACGGGTTCATTCGCTGGACGCTGTCGCTGTACCCGGACGCGGCGCAGACGTTCGCGCCGGCGATCATCGTCCTGAGCCTGATCGCGATCATCTACGGCGCGATCGTCGCCCTCGTCCAGCCGGACCTCAAGAAGCTGGTCGCCTATTCATCGGTCAGCCACATGGGCTTCGTGACCCTCGGCATCTTCGTCTTCCAGCCCCAGGCGATGGCGGGCGCCATTCTCCAGATGTTCAGCCACGGCCTGATCACCGGTGCGTTGTTCCTCCTCGTCGGCGTCATCTACGAGCGGACGCACGACCGGACGATCGCGAAGATGGGCGGCCTCGCCGCGCGGACCCCCGTCTACGCCACGATCCTGGGGTTCTTCGTCTTCGCCTCGGCGGGACTGCCGGGCCTGTCCGGCTTCGTCGGCGAGTTCCTGACCCTCGTCGGGACGTTCGCGGCGAACCCGTGGGCGGCGGTCGTGGCGACGTTCGTGATGATCCTCGGGGCGGCGTACCTGCTCTGGATGTTCCAGCGGGTCGTCACCGGCGAGCCGTCGGTCTTCCTCGCCTCGCTGGGCCATCGCCTCACGGACATCAGCCCGGTCGAGATCCTCACACTCGCGCCGCTCGGCGCGCTCGTCGTGGTCTTTGGAATCCTCCCCGGGATCCTCCTCGACACGATCGACGGCTCGATCACGAGTTCGCTCCGCGACGCCGGGACGGGGACCGCGATCGCGCTCGACCCGCTCGTCGTGGCGATCGGACTGGGCCTCGTGGCCGCGGCGGTCGTCGTGCGGGTGGTCACCCTGCCGACCGGGGCGCGCCCCGCCGCGGCCGAGAACGGCTCGTAGGCGCGGCGCGATGACCTTCCAGGATCTCGTCACGATCGCGCCGCTCGCCGGGGCCATCCTCGTCGCCGCTGCGGTCCTCTTCGTCGACCTGGCTCGGCCGGGACGCCGCGGGCCGGTCCTCGCCGTCAGCCTCGGCGGGCTCGCGATCGTCGGGGCGCTCACGATCGTCACGGGCAGCACGCCCGCGACCGCGTTCGGGGGAGCCTACAAGGTCGACGCCCTCACGACGTTCCTCGACGTCCTGTTCATCGTGATCGTCGCCTTCACGATCGTCTTCGGGCCGGACTACCTCCGGCCGCGCGGCCTGCCGGTCGCCGAGTTCGCGATCCTGCTTCTGTTCGCGATGACCGGCGCGATGCTGATCGCTGCGTCGGCGGACCTGCTCGTCCTGTTCATCGGCCTCGAGCTCATGGTCCTGCCGGGCTACCTGCTTGCCGGCTACCACAAGAGCGACGGCTACTCGACCGAGGGTGCGATCAAGTACTTCCTCCTCGGCTCGTTCAGCTCGGCGATCTTTCTCTTCGGCCTCGCGTTCGTGTGGGGCCTGACCGGGACCACCCGGGTCGCCGAGGTCGCGGACGCCCTCGCGGCGCTCATCGCGAGCGGCGGAATCTCTGCCGGCCTCGCGCTGGGGCTCGCGTTCATGACGACCGGCGTCGCGTTCAAGATCGCGGCGGTCCCCTTCCACTACTGGACCCCGGACGCGTACCAGGGCTCGCCGACGCCGGTCACCGGGTATCTCTCGGTCGGTCCCAAGGTCGGCGCGTTCGCCCTCATCCTCCGCCTGTTCGTCGAGGCACTCGGACCGCTCAAGGCGGATTGGCTGCCGGTGATCATCGTCCTCGCCGTCTTCACGATGACCCTGGGCAACCTGGTCGCGCTCACCCAGACGAACGTCAAGCGGATGCTCGCCTACAGCTCCATCGCCCACACCGGCTACATGCTGGTCGGCCTCGCCGCGTTCGCCGCCGGGCGGATCGAGGGCCTCGAGGGGCTCCTGTACTACGGCGCCGCCTACGCGGTCATGAACCTCGGCGCCTTCGCGGTCATCGCGGCGCTCCAGAAGCGGGCCGGCGTGACGTCCAACCTGGAGACGTTCGCGGGCCTCATCCGACGCGAACCCATCCTCGGTGGCCTGATGACGATCTTCCTGCTGTCCCTCACCGGGATCCCGCCGCTGGCCGGCTTCTTCGCCAAGTTCTACGTGATCCTGGCCGCCGTCCAGGCGAGCCAGGACGGCTTCACCGCCCTCGGGGTCCTCGCGGTCCTGGCCGTCCTGAACGCCGCC
>PNKK01000055.1 GCA_013822395.1 Anaerolinea sp. | reverse complement strand
CCCTCTGCGGAGCCACCCACCAGGACCGTCCGGTCGTTCGTCAGCCGGCGCTCACCGCCACTCTACGATCGAGGAGGGCCATTGAGCGAGTTCGCAGGCCCGGTTCAGGGTGCTCTCAGCGTCGCGTAGTTTGATGAGCCCATGAAACGACGACCGCCCTCGTTCGACGGTTCTCCGAGGGCCATCACCGTCCCGTTGCCGAGCGCAGGTCCACCTGCCCTGGCCCAGCTCACCGACGCCCTGGAGATCCTCGGACGGCGGATGCATGAAGCCGTGGCGGAGCGGCGAGCTGCTTCACCGGGCAGCGAGCGGTGGCGACGAGCGGATGAACGCGCGGAACGCTTGAACGGGCTCTACCTCCGGCTGCAGCACCGGATGGAGATCCCGGCCGAGATCTGGCTGCTCGACCGCCCGGCGCGAGCGACGAGGCGCGCCCCCGACCGCGGGCCTGAGCCTGCTGCCGCAGGGCCGCACCGGCCGCTCTGGGTCGGCGCGGCTCGGGTCCGGCGGGGATGAGCTCCGGTGCGCCGGCTCCCCGTGGGAAGATAGGGCCCGATGTTCCTCGACCGCGTGAAGATCTTGGTGCGCGCCGGCGCCGGCGGCGACGGTGCGGCCACGTTCCGGCGCGAGGCTCACGTGCCCCGGGGTGGCCCGGACGGCGGCGACGGTGGACGCGGTGGAACGGTCCACCTCCGGGTCGATGCCGGCCAGACGACGCTCAGGGACTTCCGGTACCGGCACCACTTCCGGGCCACGCCCGGCGGGCGCGGAGCAGGATCGAGGCGCCACGGGAAGGCAGGCGAGGATCTCGTCCTCGATGTGCCTCCCGGGACGGCGATCTACGACGACGAGACGGGCGCGCTCATCGCCGATCTCGTCGCGACGGGCCAGCAGACGATCGTGGCGCGCGGCGGCCGCGGCGGCCTGGGCAACAAGCACTTCGCGACATCCACCCATCAGGCGCCCAAGCACGCCCAGAAGGGCGAGCCCGGCGAGGAGCGCTGGCTCCGCCTGGAGCTCCGGCTCATCGCCGATATCGGGCTCGTGGGGCTCCCGAACGCGGGCAAGTCCACGCTCCTCGCAGCGCTGACCGCAGCCCACCCGAAGATCGCGGACTACCCGTTCACGACACTCGAGCCGAACCTCGGCGTGATGGACCTTGGCGCGGACGACCCGCGCCTCCCGACGATCGCCGACGTCCCGGGACTCATTGAAGGCGCGAGCGAGGGTGCCGGTCTTGGGCATGCCTTCCTCCGCCATGTCGAGCGGACCCACGTCCTCGTCCATGTGGTCGACGGGAGTGGCCGCGACCCGGAGTGGGACCACGAGGTCATCCGGACGGAGCTCGGGGCGCACGATCCTGCGCTTTTGAACAAGCCGATCCTCGTGGCCTTCAACAAGCTGGACCTGCCGTCGGCTGCCGAAGCCTGGCCGGCGTTCCGGGCGGCGCGGCAGCGGGACGGCCTGCCGGTGGTGGGCATCGCCGCGGCCGAGGGGCGCGGGATCGACGAGCTACGGGCCGTCCTCTCGGCACTCCTTCCGAGCGCCGAGGCTCTGACTGAACCGCCTGAGCCGGCGGGCGTCGTCATTCACCGGATGGACGGGATGGGTGACGCTCACTCGATCGACCGCGATGAGGACGGCGCGCTGCGCGTGCGCGGCAAGCGGATCGAGCGGATCGCCGCCCAGACGAACTTCGAGGTCGAGGAATCTGCAGAGCGGTTCCAGCGCGACCTGGTCCGGCTCGGGATCGAGGCGGACCTTCGTCGAGCAGGCGTCGCGAGCGGCGACATCGTCCGGTTCGGCGACGTCGAGCTCGAGTGGGAGGCCGAGGCGTGGGCGCTCGAGCGGTGAGCCCGTGGTGAGCCCGTGGTGAGCCCGTGGTGACCGGCCGGCCGGTCGTCCGGATCGGGATCATGGGTGGCACGTTCGATCCTGTCCACCTGGGCCACCTCGCGATCGCGGAGGCCGCCCGTGAGTCGCTCGACCTCGAACGGGTGGTCTTCCTCCCGGCCGGTGTCCCGCCGCACAAGCCCGGGGCCGTGACGGCACCGGCCGAGGACCGCGTCGCGATGGTCCGTCTGGCGATCGCAGGCAACGCGACATTCGAGCTGAGTCGCGTCGACGTCGACCGGCCGGGCCCGTCGTACACGGCGGATTCCGTGCGCCTGATCGCCGAGGCCGAGCGGACCGCCGGCCGGGATCCTGACCTCGTCCTGATCATGTCGGCCGAGACCCTTGCAGGCCTGCCGGACTGGCACGAGCCGACGCGGCTCCTCGCCGCCTGCCGGGTGGCCGTCGTGCCGCGGGAAGGGCATCCGGCCCCCGATCTCGCCTGGATCGCCGCACAGTTCCCCGGCCAGGCCAACCGGATCGTCATGCTCGACGGTCCCCGCCTCGGGATCTCATCGACCGGGGTCCGCGAGCGCATTGCGACAGGCCGCTCCATCCGCTACCTCGTCCCCGACGCGGTCGAGCGCTACATCGCCGATCATGGCCTCTACCGGTCTGCATCCATCGGAGGAACCTCACCCAGTGCCCGACCCCGCCCTCGCTCCGCGCCCTGACGGCCTGCCCCGTCGCGGGGCCCGTCCCGCCCCCACCGAGCACTCGTCGCTCGAGATCGCGCGCCGCGTCGTCGAGCTCGCCGAGGACAAGAAGGCCGCCGATATCGTGCTCCTCGACCTGTCCGCGCTGACCACGCTCGCGGACTGCTTCGTCATCTGCTCGGGCGGCTCGGAGCGGCAGCTCGACGCGATCGCGGACGGGATCATCGAGGGGCTTCGCGCCGAGGGCGAGCGGCCGATCGGGCGCGAGGGGGTCGCAGCGTCGCACTGGGTCCTGATCGACTTCGGGTCGGTCGTCGTCCATGTCTTCACGCCGCCAGAGCGCGACTTCTACCAGCTCGAGAAGCACTGGTCGGAGGCGAAAACCGTGCTGCGCGTCCAGTAGGGCCGGAAGTCGTACCGGACCCGCACCGGGCAGGTGTACCGGGGGGGGCCGTACCGTCGGGTCATGCCGGGCGATGCCCAACCGCTCCGAGAATGCGGGCATGACGCCCAGTCACGAGCGCTGCCCCGCCTGCAACCGCCGCCTGATCACCACCCGGTTCGACACGACGTTCCGGATGCCGGATCAGTCCGAGCGGCTGTGCTTCGGGATCCCGGGCGGGCTGTGCGAGGACTGCCACCAGCTGTACATCGATCCGGACCTGATCGAGCTCCTGGATCTCGGCCGGGCGCGCTGCACGTTCGCGATCGAGAGCGACCTCGTGATCCAGGAGCAGGCCTGGTCTGCCTGATCGAGCCCGGCCCAGACATCCGATTCCGGCGCGCGCCTCGGCGGCCGCACGGTCCACGCCTCCAGGACGCCACCATATGATTCCATGGCGACCTGCTGCCTTGGAACCTGCTGGTGTCGGACCGGCGTCGACCGTCGCCCGACGCGCCCTCAATGAAGTCCTCGCCGAGTCGGCGCGCGCCTAGCCGAGGGTCCAACGGGTCGACAACAGACCAAAATCACCCAACAAAGGCCACAAAGCGCTGCCCATCAACAAGGCCACAAATCGCACTTGACCTTGCTTGTCGGCGCAGCTACGATGCGGCCGCCACACGTGCGGAGACGGGGGACACGGCCGAGCCGGCCCCGTGACTGACGGCATCATTTTCGAGCGGGAGCGCCACGTCGCCTGACCTGAAAGCCGCTGATTGAAGGGCTCACGGGAACCCCCTGAGGGAGGTCACGGTGCAGTTCCGGCTTCGCGGTGGACCGAACAGGTGTTCGGTCGCCGCCCTCATTGCGTTTACCTTTGCCGCCAAGCCATTCACCTCCTCCGTGCGATCCCCCCGTCGTCATGAGCGGTCGCGAGACGGTCGGGAAGCGTGGCGTCAGACGTGCGCTCGCCGTCCGCGCACCCGCTCTGTACAAATGCAGGGTCGAGGGAGCGCCTGGCCTCCCTTGGCTAGCGTTAGCCCCTACAACGTCAAGGGCGGCGTCTGACCGTGTCGCGATGCTCTCGTCCTAGCGAGCGCTCCGCTGGCCGAACGCTCGTACGGTTGTTGCTATCCCTCACCGTGCTCGGGCCTGCGCTCGTAGCACCCGTTCAGGTCTCCGGACGTAGCGTCTCCACTGCGAGGCCCGAAGGCTTCACCCCGCAGGCAGCACCCCAGAATCCGCCTGTTCCGCTCGCGGTGCCCGAGCAGGCCGTCGCGGTTCGGGAAGGTCAAACGGTGGCAACAGCGGAGCCCGCTGTTAGCGTGCGTCAGGTCCGTCCTCAGTCAGGGCCACCCTCCATTCCCACC
Source organism: Anaerolinea sp. (assembly GCA_013822395.1). Lineage (GTDB taxonomy): Bacteria > Chloroflexota > Limnocylindria > Limnocylindrales > CSP1-4 > UBA5189. The sequence goes on along the minus strand of PNKK01000055.1, from coordinate 8,988 downwards.
GAGGATCCCACCGGTCGCGGCAGGGCTCAGCGCGTCACTGCCAATCCGGACGGCAGCTTCACCCTCGAGACCTCGGCAGGTCGGACCCACTACCGAGATCTCGATGGCAAGTGGCAACCGATTGACACGACGCTCGTTCCTGACGACGTGCGTGGATCGGGGGTCAGGCCGAAGGCGACTGACTTGCGCCTGCACATCTCGCCAGACGATCCAGCGGGCGAGATCGTCGAGCTCTCCAGCGAAAACGACTCCCTTGTCTTTTCGGCGCCGGGCTTTGGGACGGGCGAGGTCACCGATGACTCCGTCCGCCTCCCAGGTGAACGCGGGTCTTCGCTGGTCATCTTCGCCACCCCCGAAGGCTTCGAGTTCAAGGTCGTCCTTGAAGATGGGGCCTCGCCCTCTTCGTACTCGTTTGAGCTCCAGGCCGGACGTCTCGGCGGTCGGCTCGGTGACGACCGCACGAGCATCGAGCTGGTCGATCCCGCCGGGAACGTCGTCGGCCGGATCAGCGCCCCATCGGTCTTCGATGCCAAGTTCGTCTCCGGCGCTGTTGCCGTCGTCCTGTCGGAGCTCTCGGAGCCCTCGGCGAGCCCGGCAGCGACCCCTCTGGCCTTGCCCGAGCCGTCGGCGTTGCCCGAGCCGTCAGCGTTGCCCGAGCCGTCAGCTCCGCCCCAGACGGTCCCCACCGCTGCCTCCGCTCAGCGTGCCGTGGCAAGTTCACGGTATTCGGAGGTCAAGGGGCCGGAGCCGACGCCGATCGGCACGCCGGAGCCGACACGTACCCCGACCCCGCCCACTGCGACGCCTCCGCCCGTCGGAGCACGCGACGCCTCACCGGCGCCCTCGGCCTCCGCTTCCGCGCCGCCTCGCGCCATTCCTCCCTCGACCCAGGAGAACGCCGAGCCGATCCTGCGCGGGCGTTTTCGTGTGACGTATCGCCTCGACCCGTCGTGGCTCAACGAGGAGAGCCGCGCGTTTCCGGTTGTCATCGACCCCACGGTGTGTATCCAAGTCGGGTCGACCGGCGGATGTGACATCAACTCGACGGGCACGGGATACGCGGAGACCTACGTCCGCCAGGGTGCGCCCACCTCCGTCCCGCCTGCCGGGTGGACGCAACTCCGGGTGGGCACGAACCCGAGCAATGGAATCCAGCGAAGCTTCGTGTGGTTCCCGAGTCTCTCCCTGCCCGATGGCGCCGTTCCCCTGAGCGCCACCCTCTCCCTGTACCAGGCGAATGCGGCAACGTTGGGCCAACAACTCGTGGCGGAGCAGGTGACGACGGGATGGCAGCCGGCAACGACGACGTGGAACGCAGCTCCGGCCTACGGATCGCCCGCGACCACGACGGCAGCCTTGTCCGCACCAGGAGTGCTTGCAGTCGACGTCACGGCGGCCGTCCGCGCCTGGTACAACCGACGACAGGGCGCGTGGAAGGCGAACTATGGGATCGCGCTCCGACTCGCGACTGAATCGCAGGAGGAGCTCCTCTTCTCGAACGCGGCTGATCCGATCGTGGCGAATCGGCCGAAGCTCACGATCACGTACAACATTCCGGCCGCTGCCATCAACTTCGATCCCGCTCTTGGCTTCAACTATGCGCCCACGACGGCCCTCGTCGGGCAGCGACTCAAGCTGCCGGTTACCGTGACAAACAACTCATCGGTTACATTCAACGCCTGGACTCCAAACTCGGTCGATTACTGGGCTGTCTACTACCGCTGGTTCAGCCTGAGTCCCGAGACAAGCGGAATCCTATGGCTGGCGGGGTGGGCATGGAATCCGAACACAATTGCGCCAGGTGCCACCAGTCCGGTCTTCTTGATGGACATCTGGACGCCCAGCACCCCCGGCGAATACGAGCTGCGTCTCGACGTGACCCACCGCGTGAACGACGTCGACCTGATCGGGTCGGATTATGCCAAACCCAGTCTTTATCACGCCCGCGTAAAGCGTCCCGGCGCCACGGAATCAGACGTTCGATGGGTGGGAAGCTCAGTCATTCAAAAGGACCAGTTCCGGGTGACGGTGATGGGCTCGGACGACGCTTCCGGAGTAACCGAGAGCGTCAGCCTACCTGACGGTGGCGAGGCGAGTATCAACCTCTCAACGCGCGGCCTATCCGTCACGAAATCGGCTGGCCTCGAGATCGGCGGACTCCTGCCTGCCTCCCTGACCTATCAGTACCGCGGCGGAAACAGATCGGTCTGCAGCGGGATTCTCCAGGCTTGTGGCTGGTCTACGAACTACGATGAGCGGATCGAGCAGGCCTCCCCGACGACGTACACTTATCAGGATCCTGAAGGCAACCGCTTTCCCGCCACGCTCGATGCAAAGGGTCAGATCCACAGCGTCGCTCCCGTCTTGATCACCCGCCCGCGCATCAGCGTCTTCGACGAGGCGAACGCCCTGGCCTGGGTCGTCGGTCCGCCGGCGACCCAGACGAACTCGACCGCAGCGGTCGGAAGCTACTCGTTCGCGGTGACGACCCCATCCTCAGGTAGCGCCACCGTTGGGTCTCTCGGCCAGGAAGTCGATCTCGCACGATACCAGCGCTATTCGATCGCAATCAAGACCTCCGCGAATCGCGCTCGCTTCGGCTTCTGGGTGCACGATCGGTCAAGCGGTCAGTCAGCGTGGCTCGACTATGGGATCAATATGGGCCTCGGAGCGCCAGGCATCAACCTGCCCTCGGCAACGATCACGGACTGGTACCAGGTCCCCCTCCGGAACATCTATAACGACGCCCGCACGAATCTCGGCTTCTCCTCCAACATCGGAGTCTCCTTCTTCTCATTCATGGGATTCATCGGTGATCCGATCATCTACTTCGACGATTTTCGATTCGAGGGAGCCTTGAGTGAGCAGTTCGACGAGAGCCTGCCCACCGGTATGACCGGTGCGACCCTGCAGACCGGTGATGCGGTGTCGGGCGCGGCCGCGGTGCGGGTAGCGGCCGGATCCGTGGCGACCGCAACGCCCAATGCTGATCTCAACGGATTCCCCTTCGTCAAGTGGTCGTGGAAGAAGATCGGCGGTGCCAGTGTGGCCGTCGCCTTCGACGTGCGCGACCAACGCACGAACCAGACGGGGACGCTCGTCTACTACGCGGGAGCCGAGCCAACGAACCTGGGAACACCGTCCACCCGACTGAGGGTAAGCGACATGGCGCCCGATCAGTGGACGCCGGTGACCAGGAACGTCCTCTACGACGCGCAGAGCGCGTTCGGATTCTGGCGCGATGACGAGGCCGGAGGGACCTCGCAGGCGAGCCCGGGAGTTCCGGCGTCCGACCCGATCGCGGCGACCGAGTATCGCCTCTACGCGATCGACGGCTCCTATGCGCTGTTTGACGCCATGTCGGCCATCACCTTCCCAGGGGTTGGCGACAACGATCCGACGCTGCGCGACAACTACGTCGTCCGCTATCCGGGCGGCGCCACGAGGCGGTTCAATGAGAGCGGTCTCCTCCTCCGAACCACGACCGCCAACGGTGATACCCTCTCCCTTGATTGGACGTATCAGCTGCCCGCAGCTCGGTACGAGCTCAGCCTCATCCGTGCGGCAGACGATGGGTACCCGCTGGGCGGCGCGAACGGCTCGGCGATCCGCCAGATCACCATCAGCCGCCCCTCAACTGGCGCGGCGAACACGCGAATGGTCCGGTTCACTGAACGGATCGGAAGCACGGTGGTCACCCCCGTCGGGCGGACGGCTGACTTCATCCTGACAGCCGATGGATCGGGCAACGCCACGGCCGTCGACGACCTGCTCAAGGTCAAGCCGGGGCGGACCCCCGGGAGCGGATGCCCCACCACCCGCCCGAGCGGGTGCGTCGAGTATGCCTACGCCGACGCGACGAGCCATCGGCTGACGACCATCACCGACCCGCGCTGGACCGGCACGACCGGCACGATTGACGACTACCGGACCGGCATCGAGTACGACGCATCGAACGCGCCGATCGCCGTGACCGATCTCTCCCAGGGCGGCTTCAAGCGGCTGAGCGTGCTGACCTGGGATCAGGGCGGCAACAACCTCTATCGACGACCGGTCGTCCAGGATGCGGACGCGGTCCGCACGAACACGGCCGAGTACCGCGAGATCTCCCCGGACGGCACGACCTTCCGGACGTACCGGCTCCGGCCCTGCCCGGCGAGCTGCGCGTCGACGAGCCTTCCCACGGCTCCGGGCGCCTCCGACCTCGCGACGACCGCCGAGTTCGACGGCATCGGCAACACCATGACCGCGACGCGCTACCGCATGCCGGGGGCCAACCCGATGGTGAGCCGGAGCGCCTACCGGGCGGCGGCGAAGCTCGAGAGCTTCGCCGATCCGCTCGCCGCAGGTGAGTTGCTATGGACCCAGACGCCCGATCAGTACGTCGCATCCGGTGGCGCGCTCACGTACGTCACCACGTACCGCTATACCAGCGCCCAGCAGCGATCCCACCAGGTCACCTCGTTCCCGAACCCGAACGGCGCCGATGCCGTTCAGGACATCCTCACGTTCTTCGATCAGTACACGAACCAGCTCGAGACTAGCGACAACACGTTCCTTGCAAATCAGGGCTTCGAGGACGGGCTGTCGGGTTGGACGACGAGTGGTGCGAGCCAGGACCTGACCGCTCCGCTCGCCGGGAAGGCTGCCCTCAAGCTGACCGGTGCGGCGTCCGCGACCCAGACCGCCCAGCTGCTGCCCGGTCAGACGTTCCGCTTCCAGGCCGGCCTGAAGGCAGCCACCGGTTCGATCGACTACGAGATCCGCTATCAGCGGCCCGATGCCACGTGGGGCGTGGCGCTTGCTGCGACCTCGGATGCAGGCACCGCCTGGCACACCGTCGCCTATGGGGTGACGATCCCGGTCGAGGGGAACGGCATCGTCCAGGTTCGCTTCTGGACGGACGCCGGTGAGACAGCCTACGTCGACAGCGTGGCGCTGTTTACGACATATCAGGCGTCGGTGTACGCGACCAGCCGAAACCTGCTCGACACCCAGACCGACATCGAAAAGGTCGTCAAGAAGTTCGAGTACGCCACCGTCGCCCCGAACCCGCCGTCGTTCGCGACGACGATCACCGAGAACTACGTCGCCGGCGGCACCGGAGTGGATCAGAACGCGGCCTCCACCTACACGTACGATCCGTGGGGACGCGTCCTCGTGAATCGCGATCCCGATGGGGTGTCCACGACGACGACCTATTCGGCAAACCAGACGGACGTCGCCTCGGTCCGCGATGGACTGAACAACACGACGCGTTACACGTACGACGAGGTCGGCAACCGTCGCACGATCACCACCCCGCTCAACGAGACGGCGACGACCAGCTTCGACTTCCTCGGCAACCCGGTCCTCGTCACCACACCCGACACGCGACAGGTGAAGACCGTCTACGACTCGAGCGGTCGACCGATGATCCGGTACGTGAACTTCGTCGACGGGGTGCCCGGCACGGGGACGTCCACCGACGACATCCAGACGACGCTCGTGACCGACGAGTACGGACGTGTGTCGTTGGTCATCAGCGACGACGGGACGGGCAACGCACGGCGCAAGATCATCACGAGCTACGACCTGTTGGGCAACCCGCTCACGGTCACCACCTACTCCGACGCCGGGTGGACTCAGCCGCGGACGATCGCCTATAGCTATGACACGGCCGGCAACCGGGCCGGGACGTCGGGGCCGATCCCGCCGATCGTGGCACCCGCGCCGCTCTGTCCGGGCTCATCGTCGACCTACTGCAACACGGTGACCGTGACGGACCGCCTGGGTCGCGCCGTCCAGACGACCGACGCCTATGGCAAGCTCGCGATCACGTGGTACGACTTCGCCGGAAAACCAGTGAAGACCGTCGCCAACTACGTCCAGGGCGGTGCCTCCACGTCGGATCAGAACGTGACGACGGTCATGCGCTACGACACCTCCGACCAGGTGGTGTCGGTCGCCGATCCGATCGGACGGGTCACGACCACGACCTACGACGCCCTCGGCCGCGTCACGAAGGTGACGCTTCCCGACGGCTCCTGGCAGCGGACGGACTACACGAAGGCCGGCCGCGTGCAGTTCGCTTCGTCACCTGGTGGGGCGACCGAGACAGAGGCGAACGTTGCCTGGACGAGCAGCGTGTATGACGCCGCGGGTCGGCCCATGCGCACCATCGACAACTTCGATCGAACGGGCGCGGCGCAGCTCCAGGTCGACGGGTTCGAGCAGGGCAGCGCGACCGGCTGGGCGACATCGGGAACCCTGATCTCCTCCGGAGCCTCGATGGGCGCCTCCGGCTGCCCTGCCTGCGCCCCCCGCACCGGGCTGTGGTATCTCGATGTGAACACCGGGGGTACGAGCGGCGCCGGCGTCCAGAAGACCCTCACCGGGGTCTTCAAGGCCGGGCGAACCTACCGCGCGAGGGCGTGGGTACGGTCGATCGGGACCGGGACGCCGTCCGTCCTGTTCCTCCTCGGCGTCGACACGGGGGCAAGTTCGCGCTACGGCTCAACGAGCGCCGCGATCGGCTCGAGTTGGCAGCCCATCGACGTGACATGGGTGAACGCGACCGGCGCGGACCAGCCAGCCGTGGGCGTCGCGATGCGCAACCTGTCGGGCGCGACGGAGTGGGTGCTCGATGACGTCAGCGTCTGGGACCAGTCCTCGACGTCCGCCGGCATTCCGTCGGAAACGGCCTACGACGCGAACGGCCGGGTGGTCGCGTCCGTCCAGCCGCCGGCGGCGCCGGGCGAGCCGGCGCCGGTCACCGCCAGCACGTATGACGCGATGGGACGCCTCACGAGCGTTACCGTCAACGCAATTCGAAATGCCGGCACCGCACAGCCCGATGTCAACCTCACGACGAGCTACGGGCTCGACGCCCTCGGCCGCCGGACGGACGTGACCGACCCGGCTGGCGTGGTGGACCGCTACGAGTACGACCGCCTCGGCAACGTCACCGCTTCGATCCTGAACTTCATATCGGGCGCCGCAGCGACGTCGGACCAGAACGTGCGAGCCACCTTCGCCTACGACGCCCTGGGGGAGCTCACGGCGTCCTGTGCCCCGCAGCGGGTGCTCGATGGCTGCACGCCCGCCCCGAGCGATCCAGGAGCATGGCGCTACGCCTACGATGCGGCGGGACACGTGATCCAAGAGACCCCGCCGGGCAACGAGATCGCGACCCCGCTCACGGCAACGACCTACGTCTACGACACGTCTGCGGGCGGCGCTCGGCTCATCCGCACTTGCGATCACCCGGCGACCGGGTCATGCGCCAACGCAACGCGCTACACCGACACGACGTACGACGACGTCGGACGGACCACCTCATCGAAGACCTACGCGGGTGCCCCCACCGGGACGCTCAAGTTCTCGACGACGTACGGGTACGACGCCGCCGGTCAGCGGACGACCGTGGCCTTTGACGGCACCGGGGCCGGCGAGGGAACCGACAGCCTGTCGATGACCTACGACGCGGCCGGCCGCCAGACCGCGGTCAAGCGAGGCACGACGACGCTGACGGCTACGACCTACAACGGCGACGGCACGATTGCCACGAGGAGCGATCCTGGCGGCGGGAGCGCCTTCACGTATGACGTCCTCGATCGGCAGAGCACGGCCTCGTCACCCACCTACGCCGGGCTTGCCACCTTCGGCTGGCGTCTCGATGGTCTGATGTCGAGTCGGACCTGGCCCGGAGGCACGAACAGCGCGACGTTCGCCTACGACGCCGCGAAGCGCCCGCTCTCGATGATCGAGGTGCGAGGCGCGGCCAATCAAGCCGTCTTCTCCCGGACCTATGACCGCAGCGGCGCCGTCCGTAGCGAAACCCAGACGTTGAGCGGCATACCGGGTGATGCCGGCAACAACACCCAGACGTTCACCTACGATGGCCTGCGGCGGATCACCGGCTCCACGCTCAACGGTCTCACCAAGGCGTACACGTACGACGCCGACTCCAACCGGACGCAGGTCATCGATGCCGCGACGACCACGACCTACTCCTACGACCGAACCGACGCGATCGTCTCGTCAACCACTGGCGGGCTCCAGAGTGCGTTCGCATACGACGCCTATGGGAACCTGACCCGCTCGGTCATCGCCACCACCGCCGGTCCCGACACCGCGGCACCCTCGGTGCCGACGGGCGTCACGGCCACCGCCAACGCCTACAACCGGGTCACGGTCAGCTGGACAGCCTCGACCGACAACGTCGGCGTCAGCCGCTATGCCATCTACCGCGGGGTGAGCCTGCTCGCCTCGGTCAACGGCACGACCACGAGCTTCACCGACTGGAGCGTGGCGCCGTCGACCGCCTACAGCTACACCGTCCGCGCGATCGACGCCGCCGGCAACGCGAGCGCGGCCTCGTCGGCCGCCTCGGCGACCACGCCCGCGGTGCCCGTGACCACGACAACCTTCAACCCGACAGCCGACACGTATGTCGACTCGAAGTTCGGATCCAAGAACTACGGCACGAACGCCAGCCTGCTGATCAATGGCGCGAGCAACCAGACCCAGCGCGCCTACCTCAAGTTCGATACGACGACGCTGCCCACGGGCGCGATCACTGGCGCGACGCTCCGGCTCTACGCCACCGTCTCCTCGAGTGCGGGGTTCCGCGGGAACCAGCTCAGCACCACGAGTTGGACGGAGACCGGGCTCACCTGGAGCAACGCGCCGGCGCCGGGCGCAGCACTCGGCTCGTCCGGGGCCTTCAGCGCGAATGCCTACGCCCCGGCTGACGTCTCGTCCGCCGTGACCACGCGGGGCGTGATCGCGCTGGTGGTCACCGATCCGAGTCCCACGATCGCGGCGAGCTTCCAGAGCCGCGAGGCAGCGAACAGGCCCCAGCTCGTCGTCACCACCACCCCGCCCTCGGACACGACCGCGCCGACCGTCCCGACCGGTCTCACGGCGAGCGCATCGGGTGCCAACCAGATCAACCTGAGCTGGACGGCCTCGACCGACACCACGGGCGTCCACGCCTACCGCCTC
>PNKK01000054.1 GCA_013822395.1 Anaerolinea sp. | reverse complement strand
CCTTGGCGGCGCCTTTTGGCGGCGCCTTTTGTGGCGCCTTTGGTGCCTTGTCGGAGGACAGGGCTGCTTCGGTGCCTGTCGGATGCTTCCTGGTGCCCGGTAAGTGGTATCGATGCGCTCACCCTGGAAGCACAGCAGAGAGGCGCAGGCAGAGGATTTTCGAGGCAGGCCTGAACTGAGTCACCTGAGTCGGCCCTCTGAGCTGAGCCGGACGCGGGCCGAGATCCGGATCGCGGCATCCATCCAGGAGCCGCGCCACCGTGTCGCAACCGAATGCGGCTCCCAAGCGCAGCGCGGCCGCCGCCCCGTCGACGGCGCACGGCTGCGGTGCCGACCCGAGACTCCGATCAGGGCCCGTGACGGACGGCGGGCCGGGACGGAGGGGACTCGACATGCGACGCATCGCCGCCGCCCTGCTGACCGCTCTCGCCGCGGCCGCCATCGTGCCGGCAGCAGCTTTCGCCGCGGACGGGTCGGAGATCAACAGCGGGGACACCGCCTGGCTCCTCGTCGCGACCGCGCTCGTGATGGTGATGCTGCCGGGTCTCGCCCTGTTCTACGGCGGGCTCGTGCGCAGGAAGAACGTCCTCTCGACGATCATGCACAGCTTCTTCGGGCTGGCGATCGTGAGCGTCGTGTGGGTCGTCGTCGGATTCTCAATCGCCTTCGCGCCCGATGCGACGGGGGCGGGCCTGTTCGGCGGCCTCGACTACGCCCTGTTCAACGGGGTGGGCCTGGCACCGGCCGCGGGCAGCACGATCCCGTTCGTCCTGTTCGCCGCCTTCCAGCTGATGTTCGCGGCGATCACCCCGGCCCTCATCACCGGGGCGTTCGCCGAGCGCAAGCGATTCGCCAGCTTCGTCATCTTCACGGTCCTGTGGTCCGTGTTCGTCTACTCGCCGATCGCCCACTGGGTCTGGGCATCCGACGGCTGGCTGTTCACCCTCGGCGCCCTCGACTTCGCCGGCGGCACCGTGGTCCATGCCTCATCCGGCTTCGCGGCCCTCGTCGTCGCCCTGCTCATCGGTCGCCGGGCCGCCAACGGTGAGGCGCTGGAGCCGCACGACATCCCGATGACGGTCCTGGGTGCCGGCCTCCTGTGGTTCGGCTGGTTCGGCTTCAACGCCGGCTCGGCGCTGGCTGCCAACGGGCTGGCCGCCAACGCCCTGCTGGTCACCAACACGGCCGCGGGCGCCGCGACGATCACCTGGGTCCTCGCCAGCTACATCCACAAGGGCAAGGTCAGCGTCGTCGGTGCCGCGTGCGGCGCCGTCGCCGGACTGGTCGCGATCACGCCGGCGTCCGGCTTCGTGACCGCCGGTGGCGCCCTGGTCATCGGCCTCGTCGTGGGGGGACTCTGCTACAGCGCCACGCTCCTCCGGTCTCGCCTCAAGATCGACGACGCTCTCGACGTCTTCGCGGTCCATGGGGTGGGCGGGACGTTCGGCGCCATCGCCACTGGCGTCTTCGCGACCGTCGCGATCAACGCCTATCCGGGCCTGATCGACGGCAACCCCGGCCAGGTCTTCACCCAGCTGATCGCGGTCGGGGCGACGATCGCCTACGCGGTCGTGGCCACCTTCGTGATCGTCAAGGTCGTCGACGTGATCCTGGGGATCAGGATCTCCCCGAAGGAGGAGGAGGTCGGCATCGACCTCTCGACCCACGGTGAGGTCGCCTACCAGGTCTGACGTTCAGTCTAGGAAGCGCGCTCGGGGCCAGACCCCTCGGGGCTCGGGACGCGTCTCTCCATCCCTGCCGCCGGAGGCATCATCGATGCGTCGCGGGATCACCGTCCCACCGCCGCTCTACGACCCCTCAACCGAGCACGACGCCTGCGGCGTGGGGTTCGTCGCGGACGCCGGCGGCGGGTCCACGGATCGCGTCCTCCCCCTGGCCCTCGCGGGTCTGGCGTCGCTCGGCCATCGGGGCGCGTTCGCGGCGGACGGGCTGTCCAGCGACGGAGCCGGGGTCGCCCTCCCGCTCGAGCCGGCGCTCGTGGCCCGGTTGACCGCCGGTCTCCGCCGCCGCGCGGCGATCGGCCGGCGGCCCGGCCTCCTTCAGCTCTTCCTGCCGCGGGGCCGGACCCAGCGCGATCGTGCCCGGGCGATCGTCGAGGCGGCCCTCCGCGAGGTCGGGCTCGCCCCGACGGCGTGGCGCCGGGTGCCGGTGGATCCGACCGCGCTCGGGCCGGCGGCGTTCGCCAGCCGGCCCGGATTCGCTCAGTTGTTCGTCGCCCGGCCGGTCGCCGCCGGCGGACGCCCGATCTCCGACGCGGCGTTCGAGCGCCGGCTCCTCCTCGCCCGTCGCCGGATTGCCGGTGAGGGGACCGCCGCCGGGCTGGACGATCTCGCGGTCGCCTCGGGCTCGTGCCGGACCGTCGTTTACAAGGGTCTCGTCACGGGCGGCCGGCTCGCCCGGCTCTATCCGGACCTCGCGCCGCCGCTCGCCCTGAGCTTCGTGACGTTCCACCAGCGATATGCGACGAACACCCATCCCACCTGGCGCCTCTCGCAGCCGTTCGGCCATCTCGCCCACAACGGCGAGATCAACACGGTCCGGGGCAACCGGGAGGAGGTCCGGGGCCGTCGCGGCGACCCGGACCCGACAGGTCTCCTCACCGAGCTCTCCCGCCGCGCCCCGCTGCTGGGGGTGGGTGGCTCCGACTCGGCCTCGCTGAACGAGGCCGTCGAGCTGCTGGTCGCGTCCGGCTGGAGTGTCGCCGGCGCGCTCGCGGCGCTGATCCCGGAAGCGGCGGCCCTCCGGTTCGACGGCTCGCCGGGTGCGGTCGAGCTCTCGCGGCGGAGCGCCGGCTTCCTCGCCCCGTGGGACGGTCCGGCCGCCCTGGTCTTCACCGACGGCCGGTCGGTCGGGGCGCTGCTCGACCGAAACGGGCTCCGGCCGCTGGCCTACACAATCACCCGGGACGGGATCGTCGCGGCGGCCTCGGAGTCAGGCGCGGTTCCGCTCGATCCAGCAGAGATCGAGACGCTTGCCCGGCTCGGTCCCGGCGAGATGCTTCTCGTCGAACCCACCCGGCGCCGGATCCTCGCGGACGCGGCGGCCAGGCGCAGGCTGGTGCGGACGGCGACCACCCACGACCGGCCGCGGCCGGCGTTCGCCGACGAGCCGCCGACGAGCGCTGCCGGTCTGGACTCGCCCGATCCATCACCGGGTTGTCGGTACCTTGCCGGCCTGGACGCCGAGCGGCTCCGCCTGGACCTTCGGACGATGGCCCTCGAGGCCCACGAGCCGCTCTGGAGCATGGGCGACGACACGCCCACTCCGGGATACGGCCGGGTCCCGCGTCGGGCGGCTGATCACCTGAAGCAGTCGTTCGCCCAGGTGACCAATCCGCCCATCGACCCCGAGCGCGAACGGCTCGTCGTGGATCTCCGTGTTCACCTCGGACGGCGCCCGCCCCTGCTCGGCGGGCTGCCGCGCCGGCAGCGAGCCATCCGGCTCGCTCGTCCCGTCGTCGCCGATCTCCCCGTGCTCCTCACCGCCGTCCGCGCCCTGCGCGGCGGGGCCGTCGTCACCCTGGACGCCACGTGGCCGGCCGATCCGGGACCGAGCGGGCTCGAGGCGGCGCTCGAACAGCTCGCGGCCGAGGCCGTCACGGCCGCGCGGCAGGGCGCCATCTGCCTGGTCGTCTCCGACCGCGCCTTCGACCTCGACCGGATGCCGGTTCCGTCGGTCCTCGCCGTCGGGGCGGTCCACGCAGCGCTCACGGCGGCCGGCCTGCGAGGCCGGACAGACATCGTCGCCGAGGCGGCCGACGTCCTCGACGTCCACTCGCTCGCGATGGTCCTCGCCGCCGGCGCCCGAGCCGTCCGCCCGTGGCTGGCCATCCGGATCGCGGCCGAGATCGCCGGCTCCCGCGGCGCCGAGTCGATCGATGTCCCCGCGGCGGTCGGCACCCTCCTCGATGCCTTCGAGACCGGACTCCGCAAGACGCTCGCTCGGATGGGGATCAGCGCCGTCGCCTCGTATGTCGGCGGGGCGCTCTTCGAGACGCTCGACCTCGCGCCTGAGGTCACCGCTCGATGCTTCCCCGCCGCGCTCGGCTGGGAAGGGACGGTGGGCTTCCGGGAGCTCGCGGCACGGCAGCTGACGCGCGTCGAGACGGCGGTGACGCTGGATGCGCCGCCAGCCACTTCGGCCACCGCGTCCCCGCACCATGCCGCCCGGGAGCCTCGCCTGCCGGACCCGGGCCTTGCCCGGTTCCGGTCCGACGGCGAGCTCCACCTGTTCGCGCCGCGGGTCGTGGCGGCCATCCAGGGCCTCGCGGCGGGCCCGGGGGCGGCCGAGGGCAACGCCGGGGTCAGCGCCCGGGGCAACGCCGCGAGCCCAGAGCCCGCCGAGGTCGCCCGGGGCAACGCCGGGGTCAGCGCCCGGGGCAACGCCGCGAGCGCGCTGCCGGCCTACCGCGCCGCCCTCGAGCGTGACGCCCCCGCCGTCGTCCGCGACCGGCTCGAGATCCGCCCTGCCGCACGCCGCCGGGCCATCGAGCTCGAAGAGGTGGAACCGGCGCGAGCAATCGCCCGGCGGCTCGTCGTCAGCGCGATGAGCGTCGGCGCGCTCTCGCCGGAGGCTCATCAGGTCCTGACGATCGGGATCCAGCGCGCCGGCGGAGCCGCGAACACCGGCGAGGGCGGGGAGGACCCCGCCTGGTATGCGCCGGGAGAGGACGGGCGACGCCACGACGCCGCGATCAAACAGGTCGCCTCGGGCCGGTTCGGGGTGACCGCGACCTACCTCGCCCGGGCCGAGCAGCTCGAGATCAAGATCGCCCAGGGCTCCAAGCCCGGCGAGGGCGGCCAGCTGCCCGCCCGCAAGGCGACCGCATACATCGCGGCGCTCCGGCGCGGCCAGGCCGGCATGGCGTACATCAGCCCGCCGCCCCACCACGACATCTACTCGATCGAGGACCTCGCCCAGCTCATCGCCGACCTTCGCGCGATCAATCCCGCGGCTCGCATCGGGGTCAAGCTGGTCGCGTCGCGGGGTGTCGGCACCGTCGCCGCCGGCGTGGCCAAGGCCGGCGCCGACTACATCCACGTCGCCGGCGGCGCCGGCGGCACCGGGGCCTCGCCGCTCAGCTCGATCAAGCACGTCGGGGTCCCGTGGGAGCTGGGCCTCAGCGAGGTCCACCAGATCCTTCTCTGGAACGACCTTCGCGACCGCGTCGCACTCCGGACCGACGGTGGCCTCCAGCGCGGCCGGGACCTGCTGATGGCCGCGCTGCTGGGTGCCGAGGAGTTCGCACTCGGAACCGCCGCGCTCATCGCGATCGGCTGCGACATGGCCCGGCAGTGTCACCTGGACACGTGTCCGACGGGGATCGCGACGCAGCGTGCTGACCTTCGGGCGAAGTTTGCCGGGACCCCCGACCAGGTGGAGCGGTTCGCCCTGGGGCTGGCCGAGGATCTTCGCGCCGAGTTGGCCGCCATCGGCGCCCGGTCGGTCGGTGAGATCGTGGGCGAGGCGGCCTCCGTCCTGCGACCTGCGGCCCGGGAGGACGATCCGGGACTGCGGCGAGTGATCTCGGCGCCTCGCTGGGGCGCGAGCCCGGCGCGCCTCGCCGCTCCCGCGACCGCGGGCGCCGGCGTCGATCGCCTGCCGTCGTCGCCGCTCGAGATGCGGCTGGCGGCCGCGCTCCGCGGGCACGGCGCCATTCGTCTGGACGGCCTCCGGATCACCACGGCCGAGCGGTCGTTCGGCGCGGCGCTCACCGGCGAGGTCGAGCGGGGGACGATCCGGGTGCCGGTCAGCCTCGCCCTGCGTGGTTCGGCGGGGCAATCGTTCGGGGCGTTCCTCGGGGCGGGCCTGGAGCTCCGCCTCGCCGGGACGGCGAATGACTACGTCGCGAAGGGCCTCGCCGGTGGAACGGTGGTCGTGGTGCCAGACCCAACCCTGGCGCAGCGAGCGGACTCCGAAGCCGGGGTCTCCGCCGCCACGCCGACGCTGGCCGGAAATACCTGTCTGTACGGCGCGACCGGCGGCAGGCTCCACGTTGTCGGCCGTGCAGGGATGCGCTTCGCGGTCCGGAACGCGGGCGCGGACGCGGTCGTCGAGGGGGTCGGTCCGCACGGCGCCGAGTACATGACCGGCGGGACGCTCCTCGTCCTGGGTCCGGTCGGCCCGAACTTCGGGGCGGGGATGACCGGCGGACGCGCCTATGTCCTCGATCCGGTCGGCACCGTCCGGAGCCGGGTGGACGCGTCGAGCGTGACCTCGCGGGCGCTCCGCGACACCCACGGCGCGGACGATGCCGGCGAGATCAGCCGCCTCCTGCGGCTGCATCGAGATGCGGGCTCAGTCCTTGCCGCGGAGCTCCTCGAGGACGAAGCGGCGGCCCTTCGTTCGTTCTGGGCGGTGGAGCCGCGAGTCGTCGCCCCGGACACGGCCGTCGTCGTTGCGCCGACCGTCGGAGGCCGGCCGGAGGCCTCGCTCGGGGCCCGACCGGCGGCCCAGGTCGCAGCCCGGCCGCAGCCCGTGCGTGCCGCCGCAACCACGCTGCAACCCATTCGGCCCCGCACCGCCATCGCGACGGGCGCCTGAAGCGCGCTTCACTTCACTTCCAGCGTCCGCGATTGCGCCGGAGGGCAGGTCATGCTCCAGCAGCCCGAAGATCTTCGAACCCCGCACGCGGTCCGCGATGGCCAGCGAACGGTCGTCACGTGTGAGACCTGTGGCTGCCGGCTCCAGCCCGATGCCTCGAGGGATGGCGCCTGGCGCCACTTCGGTGCCCTCGGCGGCCGCGACGCCCGGAGCCACCGGACGGCCTGCGTCGACCTCCCGCACGACCCGTTCGGACGCGTCGCCGTCCCCGCCTGACCAGCCGCGGGTCGCGGGCCGAGCGTTCCCGGCGCGCCGGCCGCTCGGCGCTGGGCGCCGGCGCGGACGATCAGCAGGCCCGTACGCCGCGTCGGCGGTCAGCCTCGAGACGCGGCTTCCACCCGGTAGCCGACCCCGCGGACAGCCACGATCGCGGGTCCGTCAGCCTCGTCCAGCTTTGCCCGGAGGCGCGCCAGGTGCGGCTTCAGCCAGAGGAGATCCGGGTCGTGCTCCGCAGGCCAGCCGGCGCGAGCCAGCCGGAGGTGTGGCACGAGGTCGCCGTTGGCCCGAACGAGCGTCTCGAGCAGCCTGTACTCGGTGGGCGTGAGCGTCAGGAGCACGTCGCCGACCCGCGCCTCGTGGCGGCCCGGGTCCAGCGACAGGCTCTCGAACGTCGCCGGGCCGCCGAGGTCCTCCGACTCCGTCCGCCCGGCGCGCCGCATCACGGCCGCGATTCGCGCGAGCAGTTCGGCTCGCCCGAACGGCTTGACCAGGTAGTCGTCCGCCCCGATCCCGAGCGCCTTCACCTTGGCCGCCTCGCTGCTCTCGCCCGAGACGACGATGATTGGCGCCGCTCCGGCAGCCCGGATCTGGCCGGCCACCGTGAACCCATCCGGGCCGGGCATCGCGAGATCCAGGAGGACGAGGTCCGGGTGCTCCTCGCGGAAGCGTCGAACGGCGGTCAGGCCATCGTAGGCGGTGATGACCTGATGACCCTCCGTTCCGACGAGGGCAGTGATCGCCCCGACCATGGCCGGATCGTCGTCGACCACGAGGATGCGCAGCGGGCGAGCGGTGGGCACGATGACCTCCTAGACGGCCGCGGCGGCGGGCAGGGCGATGACGAAGCGCGCCCCGTGGGCCGGCGCTGGCTCGCACCACAGATGCCCGCCCATCGACTCGCAGAGGCGCTTGGCCGCATAGAGCCCGATTCCGGACCCTCTGGCCGTGTGCGTGTCACGGCGCGCGTATGGCTCGAAGATCCGCTCGCGCCACTCGGGCGGGATGCCCGGCCCCTCGTCCTGAACGCCGATCCGGATCATCCCCTCGGCCATCCGCCAGTCGATCCGGATGTGGGTCCCGGGCGGGGCGTACTTCACGGCGTTCTCGATGAGATGCTCCAGCATCTGGCGGAGGCGCGGGGGGTCCGCGAGGGCGTGGAGGCGGATGCCGGCCCCGATCACGATCTCGTGGCGCCCGAGGATCGGTGCCAGCCCTCGGACGACCTCTCGGACGACCTCTTCGATGTCGGTCGGCTCGACGGCCGCCGGCTGGTCCGGCACGACCCGGACCGAGGCGAGGATCGAGTCCACGAGCCGGTTGAGGCGCTCGATCTGCTCGATCGTTCCGTCGTGCCAGCTCGCCCGCCGGTCCCGTCGTTCCTGGTCCCGCGACGAGCGCCCCTCGAGCGGCGGCTCCTCAGCGAGCAGGTCCGTGTACGCCCGGACGACGGCGAGGGGCGTCCGGAGCTCGTGGGTCACGAGCGCGATGAGCTCCGTCCGGGCATCGTCGATCGCCTTCAGCTCGGCCGCTCGCTGCTCGGCCTCCTGCTGCTGCCGGCCCTTCTCGACGATGCCGGCGAGGAGGTCCGCGATTGCCCCGAGCTGTGCGACGTCGGCCTGGCTGAACTCCCGCGTGCGCTCGGTCTGGATGTTCAGGACGCCGACCGTCCGGTCGTTCCACGCCAGCGGCACGGACAGCATGGAGGTGATGAACCGGCGCTGGTCGATGCCGCGGACCCACAGGAACCGCGGGTCATCCTTGATGTCGGGGATGACGATCGGCTGGCGGCTCGCGGCAACGCGGCCGGTGACGCCCTCGCCGAACGGCACCCGGGCGCGGCCGATCTGGAAGCGGTCGAGGCCGTTCGTGGCCGCCAGCGTGAGGTACACGCCATCCCGGTCGAGGAGGTAGAGCGACGATACGTCCGCGTGGAGCGCATCCCGAGTCTCGTCCACGACGGTCTCGAGGAGCTCGTCCCAGGTCTGCGCCGTCGTTGCCAGGCGGGCGACGCGATGCAGAAATCGGAGCTGCGCGAGCTGCCCCGCCCCGGAGCCCTGGACCACGTCGGCGTCGGCCATGGCGATCACGATACAAAGGTACGGTCCGCCGCGGGTCCCATCGGTTGCGGCGGGGTCGAACGAACGTTGCGGCTTGGGACCGGCCGCAACCTGCAGGAGGCCACGTGACCCGATCCGACCCGCTCGCCGCCGAGATCGGCCGCCTATGGCGGCTCCTTGGCGACGTCGTCGAAGAGCAGGCCGGGCCCGATCTGCGCCGGCTGGTGGAGCGGACGCGCCGGCGGACGGTGCGGGCGCGGGCGGGGGATGCCGTCGCCCGCCGGGCGCTCGAGCGCGAGCTCGACAAGCTCGGCGCCGAGCGCGCCGAGCTTGTGATCCGAGTGTTCCTCCTCCATTTCCGGCTCGCCAACCTCGCCGAGGAGCGCCATCGCGTCCGTGTTCTCGAGCAGCGCGGGCGGCGATCCGTCGACGGTGCGAAGGACGACACGCTCGCCGGGGTCATCCGGGCGCTGCGGGCCGATGGGCGGTTTCCGGCTGATCCAGCCAGCGCCGCGACCGCCGTCCGGGGACTCCGGATCCACCCGGTCCTCACCGCGCACCCCACCGAGGCACGCCGGCGGACGGCGCTCATGGCCCTGGGGCGCGTCGCCCGGATCCTCGAGGCTCGGGACGACCCGCGGCTGCCGCCTGCTGCCGCCCGGACGCTGGATGACCGGCTCCGCGAGGAGCTCGTCATCCTGTGGCGGACCGCGGAGGCCCGGTCCAGCGTCCCGAGCCCGCTGGACGAGGTCCGGACCGCACTCGTCTTCTTCGACGCGACGCTCTACTCGCTCGTCCCGGCCGTCCAGCGAACCCTCCAGGCGGCGTTGGGGCTGGATTCGGCGGATCTCCCGGCGATCCTCCGCTGGGGGAGCTGGATCGGCGGCGACCGCGACGGGCATCCCGGGGTGACCGCGGAAGTCACCGAGCACGCCGCCCGGATCGCGGCGGACCACGTCCTCCGGGGTCACGAGGCCGTCGCGACCCGCCTCATGCAGACGATCGCCGCGGTGGTGCCGCCCGACGAGCTCGACCGAGCGCTGACTGCGCGATTGATCGACGACGCCGAGACGCTTCCGGCACTCGATTCCACGCTCCGCCGCCGCTTCCCCGACGAGCCGTACCGGCGGCGGTTCGGCGCCATCGCCGAGCGGTTGCGCCGGACGCGCCACCACCTGACCGGCGATGCGGGGCCCACGACGGGCCGGTACGGGGCGGCCAAGGAACTCGTCGCCGAGCTCCTCGAGATCCAGCGATCGCTCGTTGGGGCGGGCCTGGGGCGGGTGGCCAAAGGCAGCGTCCAGGACTTCCGCTGGCAGGTGGAGACGTTCGGCTTCCACCTCGCCGAGCTCGAGGTCCGACAGCACGCCGAGGTTCACCGGGCGGCGATCGAGGCGGTGCGGGACGGCGGGGCCGAGGACCACGAGGTCGCGCCGGACGTGACGCTGGCCGAGGTCCTCGACACGTTCCGGGCCATCGCGCGGATCCGTTCCCGCTTCGGTCCGCGAGCGGCGGGTCGTGTCGTCGTGAGCTTCACCGAGCGGTCGTCGGATGCCACCGACGTCCTCGAGCTGGCCGGCCGCGCGATCGGCGCCGATGGCGCCGCCGAGATCGACGTCGTCCCGCTCTTCGAGTCGGCGGTCTCCCTCCGGGCGGCGGGCGCCGTGCTCGAGGCGATCCTCGCGGACGCGCGCTACCGGACCCACCTGCGCGGCCGCGGTGATCGCCAGGAAGTGATGCTCGGGTACTCGGACTCGAACAAGGAATCAGGATTCGTCGCGGCGAATTGGCTGCTGTACGGGGCACAGGCGGCCCTGGCCCGGGTCGCCGACGCGCACGGCATCGAGCTCACGCTGTTCCACGGCCGCGGCGGCACGGTCGGCCGCGGCGGGGGGCGCCTGGACCGGGCGATCCTGGGCCAGCCGCCCGGCACGGTCCGCGGCCGGCTCAAGGTCACCGAGCAGGGCGAGGTCGTCGCGGCCCGCTACGGAAACCCGGCGATCGCGCTCCGGCACCTGGAGCTCCTCGCCGGCGCGGTCCTCGCAGCGGACGCGGCCCCCGTGGCGCTGCCGGCGGATGCGGTCGGTTTGATGGATCGACTGGCCGACGCATCCTCGACCGCCTATCGCGCGCTCGTCTACGACGACCCGGGCTTCGCCGGCTTCTTCCGGCGGGTGACTCCGATCGACGTCCTCGCCGCGATGCGACTCGGGTCACGCCCGGCCGCGCGCCGGGCGCCGGAGGCGGAACTGGACGACGCCGACGTCCCGATCGAGCGGCTCCGGGCGATCCCGTGGGGCTTCGCCTGGGCCCAGGCCCGGATCGAGCTGCCCGGCTGGTACGGGCTCGGCTCGGCGATCGAGGCGGTCACTCGCGACGTGGGTGCGGCAGCGACCGCCCGGCTCGCCGAGCTCTACCGGACGTGGCCCTACTTCACGGCCGTCCTCGACCACGCCGAGCTGGCCCTGGCTCGATCGGACTTGGGTGTGGGCCGCCGCTATGCCGCCCTCGCGAACGGCCAGGGCGACGATGCCCGCTGGGCCGCGATCGAGGCGGAGCACGAGCGCTCGGTCCGCGGTCTCCTCGAGCTCACCGGCCGCTCGCGACTCCTCGAGGCGTCACCGACGATCGCCCGGCAGATCGAGCTCCGCAATCCCGATGTCGACACCCTGTCGGAGCTCCAGGTTGGCCGCCTCGTGCGCCTCCGCGCGCTCGCCGCGAATGCCGCCGACCAGCCGGAGCTCGAACGCCTCGTCCGCCTCACGGTCAGCGGTGTCGCCGCCGGGCTGCAGGTCACGGGCTAGCGTCAGCGACGGTCGCGGTGGTCGGTGCAACGGCCCTCTACGACCCGGACAACGAGCGAATGCGCGCCTGACGCCGCGGGCTCGGGGCCCGGGCCGCGCTGCCGGACACTGCGGTGGCTATGGGCCCGGCTGCACCACCGGCAGGGCCCGGCCGCGCTCGACGGCCTCGACGAGAAGCGTCGCCACGTCCTTGACCGCCAGGTCACCACCCGTGGCCTGCATGCCGTCGTCGAGCATGACGGTGCAGAAGGGGCAGGCGACGGCGAGGGTCTCCGCCCCCGTGGCGGTCGCCTCGCGGGCGCGCTCCTCGTTGATCTGCGCGCCGCGCTCCTCGAGCCACATGTGCGCGCCACCGGCGCCGCAGCAGAACGTCCGCTCCTCGCGTCGCGCCATCTCGATCGGCCGGCCGACGGCCGCCACGAGCTCGCGGGGTTCGGCCCGGACGTCATTGTGGCGGGCCAGGTAGCACGAGTCGTGGTAGGTGATCGTGTCGCTCCCCGCGGCGGGGCTCAGCCGGCCATCCCGGACGAGCTCGGCGAGGAGCTGCGTGTGATGGATCACCTCGTAGCGGCCACCGAAGTCGGCGTACTCATTGCCGAGGGTGTTGAAGCAATGCGGGCAGGTCGTCACGATCCGGCTGACACCGGCCTCGCCGAGCGTCTCGACGTTCTGCCTCGCGAGCGCCTGGAACGTGTACTCGTCGCCCATCCGCCGCGCCGGGTCACCCGTGCAGGCTTCACGGGCGCCGAGGATCGCGAAGTCCACCCCGGCCTCCTTGAGGAGCTTCGCGGTCGAGATCGCGCCGATCCGGGCACGCTCGTCGAAGGCCGGGGCGCAGCCGACCCAGAACAGGATCTCCGGCGGCGGGTCGCCGGGCTGGATGACCCGCACGCCCAGGCCCTCGGCCCAGTCGGCCCGCTCGGTCGGTGAGCGACCCCAGGGGTTCGACGTCCGTTCGAGATCGCGGAGCATCGACGTCCCCTCCGCCGGGAAGCGCGAGTCGACCATGACCAGGTTCCGGCGCAGGTCCACGATGTGGTCGATGTGCTCGATCCCGACCGGGCACTCGCGGACGCAGGCGCCGCAGGTGACGCAGTCCCAGACCGTGTCGTCGGCCACGGCGGTGGGGACGAGGGGCTGGCCATGGAACGGCCCGCCGCCGTCCGCCGCGGCGAGCATCGCGTGGCCCTCACGGTAGAGCTGGTCGCGGAGGTTCATGATCACGAGCTTCGGCGAGAGGTTCTTGCCGGTGGCGAAGGCGGGACAGGCGTCCTGGCAGCGACCGCACTCGGTGCAGGTCATGCCGTCGACCATCTCCTTCCAGGTCATGTCCCGGATCGTCCCCATGCCGAACCGGATCTGGTTCTCGGGGACGTTGGGATCGTCGAACTGCAACGGCTCCAGGCGGCCACGGGCGCGCGTCCGGCCGAAGAAGACGTTGAACCACACGACGAGGGTGTGGAGGTGCTTGGTGTACGGGATGTAGACGAGGAACGCGAGGATCAGGAGGGCATGGGCCCAGACGAAGACCCGCTCCAGGACCTCGGTCACGGCCCCCCTCGGGAAGAGCCTGGCGACGGCCGACGAGATCGGCGCCCACTCGGCCGGATACTCGTTGCGCCCGAGCGCGATCTGCGTCCCGTGCCACAGGAACAGGGTGATCGTGATCGCGGCCTCGAAGAGCAGGATGTTGTAGGCGACCTGGAGGTAGCTCCCCACGAACCGGACGGGGCGTTGCCCGAGACGGATGGCGAAGGCCATGACGACTCCGACGAGGACA
>PNKK01000053.1 GCA_013822395.1 Anaerolinea sp. | reverse complement strand
TCCGGCAGGACGCGATCCGGCCGCGACCCGAACGTCTTGATGCACGAGAACAGGTAGTCCCAGCGGCCGGCATTGAGTCCGGCCGCGTGCTCGCGGAGCTCCCAGAGGATCTCCTCCATCTCGAACGCAGCGTGGATCGTCTCGATGAGCACGGTCGCCCGGACGCTCCCGCGCGGGATCCCGAGCGCGTCCTGCGCCCAGAGGAAGACCTCGTTCCACAGCCGCGCTTCGAGGTGCGACTGGAGCTTGGGCAGGTAGAGGTACGGGCCGGTGCCGCGCGCCAGCCGCTCGGCGGCGTTGTGAAACAGGTACAACCCGGCGTCGAACAGCGACGCCGACATCGGCACGCCGTCCACCAGCAGGTGCCGCTCCTCGAGGTGCCAGCCCCGCGGCCGCACCAGCAGCACGGCCGGCCGCTCCCCCACCGCGTATGCCTTTCCCTCGGACGACGTGAACGCGAGATGCCCCCTGACCGCCTCACGGAGCGCCGCCTGCCCAACCACGACGTTCGCCCACGTCGGCGAGAGCGCGTCCTCGAGGTCGGCCATGAAGACCCGCGCCCCGGAGTTGAGGGCATTGATCATCATCTTCGGCTCGGCCGGGCCGGTGATCTCCACGCGCCGGTCCCCGAGATCGGGTGGCGTCTCGGCGACGCGCCAGGAGCGGTCGGCGCGGATCGCGGCCGTCTCGGGCAGGAAGTCCAGTCCGGCGCCCGCCGCGATCTCCGCGGCCCGTGCCTCGCGGCGGGCCAGCGCGGCAGCCCGGTCCCCCCGGAAGCGCCGTTCGAGCGCGGCGAGGAAGCTCACGGCCGCGGGCGTCAGGACGACGTCGCGACCGGGCACAGCCGGGCCCTCCACGCGAGTCGTCATCGGCGCGTGCCGCCCCGGCGGGATCGGGACGCCGACATCGGATCAGCCGCCCCGTCGAACCGTGGCATCGATCAGCCCGTGGGGCTCGGTCGTCGAGACGAAGACCGTCCCCGGGTTGTCCAGCCCGAACGGCTCCAGGTCGACCGTCCAGTGGTGGAGGTTCGGGAGGACCATCCGGACCCAATCCATCGCCGGCTCCGCGTCGAGCATCGCCGTGGCCATGATCCAGATCGACGCCTGGACGGACGGGCTGAAGTGCTCGGCGAGAACGACCAGGAGCGTGCTCCGTGCCCGCTCGAAGGCGCCGTCGAAGTCGAAGCCCGGTTCCGAGGCGGTCTCTCCGTAGCGCCACAGGGCCGTGATCTTCGTCGCCATCAGCCGGTCGTCGACCTCCGGCAGGGTGGTGTAGCGGTCGCGGTCGAAACCGGTGAACGCCGACTTCGTGGTCTTCATGACCGTCAGATCCTCGATCCCCGCCTCGACGGTGGCGTCGACCTTGGTTGCGCCGACGACCGCGACCCGGGTCAGGTCCCCGGTCCGGATGAAGGCGTCCGGTGCCGGTCCGCCGGCCAGCGGAACCCGTGCCCAGCCGTGCTCGCGGAGCGTCACCGTGGCCCGGTCCACCTGCTGGTAGCCCGCGAAATGCCGCGCGACCTCGAGCCCGAACGTCTCGGGCGCCCCGGTGAGCCGGTCGCGGGCGAACGCGTAGACGGTGTTCTTCATCGTGTCCGTTGCGATGACGTTGGCGTTGTCGCCGTCGACGTGGGCGGCCGTGAAGTCACCCTCGAGCGCGACATCGACGGTGAGGTCGCGAAGGAGGTGCCGATCCGGCTCGCGGGTCACCGTGACCAGCCGGATCCGGGACTTGCCGTAGCGGTTCGCGCTGAGCTCGAACACCGTTTCCTCCACCCTCACGTCCCAGCTGCCCGAAGCGTCTCCAGGCGGGCCATCGAGATGTCCACGACCGCGTCGAGCGCCCGATGAAGCTCATCGTCCCGATCCGCATCGAGCGCCGCGACCATCTGCGGGAGGAGCTCCGCCCGCGACCGGCCGGCCACGAAGACACAGTAGCGGAACCCGAAGCGTGCCTCGTAGGCCTCGTTGAGGCGCTCAAGCTCCGCCGCGACTCGCTGGCGCTCGAGCTCCGCGGTCCCGACGGCGCGCTCTGCCGAGGTGCCCCCTGCCGCGGTGTCCTCGGCCGTGGCGCGATCGTAGCCCTGCTCACGGAATGACAGGGCGGAGACCGTGGCCGGCGGAGCGCCGAGCCTCGGGTGGGCATCGATGAGCTCGACCTGCTCGTTTTCCGGCATCGCGTGGGCGATCTCGCGGGCGACACCGAACAGGGCTGGCCAGTCGCCGAACGGGCGAGCGGCGACGAGGCGAGCGAGGAACCGCGGCGCGCCCTCGAACAGCGGAGCGAGCGCCGCGACGACCGTGGCCTCGTGGGCCGCGTTCAGCTCGCGGATGTCGAGCGCGGTCACCAGCTCCCGGCGTCCCGGACGATCCGGTGGAGGATCCGAGCCGAGACCACGCGCCGGTACTCCGCGGTCGAGCGGACGTCGTCGATCGGGCGGAGCTCGGCCGCAAGCGCCTCGGCAGCCGCGTCCGCAGTCTCCGGCGTGGGACGGGCACCCTCGAGGACCGCCTCCGCGCCGGCGGCCCGGATCGGCGTGGCCGCCACCGAGCCGAGCGCAACCCGGACGTCGGACCAGCCGGCCGTCTTGCCGTGCGACCGCCAGCTGACCGCCATCACGACCTTCGAGATCGCCTGGGCGCGCCGTGTGCCGACCTTCCGGAAGCGGACCTCCCGGCCCGTCAGAAGCGGGATCCTGACCCGGAGGATGAGCTCGTCCGGCGCGAGTGCCGTCCGCCGGTAGGCCGGGAAGAACGCCACGGCGGGCACGATCCGCTCGCCGCGATGGCTCCCCACGACGATCTCCGCGTCCGTCGCCAGCAGGACCGGCAGCGTGTCCCCGGCCGGTGACGCGGTCGCGATGTTCCCGCCGAGTGTGCCGCGATTCTGGATCTGCACGGCACCGACGGTCGCCGCCGCCCCCACGAGCGCCGGGAGGTGCTCGCGACAGAGCGCCGAGCGGCGGATCTCCGTATACGTCGTCCGCGCGCCAAGAACCAGCGTGCCCAACTCCAGGGCGACTCCCTCGAGGGCGTCGAGGCGCGAGAGGTCGAGCATCCGCTCCGGCAGCGGCCCAAGCTCGCCGGTGATCCGGACCATGATGTCCGTGCCGCCCGCAATCGGGACGATCGGCCCGGCGGCGAGAAGAGCGTACGCCTCGGACAGGCGCGACGGGACCTCGATCGGCGGCTCAGCGGGCACGGCTCAGCCCTTCCGGCGGGTTCGGCGCCGGAGCCAGACGATCAGCCCGGCGAGGAGCGCGAAACCGCCGATGATCTGGCGCGGCGACAGCGCCACGATGAGCTCGCCGGGCTCGCGTCCGGCCCGATCCTCGGCTCGACCTCGGCCGGCGTCGGCCGGCGCCACGGCGGCCGGGGGTGTCGGCGCGCCCGGAATCTCGTCGCCGAGGGGACTCATGCCATCTCTCCGGCGGCCACCGTCGCGATCGCCTCGACGATCTTCTGGTAGCCCGTGCAGCGACAGAGGTTGCCCGCGATCCCCTCACGGATCGACCCGTGGTCAGGACCACCGCCGGCATCGAGGTAGGCCCGGGCAGCCATGAGCATGCCCGGCGTGCAGATTCCGCACTGCGCGGCGCCGAGCTCGAGAAACGCCTCTTGGAGCGCGTCCAGCTCGCCCCGTTCCCGCGCGGCAAGCGCGAGCCCCTCCACGGTCCGGACGATCCGGCCGTCTACCTGGGACATCGGCACGAGGCATGCGTCGACGACCTGGCCGTCGAGGAGCACGGAGCACGCGCCGCACTCCCCTTCCCCGCAGCCTTCCTTGGTGCCGGTAAGGCCCAGGTCCTCGCGCAGGACGTCGAGGAGCCGGCGCATCCCGGGAACCTCGACCTCCGCCGGCGCACCGTTGACGAGAAAGCGGATCCTGCTCACGCCGTGCCCGCCGCGCCCGCCGTGCCCGCCGCGCCCGCCGTGCCCGCCGTGCCCGCCGCGGTCGCCGAGCGCACCTCCCCGGGCCTCGTCGCGACATCGAGGGCCGCGAGGATCCGCTCCGGCGTCGCGGGCAGCTCCGTGATCCAGACGCCGACGGCGTCTTGAATCGCGGCGACGACGGCCGGCGCCCCGACGTCCATCGGCAGCTCCCCGACGCCCTTCGCGCCGTGCGGTGCCCCGGAAAACGGCGCCTCGACGAGGATCGTCGTCAAGCGCGGGGCGTCGAGTGCGGTCGGAATGAGGTACGTTGCGAGCCGGTCGTTGAGGTACCGCCCGTCCTCCAGCTTGATCTCCTCGATCGTGGCGTAGCCGACGGCCTGGAGCGTGCCGCCCTCCACCTGACCCTCGCACAGGATCGGGTGGATCACCCTCCCGACGTCGTCGACCGCGACGACGTCGCGGACCGCCACCTCGCCGGTGTCCAGGTCGACGTCCACGGTCGCCACGCAGGCCGCCCAGCCGAAGGCCGGGTACGCATCGCCCCGGTAGGTCGCGTCGTCGAACTCGATGCCCGGGTAGGGCTCGAACCGCTGGTCGACGCGAGTCCGGCCGTGCCGGGCCGCGTCATCACGGTAGACCTCGACGAAGGGACGTCCGCCGTTCCGCGCCTCGACCTCCGCCCGGAGGCGTCGCGCCGCGGCAATGCACAGCCCGCCGACGACCATCGCCGTCCGGCTTGCGACCGTGGGGCCGCTGTCCGGGACGACCGCCGTGTCCACCGGCGCCATCTCGACCACTTCCGAGGGCAACCCGAGCTCGCCGGAAACCATCATCGGGAAGATCGTCGTGGTCCCCTGCCCCATCTCCGTGGACCCGATGAGGACCCTGACCCGGCCATCGTCGGTCAGCTCCACGGATGCCACCGAGCCGATATGTACCTCGCCCGAGCCGGTGAAGCCGGCACCGTGCCAACCGAGTGCGAGCCCGATCCCGGACGCCGTCCGCGCGGCCCCGGACCGGAGCCGGCCGGCCGGCACCTCGCCCGAGCCCCGCCGCTCCACGGCGACGCGCCCGGTCGCTGCCCGGATCCGCTCGAAGTCAGCGGCCTCGATCGCCAGCCGCAGGACCTCCTGGGCCGCGACGCTGTCACGGAGCGTCTGTCCGGTCGGGGTCACGTCGCCGAGCTCGTAGGCGTTCCGGCGACGGATCTCGGCCGGGCTGATCCCCAGGCGCTCGGCGATCCGGTTGAGCTGCGTCTCGGCGGCGAATTCCACCTGGGGGGCCCCGAACCCACGCATGGCGCCGTTCGGCGGCGTGTTCGTGCGCGTTGCCCTCGCCCGGATCCGGACGTTCGGGCAGCGGTACGGCCCGCCGGAGTGGAGCGCGCCGCGCGACAGGACGACCGGCGTCAGGGTGCAGTACGCGCCGCCGTCCATGACGATCTCGATGTCCTGGGCGATGAGCGTCCCATCCCGCTTCACGCCGGTGCGGTGCCGGATCACCGCCGGGTGCCGCTTCGTCGTGGCGGCGATGTCCTCGTGCCGCTCGTAGATCATCCGGACGGGGCGGCCGCATCTCCGGGCGAGGAGCGCCGCGTGGAGGGCGATGATCGAGGGGTACTCCTCCTTGCCCCCGAATCCCCCGCCGGTCTCCGCCTGGACCACCCGTGCCTGGTCCGACGCGAGGCCAAGCGTCTTCCTCATGGCCTTGTGCACGTAGTAGGGGCACTGCAGGGATCCATACACGGCCATCCCACCGTCCTCGGCCGGGACCGCGATCATCGCGTTGCTCTCGATGTAGAGCTGCTCCTGGTGCCCGACGCGGTACTCCCCTGCCACGACGACGTCGGCGGCGGCGAACCCGGCCTCGAGATCCCCGCTCCCGATCTCGTACCGGGCGAAGACATGGTCGGACAGCTCGGGGTCGAAGACCGGCGGCAGCGGCTCGGTCACGAGCCGGATCCGCGACCGGAGCCGGCGGATCGTCTCCCGATCCGGAGCCGCGAGGAGGGCGACGGGCTCGGCGTGGTGGCGGATCTCGCCACCGATCGGCACGAGGACGGGCTGGTCCTCCTTGATCGCGCTGACGAGGTTCTCGCCGGGAATGTCTGCCGCGGTCACGACGACGACCTTCGACCAGTCGGCGTCCGGATCTAGCTCCACGGCGAGCAGGCGGGCCCGCGGCTCCGTCGACCGGATCGTGGCGCCGTACCAGGCGCCGGGGAAGATGAGGTCGTCGGTGTACTTCGCGGCGCCGGTGAGCTTTGATGGACCCTCCCGGCGAAGCGGGTAGCCCCGAGTGCGGCCCGGCGTCAGGCTCCCCGGGTCGACCACCAGGGCATCGGCCGCAGACCGCTCGGGGGCGATCGGGGGATACGGCAACGTTCGGGTCGTCATCGGACGACGGGATCCTCCGGAGGTGGGCTGCTCCTGTTGGCCCGAGAGCGTATCACCCGGCCGGCGCCCGGCCGACCACCGGCCGGCGATCGGAGCCGACTCATCGATCAGTCCCGGTCGCGCCGCAGGGCGCGGCCGGGGGTCGCACCAGTGTGGACCCCACGATCGACGACGAGAACCCCGGCCACGATGACGTGTTCGATGCCCTCCGGGAACTGCCTCGGCTCGTCGTACGTAGCGAGGGCTCGGACGCGAGCCGGGTCGAAGACGACCACGTCGGCAACGAATCCGTCGGCGAGCCGTCCCCGGTCGCGGAGGCCGAGCCGCGCGGCCGGCATCGACGTCATCTTCGCAACCGCCTCCTCGAGGCCGAGGATGCCCTCGTCACGGACGAACTGGCCGAGGATCCGCGGGAACGAGCCGTAGGTCCGCGGGCTCGGCTTCGCCCCGACGAACGTGGAATCCGTTCCACCATCGCGACGGGGTGACGGTAGAAGCGCCGGATCCCGTCCGTATGCGGGCCGGGCGTGACCTGGTTCAACCGCAGCCCTTCGGCGAGGAGGAGATCGCACAGGAGCTCCACGAGGTCCTCACCGGTCTCGCGACCGATCTCGCCGAGCGTCCGGCCCTCCCAGCGGACATGCTCCGGGCGCTCGAAGTAGCCGAGCCGGATGTCGGCGATCCCGCCGGCCCCCGCATAGAGGACGCCGCGCGCCTCGAGCTCCCGCCGGATCCGCGCCCGGACCGCGCCGTCGGCCAGGCGCTCCTTCGTCGGCCCGGGACCGCCCTCCTGGACCCAGGTCGGGATCGTGATCAGGAGGCGGGTGGAGGCCCACTCGTACGGATAGGCGTCGAATGTCACGTCGAGGCCCTCGGCGCGGGCGTCGTCGACGAGCGCGAGCATCTGGTCCGGGCTGCCGGGGAACGTCGCGCGATGGTAGAAGTGGGTGATGTGGACCGGCGCCTCGCCCCGCCGGCCGATCTCGATCGCCTCGCGGAACGGATCGAGGAACCGGTCGCCGAGCGGGTAGCGCACGTGGGTGTGGTAGATCCCGCCCAGGCGAGCCGCCTCGTTCGCGAGGACGGCCAGCTCGTCCGTCGAGGCGAATGACCCGGGTGGATAGTCGAGACCGGACGAGACGCCGTACGCCCCGGCCTCCATCCCCTCGAAGCAGCGAGCGCATCCGCCCGACCGCGCGCCCGTCGGCCTCCGTCGCCTCCCACCCGATCGCGGCAATCCGCAGCGGCGCGTTGCCCACGAGGAACGCGATGTTCACGCTCACCCGGCCGTCGAACCGCTCGAGGTAGCTCGGGACGGTGTCCCAGTCGATCGCGACGCCGGGTGGGTCCCCGTCCAGACCGGCATTCAGCTCGACGAATGCGGCGAGATCCGCCGGATCGGGGAAGGGAGCGTAGGCATTGCCGTCCACGCCGATCACCTCGGTCGTGACGCCCTGGCGGACCTTCGGCTCGTGGCGCGGCTCCGCCAGGATCGTCAGGCCGGAGTGGCTGTGGAGGTCGATGAACCCGGGGGCAACGATCTTCTCGGCGGCATCGACGACCCGGCCGGCGGCGGCCGTCGCGGCCGCGATCTCCGCGGGGTCCCGCAGTACGCGGAGCCGCTCGCCGGCGACCCCGATCGCGCCCGCGACGCCGGGAGCGCCGGTCCCGTCGACGAGCGTCCCACCGGTGATGACGAGATCGAACGGCTGCATTCCGGCATCTTGGCAGGCTGCCGGCCGCGCCGCGGCCACGTGCTAGCATCGCCGACCGTGACCGTGTCCCTCCCCTCGACCCCCGACCCGGCGCTGCCGGATCGACCGCCGTTCGTGATCCGGGCGCGGATCCTGACCCCGACGGACGCCGGCGCGACCGCCTTCCATCGTGACGGGATCGTGGAGGTGGACACCGAGGGCCGGATCGCCTGGGTGGGCCCGGCGCACATGCGGCCGGCGCGGGCCGACGACCATGCTGGCGTGACCGCCACCATCCGGGAGATCGACCTCCGGCCGTTCGTGCTCCTGCCCGGAATGGTGGACCTGCACGCCCACCTGCCCCAGCTGCCGAACGCCGGCCTGGGCGCCGGACTGGATCTGCTCACCTGGCTTGAGCGCTACATCTTCCCGCTGGAGCGCCGGTTCAACGATGCCGAGGCCGCCGCCGAGCTGGCGCCGGCAGCGTTCCGGACCTTCGCCTCAGTCGGGACCACGACCGTCCTCGCCTACGGCGCCGTCTTCGCGGCGTCGATGGACGGTGCGTTCCGGGCCGCCGAGACGCACGGGATCCGGGCGATCCTGGGCAAGGTGATGATGGACCGGATCACGTACGACGAGCGGATCGACCCGTCGACGATCCTCGAGCGATCCCTTCGCGAATCGGAGGACCTCTGTCGTCGCTGGCACGGCGCCGACGACGGGCGACTCGGCTACGCGGTCACGCCGCGCTTCGCCGTCTCATGCACGGCCGAGATGCTCCGCGAATCGGCGGCGCTGGCCGCCCGGACGGGTGCCTGGTGGCAGACCCATGTGTCGGAGGACCCCGGCGAGATCGCCGAGGTCGGCCGGCTCTTTCCCGAGGCTCTCGACTACGTCGACGTCTACGATCGGGCCGGCGGCCTCGGCGAGCGGACGATCCTCGCCCACGCCGTCCACCTCTCCGACCGCGAGCTGCACCGGCTCGTGGAGACGGGCACGCGCGTGGCGCACTGTCCGGCATCGAATCTGTTCCTCGCGTCCGGGATCATGCCGCTCGCCCGCTTCCTGGAGGCCGGCCTGGCCGTCGGGCTCGGGTCGGACGTCGCCGGCGGCCCCGACCCGTCGGTCTTCTCCGTGATGCGGGTCGGCGCCTACGCCCAGAACGCCCGCCGGACGCTGGCCGGGGATCGCCATCCCGTGCTGGCGCCCCTGGACTGGCTCCGGATGGGCTCGCTCGAGGGCGCCCGGGCGCTCGGACTCGCGGAGCGAATCGGGTCGATCGAGGTCGGCAAGGAGGCGGACCTGATCGCCGTGGACCCACGGCTCACAGCACCCGTGCGGCACGCCGACTTCGACGTGGCCGACTTCGGCGCAGACGGGCGTCCGGACCCCCATGGCGAGCGCCGGATGCTCGACGACGAGGACGACCCGGCGAGAATCGCGAGCCGGCTCATCTTTCGGCCGCACCCGGACATGGTGCGCGGCGCATGGGTGCGCGGCCGTCGGCTGGAGGGGCCGGTGCGTCCGGTCTGAGGACCCGACCGGGGTGCGGACCGGGCGGACGACGCGCTACTTGCGCTTCGTGCGGAACTGGTTCAGGTGGGTCGTCCAGTCGGAGCCGCCGGTCGCGGTCGCGGCACAGCTGCCGTGCCAGCCGCAGACGCAGGTGATCGTCTGGTCCCTGTGGCGGTACACGTCGATCACGTGGCGGAATGGCTCGGGCTCGCCATTCCGCACAGACGGACGGGTCAGGGACAGCGGGCGACCGTTCACTGGAACTCCTGGGCACGGAGGGTGCCGCGCGACGGCGGGGGCGCCCAGTATGCCGGAATTTCCGCGCCCCCGCCGGTCGCGCCCGCTTACAGAACGCGGTCGGGGTTGAGGATCCCCTGCGGATCCAGGGCGTCCTTGATGGCGCGCATCGCCGCGACGGCGCCCTCGCCGCGTTGGACGGGGAGCCACTCGCGGCGGGCGGCGCCGATCCCGTGCTCCGCGGTGACGGTCCCGCCGAGATCGAGTGCCGCACGG
Organism: Anaerolinea sp.; assembly: GCA_013822395.1. Taxonomy (GTDB): domain Bacteria; phylum Chloroflexota; class Limnocylindria; order Limnocylindrales; family CSP1-4; genus UBA5189. Next base: position 3,648 of record PNKK01000053.1, on the reverse strand, counting down.
AAGATCTCGTCGCGGACGCGGTGCGTCAGCTCAGCGGCATCCGGGTCGTCGTGGTCGAAGATGAGGTTCGGGTGGAGGTTGCCGTCACCGGCATGCCCGAACGTCGCGCACCGGACGCCGTGGGCGGCCGCGATCCGTTCGATCGCGCGGAGGAGCTCCGGCACTCGCGCCCGCGGAACCCCGACATCCTCCATCCGGACGGTCCCCTGCCGCTCGAGTGCCCGGAGCGCAAGCCGGCGCGCCTGGCGGAGCCAGTCGGCTTCCCGGGCATCGGCGGCGCGGACAATCGAGCGTCCGGCGGCGGCCACGCACGCAGCCTCGGCGGCGTCCAGCTCCGCTGCCGCGGCCGCGCCCGGCGCGTCGGACTCCACCATGAGCATGGCCGCCGCCGTGACGTCGAGGCCCAGGTGGTGCCAGTCCTCCACCGCGATGACCGTCTCGCGATCCATGAGCTCGAGTGTCACCGGGACGAGTCCGGCGGCGGTCATCGCGGCGACCGCGTCACCGGCGGCGTCGAGCGTATCGAAGAACGCGAGGAGCGTGGATCGTGGACCCGGCGCGGGCCGGAGCCGGAGCGTGGCCTCGGTGATGATCCCGAGCGTCCCCTGGCTCCCGACGAACAGGTGCGTCAGGCTGTACCCGGCGACGTCCTTCAGGTTGCGACCGCCCGTTCGGATGACCGTCCCGTCGGCGAGGACGACCTCCAGACCGAGGACCGAGTCGCGCGTCTGGCCGTACTTCACGCAGCAGAGGCCGCCCGCGTTCGTGGCGAGGTTCCCGCCGATCGAGCAGGTCTCGTAGCTCGCCGGATCGGGGGCATAGAAGAGGCCCTCGGCCGCGACGGCGCCCTTGAGGGTCGCGTTGATGACGCCGGGCTGGGTGATGACACACAGATTCGCCCGGTCGATCTCGAGGATTCGATCCATCCTGGTCAGGACGATCGTCAGGGCACCCTCGATGCCGGCCGCCCCACCGGACAGGCCGGTCCCCGCACCGCGCGGCACGACGACGACGCGGTGGCGGGACGCGAGGCGGAGAAGCCCCGCTACCTCGTCGGTCGAGGATGGGAGGGCGACGGCTCCGGGGAGACCGGCGGTGAGGTAGGCGGTTTCATCGAGGCGATACGACTCCCGGTCCACGGCGTCCGTGAAAAGCCTGACGCCGGGGAGCGTGTGGCGTGCCTCCTCGAGGAGCGCAGCGAGGCTGGCGGGATCAGTCAGCGGTCGACTGCGTTGGGCGGCCATGCGGGGATCGTAGCGGTGGGCCGGGTCCGGGTCACGCGGGCGACTCGAACACGTTCGGTCGAGGGCGACTCGTGCTCGGCGCCTGCCCGCGAATGGCCGTCACGGGACGGCGAGGGGCACCGAGTCCGCAGCCGAGTACGCTGCCGAGTCGCAGATGACTGAATCGGGCCGACCGCGCCGCCTGGCCGCGCTCCTCGGGCTCGCGCTCGTCGTCTCCGCGTGCTCGCCGGCACCGAGCGTCGCGCCGCTCGCGACGATCTCGGCCCCGCCGGTGCCCCCGATGGCGTCCGTGACCCCGACCACGCGCCCATCGCCGGTCGCCACGCCCTCCCCGAGCCCAGACCCGACGCCCGGGACCGCGATCGTCCCGGGTACCGTCGACCGATCCAGCCTCGAGGTCAGCGCCGTCTACGACGTCGACCTCGAGGTCACCGTCGGGACCGGCGCGGTCGCGGTCGTGGTCAGCATCGAGGCCCGGAACGAATCGGGCGGGCCGATCGATCGCCTGGAGCTGAACACGATCGCCGCGCGACTGGGTGGCCTCGAGATCACGGCCGCGACCGTCGACGACCGGCCGGTCGCGGTGACGATCGATGACCAGACGCTCCTCGTCCCGCTCGGCGGGATCCTCCCGGACGGCGCGTCGACCACCGTGCGTCTCGGGTACACCGCCACTCTCCGTCCCGATCTGAGGGGGTCGAACTGGCTCTTCTCCCGGACCGGCGGGACCCTCGCGCTCTACCGCTGGATCCCGTGGGTGAGCCGCGCGGTCCCGTTCGACCGGCCGAACTACGGCGACCCGTTTGTCACGCCGTCCAGCCCGCTCGTTCGCGTCCGCGTCACGACGGACATCCCGATGATCCTCGCCTCACCAGGGGCGGAGCCGGTCGTCGACGGCCTGACCTGGACCTTCGACGCCCGCAACGTCCGCGACGTGTCCATCGTCCTCGCGCCCGACTTCCGCGTCACGACCGGTGATGCCGACGGCATCGCCGTCCGCGCCTACACTCGACCCGGAGGCCTCGACGCGGATCGGCTCGTCGTCCAGGCCTCGGGTGCGCTGGCCCAGATGGCGAGTCGTCTTGGCCTCCCCTACCCGTGGCCTGCGTACACGATCGTGGAGACGCCCGGCGGATACGGGATGGAGTCACCCGGGCTGATCTGGATCCCGTCGGGCGTCGCGTCGGCGAGCATCCCCTACCTCGTTGCCCACGAGACCGCGCACCAGTGGTTCTACGGGCTCGTGGGCAACGACCAGCAGGCCGAGCCGTTCGCCGACGAGGCCGCGGCCGACCTCCTGGCTCGGACGGTCCTCGGCACGCTCCGGGGCAGTCGCTGCGAAGCTGCACCCCTGGACCGATCCATTGCCCGGTACTCCAGGGCCTGCTACTACGAGGTGATCTACATCCAGGGCGGCAACGTCCTTGACGACGTCCGCGCGGCGATGGGCACGGATCGGTTCTGGGCCGCGCTGCGCGCCTACCTGGACGCGAACCGGTTTGGACTGGCCGGGACCCGGCAACTCCTCGAGGCGCTCCGCGCGGCGAGCCCGGTCGACCTCCTGCCGACGCTCCGCGCACGCTTCCCGTCGCTGTACTGAGGCGCGGGCCGCGCCGGGTCCCGGGTGACGCTCGCGGGACCGGACAGCCCCCGGCCGACGCCGCTCAGCGGTCTCCCGGTCGGTGGCCGACGACCCACCAGGCGGCCGGGAAGGCGGCCGCGGCGAGGGCGATCTTCAGCGCATCGCCGGCGAGGAACGGGGTCAGGCCGTTCGCGATCACCCAGTCGAGGGGCTGGCGCGAGGTCACCGCCAGCCACGGGAGGCCGATCGCGTAAATGACCGCGCTGCCGAGGAGCATCGCGCCGACCGAGCCCAGCAGGTTGCGGTCCCAGCCGAGCTCGGCGAGCCGGCCCACGATCGCGGCCGCGAAGATGAAGCCGACGATGTACCCGCCGCTGACGCCCATGACGATCTCCAGGCCGTGCCTGCCGTCGGCGTAGACCGGCAGGCCCACAAGGCCGAGCAGCAGGTAGAGCATCGTCGACGCGATCCCGCGTCGGAAGCCGAGCGCGCCGCCGGCGAGGAGCACGGCGAACGTCTGGCCGGTGACCGGGATTGGGTTGTTCGGGAGGTGGAAGCGGACCTGGGCCGCGAGGGCGATGAGGAGCGTCCCGGCGAGGATGAGCGCGAGGTGCCGGACACGGACCCCGATCCCCTCGGAGACGCGGATCGGCACGAGGAAGTCGGCGATCGTGATGCCGCGCTCCTGCACCGGCAGACGGTCCAGCCTCGGCACGGTGATCGTCACTCCTCGTCCTCCTCCAGCGCGGTGCCTGCCGCGCGCGGCGAGTCTAGCAGACGATCCTGCCGGCTCCGGTGGGCTCTCTCGATGCCTCCCGCGGG
>PNKK01000052.1 GCA_013822395.1 Anaerolinea sp. | reverse complement strand
GCGGGCGAGGATCTTCCGGACCGCGATCCCCGATTCGTTCATGAACGTCATCGGCTTCACGAGGACGAGGTCGAGGCCCTTGAACCGGCCGCCCACGGTCGCCGCGGCATCCTTGTTCCGGGCACGGCCGGCCCACCCGGCACGGTCCGCCAGGCGGTCCACGACCATCCAGCCGATGTTGTGACGGGTCTGCGCGTACTGCTGGCCGGGGTTCCCCAGCCCGACGACGATCTTCGAGGGCACGACTGGGCTGATGGTACCCGGCCGGGGCGTTCAGACCGGCCTGGACCTCGACCGGGTGCTTCTCAGTCCGACACCACGTGTCGATTGGACGCGGGCGACGCGGCCAGGGTGTCGTGTTCGAGCAGGTTCCGTGCGTGGCTCGCCGTCGATCGGCCCTCAGACGACCCAGCACGGCTCCACCCCGGGTCGAGTCGTCACCCGGTGTCGAGATGAGAAGAAGGTCGCTCGCGCCACGACGCGGGTGGGGCACCGAATCGGCAACACCGCTACGCCGTGGACCCTCCCAGGACCCGCCGCTCAAGGGCGCGCATCGCGGCCTCCTCGGGCGGCTCGGCGTGATCCCAGCCGCAGACGTGGAGGGCGCCGTGCACAAGAAGCAGCCGGAGCTCCTGCGACGCGGACCAGCGGACATCGCCGGTCTGACCGCCGCGGCCATCCGAAGCCTGGGCGATCGCCCGCTCCACCGAGATCGCGATGTCGCCGAGGTGGGGGCGGGTCCGGGGCGGCAGCACGAAGGGCACGGGGGGAGCGCCGGCCATCGCGTCGGCTGCGGCGGCCACGGGACCGTCCCGCGTCTCCGATCCCAAATGCGGCGGATAGGCCCCCGGCGGGGCGAGCGGGAACGACAGGACGTCGGTCGGACCTTCGTGGCCGAGGTGCGCCTCGTTCAGTTCGGCGAGCTCGGCGTCGTCGGTGAGGATCACCGACAGCGTGGCCGGCTTTGGGGCTCCGGCGGCCGCCAGCGCCGCCGCGACAACGCGCGCGGCGGCAATCCCCGACATCACCCGCGGGACGCCGGGGCGGACCGTGATGTCGATCCGCCAGCCATCGAGAACGTGGCCCCGGGTCACCTGCCGCCCGTCGGTGGATCGGGCCGGCCGAGCCCGGAGGGAGCGCCCTCCCCGGCGGACCCACCGCCCCCCGCGGCCGCCCGCCGCACCTCGAGCTCGACGATCTTGCTCTGCGGGTAGGCAACACGCTGGTGGTACATCCCGAGGAGCTGCTCGACGAACGCCCCTTCGATCATATCGATATCCCGGAGCGTGAGGTCGCACTCGTCGAACTGCCGGTCATCCATCCGCTCGGCGATGATCCGGGCGACCATCGCGCGGATGGCCGGCTCGTCCCGCGACGATAGGGACCGGACGGAGGCCTCGACCCCGTCGGCGAGCATGATCAGCGCCGCCTCGCGGGACTGGGGCTTCGGCCCGGCATGCCTGAACCGACGCGGGTCGACGGTGTCGGCCGCCCTCCGGCCCTCCTCGGTGGCGAGTCCGCCGAACGGCGCTGCTGCCGCCTGGCGGGCCTTGGCGTAGAAATAACTGATCATCGCCGTCCCATGGTGCTGCGGGATGAACGCGATGAGCGCCTTTGGCAGACGCGCCTCGTAGGCGATGTCGATCCCGTCCGCGACGTGCTGCTTCAGGATCTGCGCCGAATCCTCCGGCTCCAGCTGGTCATGGACGTTCTCGCCGCCCCCCTGGTTCTCGATGAACGCGCCCGGATTCACAAGCTTGCCGGTGTCGTGGTAGTAGGCCGCCACTCGAGTGAGGAGCGGGTCGGCGCCGATCGCCTCCGCCGCGCGCTCCGCGAGGTTTCCGACCATCAGCGAGTGGTGGTACGTGCCCGGCGTCTCAATGAGCAGCCGGCGCAGGAGCGGCTGAGACGGGTTCGCGAGCTCGAGGAGCTGGAAGACCGTCAGGATCCCGAACACGTTGCCGAGGACCGCGAATGTGCCGACCGCGGCCACGGCCGCGCCGCCCGCCGACACCGCCGATGCACCCCACAGCTGGATGATTCCGGTCAGGTCCCGCTCGCCGAGGAGCGAGAACGCCGCCACGACGAGTGCCTGGACGACGAAGACGACAGCGCCCGCCTGGAGAAACGTCTGGAGGCGGTCGCCGCGACGAATCGCAAGGACGCCGGCGAGCCCCCCGAGGAAGACATATGTCGAGATCTCGAGCGACGGCCCGTTCACCGCGCCGGCCACGACGGCAAGGATCGCCGTCACGACGATCGCCACCTCCGCGTCGAGCAGCACGGCGAGGAGGATCGGGATCGACGCGAGCGGCATCACGAACGGCAGCGCAGCACGCCCGGCGGTCAGCTTCAGCGCGATCGTCGCGAAGAGCAGCAGGAGACTGATCAGGATCAGGACGTTGTTCCGATGCCAGAACCCGCGCCGGAACCGCCAGATCCAGCCGAGCAGGAGCGTTACAAGGAGGGCGCTCAGGACGAACCAGCCGGCGAGGCCGGCGAGGTCAGGTGCGGCGTCGTTCAGCCCGAAGGCCGCGATCCGCGCGGCATCGACCTCGGTCAGCTTGGTGCCGCCGCGCACGATGACCTCACCCTGGAGAACCTCCTCCACCACCGGCGCCACCGCCGCGGCCCGACGGTCCCTCTCCTGCTGGGTCATCTCCGCGCTGAACGAGCTGTTCGCGACGACGTACGGGGCAATGAGCTCGGCCGCCAGCATCCGCTCGGCCTCGGACAGGCCGCCGGCCATCTGCTCGGAGAGGCGGGACTGCGCGATCGCGACCTCGGTGTCGCGGAGCTCGGTCCGCTCGATGCTGTCGAGGACTCGAATGGCCTCGGTCCGGATGGAGAGCCAGCGCGCGCTGTCGAGGGCGTGGAGCGTGTCGGCGGAGGTCGTGGACAGGTCGCCGGCGACGCGATCGAGGATCAACCCGCGCTGGACGTCGGTCGTTGCCGGATCGAGCGCCGTGTCGAGGAGGCTCGTGCCGGTCTCGAATGCATGCACCTGCGCCGTGGCGATGGTGATCGCGCGCTCGGACGTGAAGTCGTACTGGGGTGTGACCGCGTCCGCGGCCGCCTTCCGAGCCTGGGCGGTGAGGACCTCGTTCTCGTAGGTGAGCGCGCGCGGCGCGACGATGTCGCTCGGGACCAGGTCGCCGACCTGGAGATCCACCCGCTCGGGCGCGAAGTCGGCGCCGAGGATCGCGGTCATCGCGACCACGAGCGCCGCGGCCGCGAAACCGAGCCGGCCGGCCTCGCGCCTCGTCAGGCGGACGGCCTCGGCTCCCCGGTGTGCGAGCACGTCAGCGCTCCGCAGCCCCGCGTGGGCGGCCGGCTTGGTGGCCGGTCGTCTCGTGACCGGCCAGGTCTGCACGCGCGAGCGCGCTCGCCACGAGCCCACTCAGGACCCGGCCGTCCGCCCGGCCACGGGTCCGCGGCGAGAGCCAGCCCATGACCTTGCCCATGTCACGGGCCGAGGCGGCGCCGGTCTCCACGATCGCCTCGGCGACGAGGGCGGCGAGCTCCTGCTCCGTGAGTGCCTGCGGGAGGAGCTCGGAAAGGATGGCGATCTCGGCCTGCTCTTTGGCTGCGAGGTCGGGACGGCCGCCCGTCTCGAAGGCATCCACGCTCTCGCGGCGCGTCTTGACCTCCTTCGCCAGGATGGCCACGATCTCGTCCTCCGCGTACGCGCGCCGATCGCGCTTCTCGGCGTTGTAGATGGCGTTCTCGGCCATTCGCAGGGTATCGCGGCGCAGCACATCACCCGACCGCATCGCGGCGGTCACCTCGGCGCGGAGCCGATCTCGGAGCGTCACCGGTTGATGGCACCTCGGGCGGGAACGCCCTTGGGCGTCGGCGGCGGACGGTGGTCGCGGGTCGTCGGTGCGGTCAGCGGCCCTCTCGTCGTCTCCTGCGGCGACGAGCCGGCGCTCGCGTTCGGACGGTCCCGGCCGTCCGGCCGATCAGCCCTGCGGCGTTCGGGCGTTCTTCTTGCGCTTGGCTTCCTTGCGCTTGCGCTTCACACTCGGCTTCTCGTAGTGCTCGCGACGGCGAGCCTCGGCGAGGATGCCCGACTGCTGGATCTTCTTGTTGAAGCGGCGAAGGGCGCTCTCGAACGTCTCGTTCTCGCCAACTCGGACTTCTGCCAACTCCGGATTCACCTCCTCGGGCTGCATCTCGTCTGCGCGATCCCGGCCTCGTAACCCAACGGCACCGGCGCGAGCCCGGGGCGCACGACGTCGGGGTGACGCGCCGCCCGCAGAGCCGCCGGAGTGTCGCACAGGCCGTGCGGTGGGTCAAACACACCACGGGCAGGTGTGTTGATGGGCAGGTGTCGATGGGCAGCGATGTCACCACGGGCTGGGCTCGCCCCTGTTGATGGCAGCGTGGGCTCGACCCGGCGCAGGGCGTCGGTGCCTCGATGATGGCAGGACTGGCGTACGCCACGATTGCGTGGATGGTGGCCGCCCGGGAGTACGCTGCCCGACGATGCGACGGCGGTGGCTCCAGGGATTCGCGGTCGGGTGCGTGAGCGGCGCAGCCGTCGTGCTCGCGGGCCCGCTGGCGCTCGTGCCGGCCGGCATCACGTGGTGGTGGGCGCTGCGAGGACCCTCGAAGCTGGCAGCCGGATCGGGCGGGTTCATGGGAGCCGGCGCGGGCCTGCTTGTCCTGGTCGGCCCGGCCGCGATCCGATGCACCCTTGACCCATCCTGCGCGCAGCCGACACTCTTCTCGTGGGTGGGTGTCGGGGTGGGACTCCTCATCCTCGGCATCGGCATCGGAATGGCGGCGCCGCCGAGAACCGGGGAACCCCCGTAGCCGGGCGCCGGGAGCAGCCGCCGTCAGGCGCCATCCACCCGGAGACCCATGGCCCGAGCGGCGACTCCGAGTGCGTGATCATGGGTGGCAAACAGCAGGTCCTCGTACTGTCCGCGCACCAGGAGCGCGCTGGCGAGGTGCAGCGCGTCGAGCGATCCGATCAAGGTCGGAAATGGCTCGGCGGCGCGCTCCAGGACGGGGGTCGTGAGCGGGATCAGGCTGATGCTGTCGAGCGCCTCGAGGAGGTCGGCCCGCTGACGCGACACGGCCGCGTCGGTGAGCTGAAGCTGGATGCGGGCCCGATCAATCGTCCGCAGGCATTCGAGGCGGACGAGCTCGCTCGATACGGCGAGGTCGATGCTGCCCCACGAGGTCAGCGGCTCCGGCTCACCCAGGATGATCCGCAGCAGCACCGACGAGTCAATGTACGCGTTCAACGCCCCTGACGTTCCTCGAGCAGCAGGTCGGTCGACCCGATCGCCCAGCCCGCCGCTGGGTAGGTGCGCGCGCGGATGGCTGCGAAGGGCGTTCTGGCCGGCTGAATGACGACCCGAGGCCCGACACGAACCGGGACGATGCGCGCGATCGGCCGGTCGCGAACCGTGACTTCGACCTCGACCCCGCTCTCCGCCGCTCGGAGGTAGCTCGAGAGCTGATCCTTCAGCTCTGCCACGCCAACGCGCTTCATGGCCATATCTAGCCCGTATTGGCCATGTCTGTCAAGCCGGCAGCCTCGCGATGTGGACGGCCAGCCTCGCGAGCGGCTTGGCCGGCAGCCTCGCCCGACGGCCTTGCCTACGACGGCTCAAACATTGCGTGACAGCATCACCCTCGCCGCGTCGTAGGCTACGACGTGGAGGACAGACAACCGATGGACACGCTGCTCGACCTGCTCGACGAGGCCGTAGCCCGATTCGGTGACCGGCCGGCGCTCGGAGTGCGCCGGGACGACGGCACGACCCGCTCGTGGACCTACCGCGAGCTGGACCGGCGGACCCGGATCGCGGCCTGGCGGCTGCGGGTGCTGGGCCTGAACCCTGGCGATCGCGTCCTCACCTGGGCCCCGTCCGCCCCCGAGCTCGCGGCCACCTACTTCGGGGCGATGCGGGTGCGTCTCATCCTCGTCCCGCTCGACCTGCGGATGTCCATGGACGCCGTCGAGGGGATCGTCACGGCCTCCGATGCCCGGCACCTCATCCTCGGGACCGGTCGCGATGCCCCGGACCCGCGCGAAGCCCACCTGGAAGCCTTCCCCACGATGACCGTCGACGCGCTCACCGCCGATCCGGACGCCACGTTCCCCGCCGACTGGGAGGCCCGGGTCGCGGCGTGGGAGCGGCCTGCTCCGACCGACATCTGGGAGCTCATCTTCACCTCCGGCACCACCGGCATGCCGAAGGGCGTGATGCTCGGCCACGACAACGTCACCGCGTCGATCCTGACGTTCCACAAGATCGTGCCCCGGATGGAGCACCGGATCGTCTCGCTCCTGCCGCTCAGCCACCTACTCGAACAGGCCGTCGGGCTGTTCTACGCGCTGTCGGTCGGGGCGGACATCGTCTACGCTCGGAGCCGGAACCCGCGGGTGATCTTCGACGCCCTGCGCGAGCATCGGGTGACCTCGCTGATCGTCGTGCCCCAGGTGCTCGATCTCTTCTGGAGCGCGATCGAGCGCGAGGTCGAGCGACGCGGCCGGATGGCGTCGTTCATCCGTCTGCGGGCGATCGCCCGACACCTGCCGGCCTGGGCGCGGCGGCGCGTGTTCGCGGCCGTCCACGCTCAGCTCGGCGGCCACTTCCGCCTCTTCGTGTCGGCCGGGGCGTTCCTGCCTCCGGCGCTCCAGCAGGCGTGGGAGGACCTCGGGGTCACCGTGCTCCAGGGCTACGGGTCCACCGAGACGGGCACGGGCACCTGCACGACGTTGGACGACCACGTCAAGGGGACGGTCGGCCGGCCGCCCGAGGGGATCAGCCTCCGGATCGCCGAGGACGGCGAGGTCCAGTTCCAGGGTCCCACCCTCTTTCACGGCTACTGGAACCAGCCGGACAAGACGGCCGAGGCTTTCACGCCGGACGGCTGGTACCGGACCGGTGACATCGGCCATCTCGACGAGGGCGGCCGGCTCATCCTGTCCGGCCGGAAGAAGGACATCATCGTCCTGCCGAACGGGTTCAACGTGTATCCCGAGGACGTCGAGAACGCGCTCCGGATCGCGGGCATTCGCGATTCCGTGGTCCTCGAGACGAGCCCCGGGCGGATCGAGGCGATCGTCCTCGCCCCCGGCACCCATGGGCTGCCGCAGGGCGGGGACCTGCCCGGCGGGCGGGCAGGCGGCCTGGTCGATGACGCGGTCGAGGTTCGGGGGCGCATCGATGCCGCCGTCAAGGCAGCGAACTCCACGCTCGGGCCGAACCAGCGGATCGCCGGCTGGCGACTCTGGCCGGACCAGGACTTTCCGCGGACGCACACGCTCAAGGTGAAGCGGGATCGTGTGCGCGCCTGGGCCACCGTCGAGACACCGCTCCCGGTGGCCGAGGACGCCGGTCGGTGAAGCTCGGTCAGTTCGGGACCGGGACTCCCAGGCCGAGCGACTCGAGGGCGATGGCGACGGTCGCGGTTCGCGGGTCCGGGGCGTTCGCCTGCGACCAGGTGAAGAAGACCGCGGTCGAGCCGACGACGCGGATGACGAACTTCGAATCCGGCGGGAACTGGACGCGCCCAACACCGCTCGCGATGTAGGCGGCCTGCTCCTCCGCGGCCGCGGCCGCGGCCATCGGGCTCGAGAGCTCGTAGATCACGATCAGGCCCCGGTCTGGGTCGTCCGGCAGGATCGCCCGGAGGACGACGCGCGGCGCGGTCGCGAAGGCGGGGGCCTCGGCGGGCCGGTATGGGCGCGACGCGTCCTCCGACTGGAGACCTCGGGCGGAAAGGGCCCGGGCGACGTCGACACGGGTCGCGGCCGCGGCCGCTCCCGCCGGCCCGGCAGTGGCACCGACGGGCGGGAACGTCGCGGCGCCCGGTGGGGTCGCGCCGCCACCGACGAGCGCGGCAACGACGAGCAGGACCAGGACCACGGCAGCCGCGATCGCCAGGGCCCGGCGGTTCGGGGACGAGCGGCCGTCGTTCATGATGGTGTCGACGGTGGATGGGACTTCAGGGAACGCGTCCGCGGGCGGCTTTCCGACGGGCGGCCTCGGGGCGGGCCCGCCCGCATGCTCGTCCGGGGCCCTCGGCGGCCAGGAGTCCGTCATCCCGGAGGCCAGTTGAAGGCCCGGCCACCCATGAGGTGGAAATGCAGGTGGTCAACGGTCTGGCCACCCCACGCCCCCACGTTCGCCACCACCCGATAGCCGCGGTCGGCGATGCCCTCGGCACGGGCGATGCCCGCGGCTGACGCGAAGATCCGGCCGAGGAGCTCACCGTCCTCGACGGTGAGGTCGGCCGCGGACGCGATGTGATCCTTCGACATGAGGAGGATGTGCGTGGGAGCGCGCGGCGCGATATCCCGGATCGCGAGAACGGCGTCGTCCTCGTGGACCTTCGTCGACGGGATCTCGCCGGCCACGATCCGGCAGAAGGGGCAGTCGGCGACGCGATCGCGGGTCATCGGCTCACCAGAGCTGCGGCTTCGCACTCATCAGGAACCCGATCGTCCCGACGAGCCCGGCCATCACGTACGAAACGTACCGATGCCGGCGAGCGCGTGCCGCCCAGACCCGGTCGTCCGTGCCCGCCCGGATGCCAAGGAGCGGCCGCAGGTTCGGGCGCTGGATGAAGAAGGCCAGGACGAGGTTCAGCGCGTAGATCGTCAGCGCGACGAGGAGCCACGGCTGGGCCAGCAGCGACGCGCCCAGGGCGGACAGGAGCCCGATCCCGGTGAGCGCGAGGCCGAGGCCGATGACGACCGTCCCCTTCGACTGCATCGCGAGCAGAAGGCGCACGGCCGGGCTGGCCGACTCCACCGGCGCGCGCCGCGCCCGAAGGGCGAACGGCAGCAGGATGGACGGGAGGAAGAGACTCACGGCGAGCCCGATATGGATGGCCATGAGAATTGGAACGAGCGATGACGGCATCGGACTGATTGTATGGGCGGTCGCTCGGATGGACAGGCAACGGTCAACGGGGCCGTTCAGGCCGGCCTCCGGGCGGTCAGCGCCACCCAGTCCCCTTCCGTCGCCCGCTCGACGACGGCCAGTCCGACGGCCCGGAGGGCATCGGCGACCTCGGTTTCGCGATCCGCGAAGATCCCAGATGCAACCAGGAGGCCGCCCGGGCGGAGCTCGTCCCGGAGCGGCCCGGCGAGCGTCATGAGCACGGACGCGATCAGGTTCGCGAGGACGATGTCGAAGAGACGCTCGCCGCTCGGCAGCGAGCCGGCCCGCGCCAGAATTCGCCGCGCCAGACGGTTGCGGCGGACGTTCGCCGCCGTCGCCTCGATCGCGATCGGGTCGGTGTCGACGCCCAGCACGCTCTCCGCGCCCAGGCGCGCCGCGGCGATCGCCAGGATCCCCGAGCCGCAACCCACGTCGAGGACGCGCGCGCGATCGAGGTCGCCGCGGTCCGCCGCGTCCTCGATCGTGGCAAGACACAGCCGGGTCGTGGGATGGAGCCCGGTCCCGAACGCCATCCCGGGATCGAGGGCGATGACGACGTCGTCGGGAGCGGCCCGATGGCGCCGCCAGGTCGGGCGGATCACGAGCCGTCGCCCGATCCGCATGACCGGGAAGTGCGCCTTCCAGGCATCGGCCCAGTCGGCCTCGTCGACGAGGCGGGTGCGAAGCTCACCGATCGGGCGCAGGCCGAACGCCTGGAGATGCCCGAGCGCGGCCTCGGCCTCGAGGGCGACACGGTGCGCCGACGCGGCATCCCGAGCGGGGAGGTAGGCCCGGACGATCGCGGGTCGAGTGGGGTCCACCCGCGCCCCCAGCCCTTCGTCGACGAGCTCAAATGCGGGCTCGACGCTCGACCCGCCCGGCGCGAACCTCCCCAGGATCTCGCTGACGGCCTCGACGGCCTCGACGTCGGCCTCGACCGCGAGCTCCAGCCAGGCCGTCTTGCCACCGGTGCCCTGCGCGAGGACGTCGTGCCCGAGGACGCCCGGCTTCGCCGCCGATGCACCGCCGGCCCCCGGCTTCGCCGCCGAGGGCCTGCCGGCCTCAGCCGAGCGCGTCACGAACCCGATCGAGGATCCCGCCCCCGCCCTCCGCGACGATCTCGCCGGCCGCCTCCGCGTACGCGTGGAGAGCCTCCCGCTCCGCCTTCGAGAGCCGCGTCGGAACCGCGACCTCGACGATCACGTGGAGGTCGCCGCGCACCCCCTGCCGCCGGAGGTGGGGCACGCCGCGGCCGCGGAGCCGGATCTGCGTCCCAGGCTGGGTGCCGGGCTTGATCTCGACCTCTTCCTCGCCCTCGACCGTCGGGACGAGGATCTTCGTCCCGAGCGCCGCCTGGGCGATGCCGACGATCGTGTCGTAGATCAGCTCGGTCCCCTCGCGCTTCAGTGCCGGATGCGGCGTCACGTGGACGGCCACGTACAGGCTGCCGGCCGGCCCGCCGCGCGGTCCGACCTCGCCCTCGTTCGACAGGCGGATCTGGTGGCCCTCGTCGATCCCGGCCGGGATCGTGACCCGGAGCGTTCGCCGGCGCTCCGTTCGCCCGTCGCCGCGGCAGGTCTCGCACGGCGTCTCGACGATCCTGCCGTCGCCATGGCAGCGCGGACAGGTCGTGACGTTGACCATCTGGCCGAGCATCGTCTGGCGGACGGATCGGACCTCGCCGCGGCCGTTGCACTGGGGACAGGTGACGGCATCGGTCCCAGGCCGGGCACCGGTTCCGAAGCACGTCTCGCACCGGCCGAGGACCGGGAACTCGATCTCCTTCTCCGTTCCCAGGACCGCCTCGGTGAAGGTGATCCGGAGGTCGTACCGGAGATCCGAGCCGGCGGACGGTCGGCCGCGTCGCCCACCGGCGGTGCCGGCCGCGCCGCCGAAAAAGGCGTCGAAGATGTCGGCGAAGCCACCGAACCCGCCGAGCCCCGGATCGCCCTCGACGCCCGCGCTCCCGAACATGTCGTAGCGCTGCCGGCGCTCCGGGTCGGACAGGACCTGGTACGCCTCGTTGATCTCCTTGAACCGGTCGTGGGCCGCGGCGTCCTTGTTGACGTCCGGGTGCCACTGCTGGGCGAGCTTCCGGAACGCCTTCTTGATCTCCGCGTCCGAGGCGCCCCGGGGGACGCCGAGGGTCGAGTAGTAGTCGGTCTTGGTGGCCATGCAGGGGCCAAGGATACGGGGAACCCAGCGACCGGTCGGCTTGCGGTAGCGAGCTGGGCAGGCGCCAGCTCGAATTGGGTGCCCTGAACAACACACCGATCCAGAACGCGTGACGGTCGACCTGACACACCGCCCGCGGATGATCCGCCCGCGCCTTTCGTCAGACGGCGAGCCCGTGCATCATGAAGAGGTGGATCCGGTGCCGACGCTGAAGATCGACAGCGAGCTCGCGCTGGCTCGCCTCGCCCTCGACCTCGGGGCCGAAGGCGCAGGCGGCCCGCTTGCGGCCGAGGAAACGGCGCTGATCCACCGGGCGCGCACCTCGCCGGTAGATGCAGCAGCCGCCAATGAGGCTCGAGCGCGGCTCCGCCGTGGCGAGGATCCCCTGGGTCACGTCTTCGGTGCGTTGCGGACCCCCGTGGCTCGGCGCGCCCGGGGCCAGTTCTGGACCCCGTCGACGATCGTGACCCCGATGATCGACTGGGCACGGGCATCGAACCCCACGCGCTTGGTGGATCCCGGGTGTGGTTCCGGCCGATTCTCTGCCGACGCGGCGCGTCGAGACCCCGCGATCAAGATCATCGCGATCGATCGCGATCCGCTCGCGACCCTCATGACGCGCGCAGCACTTTCGGTCCTCGGTGCGAAGGACGCGCGCGTGATCTGTGGCGACTACCTTACGGCGCGGCTCCCTCACCACGCCGGGAGGACCGCCTGGGTCGGCAATCCTCCCTACGTCCGGCACCACGAGCTGGGGCCGGACACCAAGGCATGGGCCGCCACGGCGGCCGCGAGGGTCGGCTACCCGATCAGCGGGCTCGCCGGCCTCCATGCGCTGTTCTTCCTGGCGACGGTCATCCACGGCAAGCCGGGCGACGTTGGCTGCTTCGTCACGAGCGCCGAGTGGCTCGACGTCGGCTACGGGTCCATCGTTCGCAACCTGTTCACGAACGGGATGGGTGGTCGCGCCCTCGACCTCGTCGATCCGAGGGCGGTCCCGTTCGAGGACGCGATGACGACCGCGCTGATCACCTGCTTTGAGCTGGGCCTGGGCCCTCGCGACGTCGCGGTCCAGCTCGTGGACGAGCCTGAGGACCTTGGGCGTCTCGAGGCCGGCAAGCTCGTGCCGGCAGCCGTGATGGCCGGGCAGAAGCGCTGGTCGCACATGTTCAAGGAGACGCCGCGTGAGGCTCACAACGGCCAGGTCCTCGGCGACATCGCCCGCGTCCACCGTGGCTTCGTCACCGGCGGCAACGAGTTCTTCCTGATGACTCGCGCTGACGCCACCAGGCGCGGCCTCTCGGCCTGGGTGAAGCCGGCGATCACACAGGCCTCCCAGATCCTGACTTCGGGCGGCGTGATCCGCGACACGCCGGATCTCCGGGTTGTCCTCGACCTCCCCGCCGACTTCGACCGCTCGGGGCACCCCGACGTGGACGCGTACCTCGCGGAGGGCGAAGCCGCCGCGGTGAACCAGCGGTACATCACGACCCACCGCAGACCGTGGTGGCGCGTCGGCATCGGGACGCCTGCGCCAATCGTGGCGTCCTACATGGCGCGTCAGGCACCCAGGTTCGCGCTGAACCCGGACGGCCTCGCCCTCCTCAACATCGGCCACGGGATCTACCCGAAGGAGCCACTGAATGACGAGCAGGTTCAAGCGCTGGTGGATGCCCTGAATGCCGGACGTGCCGGGTTCGCGGGCGCCGGACGGACGTACCATGGCGGCCTCGAGAAGTTCGAGCCACGCGAGATGGAGGCGCTGCCCATCCCGGCCCTCGAGGGGCGGGTTGGGGCGTGAAACGGTTTCCCGAGCCTATCAAGTGGACGATCGGCGAGATCGAGGCAGAGACGGCAATCGCACGCGAACTGTACGCCCAGCGACGACCCGCCGAGGGCCGCGATGTGTACAGGATCGCAGTCGCCGAGGCGCGGCACGAAGTTCGGGAGCTGTTGGACGCCAGCGACGATTTGTTCGACTTCGGGAATGTGCTTCAAGCACGGAAGACCCTGCTCGATGCAGCCCGCTACCTGGACGCCCCGCCCATCTCGGCCGCGGACCTCGCAACGGTCTCCGGCCACGGCGAGTCGTCGATGACACCAAAGGCCATGGCTGCTCGGACCGCGGTCATCGGCGCCGGGCTGGACCCTGACCGGTTCCCGTGGCTGTTCGAGACGCCGCAACGTCGCCCGACTGACGGCGAGCGGCGCGCAGCGATCGACTCGACGGCATCGATGATTGCGGCGCAGCGTGCAACGACGGTCCTTCGGAACATGTGGGCGAAGCGTCAGGAGAAGGCGGTCGCCGACATCCTCGAGCAGAACCGATACACGCAGGTCAAGCGGCGGCGGATCGATTCGTTCGCCGACCTGCCGGCGGGCCTCTTCTGCCCGGAGTCAATGGTATTCGGTCAGAAGTCGGACGTGCCCGTCGGGCTCAGGAACGGCCGCTATCTGCTGATCGAGTGTAAGGTGTCCGGCTCCGCTGTGAATTCGTACAAGCGGCTGAACCATGAGACCGTGAACAAGCGCGACACCTGGGAGAAGGGCTTCGCCGCCCAGGCCTACACAGCCGCCGTGCTGGGCGGCGTCTTCCGCCCCGTGAACGTTCTCGCAGCGCAGGAGCGGGGCGTCTACATCTTCTGGGAGCACGACCTCACGCCGCTTGCCGCATTCCTCGATCAGGTCGGCTGAGCTGGCCGGCGTACCATCGCGGACCATGGAAACCCCGCGGCTCACCGTCGCCCTCACGTTCGACCACGACGCGTTCTCGGACAGCGTCCGGCGGGGCGATCCGCCGGTGAAGTTCTCGCA